>JBILOX010000011.1:0-72226 GCA_044374225.1 Crocinitomicaceae bacterium | reverse complement strand
ATGCTAATTTGCCATTCTACTAAGTCTAATCCAGTAATTTCTTCTGTTACTGGATGTTCAACTTGTAAACGCGTATTCATTTCCAAGAAATAGAAATTCAATTTCCCATCTAATAAAAATTCAACAGTACCAGCACCTTCGTAGTTACAAGCTTTACAAACTGCAACAGCAGCTTCACCCATTTCTTTTCTCAATTCAGGAGTTAAAATCGCACTTGGTGCTTCTTCCACCACTTTTTGATGGCGACGTTGAATTGAGCATTCACGTTCAAATAAATATACTACATTGCCTTGCTGATCTGCAAAAACTTGAATTTCAATGTGACGTGGTTTGTCAACGAATTTTTCAATGAAAACAGCATCATCACCAAAAGAGGAACGTGCTTCATTTTGTGCCATTGTCATTTGCTCTTCAAATTCTTCGGTGTTTTCAACCAAACGCATTCCTTTACCACCACCACCAGCAGAAGCTTTGATCAAAATTGGGTAACCAACTTCTTCAGCGATTAGTTTGGCAGCGTTGACATCAGAAATTGCTTCGTCTACACCAGGAACTAAAGGAACATTGAATTTTTTCACTGCTTGTTTTGCACTTAATTTATCACCCATTACCTCCATAGATTCTGGAGATGGACCAATAAGTTTCATTCCTGCAGCCTTCACTTTTTTAGCAAAACCGGCATTTTCAGATAAGAAACCATAGCCAGGATGAATTCCTTCCACACCTAAATCTTTACAATATTGAAGAATTAAGTCCTGTTGCAAATAGCTTTCCGATGAGGGACTTTTTCCAACATAAACAGCTTCATCAGCCTCTAAAACGTGTGGCGCATTTTTATCAGCATCGGAATAAATAGCAACACTTTTGATGTTCATTTTTTTTAGGGTTCTGATTACTCTTCGTGCAATTTCACCTCTATTTGCGATCAGTACTTTCTTCATATTTTATTCTTTTTCTTCTTTGATTTTTATTTCAGTTTCTGTAGGTTCTAAGAGAGGAATTGGCGTTTGTTTTTTCTTCTTTTTTAAAGGATAGCGTTTCTCTTTTCTGAATAAATCTAGCGTATATTGCACTAACTCAAAGTCTTTCCAAGAATTGAATTCTTCACGGTAGGAAACCCCTGCACCTTGTGTAAATGGTCCAGCATTTTCTTTTACTGAGTTCGTATTTGATTTGTTAAATGCGTTACCTCGGAAAGTCCCTTTTTCATTTACTAAATATTCAACACTAACATCACCGATTAGAGAACTTGTTCCTTTAGTTTCTGAGGTTGTGGCACTTACATTTTCAACTCCAAAACTTCCAGATATAATTAATCGGTCATTTAAGAAACCTGTTTTTAGGCCAACACCAACTGAAGTTTCACCTAATATTTCGTCTGCTCCGTAATCGACATTTAATTTATATTTATCTGATAGAGAACCTAATGCAGAATTTATTTGAGATTCTAATAAATCAAGCGCAGCCGAACTTCCTGCAGAAAGTGATCCTTTTAAAGGTTGGAATTTACGTACAAGTAACAAGGAGAAAAACTGTCGATTTAATTCGTCTTGATCATTTTTTACTCTCGCTATCAACGCTTTACCAGTTTCTGGTGCAGATGGCGCGTCAATATCAAAAGCAACAACAGGTTTGAGTAAGGTTTCTGATAAATTCAAATAACAAGAAACGTCTTGACTAGAAAGTGTTTTGTCTAATTGCTCAGGGCTTAATTCCAAAATAGAAACTTTTTTCAAGGCGATATTAGTTTTAATATCCAAAGCAGCATTAATTGGATCGCCAGTCCATGTGATTTTAGAGCCAGGAACAATATTAAATGGTTGTTTAATAGCTCCAAGTGCAAAATTATAAACACTTCCTGCACCAATTGAATAATCTCCGTTTAAAGTTACGTGATTAAATTGATCCAAACGCATATCGATTATTCCAGAACCTTTCGCAAGAATTTCATCGTTTAGTTGCTCATTGAAAATAATTTTTAATTCTGCATCTGGTGTAACCCTAAACTTCATATCGAGATTGATTCCAGTAAAATCAATTTTATCTTCTAATTGTTTCTCTAAATTTCCTTTCTGAACAAATTGCACAAAATCTGCTGATTCATCAATTTCAGATACTCCATACATTGGGAAATTTATTAATGTTCCTTTTTTTGTTTGAACATCAACTGTGACATCTAAATTACTTGCTGAACCTGAGATATTTGCTGTACCGCGACCGTAAGCTTTACCGTAATATAAATCACCTTCTTTGTATTTGGTATTTAGAATCATAAATTTCTCAAGGGGAATTGCTTGTCCGTTTAGTAATGGTTTTTTTGAACGATCATCTTCAAAATTAAGTTGCAAGTCTAAATTGAAATTTGCAAAGTTGTCATGAAGAATAGTGCCAACTAATGAAGCAGTATTTCCATCTTTATCTTTAATTGGCATATTATTAATCAAAAACGCATCTTCATCAACAATAATATCTCCGTTTATTCTGTAATTTACACCTAATAATTCAATTTGAGCAGCACCATCAACTAACTTTAATTTCCCTTTTAATTTAGGCGCGTCTGCTTTCCCTTTAATGAAAACTTTACCGTTTAATTTTCCATTTATATCTTTTACAACACTAGGATCCATAAATGCATTTGCAAACTGAATATCCGTATTATCGAAGTTTAAAAAGAGATCTAGATTTTCAGTTTTCAATGAATAAAGTCCGCCAAAATCGAATGTTTGAAAACCTTTATACCTTAAATCACCTGAAATTATGATTCGTTCTCGTAAAGCATTCCAATCAGAAAGGAGGTTTATATCACCAACTTCTTGACCATCTAGTTTTAAATTTTCAATGTTAGCGTCTCCTTGATAAACTAAGTTAGTGTAAGGATTAGAAATCTTAGCCCAACCAGAAAATTGCCCTTCTGCATTAACCCCAAGTCCAAGAACTTTACTTATTTCTGCTAAATTAAAGCGTTGAATATCAATCTTTAAAATATCTAAATCATTATTTGAAAGACACCCATTAATTTTGATAAGTTGTTCATTTCTAACTAATTTGAAGTTTGTTACCATCAAATCTTTTTCTGTTAACAGTATGTCGGAGGCATTTGCAACTTCCCAACGTAATCCGTTCAATGAGAAAAAGGAAGGTCTCAAGTTGAAATTTATTTGATTATCTTCAAGAATAACGGTTTTCCATTCGATGGAGGAATAATCTTTTGAATTCGGGTTCCAAGAAAGTTTTGAATCTAAATCGCCATTTTTTCCTGTTGTTTCAAATCGAATTTTATCAAAGCTTAATGAATCCCCATATTTAAGTGTGGCAATTTTATAATCCCCAATAATTCCAGTTTTGGTGATGTTTTGAGTAACGATAATATCATCGAAGGTTATATTTTGAAATTTCACATATCTAGAATTCAGATTTAAATTTAGGGTATGATTTACAGAATGATAATTACCACTAACTATTGTTCCTTTTTCAATTTCTAAATCTGGAACGAAAATGGTCAAAAACTCACTTAAATTTCCAGTTTTTAAATTGAAAATAAAATCACTAGTTTTTCTTTTGTTGTCTATTTTTTTAACCACTCCAACCGAAGGAAACACAAGCGATAAATCTTCTAAGAAATCATCAAGAACTGTTTCATAATCGATATTACCCGATAGATTCAAGGATAAAATGGAACTGTTTAAATTGAAAACATCGTAATTTTTCTGACGCTTTAAATCCAATTTAATAACTGGGATATTCAATTCATCACCACTTTGTTGAAATTGGAGAAAATTTGCTTGGATATTACCAGATATATTTTCTAATGATTCCCCTTCTAATCGTCCAGAAATTTGAGTGGAGATACGCGAACTGTCTTCTGTTGAGAAATTTAATTCAAAAAGATTTGCATACTCAAGCTGTAAATCGAATTCATATTTCTGTTTTGCACCAAAAGATATATTTCCTGTGTAAGCTAAGTCTAAATTTGGGTCTTTAACTTTTAAGTCTGCAAAAAGATTGTCATTCACTAATTCTCCATCTTGAACGGAGACATTTGTGTAAGCGTAGTTGTTAAAATCAAAGCGACTTAAATTTGCAAAAAGGTTGTGCATTGCAAAATCACCATTTTCATTAACGTCGCCATTTAATTTAAGTTTTCCACTAACTAAACCAAGTTGGGTATTGTCTAAAAAAGAACCGAGGTTGAAATTGGAAACATTTATAGCCATTGAATCAGCATTCGTCGGATTAAATTTCAGAATATTGTTTTTGTTTTCAATATGTATTGCTTGCAAAAGATTTAAATTCCCTAATTCTGTTTTTGCCTCTTTGATTTTCACATTGAAATCTTCAAAAGAACCATTAAATACAAGTTGGTCCAAATCTATAAATTTTAGTTTTGAAACTATAGTTTCGAATTTCAAAGGAGCTGTACCTTTTGGAAGTTTAAATGCTTCTAAATCTGCTAAAGAAACATACGTTTTTTGAAGATAAGCTGAGAGATTAGCCGTATTTCCTTTTCTGAAGTCGGGTAAATTGATTGTACCTTGAACGAGTGTTTGTTTCCCGATTCTTAAATCTAAATTTTGAATACTTAAGTTTTTAATCGGATTCACAACCTTTGCTGTTAATCGAATTTTATCCGTCATTCCTTCCATTGCACTAACGAAATAAGAAACGTCTGTCAAATCCAATGTGCTTGGTAGAATCTCAGCATCAAATCTTACTTTATCTTCAAACTCATCAAAAGCTGACCAATCTGAAAACAGTAGATTCAACTTGGAAAAGAATAAATATGAGTTAGCAGTTTTGAGTGTAAATTTGTTTAATTTGATTCCTTTAGAACTTAAATTTACAGTTGCTTTGAACTGCTTTGCTTCAAAACCACATCTTTCTTTGAAACTTAAATTATTAATTGAAAAGGCAACAACATCATCTTTTAAGGTCAATTTACCTACTTCAAGGTTTAATTTCGAAAGAAGTAAATGATCGTAATCTAATCCAAAAGGCAGAATTTCTTTCTGTAAATCGTCGTAACGCAAGTCAAAATTTTCAAGTTTAATTGAATTGACAGTTAAAATAATCGGTTTGCTTTTCGATGCAGGCGCATCACTTGAAAAATAATCAACTATGAATTGAAAGTTGAATTCGCCTTCTTTTTTTGATTTATAAACCCATGCAGCGCCTTTAGAGAGCACCACTTTTGAAACTACATATTCATTTTTTGAAAAGTTTAATTTGTCAAAAGTTACAAGAATTTCTTTGGTTGATATAAGCGTTTCTCCTTTTTGATCTATAGCTTTAATACCTTTTAATGCTATTTTATCAAGGAATACAATTTCCAGCTTTTCAATGGAGATTTTGGTATTTAATTCCGCTGATAAATAAGCTGTTGCTTTCTGTGCTAAATAGGTCTGAAAAGGGGAGGAGCGAATCAAAAAGGAAAGCGAAATAATGAAAATAAGAAGCCATTCAAAGCTGATTCCAATAATTCTTCCTACTATTTTAAGTAATTTTACCATTCTTTCAACTACAAATTTAAAAATCTTTTGGCTGCACACACAATTATACTTGGTATTGAATCTTCATGCGACGATACGTCTGCTTCCATTTTACGGGATTTTGAGATACTTTCCAACGTAACAGCAAATCAATCTATTCACGAGCAATACGGAGGTGTTGTTCCTGAATTAGCATCAAGGTCGCATCAAGAGAATATTGTGCCAGTTGTTCAGAGTGCGATAAAAAAAGCGGGTATTTCTATTGCTGATATTGATGCAATTGCTTTTACGCAAGGTCCAGGTTTATTGGGTTCATTGGTTGTTGGTGCCTCTTTTTCGAAAGCTTTTGCATTGGCGCTAAATAAACCATTGATTTCTGTTCACCACATGAAAGCGCATATTTTGGCTCATTTTATAGATGATTCAACTAAACAAAAGCCAAGTTTTCCGTTTTTATGTTTAACCGTTTCTGGTGGACATACACAAATTGTGAAAGTGGAAAGTGCAACTAAAATGACAGTCATAGGAAAAACTATCGACGATGCGGCAGGAGAGGCTTTTGATAAATCAGCCAAAATGTTGGGTTTACCTTATCCGGGTGGACCTTTGATTGATAAATATGCTGAACTTGGCGATGCGACAAAGTTTAAATTTTCTAAACCAAGAATTGAAGGTTTAGACTTTAGTTTTAGTGGTTTAAAAACTTCTATTCTCTATACTATAAGAGATCAAGTGAAATTGAATCCTGATTTTATTACAGAAAATAGAAATGATTTATGTGCATCCATCCAACACATAATTATTCAAATTTTGATAGATAAAATCGAAAAGGCAGTAAAAGAAACTGGAATAAAACAGGTGGCAATTGCAGGTGGTGTTTCTGCCAATTCTGGATTAAGAAAGGCAATTGAAATGAAAAAAGACCAAGGATGGGAAATCTATATTCCTAAATTCGAATATTGTACAGACAATGCAGCTATGATTGCAATAACTGGAAAATTCTTATTTGAAGAAAAACAATTTGTAAATCAGATGATTGTGGCTAAAGCACGACTAGATTGGTAATAAATTTAATGTTAAAGTTCGTAAAAATTGTCTTAAAAAAACACAACTAAAGCATACTTTTGCTACATTCGATTATTATTAACTGTAAATTCTGAAACGGCATGGAAGCAACACTCATTGAAAAGGAATCTATTCCTTCATTAACATTTCACGACAAGTCAACTGTTAATCAGCATCCTCAACTTCTCGAACAAATTGAGAAAGCAACCATTTTAGGAAATGCACACCGCACTAAAGTTTCTATATACTTTCAAGACGATACAAGTGTTAAGAAAGTAGAGACGACAATTTGGGCAGCAGGTACAAAATTTATTTGTTTAAAAGGAGGTGTTTGGATTCCAATCAGTCGTTTACTAGAAATCAAAATATAATTTTCATGCGACTATTAATTACAGCAATAATTTTATTTTTCTACTTAAATTTTTATAGCCAAAATCACGTTAAATGGACTTTTGAGTATGACAACATCAGTAAAGCAATTGTCGCCTACGGAAAAATAGATTCAACTTGGCACACCTATTCAATACACAATAAAAATAACTCAGGACCTGTACCAACTTCTTTAACTATTGAAAAAGGGAAAGGTTTTAAAATTTTAGGGAACGCACACGAGAAGAGTACTCCAAAAAAAATATTTGATGCAAATTTTGATTCCGAATTATTTATAATTGACATTTTATATGTTGCACAAGTACCATTAAAGATAAAAAAGGAATCAAATGTTTCAGGAAAAGTGACTTATATGGTTTGTGATGATTCCAAATGTTATCCTCCTATTGATGTACCTTTTACTATTAATGTTAAACCCGAAAATTAATGAAGTCTTTAATTCTTATTTTATCGTTCTTTTTTACAATAACCTCTTTACTAGCACAGCAAGTAGGTTGGCAAGAAAAAGTTAAATGGAGTTTCAAAGTTGAAAAAATTGATGATACACATGCAAATATCGTTGGAACAGCAAAGTTATTGGATGGTTGGCATATATTCTCGGTTGATCACGATCCAGAAAAAGCTGATTTTACAGGAATTCCAACAGCTTTTACGTTAAAGGCAAATAAAGATTTTAAAGTAATCGGAAAACTAAAAGACGGTAAAAAAGCCAAAGTTTATAAAGACGATTTAGGGATTCAACTCTACTTTGAAGAAACGGGAGTTTTCAAACAAGAAATTGAAGTTTTAACGGATAAATCATTTAAAATTCCATTAGCTTACACTTTTCAAATATGTAATGAAGCTGGATGTGTTTTTCCTCCAGAACAAGAAGTTTTGGTAGAGATTTATGGATTTAAACCAAATGTTGTTCAGGTAGTTACGCCGACAGATGACGGGGAGGAAATTCAAAAGTCATCACCAAATGAAGTTGTAGCTAAATCAAAAATTGAAAAACCTTCAAAAAAATCGACAAAAAAAGATTCTAATATGGTCATTTTTATCGCTGGGTTTCTTGCTGGATTAATTGCATTGTTGACGCCATGTATGTTTCCAATGATTCCAATGACGGTTACATTTTTTACCAAACAGTCTAAAACGAGGAGCGAGGGCATTTTTAAAGCTTTAATTTATGGTGCATCAATCGTTCTTATTTATGTAACTTTTGGTTTGATTTTCACTGCTGCCACAGGCCCACTTGGCTTAAATGATTTATCTACTAATGTTTGGATGAACCTTGTTTTCTTTAGTATTTTCGTTTTGTTTGCTTTTTCTTTTTTGGGTGCATTTGAAATTCAATTACCTTCTTCTTGGGTTAATAAAATGGATCAACAAGCTGATAGAGGTGGATTGATTGGTATTTTCTTCATGGCTTTTACGCTTGGTTTAGTCTCATTCTCATGTACAGGTCCAATTATTGGAAGTTTGCTAGTTGAAGCTGCGACCAGCGGTTCTTATTTAACTCCAGCTATTGGAATGACGGGATTCTCGCTAGCATTAGCAATTCCTTTTACGTTGTTTGCTATTTTCCCAGGTTGGTTAAACTCTTTACCTCAATCAGGAGGTTGGTTGAATTCGGTTAAAGTTGTTTTAGGATTATTGGAACTTGCCTTAGCTTTGAAATTCTTATCAGCAGTGGATTTAGCGTACCATTGGGATTTTCTTACAAGAGAATGGTTCGTTGCAATTTGGTTTGTACTATTCTTGGTTATGGGTGTTTATTTATTGGGGAAAATTCGCTTCTCACACGATTCACCAGTTGAAAAATTAAGTGTTCCTCGTTTTATGTTTGCACTTTTAGCACTTTCTTTTTCTGTTTATTTATTCCCTGGAATGTTTGGCGCGCCCTTAAAAATAATTGATGGAATTGCTCCTCCAAGAACACATTCTGAAGATAATTTTAGATACGTGAATGGCGGATTGGAAACAGGAATTGCAAAAGACTCAATTACAGAAAGATTTATTGCAGAGATGCATCCTGTTGGAGATGGTTCAATTTTAGTTTTTCATGATTTGGCAATTGCAAAAGAATATGCTAAAGCTAAAAATCTTCCAATTCTCTTAGATTTCACTGGTCATGCATGTCAAAATTGTCGTAAAATGGAATCAACTGTTTGGACAAGTAGTGAAATTCGTCCAATTCTTCAAACTAAAGTTGTAATTGCGTCACTTTATTGTGATGACAAAACACCTTTGCCGGCAGGTGAGATTAGATATTCAGAAGCAATTGGTGGTAAAATCAAAACAATTGGTAACAAATGGGCAGAGTATCAAATCGTAGAATACAAAAGTTTCCAACAACCGTTATATGTAATGATTGACGCTGAAGGAAATGATTTAACTGAAGGAATTGGTTATACTCCAAGTATAGAAGAATACAAGTCGTTTCTTGTTAAAGGTATAAAGGCTTATAATAAGTAATAGCAGTTGTTTTCGTTGATAAAAACTTAGTATTTCCCCAAAAAGAGGACTTAAATTGAGTTAAATTTGAAATCTTGAATTTTAAATTAACCAATGAAACTCTGTATTGCCGAAAAACCAAGTGTTGCCAAAGATTTAGCCGAAATTTTAGGAGCTCGAACGAAGCGCGATGGTTACTTTGAGGGTAATGGATATTGTGTTTCTTGGACGTTTGGACACTTATGTTCATTAAAAGACCCTGAGGATTACAATCCTAATTGGAAATACTGGAAATTAGAAGATTTACCGATTATTCCACAGCAATTTGGAATCAAAATCAAAGATGATCAAGGCGTTAAAAAGCAATTTGAAGTTATTAAAAGATTAGTGGCTGAGGCAGAGGAAGTGATAAACTGTGGTGATGCAGGTCAAGAAGGAGAGTTAATTCAACGATGGGTTTTATTAAAGGCAAAATGTAAAGTTCCAATTAAACGTTTATGGATTTCATCTTTGACAGAAGAAGCAATCAGAGAAGGTTTTAATAAATTAAAGGATTCAAAAGAATTTGATAATTTATTTGCAGCTGGAAATTCAAGAGCTGTTGGTGATTGGGTACTTGGAATTAATGGAACAAGATTATACACAAGGAAATTTGGTCAGAATAAAATGACTTTATCTGTAGGGAGGGTTCAAACTCCAACCCTTGCAATGATCGTTCAGCGTCAAAAAGAAATCAATGCTTTTAAAAGTGATGAATATTGGGAACTTAAAACGATTTACCGAGAAACGGAATTTTTGTGTCAAATAGAACGTTTAAAATCGCAAGAAAAAGCGGAAAAAGGATTGGAATATTTAAAGGATAAACCTTTTGAGGTTACCTCCTTTGAACAAAAAGAGGGTAAAGAAGGCAATCCAAGGTTGTATGATTTAACTTCTTTGCAAGTTGACGGAAACAAGCGTTATTCTTTCAGTGCTGAGGATACATTAAAACATATTCAAAGTTTATACGAAAAGAAATTAGTTACTTACCCACGTGTTGACACAACTTATCTTTCTGAGGATTTACATCCAAAAGTACCAGGTATCCTCGCTAATTTAAGAGATTACAAACGATTTACAGATTCTTTATTGATGAATCCAATCCCAAAATCCAAAACTATTTTTGACGATAAAAAGATAACGGATCACCATGCGATTATCCCAACAGGGGTGCATCCATCTGGAATAACTCCCGATGAACAACGAATTTATGATTTAATCACACGAAGATTTATTGCAGTATTTTATCCAGAATGTAAGGTTTCCAATACAACTGTTTTAGGTAAAGTTGATAAGTTGGCTTTTAAAGCTACTGGAAAACAAATAATAGATCAAGGTTGGCGAGTTGTTTATGAAGATTTAAAGTATTTAAGTTCAATTGAATCAAAAGTAAAAGAAACAGAAGAGAAGATTTTACCACATTTTACAGAAGGAGAATCTGGTCCACATGCACCTATTATTCACAAAGGAAAAACGAGTCCACCAAAACCATATACCGAAGCTACTTTATTGAGAGCAATGGAAACAGCGGGTAAAATGGTTGAAAACGAAGAAATGCGTGATATTATGAAAGAAAATGGTATTGGAAGACCATCAACAAGAGCAAATATCATTGAAACACTATTCAAAAGAAAGTATATTGAGCGTAAAAAGAAAAACATCATCGCCACAGAAACTGGAATGCAATTGATTGATGTTATTTCCAATGAATTATTAAAAAGTCCAGAATTAACTGGGCAGTGGGAGTTTAAATTACGTCAAATTGAAAAAGGAACTTACGATGCTCAGACCTTCAAAGATGAACTTTATAAAATGGTTCGAGGAATCACAGATGAGGTTATTTTTAAGAACTAATTATTCTTTAATGAAAAAATACCGAGACGCCTGATTCCGATCTATTAACTCTATTTCTTTACTTGTTAACACTTTCAAGTCATAAATAACTTGCGAGTAATTTCCTTGAGTAATTTGAATATTTGTCACAATTCTTTGTTTATCAACTTTACCATCTAAGGCTGGTAGCCAATTCCAAGAACCAGTATAAGAAATATTATCAATTGTTCTAACCAAAATAGAATCATTTCCTTCTATCGAAAAGCGAATGGTCTGTGTTGAAAGTATTTCATTCCCATCTACGTCAACTATTTTTTCAAGCTTCCATGTTTTATCTATTAATCTTTTTTCAGGTGACCTAAACGTGATAAATGGTCTTTCGTATTTGCCGCAAGATGCAATTATCAAAATTGATGATAAGATTATTAAAATATTTTTCATAAAGTTGAATTTGAATACAAATTTAGTAATATTTTTTTTACATTTTATATGGTGCTTCAATTCCAAGTAGGTTTAAACTTTTTTTAATGATTTTTGACACTTCTAGACTGATTTTTAATCGATTCATTTTTAATGATTCATTCGGTTCGATGTTGATTTTAACACTCTGATAGAAATGATTATACGTTTTAACTAATTCATATAAGTAGTTAGCAATAAGTGATGGAGAATAGGTTGTTGCCGCTTCGTTTATAATAATAGGAAATAAATTTAATTGCTTTATGATTTCTATTTCTTCTTTAGTTAATTCAACTTCTTGATAGGATAAATCCAAATCACCTGCTTTCGATATCAATGAACAAATTCTTGCGTAAGTATATTGGATAAAAGGGCCTGTATTTCCATTTAAGTCAATTGATTCATCAGGATTAAATAACATTCGTTTTTTTGGATCTACTTTCAAAAGGTAATATTTTAAACCACCCATTCCGATTTGATAATATAATTGCTCACGTTTTGGTTCACTCATTCCTTCTATGTGACCGCGTTCTTTTGTCATTTCAGTCGCTTTTTGTATCACATCCTCCATTAAATCATCAGCATCTACGACAGTTCCTTCACGTGATTTCATTTTCCCAGTTGGTAAATCTACCATCCCATACGATAAATGAAAACAGTTTTCAGCCCATTTGTATCCTAATTTTTTTAAGATTAAAAATAAAACTTTAAAGTGGTAATCTTGCTCATTTCCAACTGTATAAACCATTCCGTTTAGTTGTGGAAAATCTGAAAAACGATCTATTGCAGTTCCAATATCTTGTGTAATGTAAACAGCAGTGCCGTCTGAACGGAGTACTAGCTTTTCATCTAATCCTTCATCTGTTAAATCAATCCAAACAGATCCATCATCTTTTCTAAAGAAAACTCCATCCGATAAGCCTTTTATGATTTTATCTTTTCCAAGTAGGTAAGTTTCAGATTCATAATAAAGCTTATCGAAATCAACCCCCATCATTTTATAAGTCGATTCAAATCCTTCGTAAACCCAACCATTCATAGTTGTCCAAAGTAAGTATACTTGAGGATCGCGAGCTTCCCATTTCACTAACATTTCTTTGGCATCACGCAATAGAGCAGTTTGATTTTTAGCTAAATCTTTTATTTTATCATCGATTGCTTGGATTGCTTTTTCGTCTTTCCCTTCCTTCGCTTTATCGAAGTTCAAATAAGCGTTCTTTGTTTCATCACTGAATGATCCAAAATCACCAGTTGACCATTGTTCAATTATTATTTTTGCTTGTTGATTGAAGTGTTTATCAAACTCAACGTAATATTTCCCAACGAGTTTATCTCCTTTTAAACCTGTGTTTTGTGGTGTTTCTCTTTCGCCTTTTTCATTTAATGGTGAAAATAATTCCCAAGCAAGCATACTCTTGCAAATATGAATTCCACGGTCGTTAATCACTTGTGTTTTGATCACTTCATGTCCATTCGCTTTCAGAATTTCAGAAACAGAGTAACCTAAAAATATATTTCTTAAATGTCCGAGATGTAAGGGTTTATTGGTGTTTGGAGAAGAATACTCAACCATCATTGCACGCTTCGAGTTTTCAGCTGAAAAACCAAAATCTGCATTCAATTGAATTTCATGTAAATTGCTTAACCAATAGTTGTTTGAAAAAACCAGATTCAAAAAACCGTTTACAACAATGTATTTATCAATTTCAGAAAAATTTGATTTTAAAAAATCGCCAATTTTTGTTCCGGCTTCGATAGGAGAACATTGCATTAGTTTCACAAACGGAAAAACAACCAAAGTTAAATCACCTTCAACGTCTTTTCGTGTTTGTTGAAATTGAATTTGATTTTCATTTATTTCTTCGCCAAATAAAGCGTTTGCATTTTCAAAAATTACTTTTTTAATTTTTTCTTCCATCACTTTTGCTCTATAATCCCAATTAAATCTTCTAATATTTCAAATGCTATTTCTGCCATTTTATTTTGCTTTTCGTCTAAGCAAGGATTCACTTCTACTAATTCAAATGCAATCGTTTTTGGAAAGCTTAAACATCCTTGAAGAATTTTTTTTGCCTCTGCAGGTGATAAACCATTTGGCACTGGAGTTCCTGTACCATGTGATGTTAAAATTGGATCCATTGAATCCACATCAAAAGATATATAAATTAAGTCGCAATCTTTTAACTTGGTTTCTATTTGAGTCAAAACTTCTTTTATTCCTAAATTTCTAACTTCGTCAACACTGTAGTTTTTAATTCCGTGCTTATTGATAATATAATCTTCTTCTGGCTCAGTATCTCTTAAAGCAATAAAAACTAAATCATCAGTTGAAATCGAATTAGACTTTAATTGATTCCAAAGATTCACAGTTTCTTCATCTACGTTGTTTCTTTGACAATCTAGATTATCCACTCCAATTGCTGTAGCTAAAGGCATTCCGTGAAGATTTCCAGACGGAGTTGTATAAGGCGTATGAAGGTCCGCGTGAGCATCTACCCAAATAACACCAATTCTTTTATTTGGAAATGAATTTTTAATTCCTGCAATAGTTGCTCCAGCCGAACAATGGTCACCAGCAATTACTAATGGAAATCTGTTTTTTGAAAGAGTAGATTCTATTTCAGATTTAATGTTTTCGTAGACATTAACCATTCCATCAATTCTTTTCGCATGGTTATATGGAGTTGGTTTATCTAACAATTCATTGAAAATGGGTAAAATGTATGGTCGGTATTTATCAAAAAAATCACTTTCTTTTTTTCGCGCTGCAGTAATAATTGCTTGAGGACCTAAAGATGCTCCTCGTGTACCTGCGCCAATTTCAGAAATATTTAAGATTAATTGAATTTTTGAAGTCATAAAACCTTTTTAATAAGAATTTAGACAAAGATAAAATTAATTGTTAAAAATAGATTGTCACAAACCTATTGCAAGCTAGAAATAATTCATTACTTTTGCACCCTTATTTAATAATTTAATTTATAAACATTATGAATTCTTACGAAACTGTTTTCATTTTAACTCCCGTTTTGTCTGACGATCAGGCAAAGGAAGCAGTACAGAAGTTCGAAAGTGAGATTACAGCATTTGGTGCTAAAATCGCTCACATTGAGAACTGGGGATTACGCAAGTTGGCGTATCCAATCCAGAAAAAGTCAACCGGATTCTATTTTTTAATAGAATTTGAAGGTGAAGGCGACGTGGTAGCAGACTACGAATTGATGATGAAACGCGACGAAAGAGTATTGCGTTTTCTCACGATGAGAATGGATGTTGATCATTTAGCTTACGCTGAAAAAAGACGAGTAAAAGCTGGTAAATCCGCAACTGTAGCTTAATAATAACCCACTAAAAAAATAGATATGCCTAACGATATTCGTTACCTAACCCCAATTAATATTGATATTAAGAAGGATAAATATTGCCGTTTTAAGAAAAGCGGTATCAAGTTCATCGATTACAAGGATCCTAATTTCTTATTGAAATTGATCAACGAGCAAGGAAAAATTCTTCCTCGTCGTATAACTGGTACTTCAGCTAAATACCAAAAAAGAGTCAACAAAGCAATCAAACGTGCTCGTCACCTTGCGATTTTGCCTTATGTTGGTGATATGTTGAAGTAAGCCTATTGTTGAACTTAAAAGTCTAAAAATATCATGGAAATTATCCTAAAGAAAAATGTAGATAAGCTTGGTTATGCAAACGAGCTTGTTAATGTGAAGCCTGGTTATGGACGTAACTTCTTGATTCCTCAAGGATACGCTGTATTGGCAACACCAAGTGCTAAAAAAGCACACGCTGAAATTATGCGTCAAAAATCACATAAAGAAGCTAAAAATCTTGCTGAAGCTCAAGAATTAGCAACTAAAATTGAAGGTCTTACTATCACTATCGCTACAAAAGCTGGTGAAAATGGTAAAATCTTTGGTTCTGTTAGTACTGTTCAATTAGCTGAAGCTATTCGTAAAGCTGGTTTTGAAATCGACCGTAAATCTTTAAAAATTAAAGATGAACCGATTAAAGAAATTGGAACTTTTGAAGCAGAAGCTAACCTTTACAAAGGTGTTAAACAAGCATTCAAATTTGAGGTTATTAGCGAATAATAACTCATTATTTTCATTAAAAAAGTCTGGAAGCAATTCTAGACTTTTTTTTTGTCTTTCAGTAGGAAGTATTTTAACCGCTGAATTCGTATTTTTACACAGCTATAATAATTTCTACTAAAATGAAATACCTTTTATTTACAATCTTTTGTTTTTTAATAGCTCCATTTTTTGCTCAAAATACTCTTGTTTCGCAAGGTGCAGTCTTTGAGGGAGAGCCTTATTTGGCTGTAAATCGTCAAAATCAACAGCATCTTGTTGCAGCTTGGATGGGATTTCAAGTTGGAAATAAAGTCGTAATAAAATCTTCAGTGTCAACTAATGGAGGAATGACATGGACAACTCCAATTTGGCAACCTCATATTGTCTCAACTTATTCTTCTGCGGATGTTTCTGTAAAGTTTGATGACGCAGGAAATGTTTTTATGTCTTATATAGATTATGATAATGAACAATTTACGGCAGGTAAAGTGGTAGTAAGAAAATCAACTGATGGTGGTATAACTTGGGGAAATGCAGTTGAAGTGTTATCGCTTTTAGATTGCCCAAATAAACTATGTATTGATCGACCTTGGATGGCAATTGATTGTTCGGGTGGACCATTGGATGGGACGATTTATATCACCAACATGAATGCGAATCAGCCAACTTTAGTAACGGCTCCTTATAATCCTTATATAACTGTTAGTACAGATAATGGTGCTTCTTTCAATCCACCTCGTTTTTTAGATACCCTGAATTTTTTAGCTGGATCATCTGTTTCTCAACCAATGCCTTCCCCAACTGTAACGAGTGACGGAAAATTTTATGCAATTTATCCAAGCTATATTCCTTCCCAAAGCCCCTTTGCAAGAATGATTTTAGCAAGTTCAACTTCAGCATGTGTGGATGTTAATCATCAGGTAGCTTATCAAAGTGCAAGTCCATTTTTAGCGAATAACGCTACGAATTCTTTATTGAAAACAGGTTATTTATTACGTTCTAATCCAAACAATCCAAATCATTTAGCATTTTTCTTTCTTTCAGATTCTGATGGTGATGCGGATATTAAAATGATGGAAACAACGAATGCAGGAACAAGTTGGTCAGCAATTAAAAGAATCAATCAAGATCCAATTGCGAATGGAAAATTACAAGATTTAGTATGGGCCGATTTTGATACTGACGGAGATTTAGTGGTTTGTTGGAGAGATAGAAGAAATGCATCAGGCTCAACTTACAGTGTTCCAACTGAAATTTATTGTGCGGTGAGAAAGAATGGTCAAGCAGATTTCGAGGAGGATTATAGTATTTCATCTTTACAAGTTGACCACGATGCGATTTTAGAAGATAAAGGAAATGATTTTATGAACGTTGCGCTTCAAAATGATACTGCTTATGCAATTTGGGGTGATGTGCGTTCTGGGACGTTAAAAATTTACGTGAACAAATGGAATATCAATAACCAAAGTTCAAGTTTGTATGAAGTTTACACGCAACAAGAACAATTGCTCTATCCAAATCCAGCAAGTCAAAATGTTACTTTACCAGAATCAGCGCTCAAAGCTGAATATTATTTGTACGGTATAAATGGAAAAGTAATTGAGAAAGGTATTTTGAAATCGCAAGTTTTTGATTGTCAAAAGTATAATAATGGAAATTACTTTTTTAAAATTGTAAATCAACAAGGAGTTTCAGTGTATAAATTCCAAATCCAACACTAAAATAAGCTATTAAGTATTTCATTATTGGTCGTTTATCTTGTTTTTTATAAAAATTTATGCTATTGGCGCACCGGCCGATAATCATGTTGTTAGAAATAAAGGATGGTAAATTGGTTTGCGCACACTTCGCTAGAAAAAAAAGAAATGTAAACGCAATACAAAAAAAATGTTCCGCTATTTGAAAAGTGTAAAAAATGTGTATTTAGCTTAGAAAGCGATTTGTTGCGTTAATTTTCGGTACAGATTCAATAAATATTGGGATAGGGGAGGGGGAAATGAAAAATTCAAAATTGCCATTACTATACTTTGCTTATTTTGCTTATTTCAGATTGTTAAGCATTATTAAGCAAAATCAACCTATATCTTAATTTTTTTTGGTCAATTTCTGGTCAATTTCAACACTGTAAAAAACAAAACCCCTTGAATTTCAAGGGGTTTACGTGTTTGTTGGTGATCTCGCTGGGATTCGAACCCAGGGCCCATACATTAAAAGTGTATTGCTCTACCAGCTGAGCTACGAGATCGTTAAAATCGGTTGCAAAGTTATGTATATATTTCAATTCCACAAAGGAATTATGCTTAATTTTGATATATTACTTTAATTTTATATTAAGTATTTGAAAATCAGGATTAGTGGAGTGTAATAAAAAACATATTTTCTTAATAGGTTTCATGGGAAGCGGTAAAACGTCTCTAGGCAAACTATTAGCTCGTAAATTGAAGATTGATTTTTTAGACACAGATTTACTTATTGAGGAAGAAGAAAAAAGTTCAATTCAAGAAATTTTTAATTCAAGAGGGGAGTCTTATTTTCGTGAATTAGAAAATAAATTACTAGTAAAAATTTGCCTTCTTAATAAACCTACTATATTTTCAACCGGTGGAGGAATGCCAATTTTCCACGATAATATATCCTATATGAAGAACAATGGAGTGGTTGTGTTTTTGGATGTTCCAATTGGAATGTTACATTTTAGACTAAAGAATGATACGAAACGACCTCTTATTGCTTCACAAGAAAATCTGCATGCGTTTATTGAGTCGTCTTTAATGATTAGATTGCCAATTTATAATCAAGCAGATTTAATTGTTGATGCTAGTTTGAATAAATCGGAACTTATTGAAGAAATTATCAATTTTTACCTTCAAAACAGAGCTTAAAGGTTTTCTAAATCTGTTTAATTTAATCCTTTTTTGGGATAAATTTCATCGAAGTTGAATTCACACAATGACGTGTACTTTTATCTGTAAAACCTTCACCATAAAACACATGTCCAAGATGTCCATCACATTTTGCACAAACAATTTCGGTTCTTTGTCCGTCAGCATCTCTTATCTTTTTTACTGCACCTTCAATTTCATCATCAAAACTTGGCCATCCGCAGTTAGAATGAAATTTATCATCTGAACGATAAAGTGGAGCATCGCATTGACGACAAATGTAAGTCCCACCTTCAAATTTATCGGTAAATTCTCCGGTGTATGGTCGGTCGGTTCCTTTATTTAAAATAACTCTTTTTTCAGCTTCAGTTAGTGGATTTAATTTCATATTTTTTTTGTTTTTATTTGCTTGTTTGTCATTTTCTTTACTTGCTTGCCCTTGACAACTTGCCGTTGAAATAAGCAATAAAAAAAGTGAAATAAAATGGATTTTTTTGTTCATAAAGTACTTTTTTTGATTAACGTTTGAAGAATAAAAATCGTTCATTTTATACTGAAATTTAACTTTAAATAGGAGAATAGTTTCTTTTTAAATAAGAACTAAATGAAAATTCCAGCTGAGAATGTACTATTTTTGACAATGATTCGTTTTAATTTTGTGAAAGTTAAAATTACCTTCTTTTTTTTATTGTTTGTTGGTTTAAAATTAAATGCCCAACAACCTAATTTCTTTTCGCGTTCTGAAATTGGAGTTCATGTTGGTTCAATGTATTACATTGGTGATTTGAATCAATTTAAACCGTTTTATCAAAGTAAATTAGCGGGTGGTTTTATGTATAGATTTACGGTTCATTCACGTCTTTCTTTGCGTGTCAATTATACAGTAGGTAATATTGAAGCTTATGATAGCGATTCAAAAAAGCAAATTAATATAAATCGAAATCTAGATTTTAAATCGCGTATTCGTGAGTTAGCAGGGGGAATTGAGTTTAATTATTTTCCTTTTCAATTTGGAAGTCGTCGTTATCCAGGAACTGCTTATTTAATTACACAAGTTGGACTATTTTACATGGAACCCAAAACCACAATTAATGGGGAAGAAGTAAAGCTTCAAAGCATTGGTACAGAAGGGCAGGGGAGTGCTTTAGGGAGAAAGCGAAATTATAGTAATTTTCAATTGTGTATTCCTTTAGGCTTAGGTGCAAAAGTAACACTTGGTAAAAGAACTACTTTTAATATGGATATAGCAATTCGCAAAACTTTTACCGATTACATTGACGATGTTGGAGCTGACTTCTACCTCGATCCCACTGCTTTAGCAGCCGCAAATGGTCAAACAGCTGCTGATTTAAATAACAGAAGTCTAGATGGTAATCGCTATGGACGAAGAGGTAATTCTGCTACAAAAGATTGGTATGTATACGCTGGTGGAATGCTTACCTTTCGTTTAGGAACTGGAAATGTTTGTCCAAAATTGAGATAATTTTAAAGCAATTATCCAACTTTCAACATTGCTTGTGATTATCCATTTTTAGCTTAATGATCCCAACAAAAGCTAGTTTTTATCTTTTTTTTTAAATCTCTTTTCTGTCTAAAAAAAAAGACCAATCAAAGATCAGTCTTTTAAGTTAAAGGTTAAAAGCTAAAAGTTGAAATTCACTTTAAACGATAAAATTATACGTGCAACGCTCTATTTTCTGTAGCTGCTAATGCTGCTTCTTTTACGCCTTCAGAATAAGTTGGATGTGGGTGACAAATTCTTGCCATATCTTCAGCGGAAGCTCTGAATTCCATTGCTGTAACTGCTTCCATAATTAAATCTGCCGCACGTGCTGCAATCATGTGTACACCTAAAACCTCATCTGTAGTTTTATCAGCTAATATTTTGATAAATCCTGCTGTATCCATACTTGCGCGAGCTCTTCCTAAAGCTTTGATTGGGAAATTTCCAACTTTATATTCAATTCCAGCAGCTTTCAATTCTTCTTCCGTTTTACCAACAGCAGCAACTTCAGGCCATGTATAAACCACTCCTGGAATCAGGTTATAATTCAAATGTGGTTTTTGACCAGCTAATAATTCAGCAACATAAACTCCTTCTTCTTCTGCTTTGTGAGCCAACATTGCTCCACGAACAACATCGCCAATTGCATAAATAGTTGGAATAGCAGTTTGTAGGTGATCATTTACTTCTACTTGTCCACGATTGTTTGCGGTCAAACCTGCATTTTCAAGAACTAAACCATCAGTAAACGCTTTTCTACCAACAGCAACCAAGCAATAATCAGCTTCAAAAGTAACTTCTTCCCCTTTTTTATTTAAGGCAGTTAAAATAACTGATTTTCCTTTGTTTTCAACCTTTTGAACGCGGTGCTCTAGTTGGAATTTGAATCCTTCTTTTTTCAAGATTTTAGTGAATTCTTTTCCAATTGACGCATCCATTGTAGGTAGAATAGTTGGTGCAAATTCAATTACTTCGATTTCAGTTCCCAAACGACCATAAACTGAACCAAGTTCTAAACCGATAACTCCTGCTCCAATCACAATCATTTTCTTTGGAATCTCTTGTAAATTCAAAGCTTCTGTAGAAGTAATGATTCGTTTTTTATCAGGTTCCATTCCTGGAAAGAAATTCGGTTTTGAACCAGTTGCTATGATAATGTTTTTTGCTGTAAGGTTGTTTGCTGTTCCGTCGGCAGCGGTAACTTTTACTGTGTTTTTATCAACAAATGAACCAACACCGGTATGTACATCAATTTTATTTTTGTCCATCAAGAATTTTACACCAGCACACGTTTGACTTACAACGTCATTTTTGCGTTGAATCATTTGCTTGATGTTCGCTTTTAAACCTTTTAATTCAATTCCATGCTCACCGAAATTATGAGTTGCATTGTGAAAATGCTCGGAAGAATCCAACAAAGCTTTGGAAGGAATACAACCTACATTTAAGCAAGTTCCACCTAAAGTGTTGTATTTTTCAATAATTGCTGTTTTCATTCCCAATTGGGCACAGCGAATAGCAGCCACATATCCTCCAGGGCCAGAACCAATGATAATTACGTCGTATGAACTCATTTGAATCTAATTTTGGGCAAAGTTAAAACATCTAAGCAAACGAACTTCGATTACTATCGAAAAGTTCAATTTGATAGAATTAATTAACTTAGATTGATAGATTTAAAGTGATTTTTTGATAGTTAATCCAAACTTTAGCCAACTCCTTTTTCTATTTTCAACTAAATAATCAGGAGTTGGTTAGAACCTTACATCAGATATAGTTGGCAATCTTTTTGTGGAAATGGTTTATAAAGTAGGGTAATGAATTACCTATCTTCTGTTTATTGAAAATCGGTTTGTTCTGGTGCATGTAGAATTCCAATCGCATCTTTGAAACTAAGCTAAAAATAATTTTGAATTTTAGAAGTTTATTCCAATTCACTTACTAAGTGACGCAATTGAAATTCCATCGGGTAATATGTCAAGTTCTTTTTTAACGGGTAATTTTTGGAGTTATCAATTGATAAAAGCATGCCGAAGGTTTAGCTTTTTTAATACTTACTATGTTTTCTGTCTATCTAGTTTACTCTGCTATTGTTGGAAGAAAATATATTGGTCATACTGAAGATATAAAACGAAGAATTAATGAACATAATAATCATTTATTAGCAGTTTACACTAAAAATAAAGGAGCTATGTTGGTTAGTTTATTTTGAGCTACATAAACGAGATCCTTAGCAAAGAAAATGGTCTTATTAAATCAGAGAGGCATCGGATAATTAGAACATTTACAAAATCAAAGATGGTGAATTGGCGAGAATGAAAACAACCTTTTTTTTTAAAAAAGATACTTCAAAACAGAGAGTTTTTCAAAAATTGTTTTTTCAGATGATAATTGAGAATAATTACGCAATTTTAGCTTTTCTTCGAAGGTATTGAGTGTATTTAAAACTATTTCTTCGGTTTGGTTTTCATAATTTATTACAATGTTTTCGCCGAAGTTTAACCATAAATTTAACGTTCGATGATTAACTAAATTCAAATTATCAATTACGGTTACACCTAAATTCATTAAAGCAAAAGCATTACACTCTTGTTCGTACTGTCCTTGCATTGGAATAACCATCAATTTTTTTCTTAAGTAGATTGCTTCAGCAGGTAATTCAAAACCAGCACCGCACAAGACTCCTGTGCAATTAATTAAACTTTTCTGAAAATTTAGTTGATTTATTGGATTAAAATGAACGTTTCCAAATTGTTTTTTTATAGTTGTATATTTCGAATAAACTTCCCACTTTACTGGAAATTGGCTTAAAAAATGTAGGATAGCCTCATCATTAAATGCGGGTAGATAAACGGTATAATAATCTTGATTCTTAGCATCTGCATCCAAAATCTCTTTTCGAATCACGGGTGTATAAATTGATTTATCAAATGCTTCAAAATGGAAACCAATTTTTTCGTTTGACGGACAATAATGATTTAAAATGTATTTTCCGATAAGATTTTTTTCAGTTGGTTTTGGTGCTTTTGGATGAATAACCGCTGCTTGGTGGCTCATTTCAATACAAGGAACTCCGTGCATCAGCGCAGACCAAGCGGAAACAGGTTCAAAATCAGTGATTACTAAATCATACTTCCAAATTGGAAATGTTCGTATCTCATTTAAGAAATCAATTGGATGAGATTTGAAAATGGTATTTAATAAATTTACTTTTCCATTTTTTCCACTTAAAAATGTTAGCCCCTTTCTTTTGTAATTGATTTCAAAATTAGATGTAATTTGAGATTGAGAGCTACTAACCAATACCGTTGTATCCACATTTTTATTTAAAATTGGTACAATTTCTTCTGCACGTGATAAATGCCCATTGCCCGTACCTTGTATGGCGTAAAGAACTTTCATTTTGAGTTGAAATTTAAGTTAGTAATGACATCCTCAAAAAGTTGTTCGTAATTTAGGTGACTTACCTTTTCATTTACTTGCTGTAAAACAACATTATTTATTGATGTCGGATCATGGTAATAAAGACTCCATTCTCCATTTTTGTATTCTAATGCTGTCGAATTTTCAACCCAATCTCCTGAATTTAGATAGGTCACATTCTCACCCTTAGAATTAAAGATTTTTTTAATTTTAGGTTGATGTATATGTCCACAAACGACATATTGAAATTCATTTTGTATTGCAATTTCAGCAGCTGTTTCCTCAAAATTATTTACATATTTAATCACACCTTTTACACTGTCTTTTACTTTTTTTGAAAGTGAAATTCTCCCACTGCCCATTTTCTCACTAAACCAATTGACAACGGTATTTATCATTATTAATAAATCGTAGCCTTTTCCACCTAGTTTAGCAATCCATTTAGAATGTTTCATTGTGGTATCAAAAACATCACCATGAAAAAACCAAGCCACCCCGGACTCTAGCGTTAGAACTAACTTATTTTGAATTTCAAAATTACCCAGTTTAAAACCTTTGAACTTTCTGAGCATTTCGTCATGATTTCCTGTGATGTAATAAACTTTAGTTTTTTGAGATAACATTGAGGTAATTTCTTTTAAAACCTGCATGTGATCTTGAGGAAAGTAATGCTTACTGAATTGCCAAATATCTATAATATCACCATTTAGAATTAGAATCTCAGGTTGAATTGATCTTAAATAATTTACTAGGTCATTCGCTCTTGAGCCATATGTACCAAGGTGAACATCAGAAATAACAACAACTTCTACTTTTCTTTTTGTATTCATTTTAGCAATTTTTTTTTGTAAAATTGCTAATTATTCAATTTTTTAGTTTTAACATACTATTATCTTTCAGAAACATTTTAACTCATTGATGTTGAAAGTAATATAACTAAAATATTATGATAATATTGAGTTTATTTCAGATTCAAATCATGATACTGTCCAAAATACGTCTTACCCGCTTTTCATCCACTTTTAAAATGGTTTCTGAAAAGTGAGAATCCTCATCTAAAATTTGTTTTGTTGTTCCAGAAAAATGAATACAAGAGGGTTGAGTGTAACTTATTAATTTGTTGATGTTTGCAGCACTAACACCTCCACCCGGCATGATTTCGATTCGATTTTTCGCATAAGTACTCATTTGCTTTAAAATTTCAATGCCAATTTCCACATTGGAAGCAAAACCAGAGGTCAGAATTCGATTAAATCCTAGCTCTACCAATGCATCAATCGATTTTTTCCAATCAATACTTTCATCAAAGGCGCGGTGAAAGGTTAATTCTAAACCCTCAGAAACAGCTTTTATTTCTTGCAAAGCTGGAATATCTAATTCAAAATTGGCTTGTAAAACACCAACAACTATTCCTTTTGCTCCTAATTTTTTAGCTATTAAAATATCGTTTAAAATGACTTCTAATTCCATTTCCGAATAGTTAAAACCTCCAGCTCTTGGTCTAATAAGTACATGCGTTTCAATGTCTTTAGAAATAGCATATTGAATTAAGCCAGCTGAAGGTGTTAAGCCGCCTTGCTCTAAATCTTGACACAATTCAATGCGATCGATGTTCAATTTTCTTGCAATTTCAATCGCTTCAATCGAGGCTGCGCACAATTCAATTTTGATAGACATAAGCGACTTGATTTTTTTTGTTCTTACAAATATGAGAAATTCATTATTACTAGTCACTAAATAAGGAACGATTTTCCGTATATTTGCCTACCTTTTTAAAACCAATATGGCAAAAGCAACAGCAGAGCAAACAGTATCAAACATTGATTTTGAGTCGTTTAAATCACAAGTTTTAGCAGATTATAAATTAGCTTGTGAATCCCGTGAAACCTCACTTTTAGGAAGAAAGGAAGTGCTAACTGGTAAAGCAAAATTTGGAATTTTTGGCGATGGAAAAGAATTAGCGCAAATTGCTCTTGCGAAACAATTTCAAAATGGTGATTTTCGTTCAGGTTATTACCGCGACCAAACAATTATGATGGCAATTGGCGAATTAACTATTCAACAATATTTTGCTGGTTTATATGCGCATACAGATGTTAGTTTAGAGCCTCAATCTGCTGGACGTCAAATGGGAGGACATTTTGCAACACGAAATTTGGATGAAAAAGGTAACTGGAAAAATCTGATGGAACAAAAAAATAGTTCTGCTGATATTTCACCAACTGCTGGACAAATGCCACGCTTAGTTGGTTTGGCTCAAGCTTCAAAAATGTACCGCAATAATCCTGCTTTAAGGGATTTACCTCAATTTAAGAAATTCAGTAACGAAGGAAATGAAGTTGCTTTCGGAACAATCGGTGATGCTTCAACTTCTGAAGGTCCTTTTTGGGAATCTATAAATGCAGCTGGCGTTTTACAAGTACCGATGGTTATGTCAGTTTGGGACGATGGTTATGGCATCTCTGTTCCTCGCGAATTTCAAACAACAACAGGAAGTATTTCTCAAGCTTTAGCTGGAATGCAACGCACAGAAGATCACAGCGGTTACGAGATTTTTGAAACAAAAGGTTGGGATTATGCGCATTTATGTGAAACCTATGAAAAAGCAGTAAAATTAGCCCGTGAAGAACACGTACCTGTTTTGGTTCACGTGAAAGAAGTAAATCAACCGCAAGGTCATTCTACTTCTGGTTCACACGAGCGTTACAAATCAGAAGAACGGTTACAGTGGGAACATGATTTCGATTGTATCAATAAATTTAAAGAATGGATTTTAGCTTTTAATGTAAATGGTTTAACCATTGCCGACATTGAAGAATTGGATAAAATAAAAGCAGATGCAAAAGTATCCGTACGTGATTTTAAAAATAAAGCTTGGACTGCATATACTGCCTCTATTAAAGTAGATTTAGAACAGGTGGTTTCTTTAATTAAAGTTGTGGGTGCAGAAAGTGTTAATGGTGTTTTTATTCAAAAAGAGGTAGAAGCACTAGAGAAAGCGTTTGAGCCGATCCGAAAAGATATATTAACCACTGCACGTAAAGTCTTAAGAATGGTTCGAAAAGAATCAATATCTTCGAAAATAGCTCTTTCCAATTGGATTAGAGGTTTTATTGACGTAAATTTTGAGCGTTACAGTTCCCATTTACACTCAGAATCAGAACAGTCAGCAATGAAAGTTGAACCTGTAGCACCCGTTTACGATAGTGAAGTAAAAATGGAAGATGGTCGAATTATCTTGAGAGAAAATTACCGTAAAATCCTTGAGAATTATCCAGAAGTTATTGTTTTTGGTGAAGATGCAGGAAAAATTGGTGGTGTTAATCAAACGCTAGAAGGTTTGCAAGATCAGTTTGGTGAAATTCGTGTTTTTGACACAGGGATTCGCGAATGCACGATTATTGGTCAAGGTATTGGTTTAGCAATGAGAGGTTTGCGTCCAATTGCTGAAATACAATATTTAGATTATTTACTATATGCAGTACAGGTTTTATCGGACGATTTATCGACTTTACAATACAGAACAAAAGGTGGACAAAAAGCACCTTTGATTATTTCAACGAGAGGTCACCGTTTGGAAGGAATTTGGCACAGTGGTTCACCAATGGGAATGATAATCAATTCATTGCGAGGAATGCACATTTGTGTGCCAAGAAATATGACTAAAGCCGCAGGATTTTATAATACACTTTTAGCTTCGGATGAACCAGCATTAGTAGTTGAGCCGTTGAATGGATACCGCACTAAAGAACGTTTACCAATAAATGTTGGTGAATTCAGAGAGGCATTGGGCGTACCAGAAATTGTGAAATCAGGAAGTGATTTGACGATTGTTTCCTATGGTTCAACCTTTAATTTGTGTGAACAAGCTGCAAAAACATTGTTAGAATTAGGAGTTGACGTGGAACTTATTGATGTTCAGACATTATTACCATTCGATATCAATCATTTAATTGCTGATTCTTTAAAGAAAACCAATCGTTTGTTAATTGTAGATGAGGATGTTAGCAGTGGAGCGACCGCATTTATGTTGGATAAAATAATGGTGGAACAAAAGGGATATTATTTCCTGGATGCTGCGCCTGAAACTTTGAGTGCTAAAGATCATCGTCCTGCCTACGGAACGGATGGAGATTACTTCTCAAAACCAAGCATTGATGACATCGTTGAAAAAGCTTACGCTATTATGAACGAATTTGATTCTGTTGAGTTTCCGAGTATTTATTGATTAATCACAACTGATACAATATTTTCAATTCCCAAGAAAATCAGTACTTTAGAAAAACAACTAACAACCATAGAAAAATTTGATTATCGTTACGCAATGGTCCTAATTGGTTCCTTAAACAAATCATTTTCGCTTGTGGAAAACCATTTAATAGTTGTTTAAACAATCTTTTTTGAATTTTTTAGATGTCTGACTTAACTTAAACGTCAATTCCCTACTTTTGCACATGAGAAAAAAAATCCTTCTTTTAGGCTCCGGAGAACTTGGAAAAGAGTTCGTGATTGCGTGTCAGCGTTTGGGTCAATACATAATTGCAGTAGATAGCTATGAAGGCGCACCTGCTATGCAAGTGGCACACGAATTTGAAGTCATCAATATGTTAGACGGCGATGCTTTGGACCGAATTGTTGCGAAACACCAACCGGATTTGATTGTACCTGAAATTGAAGCCATTCGCACCGAACGTTTTTACGATTACGAAAAGCTAGGAATACAAGTTGTTCCAAGTGCTAAAGCAGCAAATTTCACAATGAATCGTAAAGCAATCCGCGATTTAGCAGCAATTGAAGTTGGAGTAAGGACTGCCACTTATCGTTATGCTACAAGCTTCGAAGAATTGAAAGCTGGAGTAGCAGTTACTGGAATTCCGTGCGTGGTGAAACCGTTGATGTCAAGCTCTGGAAAAGGACAATCGGTTATCAAATGCGAAGCGGATATTCAAAAAGCGTGGGAGTACGCTATGGAAGGTTCTCGTGGTGATTTGAAAGAAGTGATAGTAGAAGGATTCATTGATTTTGATTACGAAATTACGTTGTTGACAGTAACACAAAAAGAGGGTCCGACTTTGTTTTGTCCACCAATTGGTCACCGACAAGAACGCGGAGATTACCAAGAAAGTTGGCAACCGATGGCGATGCATCCAGCACATTTAGCTGAAGCACAAGAAATGGCAGCAAAGGTTACAGCGGCTTTAGGCGGAGCTGGAATTTGGGGTGTAGAATTTTTCATCACGAAAGAAGGGGCGTATTTCTCTGAATTGTCTCCTCGTCCACACGACACTGGAATGGTGACATTGGCAGGAACACAAAATTTCTCAGAGTTTGAATTACACGCAAGAGCCGTACTAGGCTTATCCATTCCAGAAGTTACCTTGTTGAGAAATGGAGCAAGTGCTGTCGTTTTAGCTACTTCTGAATCGAGTAATCAACCTGAATTTGAAGGATTGAACGAAGCGGCAAAAGTTCCAAACACAGACTTTAAACTATTCGGAAAACCAACAACTCGTCCGTATCGCAGAATGGCTGTTGCTTTGGCTTTTGGCACAGAAAATGTCACCGAGCTTGTTGAAATTGCTAAAGATGTTGCAAGTAAAATTTCAGTTAAGTAATCAAAGTGTTTTCCCACAGAAGAAAAAGAAGTCGCAGATTCAATATAGATTTAAAAAAAAGAGTCTTTAATTTTTTTCTGCGCTTTCTGTGCTTTCTGCGGGAAGAAATCCAATGTATTTAGATATTTTTAGAACCGAATATAATTGTATTCAAAAAAATAACATAAAATGAAACAAATCCTCCTTTTCGCAATTACCCTCTTGACTTTTCAATTAAGCGCTCAAACAATCGCGTATCAATTGCGCATGCCGAAACCACAAAACCACTATTTTGAAGTGGAAATGACACTTTCTGATTTCAAAGAAAAGGAGTTAAATCTAAAATTACCTGTTTGGGCACCTGGTTCGTATTTAGTGCGCGAGTTTTCAAAAAACTTGAATTTGGTAAAAGCTTTCGACGAAAATGGAAAGGAAATCCAAGTGGTGAAAAAATCGAAAAACACGTGGACCGTTAAATCAAATGGCGAAAAGAAAATAAAAGTGAAGTATGAAGTTTATTCTTTTGAATTATCTGTTCGTGCTTCATTTTTAGATTTAACGCATGGCTTTGTAAGTGGTTCAGGCGTTTTTATGTGCGTAGATGGTTACAAAGACAAAAGCGGACTGTTAGAAATCGTTAAGCACCCAACTTTTAACACCATTACAACAGCACTTCCAAAAGCTAAAATGTCCATCGCAAAAGACGGTTCTGAAACATTTGATTTTTCCAACTATGATCAGTTAGTTGACTGCCCGATTGAAATTGGAAACCACGTAGTTTTTGATTTTACAGCTGCTGGCGTTAAACACACAGTTGCTATGTACGGAGAAGGAAATTATGATATTGCAACCTTGAAAAAAGACATGGCAAAAGTAGTTCAAGCTGCAACGGACGTTTTTGGGGTGAATCCAAACAAAGAATATGTTTTTATCATTCACAATGTGGTCGATGGTCAAGGCGGTTTGGAACACACCAATTCCACAACACTAAGTGTGAATCGCTGGACGTATCAAGGTGCGGAATACACTGGTTTTCTTTCACTTGTGGCACACGAATATTTCCACTTATGGAATGTGAAACGCGTTCGACCGATTGAATTAGGCCCTTTCGATTACGACCAAGAAAATTACACAAGCCTACTTTGGGTGATGGAAGGATTCACTTCTTACTACGAAAAATTGATTCTTGTGAGAGCAGGATTTATGAGCAAAGAAGATTTCTTAAACAAATTACAAGGTTCAATTAATTACGTTGAAGGTTCTGTTGGTACACGTGTTCAGCCAGTTGCGCATGCTAGTTTTGATGCGTGGATTAAAGCCTATCGTCCAACGGAAAACAGCGCCAATACTTCAATGACTTATTACTCGCGCGGATCGGTGATTGCGTCCATTATCGACATTTTAATCATTGATAATTCCAAAGGAAAACAATGCTTGGACCATTTCTTTCAGCATTTGTACAAAAAGTACTTTATCGAAATGAATCGTGGTTTTTCTGAAACAGAATTTAAAGCAGAATTGGAGAAATTCGTTGGCAAAAACCTAGATGAATTCTATAAAAAATACATTGACGGAACAGAGATTTTGCCTTATGCAGAAGTATTTGACAAAGTTGGAATTTCAATAGTTGACAACACGAGCTTTAAGCCTTCTTTCGGTGCAACAGTGCGTGAAGAAGGAGGAAAAGTGATGGTGAAAAACGTGCGTGCAGGTTCAAGTGCCGAAGAAGCAGGAATCAGCGTTGGAGATGAAATTGTGGGATGTAATTCCTACCGAGTAGATCAGTCGATGTTAGAAGCAATGATGAGTGGTTTAGGAACCGCAGAAACAGCTGACTTGCTAATTGCGCGCGAAGAAAAACTATTGGCCGTAAAAGTACGAATGACCAATTTCAGAAAACCAAACTTTCAACTTGTAAAACAATCCAACGAAAAACCTTCTACCAATTTTATGTATTGGTTGAGGTAGGGTTTTATTAAAGATTTGGGCGTTCCCTGACGAAAAACTGTTCCGTTCCTCCACAGTTTTTGTCTGGGTCGGGCTATTCGTTGCAAGTCCTCGTCGTTCCTCCTTTGGGCTTTACACTACTATCCCTAACGCGAGAGGGTGGGTTGGGTTTAGTTCCTCTTTTCTTCTTTTTTAGGCTTGTGAGTTTGAAATGAATTTTTATCTTTGGAATACGATGCTCAACAAAGTTCCTATTTTTCATTTTCAAAACCTATCAGATTTAATCAATTTTAATTCGTTATTCGGTTTTAATCGGATTTATGTCTGTAAATTAACCGTAACCCTGCCGAAGACAAAACAGCGTGTAAGCAATATTGCCCTACCGCAGGCGCAACACAGGGCTACGAGCGCATACACGCAAACCGTTACCTGCAAGCTCAAGCACTGCATCGTCTAAAAATAGGTTGACTAAAAATTAAATGTAAATGAAAAAACAAGTTAAATACTATTTATTGAATATAATTACATTTAATTTGTCTGCACTTTCTGTAAATGCTCAATCAACCATTTTACCAGTTAATTCCTATGGTGTTTGGGACAGATCAAATGCCTATGACATTTCAGTTGATACTGATTACCAATATTTAATGGGCAAAAGTGCTGATGTAAACTGGGAAGATGTGCAGCCAAATAACTCAAATCAATACGATTGGTCTGAAATTCAAACTGTATTACAAGCAGCTTACACTAACAATCAGATGGTTAACATAAGCGTAGGAGTTGGTCCCGATGCCCCAGCTTGGATTTACGCTAATGCTGTACCTAGTGTGCTTACTAATGATACACAACATCCAAATTGGACACAATATCCATATTATTTAGACATCGATTATAAAACACATTATTTCAATATGATAGAAAGTTTTGGCAATTTCTTACGATCACAACCACTAAATCTATTCAATCATATTGCATATGTTCAAGTAAAAACTGGATGCACAGGTGATGAAGTTGCATATAAGGGAGCACCTCTTGATTCTTTTTATACTATTTCCGATAATCAATGGCGTGAATTCCGTTTAGAAGTATTTGAAAAATTTAGACTAACATTTAATACGGGGAATAACAACACCCAAATTGGACTTCTTTTTAATAATATTGACCCTGTTGACGAACCTTTAGAATGGCAATGGGTAACCACTAATATTACTTATGGATTTGGAACAAAAGGCGGAGCGTACGCTAGAGGCCATCATCTCTCGGGTGAATTAGATTTTAAAACTACTTGGACACCTTATCTTGTTAATCCACAAGGATTACATTTATCTTCTGCAGCAGAAATGGATCAAACATGGACGAAGCCCTTATACCAAATTAATGTGCCATTAGGCTTTTACTGGGGTGCATTTAGTGGGCTAAATACGGGTCTTTCGGTTTGGCTTGTTACCCAAAGTGCATTGCAAGAAGCACAATCAAAACCAGAATTACATGATGTTTTTAAGCTGTTTAATAAATATTCCAAACAAGTATATCCAAGCACTGCAGATGCTGCCTATTCCATTTTCCATGAAGGATTAAATTCTCAAAACACCATTAAATTTCCAGAAAATATTTATGGTCAAGCCAATAAACAAAATCAGGCTCGATATATTGCTATTTGCAATGCCTATGCAAGCCGTGGTGCTCAAATGGATGATGTGTTTTCGGCTACTCAAGGACAAGTATATCAACGTGATCAGCAAACAGGGTATAACGATGCTGGATGGAATATTGAAGAGGGGAATTACGAAAGATGGATTTCTCAAATAAACCCTGACGCTACCTCAATTGGTCTTTTCAGGGTAAGGGGCGTTATTAATTCCAACTCATCAAAATACGACCGTTTTGCACGTTCTTTTGAAAACAGCAGTGGTAAAGACACTATGTATTTTAAATTCGATTCCGATGTATTTACCCTTTCAGATCCAGACACTTTAACATTTAAAATTACGTGGCTTGATAAAAATCCAAATTCGACTTGGGCATTAAAATATTATAATTCATCAGGCTTACAGACTGCCATTAATATAACAGGAATTGGTGATAATCAATGGAAAACAACTAATGTAACAATACACAATCCAATAATTAACCAAAATGGCTTTTTGGGTTCTGATTTTATGTTGGTAAATACAGATAATATTGATGATATTTTTCATGGTATTGAGGTAGATATTACACGAACGGATGTCTCAGCTTCTATTGATTATAATTCTGAAAACGCTGAAACATTAATTTTCCCAAACCCGACATCGTCTGTGCTTTATTGGGATAAAAATATTTTATCAGATGAAATTATTATTTATAATTCAAAAGGGCAAGTAGTTTCAAACGTCAATAACCCTGAAAACAATTCATTAAGCTTAATGAATTTGGAAAAAGGTATTTATTTTATTATATTTCTTAAAGATAAAAAAAGAGTTTTAACCAAGAAAGTAATTAAATAATAACAGGTGCTACACTTAAAAACAAAGCATCCAGGTAACAGTACCTTCAAAAAATTGGCGGTTTAATGGTTACATGAAGCTTTGTGTCCGCTGCGGCGGATTCATTGATGGCAGACAGTTTTGTACTCCGAAATAGCCAACCTCTTGTAGCTGCAAAACTTGTGTGAATTGAACAATCAGCAGTCGACTGATTGGTGCTTTAAAACAGATGAGAGTTGGTCTCTCAGTGACGATTTTCAGGAATAGTTATCAAACCGCCTTATGCTGCGACTAGAGGAAATAAGTTGGTGGTAAGCGATAAAGTTAAAAACGGGAACAACGACTTCCTAGGATTTATCATACGTCCAAGAGCCTACAAAACAAAAGGAAATGGGAAAGTTAAATCCATACCAAGTATTTGTGTAAGTCAGAAATCGAAAACGAGTATAATGCAGAAATTCAAAGAGATGAACTTACACAAACGCAGAAAACCACTGGAACAAATTACAAAAGAAATCAATCTAATTATTCGTGGAATAATCAATTATTACCATCATTTTTGAAAGGATGACATGCGAATTATTTGGAATCAACTAAACGTACGACTAGTTAAATGGGTAAAATAAAAAAAAAGATTTGTATAAAATGGAATCAGTGAAATATCTGAAAACAAAATAAAAAGAAAAACCCAATTTATTTGAACATTGGTTATTGGTATATCCATGAAAGTATTTACTTTTAATGGAATTACTAACATGAAGAGCCGTGTGAAGGGAGACTTTCACGCACGGCTCTGTGGGAAGGTAAGGGTGAAATTACCTTTCTTGACCCGATTAGCGGACAGCTTAAAACAAAATAATGATTATGAAAAAACTAATTGAAAGACAACACATTTTAGCAAACACAAAAGTAATAAGTCGATATCAGCAACTTGGCGAGCTTTTAAAAGCTTTGTAAAAAAAGAGAATTGTCAAATGAAATTGTTTGCTTCATTAATCAACATATTGAGCTTTTGAATTCAATTTCAGATTCTGAAAAATATTTTGCGAAAACTATAAAAGAAAAGGAAAACTATGAATTATCCGTATCAAATTAAATCGCTCGAAGATTACAAGAAAAATTATGAAAGAAGCGTTGAATTCCCCGAACAATTTTGGGCTGAGATTGCTGAAACGTTTACTTGGAAAAAGAAATGGGACAAAGTTTTAGAATGGAATTTCACGCAACCGTCGATTAAATGGTTTCAAGGTGGAACTTTAAATATTACAGAAAATTGCATCGATCGTCATTTGGAAACGAATGGAAATACGCCTGCAATTATTTGGGAATCAAATAATCCAGATGAACATCACCGTGTTTTAACCTATAAAGAATTGCATTTTAAAGTGGTTCAATTTGCAAACGTTTTGAAAAACAATGGTGTTGACAAAGGTGATCGTGTATGTTTATATATGGGAATGATTCCAGAATTGGCAATCGCTGCTTTAGCTTGTGCACGTATTGGAGCGATTCATTCCGTAATTTTTGGTGGATTTTCTGCACAAGCAATTGCCGATAGATTAGACGATGCTAAAGCTGAGTTTATTATAACCTGCGATGGAGCATTTCGCGGAGCAAAAGATATTCCATTAAAAAGTGTGATCGATGACGCTTTGGTTGGAAATAAAACGATTAAAAAAGTAATTGTTTGCACTCGAACGCGCACTCCCGTGAGTATGATTAAAGGTCGCGATGTTTGGTGGGAAGATGAAATCAAAAAAGTGGAAACTCAAGGAAATCCGGCTTGCCCAGCGGTTGAAATGGGAGCAGAAGATATTTTGTTCATTCTTTACACTTCAGGTTCTACAGGTAAACCTAAAGGGGTGGTTCATACCGTTGCTGGTTATATGATTTGGGCAAATTATACGTTTGTAAATACATTCCAATACCAACCAGGACAAATTCATTTTTGTACCGCAGATATTGGCTGGATTACAGGCCACAGCTACATTATGTATGGGCCGTTAAGTGCTGGAGGAACTTCCTTAATGTTTGAAGGAGTACCAACTTGGCCAGATGCTGGAAGATTTTGGGAAATTGTTGAGAAATTCAAAGTAGATATTTTGTACACAGCACCAACAGCGATTCGTAGTTTGATGGGCTTTGGTTTGAAATATGTTACTGGAAAAAATTTGAGTTCGCTAAAAGTGCTAGGGACAGTTGGCGAACCTATCAATGAAGAAGCTTGGCATTGGTACGACCAAAACATTGGAAAAGGAAATTGTCCGATAGTAGATACTTGGTGGCAAACAGAAACGGGCGGTGTAATGATTTCAAATTTAGCTGGAATCACACCAAGTAAACCATCATATGCAACTTTGCCATTACCCGGAATTCAACCTTGTTTGGTAGATGAAAATGGGAATGAAATTAATGGAAATGGAGTAAATGGGAATCTTTGTATCAAGTTCCCATGGCCTGGAATTATTCGAACAACTTACAATGACCATGAACGTTGCCGTTTAACTTATTTCTCCACTTATGAAAACAAATACTTTACAGGCGACGGTTGTTTGCGCGACGAAGATGGTGATTATCGCATAACGGGTAGGGTAGATGATGTCTTGAATGTTAGTGGCCACCGAATTGGAACTGCTGAAGTTGAAAATGCAATCAATATGCATGCTGGAGTAATTGAAAGCGCTGTTGTTGGTTATCCGCACGACATCAAAGGACAAGGAATTTATGCCTATGTAATTTATAATGAAACACATGGCGATTCAAACTTATCGAAGAAAGATATTATCCAAACAGTTTCAAGAATTATCGGACCAATTGCGAAACCTGATAAAATTCAGTTTGTACAGGGTTTACCAAAAACACGTTCAGGAAAAATTATGCGTCGAATTTTACGAAAAATTGCTGAAGGAGAAACTTCAAATTTGGGAGATACAAGTACTTTGCTCGATCCTAGTTTGGTGGAACTAATTATTAAAGGAGCGCTTTGAATGTAGAACTGAAAGTTGAGAGTGATTCGTCACGGATAACTGAAAGTTTAGTAATTTTATAAGACTTTCTCAAAAGTAATTAATCGAGGCTTTTCAAAAATTTAATACCGGAGTTAACCCTTGTTAATGAGGATGTTAAATTTTTGAAGTAACGATGAGAAATGGGTTTTGCAACGGTCTTATTTTATGACTATCCATCTCTAAAAAAAAAAGTCGCAATAAAAATCACGACTTTTAGGTTTCAAATAAAATTAACTTTCAATTAATGTTTGTGTCCATCATGTGAATCGTGATCATGACCCTCGTGTTCATCAATAGTTGCTGACTCAACTGAAAGCACTTCAATGTCAAAAACTAAATCAGAGTAGGGTGGAATTGCCCCTGGACGTCCACCTTTTCCATACGCTTGAAAATAAGGAATGAATAATTTTGCTTTTCCTCCAGCACCCAACAAACCAATACCTTCCTCAAAACCAGCAATCATGCGTTGTTTCTTGAAATTAAAATCCATCGGTTGGTTTCTGTCGCGTGAAGAATCAAATTTCTTGTCGTCCGCTCTAAACGTTCCAACGTAGTGTAAAGAAACTTTTGAACCTTCAACCGGTTTTAATTTCTTCCCTTTTTTATCAATCACATAAACCAAACCTGATTTTGTCATTTTTGCTTTTTTGTAAATTTTCTTTACCTCTGCAAACATAAAAGCTTTGTATTCCTCTTCAGACATAGCTGCAATCTTAGCGTAAGCTTCATTTTTCTTGTCTTCCTCCGCTTTTCTTGGTGCATATACTTTATTAAATTCAGTGTTTGCATTCCAGTTTTTAGCATCAGCTCCAACACGCACAATTTTGATCGATTCAATTTTGTCGCCTTGCTGAACTGCATCTACAATTTCTTGTCCTTTAATTACGTGACCAAAAACAGTGTGTTTTCCATCTAACCAAGGCGTAGCTTTGTGAGTAATGAAAAATTGACTGCCGTTCGTCGCTGGACCAGAGTTCGCCATAGATAAAATTCCAGGTCCGATGTGTTTCAATTCTGGAACAATTTCATCATAGAATTTATATCCTGGATCGCCTGTACCATCGCCTTTCGGACAGCCACCTTGAATCATGAAATCTTTGATAACACGATGAAAATTCAATCCGTTGTAGTATGGTTTTGTGATTTCTTTTGTATCAACTTTTAAATTCCCTTCAGCTAAACCAACAAAATTACCAACCGTCATTGGTGTTTTTTGATGTTCCAAAACGCAAACTATCATACCTTTTGAGGTATTGAATTCAGCGTAAATACCAGGGTCGTATGAAGCTTGTTGTGCGAATAAACTAGTAGAAACAAGCGATAATGCAGCAATTAAAAATTTAATTTTCATTTTTTTTATTTAGAAATTCCTAATAATTCAACTTCAAAAACCAATGGCATAAATGGTGTGATGATACTTCCTGGCTGTGGATTTGCACCATAAGCCAATTCTTGAGGTATGTAAAATTTATATTTTCCACCCACTTTCATCAATTGCAGACCTTCTGTCCAACCCTTAATTACTTGGTTTAATCCAAACTCAATCGGTTCCCCACGATCTACAGAACTATCAAAAACACTTCCATCGGGTGTTGTTCCATGGTAATGAACTTTTACTTTAGAAGTAGCTGTTGGTTTTTCGCCTGTTCCTTCTGTAATAACTTCGTATTGCAAACCACTTACGGTAACTTTTATGTTCGGTTTTTTCTTATTTTCAGCCATGAATTTTTCACCTTCAGCTTTTTGTTTACCATTTTGTTTTTCTGCTGTAGCTTGCGCTTTGCTTTGAAAATAAGTATTAGTTATGGTGTTGCTTTGATCGTTTATTTTTGGTGGTTTTCCCAAAATAATATCTTGAATTGCTGTTAACAAAACCTCAACATTTGCTTCGCTGAAGTCTTTTAAAATACTTGCACCAATATTCATTCCTACCAAATAGGAAACAGAATCGACCTTGTTTGTGATTTTCTTTTGAGTTGGTGTTTGAGCCATTGCTGTGCTAGAAAGTAGCAATCCAGCTCCTAAAATAATTAGTCCTTTTTTCATTGTTTTTACTTTTTAATTTCGGGTATCAATTCCCCACAACATTTTATTTCTAATTGTATCTAAAAAATTATTGTCCTCAAATTTAATAACATTGATCATAAATTCAGCCTTACGAATCACTACTTGTTCTCCTTGTCGAATACTTTTTGAGTTGCCATCCAAACTTAATAAATAAGTGCGGTCGCGTCCTTCGACTTCTAATGATATTGGCAAATGATCTGGAACCACCATCGGACGTACATTCAAATTATGTGGAGCAATTGGATTTAAGATATGCACTTGACACCCAGGTGTGATGATAGGTCCACCGCAACTTAAGCTATAAGCAGTTGATCCAGTTGGAGTTGCAACGATTAAACCGTCGGCCCAATACGTATTCAAATATTTATTATCCAAGGAAGCATGAATGGTAATCATTGATGAAGTATCTTTTTTGTGCAAAGTCAGTTCATTCAGAGCAAAATTATCAGCTCCAAATAAATCTTCTTCGGTATGAACTCGTAATAAAGAACGCAACTGAAATTCATATTCTTTATTCTTTACTTGTGATAACGTTTCATACATTGCATCTTTAGAGATATTTGCTAAAAAACCTAATCTTCCTGTGTTGATTCCCATAATTGGAACACCAGAATTTCGAATGTAACTTACTGTTTTTAAAAAAGTTCCGTCTCCACCCATGCTGATAACTAAATCTAAACCAGAGTGAAAATCTTTGTGGTCTTTAAATATTTCATAGTTTTCTGAAATTCCTGATTTTTGAATTAATTGATGATTTAATTCTTCTTCAATTACTGGTTTCCATCCAAATTCTTCTAAAATATCGAGTAATTTGATGAAATATTCAGCTATTTGTTTATTAACTTTTCTTCCGTAAATGGCTACTCTCATACTCAAAACTTCATGAAATTCATTAAGGCATCATATCGCCAATTCAAGTCTTCATCGCCCATTCCGTATTGAAATGAAGCTTTAACAAGGTAGTCATATCGTTCAAAAGTGCGAATGATACTCGTTAAATCTAATTGATTGATTTTCAGCGTAACATCGAGTTTCATCGAATCTGGATTGGAAAGAATGTATGAACTTAAAATACGAGCATTGTTACTTTCCACGATTTGTGCAATTTGCGCCATTGAATAATCAATAGTATTTATTTCCAAAATTAATATTCCACCTGTTTCTTTAATACTTCCAGTGTTGGCTAATTCGGTCATTAGCTTGTAGATACTTGTACAACCGACATAATGTTCTTGGTCGTCTAAAATTGGAATTACACTCAACTTAAACTCTGACATTTTGGCAAGCACTTCATATATATGTGCTGAAGATTTCACGTAAGGTCGCGGTAAATGTTGAAACAAACCATCCAACGTTTTATCTAAATCTAAATGATCGAGAATATCTGACTCAGAAACAACGCCCACAAAATTCCCATTTTTAAGGACAGGTAAATGTGAAACCTTGAATTCATCCATCCAATTTATGGCCTTTTCGCCTGTATCTGAGTGAACTAGAGGGGGTATTTCCTCCGTAATTAAATCATTTGCTATCATAAGAAGTGCCAAAGTAGTAAAATCCTTTCAGAGTTTGTAATTTTGCTTGTCAAATTTTATACCAATGTCGAAACTTAGTGTCAATATCAATAAAATAGCAACCATCAGAAATGCACGTGGTGGAGCGCTGCCAAATGTGGTTCAATTCGCCATTGATTGCGAACGTTTCGGTGCAGATGGAATTACGATTCACCCTCGTCCTGATGAGCGTCACATTACCACAAAAGATACTTACGAACTGAAAGAAGTGGTAACGACTGAGTTCAATATCGAAGGTTATCCAGATGCTCGTTTTCTTCAAATGATTAAAGATTTACGTCCCACACAAGCAACTTTAGTTCCGGATCCGCCCGGAGTTTTAACTTCTAATGCTGGTTGGGACACAATTCAATATTTTGATTTTTTGCAAGAAATTTGTCAAACAATTAAGAATTTAGGTGTCCGAACTTCGATTTTTATTGAACCAAGAATTGAGTTGATTGAAAATGCTGCAAAACTAGGTGTGGAGCGAATTGAATTGTATACTGGACCCTATGCTGAACATTTTCCAATAGATAAAGAAGAGGCAATAACAGCCTATATTGAGGCAACAAAATTCGCCGTCAGTCAAGATCTTGGAATAAATGCTGGACATGATTTAAGTCTTGAAAACTTGCGCTTTTTCAAACAATCCTTAGTTCAGTTAGACGAAGTTTCAATAGGTCACGCCCTGATTTCAGATGCTTTGTATTTAGGAATTGAAAATACGATTCAGCGTTATAAGCTGATGCTTGCTGATTAATTTTTTAGATTTAATTGTTTTGATTGATGTAACAATATCAATTTTTATCAATTATTACCGACCTTTTCGGATAAGGAATGATGATGTTATTTTCTCTAAATAATCGGTCAATTTCAAAGCGGATTTCGGATTTGTAAATAGCAATATCCCAGCTTTGATCTGCCCAAAAAACCAATTGCATTTCTAATCCTGAATCTCCGAAATTATTAAGAATTATAGAAATTGGGTGACTATTTTTAACTTTCGGATGTGCTAAAGCTGCTTGTTTTAGTAAACGTTGAACAAGTTCCGTATCACTTCCATAATCGACAGAAATATTAATTTTAAAACGAGATAATTCTGAACCATGACTCCAATTTGCAATTTGTTCTTGCGTCAATTTAGTATTTGGAATAATCAACATATTACCGTCTCGTGTTTGAATTTCAGTCGTTCTAACGTTTATTTTTACAATTTTCGCTATAATTCCTTCCTTATCACCATTGTTCCCTATTGAATTTATTTCAACAATATCCCCAATTCTAATATTACCTTCAAAAAGTAAAACTACACCTGCAAACATGTCTTTAAACACATCTTGTAATCCAAGTCCAATACCGACCAATAACGCAGCAGAACCTGTCAGAAGCAAGGTTAAATCTATCGCTAAAATTTGAAAACATAATAAAATTGAAAAAATATAAATTATGTAGCGCGCAACTTGCATATATACATATTCGGTAGCTAAATCGTGACTTTCGCTTTTTTTGAACTTTCGACCGAGATAAAGTCTGACGAGGTTAACGATAATACGCGCACCATAGAAAACCGATACTATAACTAATATGTCGTAAAAATCTAGTTTAAAAGACTTTAAGTTAATTAATTTAAAGTCTAGGAAGTCACCAAAAGTAATGTCTTTATTGTTGAATTTGAAACTTAAAACACCTACGTAAAATGCTACTAAATATACACTTTGACTAACTAGTTTTAACCAAGTCAAACGTCTACCTTCAAGATTTATATTGGCAGATTTTGCATAGTTTTTTAATGATTTGTGGACAATACGTCGCAGAATTGCGGCAATCAAAAATATTATTGCCAAGAAAACTAGGTTCCAAAGACAAATATTAAAAGGACCAATGTTAAATAAAGTTGTACTAAACATAATTATCTAAGAATTATACGACCTAATTTTTCGGAAAAAACTTTCTTAACTCGTTCGTATGCCATCTGTTCGGAAAGTAGTAATAATAAATCATCTTCTTCAAATTTTTCCGATGAAATTTTACGTTTTAGTTGTTTTAAATGTAAATCAACCTTATTATACTTGAAGTTATAAATTGAAAAAATGACCGTTGAATATAAGTCATCACCCTCTAATCGCGTGTAAATATTGTGTTTGTTGACCCAGTTGTGACTCAATTCATACTCGTTAGATTCTATATCACTCACAAAACTTACGATTTCTTGATCTTCGTGACGCAGGAAATACGAGGATGAGTAAAGAGTATTATCACTCAAACCTTCTACAAAATGTGAAAATATTTTAGAAAATAGCGGAAATTCAAAGATTAATTCATCTTTACTTAATTCTTCGTGAATAAATTCTATTACGCTCGTCTTGTTTTTTTCGCTGTCAACGGCATTTGGTATATGTACTTCTAAGATACCATATTTGAGTAATAAACGAATCAATTCTTTTTCAAAAATAAAATTGCTTTCTTTCTCAATTTCAATTAATTCAGGTGCTTGATTTAAATCAAAAGGTTTAATATTTTTGGGTAAAGGTAGATCCCTTAATTCTGGTTCTTGAATTTGTTTAGCAATCGTATTTTTGCGTAAACGCATCAATTCATTACTGATGATTGTTTCATTAATATCAAATTGCCTCGAAATCTCTTGCACATATACCGAACGTGTAATTTGATCAGGAATCAACGAAACTGAATGCACGATTTCTCTAATTAACTCCGATTTCTTAAGCGGGTCTGATTCTCCTTCTTTTAATAAAATTGAAGCTTTGAAAGTTATAAAATCTTGTTTGTGTGATTTTATAAAGTTTTCTAATTCTGCTGTACTCGTTTTTTTAGCGAACGAATCTGGATCTTCACCATCAGGAAAAAGTACAACTTTTACGTTCATTCCTTCTTCCAAAATCAAATCAATACCTCTAAAGCTGGCTTTAATTCCAGCGGCATCGCCATCATACAAGATCGTTAAATTTTGTGTGTAGCGTTTCACTAATTTGATTTGCTCCTTCGTTAATGAAGTTCCGGAAGAGGAAACTACATTTTGAATCCCTGATTGGTGCATGGAAATTACATCTGTATATCCTTCACAAAGCAAACATTCGTCGTATTTTACAATGTCGCCTTTGGCAAAAAACAAACCATAAAGTATTTCACTTTTGTTGTAAATAATACTTTCAGGCGAGTTGAAATATTTCGCAATTTTCTTATCTGTAAAAAGTGTACGCCCTCCAAAACCTAACACTCTTCCTGAAATACTGTGAATTGGAAACATCACTCTTCCACGGAAAAAGTCGAAGTTGCGCTCGTCTTTCGTTTTTACTAAACCTACGTTTTGTAAATATTCTAATTTGTATCCTTTTGCTATTGCAGCTTTGGTGAAATCGTCACTAACATTAATGCTGTAACCTAATTGAAATCGATCGATGATGTCTTTTCGGAAACCTCTTTCTTCAAAGTAAGTTATTCCAATCGCTTTGCCTTCTTCACTTTCGTGCAAATTCTGCATAAAGTGATTTTTCGCAAATTCATTGATAATATACAAGGAATCGCGTTCGGTTTTTGCAGCTAATTCATCTGCAGTAGGCGCAGTTTCTTCTGGAATTTGAACATTGTATTTGTCAGCTAACCATCGCAATGCTTCTGGATATGAAAAATGTTCTTTTTCCATTAAGAAAGTGACCACAGAACCACCTTTTCCGGTTGAAAAACATTTGAAAATTTGCTTTGCGGGCGACACAACAAATGAAGGTGTTTTTTCATCCGTAAAAGGACTTAAACCTTTCAGATTGGAACCTGCTCTTTTTAGACTCACAAACTCTCCAATAACCTCCTCAATGCGAGCTGTTTGAATTATTTCATCAATTATATGACTAGGTATTTTGCTCATTCTTCAGTGTATCCAAAGTCTTTTTCAGTGACTAATTTACCTTTTTCGTCGTATGTTTTCCAAACACCAACCGATTTATCATTTTTGTATTCTCCAGTATAGTGAATTGCCCCGTTAGGATATTTCACAACTGTAAAACCTTCTTTTTTCCCGTTTTCATAAACCGTCATCGAAAGTTCATTTCCTGTTTCAGAATAAAAAGTCCATTTACCATTTCTGTCACCTTTTTTAGTTAACATTCCTTGAAACTTGATTTGTTTTTTACCAGGATACCATTCGGTGAAACGTCCGTTTTTAATTTCGGTGAGTTTTTCAGTTTTTGGTTTTTTATTTGTTTCATCTACTTTTTTGTCTGTGCAGGAAACAGCAATAAAAAGTAATAAAAAGGTATAAAGTGCAAGTTTCATAATTATTTATCTCTATTTATAGTGTAATGAACTAATCCAATTAATGAACGTTTTGCATCGCTTTCAGGGAGTGGTTGAAGGATTGCTAATGCTTCGTTTGCAAGTTCTGTCATTCGTTGATGTGCGTATTCAATTCCACCGTTACTGATTACTAATTGAATCGCTTTTTGGATATATTTTGATTCTTCGTTGTGATTTTTTACAATATCCACCAATTCTGAACGTACTTCTTTTGAACCATGATTGATGGTGTAAATAATAGGCAAGGTCATTTTTTGTTCGCGGATGTCATTCCCTGTTGGTTTACCAATATTTCCAGGACTTCCAAAATCGAAAATATCGTCTTTAATTTGAAAAGCTAAACCAACTAATTCTCCGAATTTACGCATATTTTCTCGTTGCTCCATTGCTCCAACACTGATCGCTCCTGCTTCACAACAAGTAGCAATCAAGGAAGCTGTTTTTTTACGAATTACTTCAAAATAAACTTCCTCAGTGATATCTAAATGACGCGCTTTTTCAATTTGTAGCAATTCCCCTTCACTCATTTCCCGAACGGCTCTAGCAACAACACCCAATAATTCTGTGTTATTTTTTTCTATGGAAAGTAAAAGGATACGCGAAAGCATATAGTCTCCAACGAGTACAGCTATTTTATTTTTCCAAAGCGCATTGACTGAAAAAAAGCCACGACGTTCGTTTGCATCATCTACCACATCATCATGAACGAGCGTTGCTGTGTGTAATAATTCCACCAAAGAGGCAGCATCAAAGGTGGTCACATTGCTTTCTCCGAGCATTTTAGCCGTTAGAAACACAAACATTGGACGCATTTGTTTTCCTTTTCTTTTGACGATGTATTGGGTAACTTTATCGAGAAGCGGAACATCAGAACGCATCGTATTTTTGAAATGTTCCTCAAACTGAGTGAGTTCCATTTCAATTGGCACCATTATGTCCTTTACTCGTTGCATCAGGCAAATATAAGGATTAGATAGGGCGAAAAATCATAAATTAGGATAAAAGAATTAAGAATTAATAATTAAATTCTATGGTTATCCGCTTGCCAGTTTTTAACTGCCATTTTGATTTCCTTATTTGATAGTTTTTCCTTTATTGCTTGGTCTATAAGCGGCAACAATTCGTCATTGGAGGCAAAACGCAAGGCAATAATTTGTCCCAATCTTAGTTGTTTCTCTTTTTCAGTGAAGGAAATTCCTGTTAATTCAAAATAACGTTGGCGCATTTCAAGACGAATGATTCGATCTTGATTTTTTAAAGCGTAAATTCTTGTAATCATTGAGAGTAAGATAAGAATGAAACTTGACAATATCCAAAACATTCTATCTTGTAAAGCGACATCTTTTTCAAAAAAATGGATGCAACTCCAAATAAACAATCCTAAGATAGCTGGTAGAAGAACGAAATGATGAGCTGGAAATAAACGTAGGTGGTTTTTATAATTTTGCATTTTGATTAGATTAAATAATTTGTTAGAATTTCAATCATTTCACTTTGAATTGATTGTGCTTTGTCGTGGTTGTAAGCGATTTGAATTTTTTCAACGATTTCACTTATTTCGGTAACATTCGCTGCTTTTAGTTCATTCATGACTGTTTGAATCGTTGCAGGACGAGGTCCCCACGAGAAAAGTTCGTTCAAAGTTTCATTTTCTAATGCGATTAACTTTGGTATTGAACGTCCACCGTTTGTAAGGTATAAGTCCATTACTTCCAGGTTTTCGTCGCGAAGAATGATTTTTAAATCGATATTTTCGGATAAGTCTGCCATTTTTTGGAGTAGAGGAACATTTTGAGCTGCATCTCCGCACCACGCTTCAGAAATCACTAACCAGGTTTGTGGTGTTTTAATCTGAGTAATCAACGTTTTTAATTCTACATTGATTTCAACCGTTTTGTCTAATCTCTTCATGCGGTGAAGATTCAAATTAGTATAGTGAACATAATCTGCACCGTGATTAAGACCTGTGGTTATTCCTTGGCTTAAAAGTTCTTCCGTTAAGTTTAAATAAGTGGAATAAGAAATTCCTTTTTCTAGTGTTGTTACTAATAATTCGCTTTTATTCATTGGTTTAGTTTGTTTTTCGATTTAAGTTTTTTAACAAGAAGATGCTAGCGGTGAGAACTACTTTTGAAATCTTGTTTTTTTTAGTAAAGGGTAATTTTAAGAATCGTAAAAGTAATTATTTCACAAGTAAATCTGTTTTCGAATCGCAGCTTTCTTTTCTCCGTAATAAAACGATTGATGCTGCTAATTAAATGCGTAATAAAAATGTAGTTTATCTTGGTTCATAAATCTGAATTGTTTTCGAAGTCAGACTCTAACAATGTAATCATTTTGCAATCAAAGGCTTTATTTTCTATATGTTATAATGTTATTGAATGAATTGTTTTTTTCGACTAAAATCCTCTTTTTAGTTAAATAATGGGAAAGAGTTTTTATTTTTGGAAATGAATAAAAAAATTAGTCTTTTCCTGATATTCTTAACACTTTTTCAAGGTGCTTTCACACAAGATAAAAAACCAAATGTTGTTGTCCGTTATTTTAATAAGTTCATAAACGATTCTACGGATAAATCAAAATTACAAACACTTGCTTATCCAACTGTTGCCTACGCACCAGAGACTAAATGGGAATTTGGTGCGAGTGCTGTTGTTGTCGGATATGCTAGGAAGGACACTAATAATCGACTTTCAGAGATTAACGGGTTCACTTTTTTTACAACCGAAAAACAATATGGAGGAATAATAGAACATGCGCTTCATTCAAATAAGAATACATGGTTTTTTTTAGGGAAACTCAGAATTCAAAGTTTTCCACTTTCTTACCATGGGATTGGTGCTAACACTCCAAAAGAAAAAATTGCTGTAGTTGATGCTTTTTCCTTCACTTGGAAAGAGCGCTTTTTAAGAAAGATTTGGCGTGACTTTTTTATTGGTTTAGAGATAGATTTTCATAGCTTGAGTAGGGTGTCTTTTAATCCCAATGGGGCAGATGTATCTCTTTTGTCACCCAAAGGATTTAAAGGATCTAATAATTTGGGTGTCGGACTTGGCTTGCTTTACGATAATCGACACAATGTGTTAAACGTACGTCACGGTTTTTTTGCTGAAACAGCCATGTTAGCATATAGCAAAAGACTTGGAAGCATTACTGATTTTTCGTCTATTTTTACTGACTTTAGGTACTTTCATCCTTTGGGTAAAAAAAATGTTTTGGCTTTTCAGTCAGTCGGACAATTTACGCTTGGTGATGCACCTTTTAATCAATATGCATTGATGGGGGGTGAAATGATGATGCGTGGTTATTATTTGGGTAGGTTTAGAGATAAAAATTATATTAGCCTTCAAACAGAATTTAGGATGCTACCGTTGCCGTTTGCGAAAAAGTTTGGCTTAGCTGTTTTTGCTTCTTCAGGAGTCATATTTGATAAAGTATCCACCATTTCACCTCATTTTTTTAAATATGCTGGCGGAGCAGGAATCCATTATTTATTATTCCCAAAAAAGGACGTTTGGACAAGGGTCGATTTTGCCATAAATAACGAGGGAACAACGGGATTCTATTTGTTTTTAGGTTGCGCTTTTTAATAAAATTAGCTAACCTTCATTTCTTTTGACTTTTTGTTCAATTGTTGCCAATATTTTTTGACATAGTACATCTAAGTAACCCCAAAATGATTTAATACCAAAGTTGTTTTCATTCGTCTTAGCAAATTCACACAAAATACTCGTTAAAGAATAATCCGGCATTATACTAGATGGATATTCAATTGCGACATTTAATATGCACATTGGTATAGGTTGTTTGCTGAATTCCTATCATTAAAAAAAAATATCCGTTAGCTTTTTGATAAATCCTCTAAACTATTCCCAGCCAAAAACTCTTTGAAATTCATTCGGCGTTTGCCTTCAGGTTGCAATTCAGAAATACATACGAATCCATCTTTACAAGGAAAAAGAATTCCGTCCGGATGTTTTAAGAGTGCATCAGATGTTGGAATTTCCTCAACAAGTTTAGAAGTAAATAATTTGAACGAAATGACTTCGTTTTTCTTTTCGTTTTTCAAAGTGCACCAAGCAGCAGGGTAGGGGGAAAGTCCTCGGATTTTATTGTGAATCGCTTGTGCGCTTTCGTTCCAATCAATTTTGCAATCTTGCTTGAAAATCTTTGGTGCGTGAGGTAATTCTTTCGCTAAATTTTCATCTTGAGGAATCGATTGAATGGAATTATTTACTATGTCATTCAAGGTTTTCACAGTCAATGTTGCGCCTAAATGCATCAATGAATCGTGTAATTCACCAGCGTTCATATTTTCAGAAATTGCGACTTTTTCTTGTTCCAAAACCGAACCTGTGTCAATAACTTGATTGATGAAAAAAGTGGTCACACCCGTTTCTTTTTCTCCGTTAATAATCGCCCAATTGATTGGAGCTGCACCACGGTATTTTGGCAATAACGAAGCGTGTAAATTAATCGTTCCTTTTGGAGGCATTGCCCAAACGACTTCCGGCAACATACGAAAAGCAACCACCACAAAAATGTCTGCATTCAAAGCTCTCAAATCGTCGTGGAAACTTTGGTCTTTTAGTTTTTCTGGTTGTAAAATGGGGAATCCTTTGTCTTTCGAATAGATTTTTACAGCGCTTTCACGTAATTGCTGACCACGTCCTGCTGGTTTATCTGCGACAGTTACCACACCCACAACTTCGTGTTCGCTTTGAACAATTGCATCTAAAATGGATACTGCAAACTCGGGCGTACCCATAAAAACCACACGTAATAACTTTTTACTCATAAATTATAGGGCTTAAAAATACAATTGGTATAATGCCGAGATAGTTTTCAACGAGCATTATATGCGACAATTGAAAACATCTTCGGTATAATTTCGAATTTTGACTCATACAATTTTCTTTTTCCAATCGTAAAAATGTAAATAAAGTAAGGAGAAAACACCTAGCAATGTAAAGTAAATGTACTCAACGGTCCAAATCCAAAACACGTCCAAGTTCCAGATTTTGATGAAAAAGTAACTGGAACACGAATAAATAATAACACACGTAAACTCAATCATCATCGAATGTAAGGTGTTTCCGCTACCGTGAATTGTTTGAAAATAAACAGAACTAAATCCAAAAACTAAAATGGAAAGCGTTATTAATCGGAGAATTTCAGCACTTTTTTGCACGTAAATTTCTTCTGGGTTAATCATTCTTATCATCGCTTCGGGGTAAAATAGTGCTCCATGGAAAGTGAACAATAGAAACAAAATGGTCATCACTTGAATTTTTCGTTGAATTATTGGGATTTTATCGAATTCTTTTGCGCCAATGTATTGTGAAATGTAGGTTTTAGTCGTTCCTGCAAAACCCCAAATCGGAACAAATGCCAAGAAGTAAATCGAACGTATGTTTTGCGAAACGGTTAAATCGAATTGTCCTTTTTGTTCGAGCCAAGTGAAGAATAATGTCCATGTTGCAAGTGCTGAAAAACCTTGTAACATCAAAGGACTCCCAACTTTCAATAACTCAATCATTGACTTAAAATTGAAAGAGAAATATTCAAACAACTTGTAAATGCGACGCTCTTCTGAGAAGATGAGGTAAATTACCAAAAATAACATTCCCATTCCATCGGCAATCGTTGAAGCCCAAGCTGCACCTTTTAATCCCATTTCAGGAAAGCCCAATTCTCCGAAAATCATTCCATAATCAAGAACAACATTACTTAAAGCAGTAATAATCGAAGCCATCAAAACAACCCACGTTTTTCCTTTCGCTAAAAATAACGCTTGAATGGAAATCGTAATCATAGCAAAAAACAGAGCGAAACTCCTGATTTGAACGTAATCTCCTTGTAAACTAGCGATTTCTTGGTTTTTTGAATATCCTAAAACGGCTCCAGGCATTATCCAATAAAGCACAGCGAATAAAATAATTGCCAATAAAAAATGCGTAAACAAGGAAGTTCCAAAAATTCGACCAATCGCATCCGAGCGTTCTTCTCCAATTCTTCGAGCGATAATGATTTGCGCACCATCTCCCATTCCAAGTAAGGTCATATACATCGTAACGTAAAGTAAACCTCCGTTGCCAACGGCGTCGAAAGCCTCTGTAGAATAGCGCGCAATAAATGAAGCGTCGGTTAGCAAAACAATGGACTGAATGAAACCAGAAACCATCATCGGTAACGCAACTGCGAGAATCGTTTTATAACGTAAATCGAGCATTAGTCAACTTGAATAACAAGACCTTTTAAATATTCGCCTTCAGGATGAAATGCATTAATTGGATGATCCGCTGGTTGGTGTAATTGTTCCAAAATTCGAACGTTTCTTCCCGATTCAATCGCTGCTGCAATAACGGTATTTGTAAATAAATATTTATCGACCACTTGAGAACAAGAGAACGTGAAAATCAATCCTCCTGGTTTTATTTGACGAATAGCATTTGCGTTTAAACGTTTGTATCCTTGAATAGCTTGGTGACGTTTTTCGCGGTGCTTCGCAAAAGCTGGTGGATCCAAAACGATGATGTCGTAATCTTCTTTCAATTCCTTCATATATTCCATCGCGTCTGCAACAATTGAAGCATGTTCTCCTTTGAACGAATTAATGGCAACATTAGCTTCAGTCAATTCAATCGCTTTTTTAGAACTGTCTAACGAATGAACCAAATCTGCTCCTTTGTTCAAAGCTTGTAAACTGAAACCACCTGAATAGCAAAATGTATTTAAAACTTTTTTTCCAAAAGCATATTTTCCGAGCAAAGCACGATTTTCGCGTTGATCAATGAAGAAACCTGTTTTTTGTCCTTTCACCCAATCAATTTGATAATGCACGCCATTTTCAATTGCAGGATGAGGTGTTTCGCTTGAACCAATGATATATCTGTCTTCTGGAGCGATGCGTTCAGGTAAAGTGTCCGATGATTTTGAATAAACGGCAGTTAGATTTTCACCTAAAGTATTTTTCAAAGCGTTTGCAATCAATTCAATCGCATTGTACATTCCAATTGAATGACACTGAATAACAGCAACTCCATTGTAAAAATCAATCACTAGGCCAGGCAAACTATCGCCTTCTCCATGACAAATTCTGAAAATGGTGTTGTTTTCGTTCAAGAAACCAAGTTTCAAGCGCAAGTTGACAGCATTTCCAATTTTTTCATTGAAGAAAGCAGCATCGATGTTTGTTTCTTTAAAACTCAAGATTCTAACCGAAATCGTGGCATGTTGAAAGTGACCAATTGCCAAAAAACGACCTTTAAAATCGTGCACTTCAACCACTTCACCATCTTGTAAATCAGTTACATCAGTAAAAATCGCACCCGAGAACACCCACGGATGATTTCTCAAAATGGATTGTTCTTTTCCTTTACGTATTTGAACGCTTTTATAATTCATGGTTGCAAAGGTAATTTATAATTACGAACGATTGATTTCTAATCTTCGTTGATAATTCCGAATTGTAAATCAAGACCTTCACATTTTTGAGACAGGAATACGTGATTGTAACAATTTCAATCTTCCTTTTTTTTAATTTGTTTCAAATGTAAAAACCTAGTTAACGATATACTTCTCTGGTTTTATTTTTTTCAAACTTGTCTTAAATGCATTTACTCCGAGGTAATTAAAAATCATGAATCGCTTTCAAAAAACAATGCGTAAATTCGCACGATGAAATTATGCTTTTTTTTATTGGTTTTGATTTCACTTTTTTCCTGCTCCAAGGGCTATGGTGAAAAGGTTGAAGACAAAAAAGTTGTAGTTTATTTTTTAGATAAATCTTACAAAGAAATGGCTCAAAAAACACTTGATTTCTGGATTAAAGAAGGCTTAAACGGCGACAAAATACATCACCTTCGCATATTGAAATTTGATAAAAAAACAATTGACCTTCAACTGATTGCCTCCAAAAAAAAGGATCCAAAATCAATGACTTTTGAAGAAATCAAACTTTTTTTAGAATTGAAAACAAAGTTAGATAGCACTGTTTTTAAGCCTAAAACTTGTCGAATTGTTATCTGCGATGGAAGTTTTAATCCTCTTTTTATCCCAACCAATTAATGAAAATTTCAGCATCGATTTATAGCGACAAGGTTCGACCTTTGAAAGAAGTGATTGAAGACCTCGTAGCACATCAAGTGGATTTATTACATGTTGATTGCAATGACGATCCAAACGTTTTTACTGAGATTCAAGAAATTCGCGAATGGTGTTCCCTGCCAATTGATTTACACATTATTACCAACAACCCAGATAAATACTGGGATTTATTACGTAAACATCCTGTTGAATACTTAACCTTTCAATTTGAAGATTTAAAATCGCCTTTAGAAATTCCCACTGATATTTCTGGAAAAAAAGGTTTAGCGGTCATTACTCCTTCTCCAATTACTGTTTTTGATGCCTACCAACATTTTGATTTTATTCTAATAATGGCAACAATTCCAGGGCAAAGTGGTGGTGTTTTCGATAAAGTCAATTTTTCAAAAATACGTCAATTCAGAGCAAAATATCCTAATAAATCTATACACGTTGATGGTGGCGTAAATGGTGAAGTTTCATTTATTCTGAGAAATATGGGAGTTAGTTCTTCTGTTTCAGGTTCGTATTTATTTAATGCGCCAAGTATCGGTCACGCTTTGATGAATTTAACAAAACGAGAAATAGAATCGCAGTACACTGTTGGCGACTTTATGATTCCACTTGAAGAAAGTCCGAAAGATTATATTGAAACATGTACCACAAAATCAATTTTGGAAGCAGTTGAAAATGGAGATTTTGGTTTCACACTCATGCTCGACAACAAGAATCAATTTAAGGGAATCGTTTCTAGTGCTGACATTCGAAAAGCGTTTTTGCGTAAAATTGATAATCCAAGTGAAATTATTCCAAGCGATTTAATCAACGTAAATCCGATGAAAATTGAATCAACAGCAACGGTTGTAGCGCTTTTACAATTGATTAAAAAATGTCATTTTCCAGTGATGTATTTTCCAGTTGTTGACAAGCAAGGAAATGCCGTTGGAATTATTAATTTTGTCCACCTTATTAAAGGAGAAATATGATTATTCACCTTAAAAATTCCGTTTCAAAAGAAAGTGCAGCTGTACTTGCCGAGAAACACAAAGCTTTTCACATAGTTAGTGAAGGCGTTCAAGTTTTAATAACTAGCTCTGGAATGAAATACGTTCCTGCAGAATTAGAATCATTTACTGAAGCATCTTGGGCTTTTCCAAACGATATGCAACTCGCTTCCAAAAAATACAAAAGTGAAAAACGCACCGTAAAATTTGGAAATACAAGCATTGGAGGATCAGCAAATAATACCATTTTAATTGGTGGACCTTGTTCCGTTGAATCCGAAGAGCAAATTCGTTCTTCAGCAGAATTACTAGTAAAACTAGGATTAACAACACTTCGTGGTGGTTGCTACAAACCAAGAACGAGCCCTTACTCTTTTCAAGGAATGGGTTTAGATGGCTTGAAATTATTGGCGAAAATGCGTGAAGATTATGGTTTAAAGGTAATCACAGAAGCGCGCGATGCCACTCATATCGATGAAATTATTGAATATACTGACATCATTCAAGTGGGTGCAAAAGCGATGTACGACCAAGGGATTTTACGTGCTTGTGCAAAAACACAAAAGCCTGTTTTAATTAAACGTGGTTTTGGTACAACTTTACAAGAATTTGTTCAAGCGGCAGAATTTGTTCTTTCAGGAGGAAATGAAAACGTAGTACTTTGTGAAAGAGGAATTCGTACGTTTGAAACAGGAACGCGTTTCACCTTGGATTTATGTGGTGTGGCGTGGTTGCAAGAATACACAAATTTGCCAATTATCCTAGATCCATCTCACGCAATGGGATATGCTTATGGTATTCCAAATCTTGCGAAAGCATGTGTTGCAATGGGAATTGATGGTTTATTAATTGAAACGCATCCAAATCCGAAAGTTGCAAAATCAGACGCTTCACAACAATTGAATTACGAAGAATTTGAGCGTTTGTTGAATCAATTGCGACCTGTTGCTGCAAGTGTAGGATATAATATGATTTAAAATGCATTTAGAACAAAATATCAAAGGTCTTTGTGCCAAATTCGGTGTTGATTTCAATGAATTTCTAAATGACTTGAATGCAGATAACGTGCTCGAATTGAGTATGTTTGATTTACAAGCGATCTGTGAAGAATATGAAATTGACTTAATGTCACTACTGTTTAAACCGATGTTTAAGCCAGCTTTATTTCGCGAAAAATTAGCACAAACTAAGTTACTTATTCTTGATGTGGACGGAGTTTTAACTGATGGTGGTATGTATGTTTCTGAAAATGGCGACCAGCAAAAACGCTTTCATACGCACGATGGTATGGCATTATTGCATCTAGCGAAAATGGGAGTTGAAGTTGGAATCATTTCATCTGGTTTTACCTCACATATTGTTCAAAGTCGTGCTGCGTTATTGGGAATCCAAAAATGTTATGTTGGAAGAGAACCAAAAATGCAAATTCTACAACAATGGTGTACAGAAATGGGTATTGAACTTACTCAAGTTGCAATTATTGGCGACGATATAAATGATTTAGAAATAATGAAAAATGTAGGTTTGGCAGTGTGTCCAGCGAATGCTGTTCCTATTGTTAAATCAAATTGTCATATTATTTTGGCAAAAAAAGGGGGGGACGGTTGTGTGCGCGAGTTTATCGACACCTACCTATTAAATGAACCAATCCATTAAAAAAAAGTACATGAGCAACATTACCATCGGAGTGATTAAAGAAGGAAAAGTGCCGCCGGATTTCCGAGTTCCTTTAACCCCAAAACAATGCAAAGCCATTGAAGCCATTTATCCAACTATAAAAGTACTCGTTCAAAAAAGTCCAATTAGAACTTTTAAAGATGAAGAATATCAAGCCGAAGGAATTGAAATTGTTGATTCATTAGAAAATTGCGATATTATTTTTGGTGTAAAAGAAGTTCAAATTGAAGATTTAATCCCAAATAAAACGTTTTTCTTTTTCTCACATACGATTAAAAAACAACCCTATAACAGAGCTTTACTTCAAACTTTATTGAAGAAAAAAATCCGCTTAGTAGATTACGAAGTCATCAAAGATAAATACAGTAAACGCGTGATTGGTTTCGGTCGTTATGCTGGAATTGTGGGTTGTTACAATGCTTTTTATACGTATGGTTTAAAGTCAAAAACCTACGAATTAAAACCTGCTCATTTGTGCGCTGACCGCAAAGAAGTGGAAGAAGAGTTGAAAAAAGTGAGTTTACCAAAAAACTTTCGAATTCTTTTAACTGGATTTGGTCGTGTTGGTCATGGCGCACAAGAAATAATTGATTTATTGCCGATTAAAGAAGTGAGTCCAGAGGAGTTTTTTTTCAAAGAATATGATGAACCAATTTATGCGCAACTAGAAGTTGAAGATTATTACGGTAGAAAAGATGGTGGTGAATTCTCAAAATCAGAATTTTATTCCAATCCAGAATTGTATAAATCAACTTTTAATCGTTACGTTTCAAAAACAGATATGTACATCCCTTGTCACTTTTGGAGTGCAAAATCACCAATAATTCTAACGCAAGAAGATTTACAAGCACCAAACAATCGCATTAAAGTAATTGCTGATATTTCGTGTGATGTTGCTGGTCCAATCGCTGCAACGATTCGCTCTACAAAAATTGGAGATCCTATTTTTGGCTACGATCCACAAACAGGAAAAGAAGTTGATTACAGAGCTGAAGATGCAATTGCAGTGATGTCGATTGATAATTTGCCCTGCGAACTTCCAAAAGATGCATCTGAAGACTTTGGAAACGAATTATTGAAACACGTTTTACCTCGTTTATTTGGAGAAGACCCTGATAATATGATTGCTAAAGGAAGCCAAACGAATCTACAAGGAGAATTAACAGCAGGGTTTAAGTATTTGGAGAATTATTCAAAGGGTTTAGAATAGTAAGACCGTCGCAAAACCCATTTCTTATCGTTACTTCAAAAATTTAATGTCCTCATTAACAAGGGGTAACTCCGGTGTTAAATTTTTAAAAAGCCTCGATTAATGACTTTTGAAACAGTCTTATAATTTGAGTTTATACCGAAGTTGTTTTCAATTGTCGAGTAAAATACTCGATGAAAACTAACTCGGCATTAACCAGATAGATTTTCAATTGCGTCATTTAACAAGTAAATTGGTGAAATTGATTATTTTTTTCAAATTGTTTAAACCATGTTTAAACCAGAAATAAAAAAGCCTTTCGAGAAATCTTCTGAAAGGCTTTGTGGTACTTGTGTGGGGGTTGACGGGTTCGAACCGCCGACCCTCTGCTTGTAAGGCAGATGCTCTGAACCAGCTGAGCTAAACCCCCTTTATTTGAGAGTGCAAATATATTAAAATTAAACTATAAAAAGCATTTTTTTAAATTTTATTTTCACTTTTTATTTCTTCTATTTTATTTAATACATCGTCTAAACCTTCTTTGAATTTCTCAAAGTCTTCTTTATAAAGAAATATCTTGTGTTTCTGATAGTTACCGTCGCCACCTTCTTCTGGATATGTTTTTTTACTTTCAGTGAGAGTGATGTATAAATCGTTTCCTTTGGTCGCTTTGATATCGAAAAAGTAAGTTCGCTTTCCAGCTCGCACAACTTTGGAGTAGATTTCGTTTTGATCTGAGTTCATAACATAGTTTTATAGTGTCAAAGATGCTATTTTTTTAATGAAAATCAAAAAAAATCAAAAAAAAATCAAAAAAAATTAACTCATAACTCGTTTAAATACAAAGCTGTAAATTAGATTAAAGCCGTAAGGGTACTATTTTGAGATCTTAAATTTTGTGCTTTACACCGATTAAATTAACCGAAAAAATGCGGCATAAAAGACCATGCAGAATAATACATACAACGAATTACAGTGAAAATAAATGTGACATTTTAATGCTTCGTCGATATTGTCTTTATTCTAAAAGTTTCCATACCCACCGATATTATTATTTACCTATACTTTTTGTGTAGAAAAGATGAAATTCTTCAACTGTACTTTCTATAAACGGATCAGACAATGTCAACATATCCGTAACACGAATAATTTCAGGATATTGCTTAGCTTCTGTTTGGGTCAGAAAACATTTTTTTCCGATAACTTGGATTTCGAAGAAGTTTCTATCATCCTCAATTCTGTAAAAGGATTTAGAGTTGGATAATTTTCGATAAACAGGAAATCGAAATTCTGTCAATTAATTTTCCCTCCTTTTCGAACAAACGTTAAAAAAGCTAAAAACTGTTTTCTTGAACTGAATATTTTTACGAATTCTGAACTAATACTTTTTCTAGGAAAACTTTCTTCGTTAGATTTTAATGACTCTATTTCTTTATTTTCTTTATTTAAATTCTCAGAAATTGGCTTAGTTTCCATTAAATCTGCATAAGCTTCATTTATTTTAGCTAAACGATCCGCGCGTTCAAAGTTTTCTTTTGCTTTCCTCTGATAACCTAATTTTTCTTGTAAAAGTCCAAGATTATTAATTGAAATTGCATCCTCAGGATCCAACTTAACAGCTAATTCATAATCCATTAAAGCACCTTCCGTGTCTCCAAAGAAATCTTTTGCATAAGCTCGTGCTGCATAGCGATAACCGTAGTTTTTATCTAATTCAACTGCCTTGTCAAAATCGGCAAGCGCGTTTAATTTATTTTTGAGATGAATGTGAACAACGCCTCTGTCGCTGTAAAGATTTGCTTCCTCAGGGAAAAGATAAGACAAATTATCAAAAAGAACTAAGGCCTCTTGAAAGGATTGATTTTTCAAAAGTTGATATGCTTTTTCGTGCTCAGAATTTATGAATTGTTGCATAATACGATAACAAACGATTTTAGCTTATGTTTACAATCTTTCCAAAGGTGTTTTTACGCCATCAACAAGTGAATAGCACGCTAATTTATCTTTGAAAACGGATGATTTAAAAATAGATCTATTCAGCAACATTCTTACGCATTCTTGGATTCCTTCAACGATAGATGGATGTGGATGAATCAACTCAGAAAGAACTTCAATCGGCATATTTAGTTTTATCAATAATCCAACCGCTTGAATTGCCGTGGAAGCATGCGCACCAACAACGCGCATTCCTAAAATTCGCATTTCGCTGTCGTTTGTTACAATTATTTTGAAAAACCCTTGTGTTTTACGCATCGCAATAGCGCGAGTAATTAAAGAATAATCTATTTTCACAACTTTAATTGGAATATTTTTTTGTACACATTGTTGCTCATTAAATCCAACAGAAGCAACTTCGGGATTCAAAAACATGATTGTACAAATATTGTCGTAGTTTAATAATTCTGGTTTGTTTCCAAATGCTTTTTCAACGGCATGTCGTGCCTCAATTTCGCCCATATTTACTAGAGCTATACGGCCAGAAACATCACCAACGGCATAAATATTTGAGACATTTGTACGAGTGTCTTCATCACCAATATGCACACCACGTTTTGACATGGAAACTCCCGCATTTTCTAAGCCTAAATTTTCAATATTCGGCTGACGACCAATTGACAAAAGAGCTTTTTCTACACGAATTATTTCTCTGCTTCCGTCTGGATACGATAATTCATATTCCACTTCATCGTCTATTTTTTCAAGCCTCTCTAATTTCGCATTGGAATGAATCACGACTCCTTTATCAATTAGATTACTGGAGATTAAACGTGAAATATCAGCATCTTCAAATGGTAAGATACGTTCTTGACGATCAATAATGTGTACTTTAGTGCGTCCAAAATTCGAGAAAATAGTTGCGTATTCACAACCAATAACCCCTGCACCGACAATAACTAAACTTTTAGGATAATCTTCGATATTATCAATTCCATTACTGGTAAGAATCACTTTTTCATCTACGTCAAACTCGGGCATTCTTCGTGGTCGACTACCTGTTGCAAGAATAATATTTTCACCCCAAATAATTTTTTCTTCGCCTTCGTGTGTAATTCGAACTTCATTTTTCGAAAGTAAAAAACCATGTCCTCGTTCATAATGAAGTAGTTTGTGCATGGTTTCTGTTTGCAATAATTTGATATGAGCTGAATATTGAAATTTGCGTTCAAAAATTGCTTCTGCAAGATTTTTCTTTACATCTTCCCAAGTGAGTTCAAATTTCGTTCTACCTTTTGAAACAATCATCTCATTCACATCTGCAACACGGTTTGAAAGTTCCCAAAGGGTTTTTGATGAAAGTGCGCCATTATAAACACCCGCTCCACCCACTTTATCCATTTCAATCAAACAAACACGTTTGCTGAAATCTATTCCTCTCATTGCTGCTGCGTATCCTGCAGGACCACCGCCAATAACAATCAAATCAAATTTTTCCATTTACTCTAAATTCGGTGTAAATATAGTTATTACTTGCTATCAACGCCTTAAGATAGTGAAAATAGGTGGAGCTCGAATAGCTGTTTATTATCTATTAAATCTTTCTATTTTAAACAGGAAAAATTTCATTCTTAACTTTAAATTAATTGATATAACTATTTTAAAATAAATGAATTAATTCAATAAAATCAATCTTTATGTTTAGAAATTCCATTTCATGTTTCTGTCATCTAGTACTGCAAAGGAAATTTTCCAAGCTGGAGTTGGTTTGATATAATTTCCATCTGAAAGTACACCGTAAATCCCTATTCTCAAGCGACGTCTAGAAAGTTTAAAGTTTCGTTCTAATCCTGCAAGAATTTCGTAGTGTTGCCAATTATATTCTTGAACATAGAGTGCTCCAACACCAGCAACTAAGCCTATTCTTGTTTTTTTCATGAACGGGATTTTATTTAAAATCGCTCCATTGTCGTGATGTACAAAATGGGCCTCTAAGGATAATCCTGAGGTGATTAAATTACTATCTAAACCTTGAAAAGAGTAGAGTGGGTTGGAAAACCAAATTGGGTCACTTCGACGTTGATATTTGTAATCGGGGTCGTATAAATTGCGAGTACTTAAAAATTTACCCGCCGACAAGCGATAACTTGATGTTCCTAAGGTAGCAATTTTAAAAGTCTGCATAATATCGAATTGCATATAAAAATGATTGACGTCGCTACCGAAAATTTTAGGAATCCCACGTTCAATATTCAGGTAAAAAGTAGGCCATGCAGAACCTAATAAGACTTTTCGATACGGTTCACGCATGTATTTTTGCTTGGGAGTATAACTAAAGGTTAAATCGCCAATCATTGCCTGATACGATTTAAAATCTGATGGTTCCGAATTAGGTAAAATTGAATCGATTGCTGTTAAAAATTTATACCCTTTCAAACTTCTTCTTTCGCTAAATTCAAAACTTAAATCGATATAAAATCCGTTAAAAATTTCATATTCAACATTCGTTCGCATTTTTGTTGCTTCAATAAAGTTTTCACGCTTATAGACTTGTGTAATGGCATCAAAACCTCGGATAACATCGAAATCATGATTGATTGAAAAGCGAAAGAAACCAAAGTGAAAAGGATCAAAACGATATTTCCACCAAGTGCTACCTTTAATATCCTGATTAAGTAAACCGTAAGAAATTCGGGTGTAGGAATCTAAAGTACGTTCATCTTTCCATTTTTTGAAATAATCAAAACTTGGCGTTAAACGAGGCCCCGCAATATAAATTGGTTGAACGAAAGTCGCTAACGAACCGATTGTCCATTGTTGTCGTTTTGGTCTATTTCTATGATCTACTCCAAACCAAAGAACTTTTAAAACCGTTACTTTATTGAAAATTGCATCTACTGAATCGAGGTATTCTTTACGGTTTTGAAAATCGCGAATACTGTCTTTGGCAATGATAAACTTTTGTTCTTCTTTGGTCAATGTGGTTTGACGATTTTCAGCCCAAAATGAAGTGTCTTTCTCATAAGCTTCTTTTTCTGTCACTGCCAATTCTGTGCTAAAAAATTTATTCCCAAAGGTTGGCTTGAAATTATAGTTTGAAAAAATAGCGTTGGTTGAACATTTAGAAATCTCATTTTTATAGCGTACACCGTAGGTCAGATTTTGTGTTGAAAGTACACACATTGAATCTCCAGGGTGTGTAAAAGTTTGTTCTATCGTGAAATAATCGTAAATCAACAAATTCCCTTTATTCATTGTCAACTCTAATTTTTGAACTAGCCATAAACTGTCGATTACATAAATGTATCCTTCCAAAGTTGTAGTTGCAGTGTTTCTTGCTTGAATTTTAATTTTAGAAATCGTTTTACCTTTCTCTTCGTATTTTTTCTCCAAACGGTATTTATAAGATAAAATTCCTGGAGCAGAAATCGGCGAACTTACTGGTGTCTGGTGCAAATCATCCAAATGCAATAAATTTTCAAAGAAATTGAAATTGGATTTTACAGTAGTTGTATAATAAAGAGATTGTGCATTTCCTCGCAAGGTGTATGCATTTCTAATCTCTTTTACTTTGTTTCCTGGTGCATAATTACGAGTCAACTGAACTTCCACTAAATTCATTTTGTCAGTCCAATCTACTTTTTTCTTTTTATCGCCATCTAAAGGATCAGTATCTGTTTTTGTAATTTCTTCTGTTTGTTTTTCCTTTAATTTAGGGTCTAATTTCTCAGTTGCTTTAATGTAGACATTTACAATGTGTGGATAATTCCATGGGTTTATCTGTTCTCGTTTTTTGACCACTTCCATCATAATATCTCGGCCAGGATTCGTCTTTTTCACGGAAACGTCAATTGATTCTAAATCCTTAAATTTTGTAGGAAACAATTGCATATTTCGAGCTATATCAATATTATTCAAGGTTACATAAGCTTCTCTATCATCAAATCCCGAGGCAGAAAAAATTAGAAAATATTCTCCAGGCATCATTGATAATTCATACTTTCCATTTACGTCAGAAACTGTTCGTTGATCAGTTGCATTTTTTACATAAACTTTAGCGTAGGGTATTGGAACATTGCGCTCATCTACAATTTCTCCACGAACAAATTGCTGAACAAAAGCAGGAAATGAAAAGAATAAAAATAAGATTAAAAAAAGTACTTTTTTCATTTTTTTTTAGAAGACCTCTCGTGGTAAATTTTGTAACAATTTGTTTTAACCTTTTTTCGTTTTTATGTAAAATTAGATTGAAACTGTTTCTAATTTATAAAATTGTGTTCAATGAAAATCAATAAGGAAGAACCTCCATTAAAAGTGGATAAAAGGTGTTCAACTACTTTTAGGTGTTGTTTTCGTGTTTTGCTTTTGTTGTTCTAAATATTCTAAATGACGTTCCACTCTTTTTATCATGTAAGATTTAAAGAAAAACATACCAAAAGCTGCAATGACAAAAATATAATAGGAAGCCCATTTATTTAGACCTTGCGTCAAGCATAAATAAGAGATTAAAAGTGTTAGAGCAACAGCGATAAAAAGCCAAACTAAACGCATTATTTTATTGTAAATTCTCATAATATTTTTTAATTTATTTCAAGTTCTTCTTCGATTTGTATTTTACCTTCTGGTTTTAAAAGTTCATATTTATCAAACTCTTGTGTTGTTTTCAATCCATCTTTTCCAATAATAATTCCTTTTGGTGAGCGAACAATAATCTGAGAAAGAGAATAAATGGTACTATCTTTTTGATTCCAGAATAAAGCTTCTGTTTCCAAGAGTTGCCTGTTTTTAAAGTTATACAATCTAACAGAATCTTTCACAATTATTGTTCCATTTGTAAAATTAATTTCCCCATTTAAAGCAAATAAAGTAGAAACAACTTTACCTTTTTCATTAAAAAAATTAACTCTTAAGCTGTCTTTAACTTTGGTAATATGTTGCTTTCCTCTAAATGTTTCGGCAAGTGCAGCTAGAATTTCAACTTTAGCATAACCACTATCAGAAATAACAATTCGTAAATCTTTGGTGCTTTCATCGGGTGCATTGGTATCAAAAGTGATTTTCTGTATTGTTTCTAAATCATTTTCACAAGAAAAAAGAATTCCTGTCAAGTATATCAAGACAGGAATTATAAGTATTAATGTGTTTGAATAACGAATCACTATTTTAAAGAAACGGATACACCCCAACAAGAAAGTGAGACAGAACTTGGATTGTTGTTTTCAAATTTATCACTTTCGCTAGGCCCATTAGATCTAAAACGCGCAGCTGCTCCACCATCACCACCTCTCTGCGCCAACTCAGCAGCGTACAAGTAATTACATTTTCTGTCGAAAGTTGAAGCTCCACAAGAGTTTGCTGTTTTTGCTACGCAGTTTGCTGCAATTAAAAGCGCTTTGTTTTTGTTGCTCCCTGTTATTCCCATTGCAGTTCGGTAGGCAGTATTGTAGCTATTCAATTCATGGTATTGGATTTCTAAAATCATAAATTCAATATCTTCTTTTTGTCCAGCATCAGTTGACATTCCTTTCGCTTGATTCAAAGTTGTAATTGAACTGGTGTATTGTTTTTTAACATTTTGTAATTGCGCTTTTGCCAACACAGCGTCGATAGAATTATCAATTTTAATGATTGTGTCCACCAACATTTCATATTCTTTACTTCCCGTACATCCTTTATCTTTCAATAGAGTCATGAAGTTGTTTACAGCTTTTTTCTTCGCCTCGACTTCTTGAGGAAGAGCTGACATAAAACCAGCTAAGTCAGGTAAAATATCGTCACAAGTTCTAACAACAGTATTAAAATATGTAGTTAAATTTTCTTGAGATTTTACAGACATTTTTGCATCAGTAATCAATTTAGAAAGTGTAAAATATTCAGAAATCAATCTTTTTTTTAAAACAGCTTTTTCTTCTACGGTTGTTTTAGCATCAGTATACATTGTATATATATTATAATAATACATTGAAACTTGAGCCTCGTTTAAAGAAGTCCCAGATTGAGTAGATTGAATGTAAAGTTCGTCTGCTTTTTTGCGATTTAATGTGGAAGATTGAAGAATGAATGTTGCTCTAACAGCTGAGTTAGCTTTATCGAAATGACCCGCTTTTTCCATTCTATCATAACCATCTACTAACGTGTCAATGTAAGCTGCTTTGCGCGACTTATCTGTTTCTGTTGAAATTGTATTTCTTATTGTTTGAATCATTCGATCGTAGTTAGCTTTATCGAATCCACCACAAATTTTTTCTGCTTTGATGTAGAAGGACGTAGCCCCTGCAAAGTTTTTGATTTTCAATTCTTCTCCAGCAAACAAACGCATTCTTTTACATTCTAATTCTTGAGGAGATTCATTTTGCGCGTTCGCATAAATTGCAGCTACTGCTATAAATGTTCCAAATAAAATTGCCTTTAGTTTCATTTTTTTTGTTTTTTTTGTTTTTTGTTTTTTTAATCTAATTTTCTTTTTCTAAACCATTTATCAAAACTGGAAGGAGATACTATTAATCCAAAATTGATTCCTAAATAAGATTCTTTTAACGAACTTGCTTCATTTATTCCACGCTGTCCGAATTGGAATGCGATGTTAACAGATGATAGCGACTGTTGAGCTAGAATCGGGATACCCAAACCAAATGTCATGCCACGATCAAAATATTGTGAATTATTGAGTAGATAGGGTAATGTTTGTTGATATACTCCAATTCGGTAACTGAATTTTTCTAATGTTTTAAGGTTGGTGAAATTTTCTGAAATTCTTAACTCTGGATTAAACTGTAAGCCGAAACTGTATTTATCATAATTAACGAGAGGCCAATGAGTAATCGTTCCAATTGTGGGTTGAGCTGCTCCAAAATGAGCGTAAGAAAGCATAATATTTAATCCTGGATGAAGAATCCTAGTTTTACGCTGCCAATTAGGAAGTGCAAAAAGATAATTAATCCCTAGTTTGAAAGTAAGTGCCATATTTACTTTCCCACTAGTTTCGCTGTATGCAATTGTATCGTAGGTGCTTGGAGTATTGATGTTTGAAGCTGTATATAACTCTTCAGTGTATTTAGTATTAAGATACTGAGCTGGTTCAACAACAGCTGAGAGTAATAGTTGCTGATTTTTAGAAATAGACTGACGGAAGAAAGTACCAATTTCGTAATGGAAAGCTCGCATTTGGAAAATATCATAACTTATGCCTCCCTGCGAAGTATTCGCATCCACTAAAAGTGATTTTCGTTGATTGTTAACGCTCCCAAATAAATAAGAAGCATTTAAGCCAAGCGCTAATTTTGTGCTTTTTTTATTGAGGATCGCGTAGGAAAATCCTAAAAACAAATTTTGAATTCCACCGGTGCCAACATAAGTATATTCCAGTGAGTCAGTTCCAGTAAATTGTCTTTCAGTGAAAGAATATCCTCTTGTAGAAAAAGGACGGAGACCAAAAGCCAACCCCATTTTTTGTTTGATTTTGAATCCGATGGCAAAATGTTCTACTAATACATCACTACTTAATTCAGTTGTGGTACCTTGTTCAAAACGAGAAATTCTTGAGGTAATATCTAATGAGAAAAGTGTATTTCCACTACTCAAGGTGCTATAAGAAGCTGGATTGAAAAAATTTAATTGAGTTGAGTCAAAGAAGTTAAAATTATTTTTTCCAAGTGCGTTATAAATAGAGTGACTTCCTGTAGCTTGCTCGCCGATTCCAGAGTAGGAGATAGGGTCTTTGGTACTTGATTGACCATAAATTACCGATGTAAAAACTATAAAAAGTAGTCTAAGCGTATGTCGCATTCAATTTGTAAAGTTCAAAGATTCCTTTGAGGGTTAAATTTTCGTCTGCAAAGATGATACTTTTTTGCTCGAAATCAAAATAATGAGCATCTCCACCTGTAATAAAAATCGTTAAGTCCTCAAATTTTTGTTGATAACTATTAATTATACCGTTTATTTCAGCCTGCATCCCAAGTTGAACGCCCGATTGTATTGCTCTTGTTGTAGAATCACCAATTAGGTCGACTATAGTTGTTGGTTGGAGTAACGGTAATTTAGCAGTAAATGAATTAAGAGCTTTGAAACGTAAGTTTATTCCTGGGGAAATTGATCCCCCTAAATAATTCTGATTCTCATCAAGAAAGTCAAATTTGATACAAGTGCCAATATCCACACACAAACGATTCCCAGAAGATTTGAACGAATTTATTGCTACGACATTACAAATTCTATCAATACCTAAAGTTTCTGGTGTTTTATATTTCATCTTAAAAGGAAGCTGTAGATCTAAAGTAATTTGAAAAATATCACACACTTTTTTCTTTAATTCAATCAAAAAAGCATCATCAACAACTGAAGAAATAACAATTTTTTCAGTTTCTGCTAAAAAATCCAAGAGCTTTAAACGATTCTCAAAATAACGAACTTCAAGCAAGGTATTGTTTTCAAATACAGCAAGTTTCACTCGTGTATTGCCAGCGTCAAGTACTTGAATTCTTTCCATTTCAATTAATTTTCGGCACAAAGTTAAACCGCTTTTAAGATTTTTTCAATATAAATTTGATTTTCAAAAGAAAATATTGTTAAATTTGCACCCACCGATAATGGTACCTTAGCTCAGTCGGTAGAGCAAAGGACTGAAAATCCTTGTGTCCCTGGTTCGATTCCTGGAGGTACCACTGAAAAACCCTTGTAAACATCTGATTTACAAGGGTTTTTTCATTTTTGTTAAAACATTTGTTAAAGCAAAGGCGATTCCTTCGAGTTTATTTGAAATCGCAGCTATTGAATGTGAAAACAAGTATAGACCTGAAATTAACTGTAATGGTAAATGTTATTTAGCAAAATAATTAGATAAAAGGCTCACAATCTGAATCATGAGCCTTAAAAATAAGAATAAATTTAATAGTCTTAATCAATCTTCATTTCAAACGGCATTCTCATTTGAATTCCGCTCATAGCTTCGATTTTTTTCAATTTTTTGTAGTATTCTACTAATTCTGAAGGCATTGAATTTGATTTGATTTTTGTGTCAGCTTCTTCATCATCGCTTGTTTCACTTTCAATCATTTAAAAGATTTCAGACAATTTATCTTCTTTCTTCAATGGATAATATAAAACTTTAGCATCTTTGATTTTTGCCAAATTCGCTGCGTAAGAAATTGCATCCGTCAAACCTCCTAATTGATCCACTAAGCCAATACGAAGTGCGTCTCTACCTGTCCAAACACGACCACGCGCTACGAAATTAACTTCTTCTTTAGTCATTTTTCTACCTTTAGAAACACGTGTTAAGAACATATCATAAATCTGATCTACTTCCATTTGTGTTGCTTCTAATTCTTCTTTAGTCAATTTGCGATTGGTAGAAAGTACAGAATGTTTATTGGTGCTAATTCTGTCGAAGCTAATTCCTAGCTTGTTTTCAAACATTTTTCCAGTGTAAGGAATCATTCCAAAAACGCCGATTGAACCTGTAATTGTTGTTGGCTCTGCAAAAATCTTATGTGCTGGAGCAGCAATATAATAACCACCTGAGGCAGCAACGTCACCCATAGAAACGATTACTTTTTTCACTTTGTTGGTTAATTCAACTTCTCTCCAAATTTCTTCACTTGCCAAAGCACTTCCTCCAGGACTATTGATTCTAAAAACAACCGTTTTGATTGATTTTTCTTTTCTTACTTTTTGGAATAACTTACAAATACCTTCTGAAGTCAAACCTTCACCTGAAGTAGAAACATCACCTTCTGCCAAAATCACAGCAATTGCAGGTTTTTCTGCTTTCAATAAAACTTGATCTTGGTAGAAAATTTTCTTAGCATATTTCTCAAAGCTTTGTAGTTCTAAATCATCTTCATTTTCAACCCCAACTTTTTTCATCAAATAAGTAATCATTTCATCGCGGTATTTCAAACCATCTAATAATTTGAATTTAACCCCATCATCAGCACGTTTGATTTTTAAAGAATCAGCAAGGTTATTCAATAATTCAGGATTGATTTTACGGTCCGCAGAGATATCATTTCGCATATCTTCCCACATTGAAGTAATGTATCTTTCCATTTGAACGCGACTTGAATCACTTATGTCCGTTCTGAAAAACGGTTCAACAGCACTTTTAAAATCGTTGTTTGAACCACGAATGATTTCAACTTCGATATCTAATTTATCCAATAAACCTTTGAAAAACATCAATTCTCCACCTAAACCTGTAATTTGAAAAGTCGAAGTTGGGAAGGCATACGATTCTTTCGCTGCCGAACTGATGTAGTATTCTTTTTGAGAAATGTACTCACCAGAATTATAAGCAACTACGAATTTTCCACTTTTCTCGAAGTCGTTGATTGCATTTCTGATTTCGCGAGCTGTTGCCATTCCGCAAGAAACATCACCAATATCAATGAAAATCCCTTTGATTTTATCGTCTTTTTTTGCTTCGCTGATTCCATAAAGAAGGTCAGGAAGTCCCATTGATTCGTTCACATTGAAAGAACTTGGGTCAAATTCAGATTTTCCTTTGTTTAAAATTTCTCCATCTAATTGCATATGAAGAATTGTTTTGTCTTCAATTGATAATGGCTTTGGACCAAAATCACTGAATGAACCAATAACTCCTCCAAGAATTAGGAAGAAGAATATCATTCCTACAATTCCTGCAATGAATACAGCTAAAAAGCTTGGCCAAAATATTTTCCCGAAGGTAATTTTAGGTTCCGTTGGTTTGTTTTCTGACATAATCGTGGTTTTAATTTAGTAAGTTGTTAAGGTTTAGTCCTTTATTTACAAGGTTTAATTTTAAAGTGAATCTAATTTTTTGACCGTAATCAGTGAACAAATCACCAAAGTAACTCGATTGGTAAAGCGGGAAGAATACGCCTAGAGTGTTTGATAATTTCACTCCTAAGCCAAGATTCACAACCGTTTGTGTTGTACCGAATAAGTCTTCAAATGCGCCAAAATCTGCAAAAACTCCGAAGATTCCTGGTTTAAGTGGTAATTGCATATAAACATTAGCCGCTGACATCCAAGTTGTAGAACTTCCAATCGCCATATTGATATTGTTAGAGTGGAAATTTCCGAAGTTATCCATTCTATTTTGACTCCAAAGTCCAGTTGCTTCAAAACGTCCGAAATTGTATTCTTCAACAAACAAATCTTGGTAACCTCTTGCGCCAAAGATAGAAAGTTCAAGATTTGGATTTCCAATTATGCTTTGCGTTTCATACAAAACATTGGCTGCTCCAAATACACGTAATTCAACCCAACGTTCCATTTTGTTTTTAAGGTATTTGTATTTATAAGTTGCTGACGCTGAAATTCGTCCAAGTCGATCAAATTTTTGATTTCCTTGAATATAATCTCCTCGCAAACTCATATTGAATTGATGGTCTGGTAAGTTAACATTGTAGTTGTAGCGAGCAAAAGCACCACCTTGTGCGACATCAACACCCATTCCACCACTTTTAAAGTTCTTTGACATTCCTTGAATAAGAATATCGTGAGAAGTTGCTTTAGCTTTTCCTCTATTTCCTAGTTTTGCATACCAATATGGAGTAATTACTTGGAAGTTTCCATTATTTGGCATTCCAAATGTTTTTGCAGAAGCACCGAATTTTGAGATTTTCAGTCCTTTTTTAGGAAGAAATGTGTAACTCAATTCAGCAATTCCTGCAACTTTTGTTCTTCCAAAAGCAAACTGTGGTGCTACTAAAAATTGAAAAGGTTTAAATGGAATTCCCATATTATGAACCGCTGCACCTAACATAAAACCATCGTATTTATTACCTCCAATTGTAGGTGTCCAGAATAAATTTGTTTTTGACGCTTCGTTATCTCCAATTAAAAATTCTAATTTCAGTGGTTCAATTCTATTGATTAGTGATTTTTTTGTCCAAGAATTATTAGTTCTAACTATTTCAGGAATGTGTCTTGAATCATCAATCGTAATTCGTGTATAACCTGTTGATTTTAAAACAACTTCGCCTTTTTTAGTTGGCTCTAACCAAACCGTTTCTACTAGCGTTGTATCCTTAAAAGCATTTACTTCAATCGGACCATTTACTTGCCCAACGTTTTTAACTTTAACCGTTGTCGTATTGTTTGATTTGTTCGTTTTTACACTTTTCAACTTGTAGTCAATGTGGTTCGTTGTTTGAATCAAATCATCAAATAACCAAGACAAATCTTTACCTGAAGCTTTTTCTAGTGTGTTACGCATATCTTCTGGTTGTGGATGTTTGAATTTCCATTCTTCAAAATAAGCGCTCATTATTTCATTGAATTTTTCTTCGCCAAGGTAATCCATTAAGTAAAAGAAAACTAAACCTGTTTTTTGATACATAATCATTCCATAATTGATTGGCGTGAAGTCCGCTGAGTGTGTTTCAATTGGTTGATCTATTCCCAACATTGCAATTGCACGGTAAGAAACATCGCCCATATCGTGGTGATCTAAATCATTGAAATGGAATTTACCATTCGCTACCATATCAGAAAGGCGCGTATTGTTTGGATATTTTGTTTGAATGTAGCGCATTTCGTTTAAGGTATTCATTCCTTCGTCCATCCAACCGTGTACACGCTCGTTTGAACCTAAAATTCCATAAAACCAATTGTGCCCAACTTCGTGAACGATAACCACTTCCAATTCTTCTTTTGAACTTGAATTTCCAATCACAGTAACGTTTGGATATTCCATTCCGCCACCAGCACTAATTGTTCCATCAACTGCAGTAACTTGGTTGTATGGATAATCTCCGTTCCAAAGTGAATAATAGTAGGTTCCATCATTTAAATATTCAATAGCGTGTTGCCAATTGATGGTGTTGTGAGGAACAAACATCGCCCAAGTTGTTACTTTTCTTTTCGAATGAGGCAATTCAACTTCACCTTTCAAAACTGCAAAACGTTTGTCGGCAAACCAAGCAAAATCGTGCACTTGCGATTGGGTGTAACGAATTGTTTTCCATTCACTTGAAGATTCAGGAAAGGCAGTTTTTCCACCGCGACCTTGTTTTGTCATCAAGTAATCAGCGATTTTTCCTCCGGTAGATTTTGCAATTCCATTTAAAAATTCCACTTCAGAAGCTGTTTGTAGGTCTCCCGTTGCACCAACTATGTAATTTTTAGGCAAAGTAATTGAAACGTCAAAGGAACCATATTCTGAATAAAATTCACCTTGATTCAAGTAAGGAATTGGATTCCAACCATTTTTGTCATAAACAGCTGGTTTTGGGTACCATTGTGTAATTTGATAAGATTCATCGATGTGACCTAAACGAGAAATTTCACCAGAAGGAATTTTAACTTTAAACGGTGTTGAAATTCGGATTCGCTCACCACTTTTCAAAGGAGTTGGCAACGTAATCACACAAATGTCAATGTGAACAGGATCATATTCCCATTTCAATTTTTGTCCATTTGCCTGAAAATCCAATGAATCAATTCCGCCTTTATCTTCTTCTTTTCCGAAGCGAAGTTGTTTTTCTCCGTCTTTGTATTTCTGTTTTCCTAATGCGGTATTTCCATTGCGATAAGCATTTGGCCAAAGATGCATGTAGATTTTATCTAAGGTATTTGGCGAGTTATTTACATATTCAAACTCTTCAAAAGCTGAAAGTGTATGGTTTTTGTCGTTTAGTTTTACTTGAATGTTGTAATTCACCTCTTGTTGCCAATACGTTTGACCAAAAAGTGATGCGGACGAAAGCAAAGCAAAAAATAAATAAATAGTAGTTCTTTTCATATTAGCTATTTTAACAAATGTAGTTTCAAAATGGATAGCTTGTCTTTTTTT
>JBILOX010000070.1:0-6708 GCA_044374225.1 Crocinitomicaceae bacterium | reverse complement strand
TTTTCAGGTAGTATAGAAAAAGTTACTTAAGAGAAAAAAAGAAAGGCAAATACAATATAAACTTAAATTTGGACTTTTCATTGAGGTGATAAATATGATCCGAATTTTTTGATAGATGGCAAGAAATCAATCACCTAAATTCAGATAACATTTTTAAGGAACATATACATACCTCACTTTTGTTCTCCATCCACTGATTTGTAAATCGGTTTCAACATCCCGCATTTTTTCAACCGTTAATTCTCGAATATTTACTACTAGAGTTCGTTGTTTAACTTCTTGACATATATCGTCAATTGGCTTGAACTGAAGTTTTACCTGTCGAATGGGAGGATAAATTTGATCATTAAACCGTTCCAACCCAACACAATCAAAAACTTCTTCCTTATCACAGGCACCTTCATATTCTATTGTGAAAAACAAAACATTAGAGTCGATTCTTACATCTTTGATTAAAATCATTGGGCAAGATTCAAACGCACCAATTTTTGCCATTACATCGTACTGTTCGAGTGATTTACCCGATAACATCGCAGCATCAAATGTTGATTTTTTTGAACAAGATGACAAAGCAAAAAAAGTCAAACAAGAAAGTAAAACGATAAAAAATGAGATTCTTGTCATATTAAATCAAGTGTTTCACGAAAGTAGCGTAATTTTGCAACCAATGAAAACAAAAACGCTCAAAAAAAATAAGGTAAACGTTGTTACTTTAGGATGCTCCAAAAATATATATGACTCAGAGGTAATGATGGCTCAGTTAAAAGCCAACGCTTTTGATGTTGAACATGAATCAATGGATGACGATGCCTCAATAGTAATTATCAACACGTGTGGATTTATCGATAATGCAAAACAAGAATCTATTGATACAATTATTCGTTATGCGGAAGCAAAAGCAGAAGGTTTAGTAGATAAAGTGTATGTGACGGGTTGTCTTTCTGAACGCTATAAAGACGATTTAGAAAAAGAAATTCCAGAAGTAGATGCATTTTTTGGAACAAGAGATTTACCTCGTCTTTTGAAAACGTTAAAGGCAGATTACAAACACGAATTAGTTGGGGAGCGTTTATTGACAACACCAAATCATTACGCTTACTTTAAAATCGCTGAAGGTTGTGATCGTCCTTGTTCTTTCTGTGCGATTCCGATTATGCGCGGAAAACACCTTTCAACTCCTGTAGAAGATTTGGTTATTCAAGCTAAAAGTTTGGCAGCGAAAGGTGTTAAAGAGTTAATGTTGATTGCTCAAGACTTAACTTATTACGGTTTAGATATTTATAAAAAACGTGCGCTTTCTGATTTGATTAAACGTTTGTCCGACATCGAAGGAATTGAATGGATTCGTTTGCATTATGCCTTTCCTTCAGGTTTCCCGATGGATGTTTTGGACGTAATGAATGAAAGAAGTAATGTTTGTAAATACTTGGATATGCCATTGCAACATGGTTCAACAAAGATTTTGCAAGCGATGCGCCGTGGAATTACACGTGAAAAAACAGAAGAGTTAGTAGCACAAATTAGAGCCAAAGTCCCTGGAATTGCATTGCGAACTACTTTAATTGCTGGTTATCCAGGTGAAACAGCAGCTGATTTTCAAGAAATGTATGATTTTGTGGAAAGAAGTCGATTTGATAGATTAGGAATTTTCACCTATTCGCACGAAGAGAATACGCACGCTTATGAGTTTAAAGATGATGTTTCTGCAAAAACGAAGAAAAAACGCGCTGATTTAATTATGGATTTACAGTCGGGAATCAGTCACGATTTGAACCAATTGAAAATAGGAAATAGCTACAAAGTTTTGTTTGATAGAGTAGAAGGAGATTATTTCATCGGGCGAACAGAATTTGACTCACCTGAAGTTGATAATGAAGTCCTAGTAAAGAAAACAGCAGAAAATTACATTCGTTTAGGAGATTTTTCAACAATTAAAATCACAAGTGCAGATCATTACGATTTGTATGGAGATTTGATTTTGTAAGAATTAATTAATCAAAATTGAAAGTGATTTTCAGAATTGATTGACTTGATTTTGAAGCGATTGCTCTTCTGTCAATTGATAAATTATGACAAGCTAGAATTTTATCATCATCAGTTAAAACGAGTTGATTTTCTCGTAAATGATTTGGAATTTTTGCATCCGTAATTACATCAGAAATCAACTTTGAACCTTCTAGCCCGATTGGAAAAATACGATCGCCAATTTTCCATTTACGAATTGAAATTTCACCTATAATTTTTGATTCATCAAGGAAAATCGTTGATTTAGAAAAAGTTGAAGGAAAATCGGTGGTTTTTTCAATTTCAATTTTCGGAAGTTTGAATTCTACTTCATTTGTGATGAATTGAAAGTAATCGTTTTCTCGAATTACAAGTTTTTGAATTAGATTTGTATTCCACTGAATTTTTGCTCCTTTCTGTGCATGAGCTAATTTATTAAATGCATCGAATAAATAAGTTGGAATTTCTAATTTCTTCAATAATTCAATTTTTTCTATCGATTGAAGTTGATTCCAAGTTGCTATTTTTAAACTTCTTAATCGTTCAATTTCAAGATGAATAGTTTTGATTTTTTCATTCGTTTCTAATAGTCTTACTTGAAATTTATCTTGCAATAAAAGAATTGAATTTTCTAAAGTTGGAATTTCAGTGACTAGCAATGGAATAATTTCATTTCGTAAGCGATTTCTGGAATAATCATTTTTTGAATTGCTTTTATCTTCTCTCCAACTAATATTACGGTCGATTGCCAAAGAATAGATTTCTTCTTTCTTAAAATTAAGTAAAGGACGAAGAAACTTATTATTTACTGGTTTCATACCTGAAAGACCAGCTATTCCAGCGTTTCTAAGTAATTGAAGAAAAAAAGTTTCTAATTGATCATTGAGGTGATGTGCTAGTACAAGCTTAGAATTTGGAATTTTATTCAATTCTTTTTGGAAGAAATCATATCGTACTTTTCGTGCTTCATTTTGTAAATTTCCACCATCGGCTTCTAATTTTTCTTTTAGATAAATCGATTCAACAGTTAAAGGAATGTTGTTTGATTTGCAATAGTTTCTAACTAAAAGTTCGTCTTCTTCGCTTTCAATTCCTCTTAAATGATAATTGACATGCAATACATGAATCGGTAAGTTTTCTTGAAACATCAACTCCAAAAGTAGCATAGAATCAACACCTCCACTAACTGCAATAAAATATAAATCAGCAGGATTAGTTGAGAAAAAAGACTTTAGATATTTAACGATTTTATTCATCGTGTAAACCATCCATTATTTTTTTGACTTTAATTTGACATTCTTCAAATTCAGCTTCTGGATCTGATTGAATAGTTATTGCTCCACCAACAGCACACGATAAATAGTTCGTTTTTCGATTGTAGATTAAGCTTCGAATAACCACATTGAAGTCAAAATCTCCATTTGGTGAAATGTATCCGATTGAGCCAGAATAAAGTCCACGTTTAAAATCTTCGTGTTCTTCAATTAATTCCATTGCACTTACTTTAGGAGCACCTGTCATTGAACCCATGGGGAAAGTTGCTCGAATGATATCTGTAAAACTAGTTGTGTCTTTTGGCTCGCAGGCAATGGTAGAAATCATTTGGTGAACTGTAGCGAAACTGTAAACTTTACATAATTCTTCTACTTTCACACTACCTTTAGTAGCAATTTTTGAAAAGTCATTTCTAACTAAATCAACAATCATGACATTTTCAGAACGTTCCTTTTGACTGATCTCGAGCGTTTCTTTATTCAGATTGTCAATTATTTCATTTTCATTTCTTGCAGCAGTACCTTTGATTGGTTGGGATATTAACTTGTTTTCCTTTTTTTGAATATAACGCTCTGGACTACCACAAAAAACTAGATAATCTTCTAATTGTAAAAATCCTGAAAATGGAGCTTTGGAAATATTGTTCAATTTAAAATAAGTATCTAGTGGATATTTAAGATCCACATTTTCGGCAAAAAATTCTTGACAATAATTCACTTCATAGCTATCACCTCTTTGGATTGATTCCTTTAGTTTATTTACGTTTTGAATGTAATTTTCTTTAGAAGTTCTCGATTGAAATTGAATATCAAATTTATGGAAGTTGGCATCCGTTTCTTCCTCTAGGAAATAGTTTAAGAAATCAAATATTTCTGCATTCTTTTCGCCTTGTAGAAAAATATAGTTTTCTTTTTGAAGACGCACAACGTATTTGGGTTTCCAAAAATGTAAATCTGGAAATTCTAAACCATCAAAATTTGCTGAGTTTAGGTTTTCTATATCATTTTTTAAATCGTAGCTCAGACATCCAAAGATATAAGAATCTTTATTTTCATTAAGAAATGATTGTAATTTTTCAACGCTATTTACTCCTATAGACTTAATTTCTGTTTCTACACCAAAGGTTAAAATCCCTGTACCGTCATTACTATTGAGGTAGCAAATATTTTCCATATTTCGTTTCTTAAATTGGCTTTAAAGGTACAAGTAAATTGAAGTTGTAAATAATTTAGTCAAAAAAAAACCGCCCATTTCTGAGCGGTTTTTTTTTCAATTGTTGAAATTATTTTTTGATAACAACTTTTTGAGTTGAAGTAGTGTTACCGATAGTAACATTTACAAAATAAACTCCGCTGTTTAAACCAGCAGTTGATACGCTAGTAGAAACAACGTTTGTAGTTGTTGTGCTAATTGTTTTGCCTGTCAAATCAGTAATTGAAATTACTGCATTATCAGCATTGTTCAATTTAATATTGATTACTTCGTTAGCTGGATTTGGTGAAACTGTGAAGTTTGAAACTGTATTAATTTCATTGGTATTCAAAGTTGCATCATCAGTTAAACGAACCATTACTGCTCCCGGAGAAGATAATGAAAATGCAGAAGCGTCACCTAAGAATCCTGCAACTGAACCTTCGTATGTATTTTGAGCTAGTCCAAATCTAACTTCAGAAAGACCACCGCTGTGGCATGCTAGTAGTAATATGTCATCACCAGCAGTAAAATTTAATTTACCATCAACCAATTCACCGTCAATCCATTTTAATTTAGACCAAGTTGCAGCAGTTCCTGAAATTGTTTTTCTTTCTGTTTCAGCAGTATAAACGTAATCTGAACCATCATATTTAAAAGCTTCAACCCAATACTCAGCACCTGCAGCACCTGCAGCTTGCGTATTTAATCTTACAACTGCACCTGTAGTTGACCAATCATTGAAAATATCCATGATATTACCAATTTTCAAAGGGTTACCTGTGTTAGTAGTTGTGTTACTTATTGAACCAGTTGAAACTCCATTATCACGAGAATATTCTTGTGTTGTTAATTCCATTCCTAGATCAATAGTATTGTTTGCAGGAGCAGAATCAGTTCCAGTAATAACAGTTGTTAAGTTAATCGTTTTAACACCAACTCCTGTTGGAATATATGGAGAAGTAATAGCAACACTATCCGTGGCATTTGCATTCAAAGAGATTGGAGCTCCTGTTTGGTCATAACCACCTGTAGCTGTTGCTTTAAGAGCTACACTTCCTTGCGTTTGTGCACCATTGTTATTAACAAGTGCTCCAAATGTTAAACCAGGGAAACTAGTTTGTGAATCATCTAAAGTATAATAATCTAAACCTTGAGTTGTAGTTACATCAGTTGCAGCATACCAGTTGTTGATTTTAACATCATTATCCCAAGCTTCAACGATTTTAACGTCATCAACACCCCAGAACCAGTCATAAGCTCCAACATAGTGAAAACGAACTTTAACTTGGTTTGTCCATGTTCCAGTTCCAATTGCAGGTGTTATGTTTACAACTTCAACTTCTCCATCAACAGAATTAGTGTTTACAGGAACTTCAGCTTCAGGATTCACCTCAAAAACAGTCCAAGTTGTACCACCATCAACTGAAACCTCAACAGAAGTTGTTTCAAGGAAATTTCTATAATATTCTGAAAAAGTTAAATACAATGCAGTTGTTCCAGCAGCTGATAAATCAATATTTGCAACTGTTTCATAATAGGCATCTTGTGTTCCGGTTTCACCAGCTCCATCAGAATTGATGAAAGCAAAGTTTCCTGTTGCACCTGAGAAGGTTGCTGGCCATCCGTATCCTGCTTGTTGGGATGCGATACCTGCAGGGATTGCAGTTAAAATTTGCCATCCTGGATTCCCACCTGTGTTAGTACTTTGTCCAGTCCCTAATGTTTGAGCCCATTCTCCAGAAGTTTCAAACCCACTCATCCAAAGTGTGTCTCCTTCTGCTTTAAGAATGTCTTGATTTGTTTTTTTAGCTTTAGATACGAATGATCGTTCAGGGCTAAAAGCTTCTTTTTTTGCAGGCATTTTTTGAGCAACTGCGTTTAAAGAAGTAAGTAATGCTAATGATACGTAAATCTTTTTCATAATTTTATTTTTGATTTTATACTGCGAATATAGTTAATTGTTTATTAAAACTTCGCTATTTTAATATTGTCTTTGTTGTAAAACTTTAAATAAAGTTAATAATTTTTCTTTGGAACTTTCTGTTTCTATCGCTTCAATTGATTTTTTTGCTTTCGCGTAATAATCTTCCATTACTAAAATACAATTTTCTTTTACACTTAAAGAATGGAACAAATTTAAGGTACGAATTATTTTATTTTCAGCGTTTGTTTCCTTTTGGATCTGTATCAATTCCTTTTTTTGACTATTATCAGCGTTTGATTTTGCTAAAATAG
>JBILOX010000069.1:0-6756 GCA_044374225.1 Crocinitomicaceae bacterium | reverse complement strand
ATGAACTTTCCGTTTTCATATAATTTCTTGAAAAAGTCTGCTGATGTTTCGTGATGAATTGGAGCTGAAGTACGGTGAAAAATATCAAAATCAATATTGAAGTCTTTGAAAGCATCACGGATTAGTGCGTTATATTTATCTACAATTTCTTGTGGTGTTATTCCTTCTTTTTTAGCACGCAAAGTAATCGCAGCGCCATGTTCATCGCTTCCACAAATAAAGGCAACATCGTGGTCGTTCATTTTGAGAAATCGCACAAAAATATCGGCCGGTAAATAAACTCCTGCTACGTGTCCTAAATGTAATGGGCCATTTGCATAAGGCAAGGCTGCGGTAACTGTATATGCTGCTTTTTTCATCGTTTTGCAAAGATAACAATTCAATAAAACAAAAAGGGCCGACCTAAGCCGACCCTTTGAAATATAGTTTAAAAAAGAATATTATCTTTTTGTCACTTTAAATTGAGATGTTTTACCATTCTCTAATGCTACGTTAAACACATAAATACCTGCATTCAAAGAAGCTATATTTACGTTTGCTTTACCAGCATTTAAAGTAACTGCGTTGGAAATAACAACTTTACCAGCGATATCAGTAACTGTTAAGTTTGCAACACCTTCTCCATCGATAGAGATTGTTACTGCATCTGTTGCAGGGTTAGGGTATGCATTTCCTTCAATAGAAGAATTTTCACCTAAACCGATAGTAGCAACATCAATTAATTTAACAGCTAATGAATTTGGAATGTCAGCACCAAAGCCTGTTGCAAAGAACGTTCCATCACTTTCTCCTGGACTAGTTGGTTGTAAATAATAAGCCAAATTCCAAGTGTAATTAGTTGATCCTTCGTGCCCTAAATATACTTCTATATTTGTCGTTTGAGCACAAGCTAAATATCTTTGATTGTTTTCTAGTGCAACCGCATTAGCAAACTGTGCGTAAACAGTTTCATTTTGAAGATCAGATGGGAAATAATAGAACCCTGAAGTAATTTCAGTTAAAGCATCAAATCCAAAAGCAAGATCATCTAAGTCTGTAAAAGCATCCTCCCATTTGTATAGGTATAATGCAATTTCTTCACCTGCTAAAGATGCAGTATTGTTAGTTGCAGCGAAGTATACACCAGCAGCACCAACTCTTGATGCATTTGGATTATCGATTACAGTACAAATTGAGAAAGTGTTATTGTTTTCTCCTGGTCTATAAAATAATGTAGGATTAGGAAGATTCGTTGTCGCATCCAATTGAGCATAAGCGTAAATATCTTCGTTAATTGTGAATGTTGAGGAAATTGAATTATCACTATCGTAGTCATCAGTCGTGCCATCAATCGCAATTGTATATGTCAATGTATAACGACCTGCGGGATAACTAGAAAGTGAAAATTGTGGTAAATTTGACGCTTGAGTTGGGTCAACATCAATACTATCTGATGTTGCAATACTCAATCCAGTAACTGTATTGTCATAAACTGTACTTCCTGTAGGACCAACAACTTTCGCATTGATACTTACGTTAGTTTGAGAGTTGCTTCCAGGGTTATAAACTCTTGCGCCTAAATCAAAGTTGAATTCAGTACCACTTTGAGCTAAAATTGCAGGAATCGCTCCTAATTTTGGGATTAGAGCTGCATTTCGAGATAATCCTATGTCATTTGGAAATAAACCTGTTTTGTTACCCATAAAGACAACAACAGGGCCACTTTGCATTGCTTCTACTAATAGAGCGCCATCTGCTAAAGTTATCATTACCACTGGAATCGTTACGTTTGCACCTTGTGCACCACCACCCATTGGAATAATGTCAGCATCACGATTGATGATAATAACACCAACAGCACCTGCCTCTTGCGCATTAAAAGCTTTTGAACCAAATTCACAAGCTCCGTTTAAAGGAATGCTTCCACCACCATCACCTCTATAAACAACCGCTATTTTACCTGCTAGGCTGTTTGGCGCAAGTGGATTACAACCTGAAGCTGAAAGAGGATTGCCTTGAGCATTTAACCCTGTATTTCCATCATTAGGCATTGAAAGCGTATCCTGAACATAAGTACCAGGAATGTTAAAATCTGGGGTTCCCCAAGCTCCTGGCTCGGCCCATGTAAAAGAGTAATTAGCGACAATTGATGTAGGTGACACACCAGCAACAATTACTTGAGCGCTTGACCAATAAGCCAAAGCGACTACGGATAAGGAAAGTAATAATTTTTTCATATGAATTTTGATTATAGTTTACACAAATTTAAAACAATAATCGAAAAACAATACAAAAAAAAACTATTTAAATAATTGAATTAGGTAATAGAAAATAGCTGCTAAAGCTGCACTCACAGGAATGGTTAAAATCCAAGCCCAAAGTAAATTGATGGTTACCCCCCAACGAACAGCACTTAAGCGTTTCGTTGCCCCAACACCAATGATTGAACCCGTAATTGTATGAGTTGTAGAAACTGGAATTCCGAATTGAGAAACGGTAAATAAGGTTAAAGCTCCTGCTGTCTCAGCACAAACACCTTCAAGTGGTGTAACTTTAGTGATTTTAGTACCCATCGTTTTAACGATTTTCCAACCGCCCATTAGAGTTCCTAAACCAATCATTAAGTAGCAACCAAAGGCAATCCAAAAAGGCATTGTTTCTGATTGAACTTTTGTTTTGATTTTGAATCCTTCCTTTAAATGACCATCTTCTTCTACATATTCTCCAAAAATAGAAGCATATTTATAATTCTTGTTTAAAAATTTATCATTGAAAATTGTATCGTTGGTTTTTGAATCACAAAGAGCATCACCAAATGAATAAACCTCAATTTTTTCTACTTCTTTTTCAATTTTTTTCAACTCAGGAATCGATGCATTCTTGTAATTGGGGTTTAATTTCCCCTTTTTATCATAAACTACTACATGTGATTTTGCATCGACAATTGCTTTGTGTTCTGTATAAAATAAATGACCATCAATTTCGATAACTTCAGGTTTAAACTTTTCTAATTTACCTTCTTTATTATCGTATTCAATTTGCATTAACTCTGTAATTTGAAGGTACTTTGGAATAGTTTTTTCCAATTTCCCTTCTCTACCCATATTTCCATAAACCAATAATGCGGCACAAATAATACCCATTACTTTTTGAGAATCTGCTCCACCATGACCTAGTGAAAATGCTGCAGAAGACAGTAATTGCAATCTTTTGTGCATATTAGCTTCTTTCAAAGCTGAAGGTTTTTTCCCGTATTTAATTTCGAACCAAATGTAAACCACAATAAATACTGCTATCATACCAGCAACAATGTAAAGCATGATAGGCTTCATATCGATGTAGATAATCATGTAGTCCATTACTCCAATTGTAACTCCAGAAAGAATTAAAATAACAAGCATTTTCTTCCAAAAGGAACGGCTAATGGTTACAACAGCAATTAGGTAGGCGATGAATCCACCAATCAAAGGGGCAAGGAAAATGAACAAAACTACTTTAATAATTTCACCACCACTAATAACATCAAATCCAGCATGTGCAACAGCTGCCCCAGCAAATCCACCAATTAATGTGTGTGAAGAAGAAGATGGGATACCTAGCCACCACGTTAATAAATTCCAAAATGTCGCTGCTAAAAGACCAGCAAGGATTACCCAAAGGTCAATAGCGTTATTGTCAACTGTTTTTGCAACTGTATTTCCAACACTCATGTCGAAAACCCAAAATGCAACAATGTTAAAAGATGCAGCCCAGACAACAGCCTGAAAAGGAGTTAAAACTTTTGTGGAAACAACCGTTGCAATTGAATTTGCAGCATCGTGAAAACCATTTACTAAATCAAAAAGTAATGCAATTACAATTACAGTAACCAATAAATAAAGCATAGAAAATGTATTAAGATTTACAATTAAGCGTATTTCACGACGATCGATTCAATTACGTTTCCAGCATCTTCACATTTATCGGTTGCTATTTCCATCACTTGATAAATCTCTCTTCTTTTTATCAATTCTTTCGCGTCAACATCTGATTCAAATAAACGCTCAATACTCATATCAAAAATATCATCAGCGCTGTTTTCTATACTGTTAATTTTGATAACACATTCAATGATCTTCTGCGTATTTTTTAGATTTCGCAATTCCATAACCGCATCTTTTACAGCTGCAACAGCTTCCTTGATTGCTTCTGCTGTTTTTTGAATTCCTTGATCAGAAATTGGATCTATTTTATAAAAATTGATTTTTTTGGCTGCAGAATAAATGTAATCTGCAATATCATCAAGCGATGATGCTAGAGCGTGTATGTCCTCTCTATCAAATGGCGTTATAAAATTTCTTCCTAATTCGATAAATATTTTGTGGGTTACATCGTCATTTTTATGTTCGATTTCCTCCATTTCCTTAATCAAAACACCTCTTTTGTTATATTCTGGCTCATTTACCACTTCAACCAATTTCTTTGCTATATCTTGTAAATTATCACTAGCCTCCTCAAATAGACTATAAAATACCTTGTCTTTCGGTAAAAAGTAACTTAATATACCCGCCATAATATTATTATTTTTTACAAATTTAAGAGCATCTTTGTTGAATTGTGATTTGGAGGTTATTGTTAACGTAATGATAACATTGAAGCTTTAATTTATTCGATTACAAATTTTCATTTACTTCTTCGAACAATTCAACATCGTGTCGAGTCTCAAATTGAAAACAAAATAATCAATCATGGAAAGTTTCGCTTGAAAATAATTCTAATCATTTAACAGAAGCTCTAAGAACATTTCAATTTTTCTACTGTTTCTTTCTTTATTGCTAATTTTGCAATGCTTTTATACAACACAAAAAATGATAGAAACAGACATAATTATAATCGGCGCAGGTCCTGTTGGCTTGTTTACCGTTTTTGAGGCAGGACTTTTAAAATTGAAATGCCATTTAATAGATTCATTACCACAACCTGGGGGACAATGTTCCGAGATATATCCCAAAAAACCAATTTATGATATCCCAGGTTTTCCAACTGTTCTTGCTGGAGAATTAATCGACAATTTAATGGAACAAGCAGCGCCATTCAAACCCGGTTTTACTTTAGGAGAGGCAGCACTTTCAATTGATAAAACAGAGGATAATAAATTTATCGTCACCACAGTAAAAGGCACGCAGCATATTGCTCCAATAGTTATGATTGCTGGAGGATTGGGCGTTTTTGAACCAAGAAAACCACCTATCGAAAACATTGAAGCTTTTGAAGACAAAGGAATTGAATACATCATTAAGGATCCTGAAATTTATCGCAATAAAAGATGTGTGATAGCTGGAGGGGGCGATTCTGCTTTAGACTGGTCGTATTATTTAGTGGAGCGTAAAATTGCCAAGGAAGTAATTCTAGTTCACAGAAGTAGTTCTTTTAGAGGACATTTAGATTCTGTTCAAAAAGTGATTGACATGGCTGAAAAAGGAACTATTAGATTGATAACTGAAGCTGAGGTTACTGGTTTAGGTGGAGATGGAAAATTAGAATATGTAACTGTAACCCACCAAAAAGATGGTGAAATTAAAGTAGAGGCTGATCATTTTATTCCATTATTTGGGTTGAAACCAAGTCTGGGCCCTATTTCGGCTTGGGGATTAGAAATTGAGAAAAACGCTATAAAAGTTAACACACTTGATTATTCAACAAACATCCCTGGAATTTACGCGATTGGTGATGTGAATACTTATGAAAATAAATTAAAACTCATTCTTTGTGGATTCCATGAAGGAACTTTAGCTGTTCAATCTGCATTTGCACGCATTCATCCAGAAAAGAAAAATGTACTGAAATATACAACCGTTAACGGGGTTCAAGGTTTTTAGATTGACAATTACAACTTTTAAAGAGTGATTAACTTAGGTTTTTCACTCTTTCTTTTTTTATATTTGTTGAAATCTCAGCTATTTTCAGAATAAACAAAGAATGGATTACCTAGATGAATTAGAAGCAGAAGCAATATACATCATGCGCGAAGTTGCTGGTCAATTTGAACGACCTGCTCTGCTTTTTAGTGGTGGAAAAGACAGTATTTGTTTGATTCATCTTGCTTTAAAAGCGTTTCGTCCAGGGAAATTTCCTTTCCCATTAGTACATATTGACACTGGACATAATTTTCAAGAGGCACTTGATTATCGTGATGCATTAGCCGAACAAATTGGCGAGAAATTAATCGTAAGAAAAGTGGAAGATACCATCCGGGAAAGAAAATTAGTGGATGGAAAAGGAAAATTCCCAAGTAGAAACGGCTTGCAGACCTATACCCTACTCGATACAATTGAAGAATTTGAGTTCGATGCTTGTATTGGTGGTGCACGTCGCGACGAGGAAAAGGCTCGAGCAAAAGAACGTATTTTTTCTGTAAGAGATGAGTTTGGTCAATGGGATCCTAAAAAACAACGCCCTGAATTGTGGAATATATACAACGGAAAAATTGATAAAGGTGAAAATGTACGCGTTTTTCCTATTTCAAATTGGACAGAATTAGATGTTTGGAATTATATAAAACGAGAAAATATTACCTTGCCTTCAATTTATTTCACACACGAACGCGAGTGTATTTTAACAACACTAGGTCAATTGATGAACACCAATGAATTTGTGACAATTGAACCTGAAGATGTGGTAGTTAAAAGAAACGTTCGCTACCGCACAGTTGGCGATATGACTTGCACCGCAGCGGTTGAATCTACAGCTTGTACAGTCGACGATATAATCAAAGAAATTAAAGAGTCAAAAATCTCT
>JBILOX010000049.1:0-23263 GCA_044374225.1 Crocinitomicaceae bacterium | reverse complement strand
TCCGGACGAGACCTCTTTAAACCCTTGAATCCCTTGTTGATTCAAGGGTTTTGTTTTTTACTGACCATTTTTTGACCGTTTTTCAACGACATATGTAATTTAAAACCTTATTTTGCTTAATTATTCTTAACAATCTGAAATAAGCAAAATAAGCAAACTAGCCAATTTATTTCCCCTTCAAAAATTCTCTGATTTCTGCTTTGGAAATACTCAAATTCATTATTGAACTGTTTCTAAATCTCACACCCCTCCATTTCTTTATCAAGTAAGAAATTTAAAACTTCTTGTTTGGTGGTTTTTAAACCAATTACAGACAACCATTTGAAAAAATGATAGGCTTTGTATTCATCCATATAATTGGATTCATCGATTTCATTCAAAAAATAACGGTTTGATTGAACAAAGATTTTGAAATCGCTTGGTGTTAAACGATTAAACTCTCTCAGAAAATATAACCTGTAAGTCAGGTTCATTGCCTTTTCCCGCGTAATTTTTCTTTTATTTTCTAATAGATATTTTGTTGACATTTTCAGTGATTTTATCTAATTAATTGTTCTCTAAATCCATCCACATTTTAGCAACATGCGCATTCACTTCTTTCCTTGAAATAGAATAACCTTTTTCCTTCAGTGAAGTGTAGATACGAAAGTTCAGAAAGTCAAATAGAATTTCCATTTTGTTTTTGCGATGAAAGATGAAGTATTCATTTTTATCTTCAAATGCCTTAACTGCTTCCCATCTGAAATTCAATTCGTATTGGAAAACGAATTTCATTATAAACATTAAATCAGAATCAAGATCTTTCTTCATCGTACTTTTCTTTTATAAATGACTGTATTATAGGTTTTTCTATAAAAAAACAGACCACTTTTGTCCATTTATACAAATGAAATGACCTAAATTCTATTATTCTTTCTTCCTCAGATAACTCATCCAGATAATAACCATATTCAATCATAAATTGATTAAAAACGGAGGGGTCAAATCTTTTCATTTCCGTCATAAAATGACCTTTATATAATGCTTCTAATACTCTTCGCTCATTCATAAGCCTTCTTCAATAAAGTCAAGTACATCCACCAACATATCGCAATAAACACCTTTTACTTCATTGACTGTGGTTTGATTCTCATCAACGAATCGTATTTCATATTCATCCAACCAGTTCAACATTACATAAACCTTTCCTTGAAAATGAAGTCCATTCACATCAAATGAAAGACCACCTTCATACTGTTCAGATTCTTCATAAGTAATGAAATTCTTAGCACCATAAGCACCTAATGCGAAACGATCTATTGAATTTATCTGATCTATTATTGTTTTTGGTATCTCCATAATGAAATAACGCAAAACCTAAAATACATTTCGCATTGAATCAATTACTTAGCGTTTTTTAGCATAGAACCAAAGGGTGAAAAAAAATCTATTTACTTTTATTTTTTTTCATCTAAATTCAATAAAAGAAGGATATAAGTTATTATTAATAATACTATAGATAGTAATTAATAATAGTAATTAATAATAGTAATTAATAATAGTAATTAATAATAGTAATTAATAATAGTACTTTAACTTTAGATATCTTAAAAACTCTTTTAATCTTAATCATATCAGTCAAAATGAATTACTCAATAATAATTAAATTTTTTCTAATTTTTTTGTTCTGTTTCATTTTCAAACCCCAATTTTGATGGGGATTACATCCATTTTAAAACAAAAAAGTCGCCATTGATTTTGACGACTTAGTTTGTGAATTTATTGCAATACAATCTTTCTAATTATTACCGAATTATTCTGTGGGTCTACAAGATGAATACATTACAATCAATTGCTAATCCAAGAAATTAAATCTTTAAAGACTTGAGGTTTACTATTGAAAAATCCGATTGAATTATTTATCAGGTAAATTAAGATTTAAAACATTTTGATTAATTTCAAATCCAAATAATTTACACTTAACTGATGATCAAAATTAAATCTATTAGAATCAATAAGATTTCAACGAAAAGTGATTTGGAACTTATGACTTGTGATGAATTGTATTCATTCGCAAGACAAAGATTTGGACTCAAAGAAGTATTAATTAACTTTTTGGATACTCAAGAATATAAAAACCATTTGGTTCGGGATATTGAATGTTCAGATCGATTGAAGAACATACTTTTGCGTGCCGAAATTGACAGTTTGGATGAACTAAACTTGTTCAGAAAGGTCGATGTTACGAAATTCAATGGTATGGGGGTAAAATCTTTAAGAGAATTAGAAAACGTAATGGCTGAATTTAATATTGAATTTAGGGAGTTAATTTATTATACCAAATAATAACCGAAACCAGATTTCTCCAATTTCGGTTACCATGCAGCGAACTTAAATTTTATTGCAATACAATCTTTCTAATTGTTACCGTATTATTTTGAGGATCAATTAAGTGAATATAATAAAGACCATTACCTGTCCAACTACTTATATCAATATAAAATTGGGGCTGATTAATAATGGATTGAAATACTTGTTGTCCTGTAGCATTTTCTATTTTAATGGAATATCCTGCCATTGAGGTGTAATTTCCATTGTCAATTGTGATGTGATCACTTGCTGGATTAGGATAAACCAAAATTGTATTTTGATTATTTGGTGCTGGTAAACCAAGTGTTGCGTTTATAATTAATGTATCCGTTACCGTAGTATAGTTAGTCACCGTGACTGTGTCGTAAATTGTTGTTGTAATGGTGTCATAAACTTGCGTTACGATGGTGTCTTGAACGGTAACAGTATCATAATGTACACAATTGCCATCATAAGGATAGTCTAAAAGAGAATTGGCCATAATAGGAACATTGAAAGTGTTTTCGTAATACCAACCGTGAATAATTATATCTCCATTACTTGAGATTGAATAATCTATATAACCATATTTATAACCTAATGTGCCATTTGCTGGGTTTGTAAGTATTAATCGAAATCCTTGTTTGTGGCTACCTATACCCAAATTATAACATAGTTGTTGTGTTGGATACCAACCTTTATATGAGTTATTTACATTATTCCATAAATCAAGAACATTGAGAGTATCATTCGTGCAATCTATTCCTAGTACAGTTGAAGAAGATGGCGCATTTACTTTATTTAGTCCAATAGAATTTGTTATTCCTTGAAATGAACTTATTACATATTGGTTTCCCGATGAAGTACCGCAACTTACTGTAGAAGAATTAATTACTAAACTCAGTTTAATATCATTGAGTTGGTCATTATTCAAGTCTAAATTGTAATTCCCGCTTCCACTTGCTACAGTTGGATACGGATACACCCCATCGAAATTATCAACATAAGTAATTTGTCCGTATACAGTATTGCATAGAATCAAAAATGGTAAAATCAGTTTTTTCATATCATTTAAATTTTCCACAAATCTCACTCTTCCTTCCGACAACTAAAGTCAATATAAAAAAACACGCAAAAGTTTTGCGCCAACTAGGGTCAATTTGTTGCAAAAACCATTATTTTCTTCATTCTTTGTCATTCTATTTATCAATTATGCTCAATCAACATAAAATTCTACGTGTCTTACAACTTATTTCTTATCTGGAGCAAAGTCCGTCAAAAACCATTTCACACTTGGCGGAATTATTGGATTCAACCGAAAGAACGGTTTATCGGTATTTTGATTTGATTCGTGAATGTGGATTTGATTTACAAAGAGATGAATTCAATCGTTTTTTTATTGTGGATGAACGATCCAATGGTGTTAGGTTCACGGATGAAGAAGCCACCTTTTTGAAAGAACTTATATTAACTTATGGAAAGGATAATAAACTCAAAGATTCCCTTTTAACAAAAATCTATCTAGGTTCTGAAATACCTATGGTTGCCAGTCATTTGGTGAATGCCAAAAACAGTAAGGTAATTGAACGATTGGCACTGTCTATTAGTAATAAAGAACAAGTATATTTAAAAAAATACCAGTCCATTAACTCTGGAACAATATCAGACCGATTGGTTGAACCATTTGGGTTTACCGACAACTACACAACCGTTATGGCTTATGAGATTTCTTCCGAAACGAACAAGACATTTCATATAGATAGAATTGCTTTTGTTGAGTTCGCTGGAAAACCTTTTAAGAATTGTGATAGGTTTGAACAACAAATCCCCGATGTCTTTGGTTTCAGTTTTTCTGGTGAAACCTTTCCCATTCAGTTGGAACTGGATCTGAAACAAGTATTACTTCTCAAAGAACAATATCCATCAACCGCCCCATTTATCCATTACAACCAACGAAAAAACAACTATGAACTCAAGGTTCAGGTGAATGACTTGAAACCGATTGAACGGTTTATGAGGGGGATTAGTATTAATTAGGAGATTAAAAAAGTAAATATGAATCAATTTAATTTAAGTAGGTTTTCTCAAATCCAAAATTCAAGAAAAAAAACTCTTTCTGTATCTCTGAGTTTAATATTTCTCTGTTCTTTTAACTTTTTATTTAGTCAATTACTAACTGAGAAATCAGAATTAAAAAAACAATTTTCAGAGTTTAGTTTTTTTCCAAATAACCCTTGTGAGGTTCAAAATGAAGTCAAATGGAAGGGGAAAAATAAAGTGGTTCATTTTGTTAAATACGAATCTTGTCAAGATGATAAGACAAAATTGAAGGGAATTGTTTACGGGGTTGTTGTAATAGATGATACTTTATATAATATTTCATTGGAGACATCTAAACTGTTTTTCTTTACAAATGAAGACTTCCTGAAAAATTATAAGAAACTTGAAAAAACCCAAAAAACAATTTTGGAAAACACGAATCTTCAACTCAACCTAGATTACTATGAAAATATTAGAGAAGAAATTAGAAAGGGTGAAGAAAAGAAAATATTAGAGGAGGAAGAGAAGAAAAGAGTTGAAACCGAAAAAAAACGACTAGAAGAAGAAAAATTGGCCAAAATTAAAGCCCAAGAATTGGCAACTGGTTTAAAGAAAGCATCTTCCGATAGTTTGTTAAATGAGGAACTCAAATCTAAATTGATAACATTTAATCAATTTATGAAGAGTCAGGATTCATTGGTCGACTCAAAAATTAAGACAGGAATAAACAACGGAGGAATACTTATTTCACAATTTAGTTTTTCCACTAGCGACTACGGAGTTGTTGACCTTACATTGGGTATTCAAAATGTAGGTAAAAAAAGAATAAAATACGGCACCTTTGTTCTTCAACCATTTAATTCTGTTGAAGATCCCGTTGAATACGAAAAATCATTCAAAGGAATTGGCTTCATTGAACCTAATTCAGAAGGGGTATGGGATTTTGAAAGTGCCTGGTTTTCTGATGTTATTCATACTCTTCGATTAAAAAGTATAACTCTTGTCTATGAGGACGGATCATCAAAGTTAATTACATCCAAAATTGGAGAATTGAGAATTGATGACGATGAATCATTATCTAATTCCATATCAAACAAGGAAAAGAAGATAATCCATAATTATGAATCTCTGACACTTTTGGAATATCCTGAATCCATAGAACCAATGATTGGGTTTAGTTTGTATTCAGTTTCAGATAAGGATCTAAAAGTTAAAATTTTTAAGGAAGAAGATGCACAACAAATGTCCTCCGATTTAAGCAATATTATTTTTAATAGGAAACAAAATACCATTGGTAAGATTGGGGATTTTGAAGTGACAAAATATTCATCGTTAATCTATTTCTATATTGATGATGGTTACTGTTTAATTACACTCAATGATGCTGAAAAAATATTATCCAAACTTGAACAATTATTCCCCAATTGACCCTCTATATCAACTCATCTACTCTAGATAATCTGGGTGTATCTGATGATTTGAAACAAAATCAAGATTTATAATATTTCCTTCATTTATCACTAACTTCACAACATTAAAATAGTAATATGAGTTTTTACGATGTTCTCGATAAAATAAGATTAGAAACAACCAATACTGTAGAATTGGGGAATAGGTTTGAAAGATTAACTCAACAATTTTTCCTTACCACTCCTTTATATCAGGATATTATAGAAAATAATTTGGTTTGGTTATGGAAGGATTTTCCGTACAAAGACACGAATGATTTAGGAATTGATCTTGTTGTTAAAACAAAAAATGATGGTTACTGGGCCATTCAATGTAAATGTTACCAACCAAATAATAACGTTAATACAAGTGATCTTGGCAAGTTTGTCGCTAAGACTCAAGCGGGTTTCGTAATCGATGGAAAGAAAATGACCTATTCTCGCATGTGTCTTATTACTACTTCATCATTAACAAATAATGCTTCAGATACTTGGCATAAACAAGATATTCCAAAGGATATAATTTACTCAGGAATTTTAGATGATTCCGGAGTTGATTGGGAAAAGTTATACAACAACATCTACGGTAAAGATGCTCAGTTACCTAAAAAGAACCTTCGCCCTCATCAAACCGAGGCTTTAACAAATACCAATATCCATTTTCAATCAAATGATCGTGGTAAGTTAATTATGGCTTGCGGTACAGGGAAAACCTTTACTGCACTTCGTATCGCTGAAAAAGAAACAAATAATAAAGGAACTGTTTTGTTTTTAGTTCCTTCCATTGCTCTACTCGGACAAACATTAAGAGAATGGAAATCAGATACCGTAACGCACATCCACGCAATTTGTATTTGTTCCGACCCCGAAATATCCAAGAAAATTGGTAGAAATGAGGAAATGGATACGGACCGGATTGATGAATTGGCTTATCCTGCCTCTACCGATGTGGAACAAGTATTACAACAATTTGAAAACATTAAAAATCGTTCAGAAGAAGGAATGACCGTTGTGTTTTCAACCTACCAATCTATTGATGTGATTTCAAAATCGCAACAAAAATTGATGGAAAATGGATTTCCTGAATTTGATTTAATCATCTGTGATGAAGCACACAGAACTACTGGTGTTACAATTGCAGGAAAAGACGAATCATCCTTTACCAAAGTCCATAATAACGATTTCTTGAAGTCCAAGAAGAGACTTTATATGACCGCAACTCCTCGTTTATATAACGACGATTCTAAAAGTAAAGCAGCACAAGCGGATGCTATTTTATGTTCAATGGATGATGAAAGTTTGTATGGACAAGAAATGTATAGAATTGGTTTTGGACAAGCAGTTGAACAAAATCTATTGACGGATTACAAAGTTTTAATTCTAACGCTTAGTGATTCAGATATTCCACCTTCCATTCAAAAATTAATTGCTGATGGGGATAGTGAAATCAATACGGATGACGCCGCAAAATTAATTGGCTGTATCAATGCACTTTCAAAAGAAGTTTTAGGAGATGATGGATTGTTAACCGAAACAGATCCTGGTCCAATGAAAAGAGCAGTCGCGTTCTGTAGTAACATTAAATCATCTAAAAAAATAACTGAAATATTTAATGCTGTTTCAAAGAATTACATTGAATCACTTCCTGAAGAAAAAAGAGGAAATATGGTTTCATTATCTTCTGATCATATTGACGGAACAATGTCTGCACCCGATAAAGACAGATTGTTGGGATGGTTGAAAAAAGAAAAGAAAGACAAAGAATGTAGTATTCTGACTAATGTTCGTGTTTTAAGTGAAGGAGTTGATGTTCCTTCTTTGGATGCTGTTTTATTCCTTTCTGCTCGTAACAGTCAAGTGGACGTTGTTCAATCTGTTGGTAGGGTGATGCGAAAAGCACCTGGAAAAAAATATGGGTATATCATTATTCCTGTTGTTGTTCCTTCTAATGTAGATGCCGACAAAGCAATGGATGATAACGATCGTTTTAAAGTGGTTTGGTCTGTTTTAAACGCTTTACGTGCACACGATGACCAATTTAATGCGATTGTCAATAAAATTGATCTAAACAATAAAAAGACGGGTAAAATCATTGTAGGTAGGGCTCCAGTTCAGTTTGGTATGGACGGAAAACCTATTTCTACAAAAGGAGATGATGAATATGCTTCTTTAAGTCAACAAATGACACTTCAGTTTGAAGAATTACAATCTGTTGTCTTTGCACGGATGGTTCAAAAAGTAGGTGAACGTCGTTATTGGGAACAGTGGGCAAAGGATGTGGCACAAATTGCCGAAATGCAAATGGATCGTATTAAACGACTCATTAAGGACGAAGGGAAATACCAAAAAACGTTTGAGCAATTTGTTTTTGGTTTACGTCAAAATATTAATCCAAGTATTACGGAAGTTGAGGCCATCGACTTACTGTCACAACATATGATTACCAAACCTGTTTTTGATGCCCTATTTGAAGGATATTCCTTTGTGAAAAACAATCCGATTTCCAAATCTATGCAAACGATGTTGGATTTGATGGAGGATCAGGCATTGGAGAAAGATACAGAAACCCTAACCAAATTCTATGAATCGGTGAAAATGCGGGCCTCTGGAATTGATAATGCCGAGGGGAAACAGAAAATCATCATTGAATTGTATGATAAATTCTTCAAAACAGCATTTCCTAAAATGGTGGAGAAATTGGGGATTGTTTATACCCCAGTGGAATGTGTAGATTTCATCTTGTACTCCGTCAATGATGTTCTGAAAAAAGAGTTTGGAAAAGGGTTAACTGATGAACACGTTCATTTATTAGATCCATTTACTGGGACCGGAACTTTCATTACACGACTAATTCAAAGTGGATTAATTGAGTTAAAAGACCTCGAACGAAAATACAAACACGAAATACACGCCAATGAAATCGTCTTATTGGCTTATTACATTGCGACCATAAATATTGAAAATGCATTCCACGATGCTACTCCTGAAGACGATGGTATTGGAACAGGCACCTACACCCAATTTGATGGAATTGTATTAACCGATACGTTTCAGTTGGGAGAATCCGAAGCGGGTGAAAAGTTATTCTCCGAGATGTTCCCTCAAAACTCTCAACGAGTTGAAAAACAACGCAATGCTCCGTTAAGGGTTATCTTCGGAAATCCGCCTTATTCCATTGGACAAAAGTCCGCCAATGATAATGCTCAAAATCAATCGTATCCCAAATTAGATAATAGAATTGCAGAAACCTATGCAAAACAATCTAATGCGGGTTTGAATAAATCACTTTACGATGCCTACATTAAGGCCTTTCGTTGGAGTTCAGATAAATTAGATGAAAATGGAGGAATCATCAGTTTTATTTCAAACGGTGCTTGGTTGGATGGAAATTCAACGGATGGATTTAGAAAATCCCTTGAGAAAGAATTTACTTCCATTTATGTCTTCAATTTAAGAGGGAATCAACGAACTTCAGGTGAATTAAGCCGAAAAGAAGGAGGGAAAATATTTGGTTCTGGTTCAAGAACACCCATTGCGATTACTTTGTTGGTGAAAAACCCTGATGTAAAAACTGATAGGGCTACAATTTACTACCACGACATTGGAGATTATCTAACTCAATCGGAAAAACTAAATATCGTTAGAGAATTTGGCTCTGTTGCCAATGAAAAGATGGAGTGGAAAGTTCTTGAACCCAACGAACAAGGAGATTGGATTAGTATGCGGAATGAATCGTTTGATTCGTTTATTCCAATCGAGCCGGAGAAGAAGTTTGATATAAAAAGCAATACATTATTTAACACTTACATAATTGGTATCGCTACGAATAGGGATGCTTGGGTAAATAACTTTTCATCAAAAGAAGTATTACAAAATATGGAATTGATGATTAGTAATTATAATAAACAAAGAGAAGAGTTTGAAATTGCGAAACAGAAAAATCCTAATCTGGAATTTGAAAATTTCCTTGATGCTTCATCTACTAAAATTAGTTGGACAAGGGCATTAAGAAGAGATGCAAGTAATAATGTTAAGCATCAGTTTAAAACAAAAGCAAATGTTCAATGCCTTTACAGACCTTTTACAAAACAAAATTTATATTATGATAAGCCATTTATAGAAAGCCCAGGCTTAAGTTCTAAAATATTTCCCAATGGGAATTATTCTAATGTTCAAATTTGTATTACTGGTGTTGGTGGTACAAGAGATTTTTCAGTACTGGTAAGTAATCAAATTACAGACCTTCAAGTACAATTTAATGGTCAAATATTCCCCCTCTACTACTACGAAGAAAACAAGGATGTTCAGCAGGGCTTATTTGAAACGGGGTCTAATGAAGAATACATTCGTAGAGATGGAGTGAGCGATTATATCTTGGATAAAGCCACAAAACAATACAATGCCACCAACATCACCAAAGAGGATATTTTCTATTATGTATATGGGTTTTTACATTCACCTGAATACCGAGAAATGTTTGCCAATGATTTAAAGAAAATGTTGCCTCGTTTACCTTTGGTAGAAGATGTTAAGGACTTTTGGTCATTCAGTAAAGCAGGTAGAGAACTTTCAGAACTTCATTTGAAATATGAAACCGTTCCACCGTATAAAGGCGTAAAAGTAATAGGAGAAGAATCTAACTTTTTCAAGGTAGAGAAAATGCGTTTCCCCAAGAAAGACCAAAAAGAGACCATCCATTACAACAGTTCTATTACCATCTCAAATATTCCGTTAGAAGCATACGAATATGTGGTAAATGGTAAATCTGCCATTGAATGGATTATGGAACGCTACCAAATCACCACCCACAAAGAAAGTCAAATCACCAACGACCCAAACGATTGGGCAGATGAAGTTGGCAACCCAAGATACATCCTTGATTTGCTATTGAGTATTATCAATGTGAGTATGCAGACAAGAGAGATTGTAGGGAGATTACCGAAAATTGAATTTGAATAGAAAATGATAAAATATTCTTTTGAAACAAAGAAATCCAGACTTGAAAAAGCGATAAAAAAATCATTAAAAATCGCAAATTCCGAGATGATGATTTTAGGACAACACTATGCTGAGGAAAACTTGCGATATGTGGTAATGTCCGAAATTTCTAATGTAAAATGTTTTGGTGTTTTTCCAAACAACAGTAACAGCAAAAACTATCTCTGTTTTGAAACAAAATATCAATATATTGGTTTTGAGGATGACGATAATAGGAAATTTAAACCTGATATTGTTAGTTTAGATTCTGATAAGATTAATTCAGAGGAAGAGCCAATACATAATTTAGTTATTGAATTAAAAAGTAAGTCAGCAGTCAAAACTATTAAAGATCCGAAACAGAGACAAGTCATCAAGAAAGAAGTGTTGAAAGAACAAATAAAACAAATGGAATCTTGCATTGAAAAGGATATTTTAAAAACAAGAATTTATTTAGAAAAAAAGTACGATGACCATATCTTTGAGTTCGGTGTTGTTTTAAGTATAGGATTGCCAACTGAGAAAAAGTATGAGTTCGCTACTCAAATACAAGAAATACTTCGTGAACAACAGTCTGAATTTAAAAAAATAAGTGAAAATAAAACATTTAAAAATTTGTTATTTGGATGGTATAACCCAATATTGAATGAGCCAGAAATATTTTGGTTGAATCAAAAAGACAAAATAAATATTAGCATGCAACCAAAAGAACGAACAAATTTTGTATCTCTAACCAAAAAAATATTTACTATGATTAATCGTACTCTTATTGTTTCAAAACCCCGTCAGTCATAATCAATTATTTTATTTTAAAATTTTACTTCCTTCAATTATTGGTTATTAACCTTGACTGATAAATTCCGAAAAGACCGACTAAACCCGGTCTTTTTTTATTTCACTGAGACTTAACAATCTCAAAATTGGTGCCTTTCGCGATTTCATAAGTATCGTCATCATATTTAGAATACCAGTTAAATGATTCATTTTGGATGTTAATATTGATAATTGCACCCAAATCAAAACCTTATTAAAAAAAAATCAAAAGATGGGTTTTTTGTTTTAAGAACTTTTCACGATTAGAAAGTCGGTGAATTTGGTTAATTCAATAAAGTTATCTGTGTTTGAGAACCAAGTTACTTGTTCGTTATTTATATCGGTATTAATAACCATCCAAATGTTATATCCCTCTATTAAAAACTTTACCAAGACAATACCATCCTTATCGTCAAAGGTAATTTCACCCTCACTCAAAACAACGTTGTTTTTGATGTATGCGTATGACTTGTTTGTTAAATCAATATTATACGAACTATTAACTTTTCTGTACTCATAGACTAAACTGTCGTCATTAATAAGATTAAAAACACTGGTGTCATAGCCATATGCGTCAACAACACCTGACACCTCAATTTTAATTACTTGCGAGTTGATTGTACCAGCAAAGAACATTGCGACAATAAAAAATAGATCCCTCATAACTTCAAGATTTATTGGATAAAGTAAGGTGTCTCGCTATAGGCAATGATTTTTAAGTAGAATGTAATTTTTGAGATTGGTTACAAGTTCAATATCCAATAAACTTAGATCACAAACAATTCGCTGAAACAAATTGGATTTGGATGAAGTTTTTGTCTTCTTCACCGATTTCATTCAAATCCAATTTATCCAAAATAACAATTATTGCTTGTTGCAGTTCGTCTTTTTTGGTGTTTGGGGTAAGTGAAATATGCCCCAAATCTTTTAAGAAAAAACATTCCCTTGATGGTCGTAATTTTTTTCCGTCCAAAGGAAGAACAAAAAGAACCTCCACAAGTGGATCATTAAAATCTGTGACTAAATTCATCACATCTTTCTGGACAATTGGAATTAAATCTTTGGCTTCTTCGTAAGAAGTAAGAACATATTCAAAGGTGGTAAAATCCCCACTTTTTGGTTTTATCTGACCTATTTTTACATCTTCGGGTTCTCCTTCACCTCCTAAATGACTGTGATTTTCTAATTCTTCATAGAAATCTTTTAAGAACTGTATTAGTTCAGATAAGAAAAAATGAGTGTCGCGATAATACGAAGTATAAAATTGAAATGTGTATTTTCTTTCCATATCTAATAAATACAGAAAGGTTACGGAAAATCAAGAGTTGTCAGAATTAAATTTATTAATTACCTCTTTTCCAGATGATTCACTCGTTACAGGAATCACCATTCCTTTCCCCACAACGTACCAACCATCTGAAAATTCAACCGTTCTCAGTGGTCCGTGTGAGTGAATAATCATACCATCTGAAAATTTAAGTTTAGTCACTTTTTCAGATATCTTAAATTTTTCAACCTCCTCCATTTTCATCTCATCTTCAAAAGAAGTGTTCTCCCAAATCACAAAAACGGAGTTACCTTGAACTTTTGTGACTTTTCCAATGTAATTTCCCCACGATTTTGTTTTCCCTTTTCCAGTTGACCTGACAATTATTCCTTTTTTCATTATGTTTTTGATTTAAGGCAAGTTAGGTGCAATTTTTGAGAATTTTTATGCAGAACTAAAAAAATAAAATAATGAAGATTGTATTTTTCACTGGATCAGGAATTTCACAAGAAAGTGGAATTCCAACTTTTAGAGATCGTTTTGGTATCTGGGAAAATTTAGATCCAATGCAAGTTGCTTCCATCAGAGCGTGGAGGTATAATAAGCAGGAAGTATTACTTTTTCACAACCAATTAAGAAAAATGGTAGTGGACGCACAACCCAATGCTGCCCATAAGTATATTGCGAAACTGGAGAAAAAAAACGAAACAATTATCATTACACAGAATGTTGATGATCTACATCAACGAGCAGGTTCAACAAATGTCATACAACTTCACGGAAACATATTAGAAGTAAAATCGGAAGACAATCCAGATTTTATCCAACCTTGGAAAAATGATTTAAATGAGGGTGATTTGGCTCCAGACGGAAGTCAATTAAGGCCAAATGTTGTTTGGTTCGGCGAACAACTTGATACGTTTTTATGGAATAAAGCCCAACGTTACATTTCGGAATGTGATGTTTTGGTGATTATAGGCACTTCCCTTTCCGTTTTTCCTGCCTGTGAATTGGTTAAAAAAACATCAGAAAATTGTAAAATCATCGTAGTTGATCCAAATCTCAACCAAACTTTTCTTTCAGACAAAAAAATCAATTTGATTTCAAAATCGGCGGTGGAATGTTTGGTTGAGTTGGATTCTATTTTATAATACAGAGGTCAAATCAACCAAATCTCTATTGAGTGATATTTTATAGTTTTCGTTTTTCTTACCTAATACAAGGTATTTGTTGACGATAGTTGAAGGTAATAATTGAATCAGTTTTTTATTAATCTTTGTAAGGTTTTCAATTAAAAGTTTTCCTCTGTTATTACCTGTATATGTTGAAATCAAATGATTAATAATGTCATCATCTTTGGAGAAATAAACACTTCGAAATATATTTCCAAATTCAACTACATTTTCATCACCAAAATTTTGTAATTTAATTCCACCAGGCTGAGATAGGAAAACCATATAAATAGTTAATTGTAATGGTGAAAAATTAACTGGTAAATTACCAAAATCAACCAAAACTAACTCCCATTTTGTCCTTTTATCTCGCACCCTAAGTCTAGTTTCATTATTTGTCACACCAATTCTGTCGCGGAAAATAATACCCGATCGGATTTTCTCCATTCCATTAAATAATTGGTTGGTTTGAGAAGGACTGATTCCTCTAGTACGAATTAATTCAAGTATTGAAGGTGAAATATCACCAGTTCTCATCTTGAATGAAATATCCTTTTTCTCCTTACACATATCCATTATACATCCTTTGGGGATTGGATTTACATAACTCGTTAATTCTACTTTATGTCTAAAAATAAGCGAACGTAATGTCCAGGCAATCACTTCATATGAAATAGCCAAAGTAGGGTTAAATTCTTCCTCACCGAAAATAAAATTCCAATTGGAACATTGGATAAACACGTTTTTTACAATACTATCACAATAGCCAAAGTAGTTATTTTCATTGCGTTCGTTGGTTAAAAGAATAACCAAATCAGAACTATCTATATTTCCTTTTTCATTCCTAAAAATCTGACATTGTTGGAAATAATGATTGAAAGCCTCGTCATATTTTGGTTCATAATCACCTATGGTGTACTTGATTAATTCTACATTTTGTTCAAAAATTTCTTCTTCATCCTCAGGTACTTCTTCAATGTCATAATTGAATTCTATTGGTCCATCGAATTGTTTTAGGTATTCTGCGACCCCGTTAAACATGCCAATCGGCATCTCTTTACTTCTTACAAGATATACATTCATTTTTTCATTTTTAATCGCCAAGGTTGGCATTTCAAAATAAAGATAAATGTTCTTCTCATTTTCGCAATATCAAAAAAAGGATAGTTGTTTTTTTTTATTAACGGATGACAGAAAAAACGCCAAGGTTGGCGAAACGAAAAAAAGAAAATCGTTATTCTGACCTTTGAATTATCAAAAAAAGGATGAGTTTTTCTTCATCAACGGATGACGGAAAAACGCCAAGGTTGGCAAAACGGAAAAAAGAAAATCGTTATTCTGAACTTTGACCGATCATTAAAAAGGATGAGTTTTCTTCATCAACGGATGATAGAAAAAACGCCAAGGTTGGCGAATTGAAAAAAAGAAAATCGTTATTCTGAACTTTGACCGATCATTAAAAAGGATGAGTTTTTTTCATCAACGGATGATAGAAAAAACGCCAAGGTTGGCGAATTGAAAAAAAGAAAATCGTTATTCTGACCTTTGAAAAATAAAAAGAGGGAAATTTCAAATTACCCTCTTGACTTTAAATTTTAATTCACCTATTGTTTCAACAGAAGTTCAGAAATATAGGATAGAATGAAAAAAAATAAATAGTTAAACGACATTCATTAACCCAAAAATATGAGGTTAGTGAACTGACGAGAAATCGTTACCTACCACAAAAAAAAAGAATTCTAACAGGAGCCTCTCCATCCTGTGCTAGCCAATCGGAGGTTTTTTTTATTGATTTTTTAAAACCTTTTAAAATGGAAACTAACACCCTAGTTCGCATCGATCCAAATGATTTGGTGATGAACGAACTTTCATCTGAAATCTATGGAGATTCGGTGAATTACAATCATATCCTTGATAACATCAACGATATGGGTATTATACAACCTATATTGGTGAATGCTTCAGATATGAAAGTTATATCTGGAAACCTAAGACTTAAGGCTGCCCTTGAGTTAGACTTAGAGGAAGTACCTGTGATTTTTATGAGTTTCAATGATTTAGAGTCAAAAACTGTATTCCTTTCTTCCAACATCAATAGAGAGAAGACAATGAGTGAAAAATTTAACGAATTGTTGTTTGTGAAGAAAATATTCAATAAGATTAAACAAGGGTCTCGTACCGAATTGTCTGATGAATTGAAGGGGGAGAAAATCCAGAGAGATCGGATCTTGGACACATTAACAACTTATCAGATCAATCAATTGAACAGAATGACTAAGGTGGGTCGGATTATGTTCGGTGATGAGGGGGAGAAATTCGTGATGAAGAAATTGGTTGATGGTGAATTAGAGGGTAAAACCTTGAACATTGTGACCAAGGAGTTGAACGATCTATATCTCACTGAGTTCGTTGGAGAGAAAAAAACAAAAACAATTTCTGACGACCAGGCTATTGAAAAAATTAAAAAAGTTCTCAACCAATTACCTCAAGGGGTATGTCAACAAATTCTCCAAATGATCTTGGACGAATACACACAAGTGGGATAAAACCCCACCATTTATTTCCTAGGGCCCTGGAATAAATACCCTTCCATTTATCAATCCGATTAACGGTCAAAAATGACTGTCTAGGAAAACTATGTCCAATTTTTTAAACCAAAAAACTATGAAAAACTATAAAAAACCTAGTATTTACGGGGAAACCATAACATTTGAAATCCCAATAAGTACCAAACCAATCAATAATTCTCCATTACGTGTGATTACCCTTTTTTCCGGGTACGGAAGTCAGGAGATCGCCCTGAATTATCAGGAGATAGACCATATCGTTGTCGGTCACAGTGATATCTGTGAAAAAGCCAACCAAGTGTTTGACAAACTTCACGATACGGAGATGGGAAATTTGGGTGATATCACTAAGATCAATGAGAATGATTTCCCAGATTGTGACCTACTAACTTTTTCATTCCCGTGTCAAAATCTGAGTATTGCTGGAAAACAACAGGGAATAAAAGTGGGAACCCAATCGGGACTTTTATTTGAAGTTGAACGAATCATCCGAGTGAAAACTCCTAAGTACTTGATGATGGAGAATGTGAAAAACTTGGTTTCTGATAGACACATAAAGTCTTTTGAAAAACACCTTAAATTCTTACACAAGTTGGGTTACTCCACCACTTGGAAGGTATTCAATGGGGCTGATTTCGGATGTCCACAGAATAGAGAACGTGTGATTATGATTGCCGAGTTGAAAGGTTGTCCAGTGAAGATGAAAAGGAAGATGAAGAACGTGGAAAGAATGAAAAAACAACCCGTTCCGATGAGGGATTATGTGGAGACCAATGTTAACCCCAATCTTATTATTGATTGTGAATTTGAATCTTACGAGGTGAAAAACAAAAAAAGCCTGTGTAAGATGATCGCCAAAAGAACGGATGTCACTTTTGAACAAACCCAGAGGATCTATTCAATTGACGGAGTATCACCTTGTTTGACTAAGACGATGGTTCCCCAAATAATGACCGATGAGGGGAAAGTTAGAAAGATTTCGGCCCGTGAGTCCTACCGATTTATGGGGATTAAAGATGAAGAAATTGATAAGATGTTGGAAGTGGATATTAAGGAAAACCAACACTCTTCTCTTGCTGGTAACGCTATATGTGTTCCTGTGTTGGAGGCTGTATTTAAATCATTCTTCAAGAAACGAGAAAATTTAGGAATCTGGTCAAGACTGGCCTCTTAGGAATTTAAATAATTAAAAACAAATAAAAATCAAAAGTTATGAAAACAAACAATTTAGTGACCAACCCCAATTCTTTAAACCAAAAGAATTTCTTCATCTTCAATGAAGACAATATGAATGTTCTGAATAGAATTCCAGACAATTCCATTGATTCCGTAGTGACCGATCCCCCTTATGGAATTTCCTTTATGGGAAACAAATGGGATCACAATGTACCAACAGTTGAGTTGTGGTCAGAGGTGTACAGAGTACTGAAACCAGGGGGATATCTTTTATCCTTCAGTTCCTCAAGAACCTACCATAGAATGACGGTGAACATTGAGGATGCTGGATTTGAAATCAAGGACCAATTAATGTGGGTGTATGGCCAAGGTTTTCCGAAACCAACCGGGTATAACTTGAAACCGGCCCACGAACCTATCTGTATGGCAATGAAACCAATTTCAGAGAAATCAATCATTAAAAACATTGACAAGTATGGAACTGGTGGATTGAACATAGAGGGATGTAGAATTGGTGAAGATGTGATAAAAGTTCAGGGTTATGGAACAAAAGGATTTGTTGCCACAAAGGATTTTAAACCAACAACACACATAGGAAGACATCCATCTAATTTCATTATTGACGAAATGGTGTCTGACTTCTTAGAGGAAAATCACAAGTTCTACTATTGTTCCAAACCCAATGTTAAGGAAAGACTATTGTGTTTGGAGGAGAACGATGTGAAACACCCAACTCTAAAACCAGTGGACTTAATGAGATACTTGGTTCGTTTGGTTACTCCTAAAAATGGAATTGTATTAGATCCATTTATGGGATCTGGAACCACGGGGATTGCCTCATTATTGGAGGGGTTCAAATTTGTGGGGATAGAACTTGACGAACAGTATTTTGAATCGGGTCAAAGGAGAATAAACAATTACCAAGAATTCAGAGATCTTAAGAAGAAAAAAACAAAAAAATCAAATCTGGACAAAACACCTCTCCAGAAATGATAAACGTGAAATAAGAGGTGAAATTTTTAAAAACAAATTAAATGAAAAAAGAAAAAAAACCGAACTGTATTCGGTCGGAATAAAACCTAAAAATGGATAGGTATTCTACCTATCAGATAATTGAAATGTGTAACTAGTAAAAACAATTTAAAATAAAAATTATGGAAAATTTAATTGAAGTTTGTATACCTATCCTTTGTGAAAACAGGTCAAAAAAACACTCTAAAAAGATAGTTAGAGCCACTAAAAAATTCTTAAAATCCTCAACTCACGATGTTGTTCCTTTAAACGTACTAAAAAGTCTAATTAAAAAATATCAAAATGAATTGTATAATCCAGAAACATTTCTGTTAACCATTGAAGACATCTTTTTGGAACTTGATTATTGTTTTGATGAATCTTCTTGGATCTACTGTGATTCTTTAAAACGTCTAATTTCCCTTTCTGCATTTGAGTTTGGAGAATTAGAGAGTGATTGTTATGGGGATTGGGTTGTTATTGATGATCTTAATAATTGGTTGGATTGTGTATCAATGATTATTCAAGTTATTTCTGAATCTGACGGAATTTACTTTGTTAATTACAACAAAGAGAAACACTTTTCCTTCTGTTTAGGAACTAAAAATTTAGAATTCGGATTTTTACTCTCAACTGATATAATGACAACAGAAATAGATGACTATTGGATATAAACATTAACAACCACTCAATCAATAATTTAATCTAATTCATTTAATAAACTTTAAAACAAAAATTATGTGTAAAAACTCAAAAGTTGAACAATTTTCAGATATGATATCTGATAATAAATTCTATTGTCCAATCTGTGACACTTGGGATTATTTATCCCCATATTTAAAGGATGTCTTCAAAGATTATCCAAGATCCCTTTGGTTCGCCAATATGGTAACACACCACAGACATAACCACATCAAGAGTTGGGATAGATGTTGGGGGAAATATGGTTCCTATTATCGTGGAAGTTGGTTCTTGGATTATGACTATGAAAAATCTAAAGTGAACGAAAGAGCCAAAAGGGTGATAATGAGAAAATGTCAATCATTTATGAAATTCCATAATTTCTATGTGGAGGACATTCTTCTTTTAGAAAACAATTCAAAAGAAACACTTGAACTTGCTAAGAAGAAGTTTCCTTCCATTGACGATGAATTAAAGATGACTGGATAGTATAAATTTGGGAATACTACATAGTGGGGATATTATACTGCATACACTAATCCAGTATTTTAACCCCACTTTATTAATGAGATATATTCCCAACACAAGACACTTCCCTCTGCTACCTCTTCTTATTTGCTTCAGTCAAATTGACTTAGGTTATTTTGGTTACTCATTCTTTTACCTCAAAGAGGTATGCAGCACCTGTTGTCAATCCCTTAGACAGAGCAGGGTTTTTATTGAATGAGCATTCTTGCTGAGACCTTATTTTTGTTAAAGCAGTACAAGGGGATACAACTGCCATTATGTTCAAATTATAAATAGTAGAAGAAATCATTTTCGTTCTATTAAAAGCATAATAACGTTGAAATTGTGAAAGTGAAGAGTTGCAAATGTCCAAAAACAGTCCAAAATTTTTTTTTTAGAAATTCAACTTATTTAAAGAAGGGGGTCTGATTTAATAGAAAAAACTTTAAAAATTTTCAGGACAGTTTTCCTTTACAAATCTGAGGCGGGTTAATAATCAAAAATTAGACATAGTTGACCGGGATACGGAGCGAGGGGGCGGGTGAAATTAGAATATGGAGGGGGGGGATTTCTACTAAGTATAGGCTATACCGAAAATTGTGATTCAAAAATTACCTTAATTCCGCCAAAAGCGTAGCCTTTTTCACATTATATGTTATAAAATAAGGGTCAATTGACTTTTAATCAAAATTGTGAGAAAATGAAGGTGTTTTATGTAAGAGTGTCAACTATTGATCAGAAGACCGATAGACAGCGAATTAATGATAAAGAATATGATTTGTTGGTTGAAGATAAATGTTCGGGTTCCATTCCATTTTTTGAACGAGAGGGAGGAAAGAAAATCAAACAACTTATTGATAAGAAAATCTTAACCTCTCTTTCTGTTTGGACCATTGACAGAATGGGTAGAGATTTATTGGATGTTTTGCATACCATTCAATTTTTAAGTGAAAAAGGAATCCGCATTCATTTCATTCAACAAGGTTTGATTTCTTTGGATGATGAAGGAAAGGAAAATCCAATTTCAAAAATGATAATATCCATTTTGGGTATTGTTGCCGAGATGGAAAGAAAACAAATCAAAGAAAGACAAAGAGAAGGGATTCAACTTGCCAAACTTCGTGGAGTATATAAAGGCCGCGTTCACGGATCAAAGGAAGACATTCGGAGTTTCCTATCCAAACCCAAGGTGGCAAAAACAATTGACTATCTTAAGAAAGGATATAAGGCATCTGAGATTTCAAGAATTGTGGGTATTCACGTGAATACAATAACTAAGGTGAAGAAGATGATGGGTTAATCCAAATTTTTGGGGCTTCGTCCCAATTTTAACCTATCTTTCAACCAACAATCAAATAATCAAATAATCAAATTGTCAAATGAATCAAATAAATTAATCCCTGAGGCAACGAACAGACAACCCTCTTCCCTTAAGGCTGCTGCCTCTGTTTACATCGCCATTGCCGTAAAGCAGGACACGGTCCCAGGCAATGTCTGCATCGCTCTCTGTAGAACTCCACCAGTAACCGAGGCGGCCAATGTAGTTGAATGCTCCATCGATGTTACGGTAACCGCCCGGAAGACCTGAAAAACCACTGCTGTTAGTTCCATTACCATTATTTTCCCAACCACTTTTACTCTTCATTTTATAACTTGCTACGCTTTCTCCACCAAAATAATCCGTTAGTATCGTCCACTCATCATCACTGGGTATATGCCACCCTGCTGGTGCTAATCCTCTAGCATCATTTACTGCATACCAATTGTATAATTTACCGAATTTTTTACCGTTTTTAGGATCATTATTATAATAGCACCAAGCGGGTTCTCTTGCTCCATTATACGCACGCCATTCTTCTTCTGTTTTTGCCTCTGGTATTGGATCTCCATTTCTAAATTTTGATACATCCAAGTTTTTGGTCATCCACACTTGTGTACCAATGGCTACGGTTTGAGACATACTCGTAAACACGAAACCACAAAATAGAATTAAAATTAAATTTACTTTTTTCATTTCTTGTTTTTATTTAAAGTTGAGTTGTTACTTCTAGATTCCTCACTAAACAATACAAAATATTGAATTTAATGGAAAACCTCAATATACCTTACCAATTAGTTTAAAGGAATAAATAGTGTAAATATCCCAAGGAACTTTTTCTTATTACCAGATAAATCTACAACTGAAAAGACTGAACACACTTCATAATTTTTTATTTTAATATCTGTAAATAAATCCATAAAACCTTCAACGAGTTGTTCTTGAAACCCTTCAAAATTTTCACCTTTTACTTTACCCTTGTTAGCATCCTTAACAATTTCACTTGAAATGAACTCTTTAAAATCGTCTTCTTTTGGATTTGTTATATATGCCGCAGCAATAATCAATATTAATATTATCAGACCCCAATAGTTTTTCATAGTTTATATTTTAAATTCTGAATTAAATCCTTAAATTTTTTTCATTTCCTTTTTTTCATTTTTTTCCTACTCTTTACGATTTTCGGATTACTCAGTTTGTTTTTTGGAAGTTTAATTTCGGATTATTTTTGAATCAAATAAATTCTAATCCCTGAGGCAACGAACAGAGAATCCATTTTCCTTACTGCTAAAAGCGTTACTGTTTACTTTGTCGTTGAAGTACAAGGAGAGCGACCGTGCATCGTAAGTATAACTTTCATATTCCGTAGAACTCCACCAGGCACAAAATGTCCCAATGGAAAAGAATTCGTCAAATCTAGAACCTCCTGGAAGTCCTGAGAAACCGCTACTATTGTTACCGTTGCCCTTTCTCACCCAACCTCTTTTGCTTTTCATTTTATCACCTGCGTTAGGCTCTGCCGAAAGATATTTTGTTAGTATTTTCCATTCAATAGTGCTTGGTATATGATACCCATTAGGTGCTAAACCCCTTGGGTCACTTACCGCATACCAATTATAAAGTTTTCCATATTTTTCTCCGTTTTTAGGATCATTGTTATAATAACACCACGCTGGCTGTTTACTTTTTCCTGCGTTTTCCCATTCTTCATCCGTTTTTACTTCGGGAATTGGATCTCCATTTCTAAATTTTGAAACATCCAAATTCTTCGTCATCCACACTTGTGTACCAATGGTTACGGTTTGAGACATACTCGTAAACACGAAACCACAAAATAGAATTAAAATTAAATTTACTTTTTTCATTTCTTGTTTTTATTTAAAGTTGAATTGTTACTTATAATCGCTTATTCAGATCTCTATATTTTGATGACAATAAGACTATATAGAACTAGTTAA
>JBILOX010000048.1:0-23346 GCA_044374225.1 Crocinitomicaceae bacterium | reverse complement strand
ATTATTATTAATGTTTTCTCTACAGTTTGCTAATTGAATTCATCATTTCTTAACCTTTCTTTAAAAATACGTATTACTTCATTTTGCAAAAAGTAATCAGATGAAAAATTATCTAGATCCTTCTTTAAATATAATTCATAGAATAAAAAGTGTACTATCAAATAAACCGAACAAGTCCAAACATTGAGACCAAAAAAGTTTGTGAGAACTCCAAAAGAAACCAAAAAAGGTATTGATGATATCAAAATTAAAAAAAAACGAGAAAATAAAAATCGAACTAAAATACTAAGTAATAGAATTAATTTTAACTCATTTTTTGAAACTGAATTAGTTTTCATTTTTTCCAACCATTGTTGATCTTTTTCACTAATAATTTGCTTTTCCATGACTATAAATTTTAAAGTTTAACCAAAGGAAAAGCAATTTTTAGGGGATGTCAATTATGGGGTGATAATAGTGTGTCGTTGTGAATTATATTGTAAATATTTCTTTTTCAAAATCTGACCAATCAATTTTGAAATCTAACTTTGGATTATTAGATTTAGCATAAGTGTATATACCATATTTATCAGTCAAAGATTTATTTAAATAGGCTTCCAAATCCTCGAGTTTAATATCTTCTTCAACTGTGATGTAGTAATACCAGAATTTATCTGAAATTATATTTTTGGTCTTTATTATTTTACTCATTAATTGTGTCTCCTTTACTAATTCGTCATATAAATCATTAGGAAGCAGTGTTGAAGTGTGATGATTCAATTTTGGACTATAATTAATGTTCTGATTACTAAAATAACTTTGAAAAAAGTTTTCATTCGGAAACCAAAGCAAACTATTATAACCAAGTATTTGAACTTCTTGAAAGAAATGCCTAAGCTGATTCATTTTTTTTGATTCATCTTTAAATCTCTTACCTTTCCATTCTTTATTCCAAATTTCTATTCCTTTATAGAATTGATCTGGACTTAATGATAAATCAAAAATTTCCTTAAATGAATTTAAACTTCCTCTAACAGTTTCTGTGTTGTCTTTATCCCAATGACCTTCAATTCGTCCAGCTAAATCACTTTTATGAGTACCTACGTACAATGGACAAAATTTTTCACCAATTTCAGTTTCTTTTAGAACTCCAACAATATAAACACCTTTTGATTTTTTAGGTATGCCTCGAAAGTGTTTTTTGTCAAATTGCCAATTACTTCCTGTTTTTATAAGATTCGTTTCTAATTTCATAAGCCATATTTTTTGCCAGTAATTGTTCCTCTCTTAACCTTTAAAACTTCTTTAAAACACTCATAATCAATTTCACCTTTAATTATAGCATCTTGAATTACGGTGTTTTTATCAACTTTACAAATGAGGAAGTGTTTAAATGCTGCTATTTTATCTATACCTTCCTCTATGTCAACTGTATAAGGTTCTTTTTGATTTTTTAATAACCAATTAAAACTCAATTCAAATAACGGATCAATTTTAAAGATTTCTCTTGTCATTTTTTGAGCAATATATTCATGTAAATCAGAACTAACATTTGCATATAATCTGTTTATTCCGTCAATAGTTTTACATTTTTCATCATCACAATTTACAGCGCAATAATGAAACATCCAATGAGAAAGTTCATGTGCTAGTACAATCTTGAATATTAAATTGTATGACAATTCCACATCCTTTTTTTCTGTCTCTGCAAATTTAATTGCCAATTTTTTCATGTTTTTTCTGTATAAAACAATTCTGCCTTCTCTATTTATTTTATCAGTATTACCTCGAAAATATGCACCTAGGTAACCATCAAATAAATTTTCATTTATAGGTTCTTCGTCAGAAATCCCAATATAGGGGAGATCGTATTTATGCGGGAGTCCTATACTTCTAGATCTTTCCGGGAGAAAACAAAATCCAAAATTTGATTTATCAAACTTTTCAATAAAATCATCAATAAACAAGAAGTCATCTTGTGTTAAATAATTTTTAAACTCACTCATAATTCTAAATTTTAAATTTTACATTATTAATTATTTCATTCAAATCCATTCCCCCCAAACCTTCTGATTCACATACGGAACCATTTGGTTATCGCAAACTACCATTGTATGACCGGTTCCACCAGATTTTGGATTACGTAAGTCATCGTAAAAAATCCCAAAATGGGCAGGAGAAATACCTTGAGAAGGTGCACCTGTTACTTTTACGGTATCTCGAACGATGTAAGCACCTTTCAACGAGTTTTTTGGATCTACGCCTTTTTCGTAGGATTCCACCAATCCTTTTTGTTGCTTATTGCGTTTTGATTCGTATAAAATTTGTGGTTCCCTTGCCAGATTGATGTCGTCCAAAGAAATTCTCTCGTATAAACCGGGTTCTTCCTTTACACTTTTCATGTGGTCGTTGAATGGAACAATTGCCTGAAAACGTTTGGGGTCAACAGACATTACACCTTCTTTGAAGAAAGCATCAGCTCCACCAGCATTTCCACTTCTGAAAATACAATTTTTTGTACTTGCGGCTAGCAATCGACCGATTTCAATCAAGCGTTTTTCATCACTTTTCAAAACCTCTCGTTTTCCTTCCAACAACACAATACATCCTTCTTTATCGAAAAGGCGAATGAATTTTTCAAGTGTCATTGAACTTGGGTCTTTAATAAGTACTTTCATTTTTATTTATTGGATGTTAATAGTTTTAATGAAAAATCACAATTTATTGGTTTTAAAACTTGAATGTATTTCAATAGTTTCTTATCAATATCAGTATTCAAACGCCAATCCCAGTAAAATTTTCGGTAGGTATCACCTTGAATAAAAAAGCGCAAAAACGGTTCCTTTCCTCTTTTCCAAATACGAAACCAAACATGAGCATCAACAAATTGAAAGTTTGTTTTTTCAAAATTCCCTGCATAAATGGCTTTCAGCCAACTCACCAAAAGATCTAAATCTTCATTTGTTAAAAATTTCAAGTTAGTTTTGCGTTTCTTTCCGCATTCAGAAATCACAATAGAGCTTCGATACCACCAATCCACTTTTTCTCCTATGGAATTTGTGATGTTATCTAAAACTCTAATTTCAAATGTTTCTCCTAAATGATTCACTAAGCGCATCTTATTTTTTTATGTCCTCCATTATATAAGCTCTTTTTTCCTCATCAAACGTGATTTCCTTTGTCACTAAGACATCGCGAAGTATTTTTAAGTCTCGTAAAATCGTTCTTTTTGTAACACTTGCCATTTTCATTATATCATCTAGGTATAAATATTCACCTTCAAAAAGTTTGTGGTAAATAAAAAATAAGCGATTCAATTTTACGGTAAGTGCTTGTTCCCTTTTATTCAAATTCTGACGATAGCGTTGCCAAATTTCGATGATAACCAAGACCTGTTTTTTACTGATTATTGGTTTTGATATAAATTGAACTTGTGGTGGAATGCGTTTTAATTTTTTAGTTGTTCCAACAATTACAATAAACAAATTCAATTTTTCCAATTTGTCTAACAAGGTTTCATCATTAAAAAAGTGTTCATCAATGTTTTCTTCATCAACGAAAATGATAACATCAGAAAGTCCAACGAGTAGATTTTTTCGCGTGACACTAATTATATTACCTTTTATAGAATCTACAACTTCTGTGATTAAGGTGAGATCGTAATCCTTGGGTAACCAAAGGGCACAAGTTGTATTATTTAGATCAATTGGCATTAAACAAATATATCTTTAATGAATTGCCTTTACAATTCTACAGAGACAGCTCTGTGTCGTCAATGCTTAATTGTTTTTGAAAAGACAAGAAATATAAACTATTAAATAATTGAAATTCAATAATTTAGAAACTTTATTTTCAGTCGATCAAATATAAAAAGCAAATAAGTTCAAATTAAAAACATAGCATTGAATAATCCTTTCAGTTGTTTTTGTTTTTTTACTTTTACGATATGAGTTTGTTTTTACCAAGAGGAAAAAAATGGCAGAAAGTGGAAGGTTATGTAAAAGTTTCACATCAAAATAACCTATTCATTACGACACCTGACGAATGGATTTTTAAGCAAACATTTGTCCCGTTTCCATTAGAAGCGAATGAAAAGTTGGAGGATATTTATTCTATTTATGTTGAATTCGATTTAAATGCAAGAAAAATCCAAAAGCTAAAAGTTTTGGAGTTAAAAGAGGTCGGCATCTCTGAAAAACCTTATTAATATCAAAATAGTATTCAAGTGCAAATAAGTGCAAATAAAAAAATAATTGACCTTACCATTTTGATTTAAGTTTCTTTGTAAGAAATTATTTATGGAATATGTTTACGTTCTTGGAGGTCTTGCCGTATGGTTTGTTATTTATACATTCTTAAATAAAATTTATTTAGATAAAACGTTTAAGAAATTTAAAAAAGGAGAAGAAAATTGGTGCTTCAAGCCAAGTTTGACCCGAGTGCTGTTGTTTTATGTTTTGCCTTATGCAGTTTTTATTGCAGGAATGACCTACTATTTTTTCTCTGTTAATAACCTCGATTTTTATCAATTATTATTCATTTTCATTGGCTTACCTGTTATAGCAATTGTTTATATTTCCAAACCTTTAAAAGTAATAAAAGCTGGATATCAAATTATTTTAATTGGCAACAGTATCGAATTTAAAGGCAAAGAAAATACACAAATTGACTTGAGCAAATGCAATTCAATAAACGAAAAAAGACAGATTGCTTCAAGAAGTACTGAAACATATTCTTTCGAGATAGATGGAAAAGAAATAACAATCGATTTTAATGATTTTGTGCTTGGAGTTTATGCAGAAAGAATTGTAGGATTGATGAAAACGAAAATAAACGCTTAAATTCACCATAATGGCTGATTTTTCAAAACTTCATGCGAAGTAACTACCTTTGACAAATGCCACGCAATAAACATAAATTTCAAGATGAACATTTATTTGAGCTAAAATCGCTTGTTGAATTCACTTACGGTAAGCAAATTTTGAATGTGAACGATTGCATTAGTTTATCAGATTCAATTTTTGAAAAAGTAAAAATTCCAATAAGTTCAGACACTTTACGACGCCTTTTTGGTTTAATAGACACCAATTCTAAACCTTCACTTTTTACTATAGAAACACTCTCTAAATACGTAGGTTTCAGTGGATATTATGATTTTATCAATTCTTTAGTATTAGTTGGAAAGCACTTTTTTTACAGACAAATATTGGATTGTACTTCCGACAAAATAATGCCATTTGAAGCGTTGAAAGCGTTGGAGCAATCCCAACCGAGTGTAGATTACTATTCAACAATTCATCAGCTCACTCATTTAGCTTTTCATAAAAAAGACACTTTATTTTTTGAACGATTTTTTATAAATCAGTCTGCTTTTGAATGGATTCCTATTTTCAAGTATGAAATTTATCAAACAATTCAAATACTAGGAAAACTTGTAGAAAAGAACAGTTGGCTTCAAGAAATAGCATTGAAAAATTACATTGGCTTGCCTTTTTACTTCGATTATTTTATTGAGTGGTATGTTCCTGAAGAACAGATTTACTATCAAAATCTACTTAAAAAATACAAGGAAAAACATTACGATAACCCTGAAAAATTGATTTTTTACAATTGTGTTGCAGCAATTAAATCGTTCAGAAACAATGAGTTTACTCAATTAGAAGCATGTAATAAAACAATCGAATTTCTCGGAAGTCAATGTGAACCCAATAATGTTTTAAAAGCGAGAATTTTAGGTGTGCATTTTTTAAACGACCTCAAAAAAGGAGATTTAAAAGCCGAACTTAAAATTTTAGAAATTGACTTTGAATCTTGGTTTCCAGATATTGGAGATCGAGTAACAAGTATGTTTTTCTTCTTTGCTTATTTGTTCGAATCAAAATCTTTTGACTTAATGATTAAATTGTTTGAGCGATGGCTTAGTCAGGACACCGTTTTTTTCTCTATTTGGACCAGAGTCAATTGGAATCAACTTTGTGTTTACATGACTTTTGCTTATCAAAGTGAAAACAAAAAAGAAATCGCAGAAAAATACTTCAATCAAATCGATACTTCACTTTTTGAAGTTTATAATTTTGATAGATTTCAAGAGCTTTATTTGGGTCTTCTTAGAAATTGGAAAAGGTAGAATAAACTCTATTTCTTTTTTTCCATGAACTTTTTCGGCCATTTGTTATATCAACCCCTAAAAAAAGTTCATGTGTTCCCGCATTATAATCTGAAAGCGCACTGATATTAATATCATACGAATAACCAAATTTTACAGGCCCTAAACGAATACCAGCCATTAACGCAAAGGCGTCTTTGAAACGGTATGAAATTCCACCCCAGTAGGTTTTATCATAAGTTGCACTTGCATTAAAATCGAAAGTAAAAGGAGCATTTCCCATCATTCTAAATAAGGTACTTGGCGTTATTTCTAATTTATCACCAGCCTCAAAAGTATAACCAGCCATTAAATAATAAGTTCTTTCTAATCTGTTTGCAACATTATCTTCAATATCAAATAAATCCTTTCTTGATTGAATTAAATGCCAAGAAGATACACCAACGAAAAGATTTTTTGAAGTTAAAACAATACCTGCGTTTGCATCTGGAGTTAGACGATTATTTGAATTCATAGCTACAGCATTATCGTCGGGGAATTCAGTTCTCATTCTATCTCTATCTAAATAAAATTGAGTTAAAGAAACTCCTAAACCTAATGAAAGAGCATATTCCTCATTCAATTTTAATTTATAAGCCAAGTTCGGGCTAATCCCCGTTCTTCTTGTAGGACCGGTAGCATCATTATAAATTGTTCCTCCAACACTAAAATCATATTTTAGATTTCCTTGTCCAAAAAGCGTTTGTGTTACTGGAGCTTGATCTATTCCAACCCATTGTCTTCTAAAAGAAACACCTAAAGTGGTATATCCCTTCAGTCCAGTTGCAGCAGGATTTATTGTTAAATCGTTGAGCATATATTGGCTAGAAAGTGCGATTTGTTGACTGTAAACATTCAATGCAAAAACAGTCATTATAAGTGTGATAATTGATTTCATCTTCTTGTCTTTGAATTGAATTAACGAATTATTGTGATTGGACCTGATTGTTTACCGTAATCTGGATTATCAATTTCCATTATGTAATAATACGTTCCTGGTGGTAGTGCTTCTGATTTATAAGTTCCATCCCATTGGAATTGAGATACTTCACTTTCTTCATAAACCACTTGTCCCCATTTAGAAAAAATGCTAACTGTTTTGATAATTCCAATATTGCTACTGTTTACATTCCAAGTGTCATTTGTTCCGTCAGCATTTGGAGAGAAAGTATTTGGAATATCAAAACAAAGTAATGTTTCATCCACAATTAAACTATCTATGAAGAAAGTACATCCTGAACCATCACCAATTGTAACTGAATAAGTACCTGCAGGAACATTTCTTAACGGATTAGCTATTTGGTTGGTATTCCAAGTAAAGGTATAATCTCCAGATAAACTTCCACTTGGAGAAACAAGAATTGAAACGCCACCATCGCTACATTCTTTTGCACTAACTTGCGCTGTACCAATTAATTGACTTTCAATTATTGTCAAGTTTGTACTATCTGTAACTGCGCAGCCATTATCGCCTGTAAATGTGTAATAAATGTTTGTTGTTCCTACACCAGCTTGTGTTGAGTAAAATTGATTATTGACTACACCATTTCCACTATAAACACCACCAGTTGGCAATCCTCCAGTTAATAAAAATGGAGCTTGTAAACCACAAATTGTATCAAATGGTACAATATAAGCATACGTATTTTGAACATTAATGAAAATCGAAGCACAATCGGTACTTCCACAGGCCCCGCCTTCAGCTCTAACAAAATAAGAGTTACTACTTGTTGGTGCTATTGAAAGCGTTGGTCCAGTTCCTACGATTTGACCTCCGCAAGTTGATTCGTACCAAGTCCAATTTGCACCTGAAACAAGTAAACCTCCTTCTACAGTTAAAGTTGCATTTTCACCTTTACAGAAGTTATTATTTGTTGTTGAAACTGATGTTGGCGCTATTGAGCCATTTTGAACATCAACCGTAACAGATTGACAAAGTGAAGCGCCACAATCTCCAACCGCTCTAACATAATAGGTTGTCGTTGTTGTTGGTGTGACACTTAAAGTTGTTCCTACGCCAACTGGAACTGCACCGCAAGCGCCTGTGTACCAAACCCAAACATCATTATTTTGCAAAGTTCCTCCATTTAGAGTTAAGGTTGAACTAGTTCCAGGGCAAATATTGTTTTGAGAAGCTGCCACCGAAATAGGAATTGTAGAAGTTGCACCAACTGTTACACTAATAGATTGACAATTCGTATTTCCACAAGCACCTTCAGCTCTTACATAATAGGTGCCTGATGCTGTTGGGTTTATGCTTACAATGCTACCTGTTCCAACATTTTGACCACCACAAGTTCCACTGTACCAAACCCATAAATTACCTGCTGCTAAATTTCCGCCTTGAACTGAAAGCGTTAAATTTTGACCAGGACAAACTTGTGTTGCAGAAGGAATTATTGCTGTAGGTTCTGTTGAACTCTGATTAACTGTTAGAGAAACACTTACGCAGGATCCTTGAGAACAAGTACTTTCTATTCTTGCAAAATACTGTGTAGAAGTAGTTGGTGAAACGGTAAGTGTTGACCCCGTTCCAATTGAAGTTCCAGATCCACAACCCCCTTCATACCAAACGTATTGTGCTCCTGCCCCAAGAGAACCTCCTTGTATACTCAAAGTCGTAGAAGCGCCTACACATAAAGTTGGAACAGAAGCACTTGCACCTGTTGGGTCAGTGGAACCATTTTCAACAGTTACAGTTACTGTATTCGAATTAAAACTACCGCAAGACGGAGTTTCAAGAACTCTTCTAAAACAAGAAGTTTGCGCAATTCCCAAAAGAGGATCATAAGTAGAATTTGTTGCACCCACAATATTTACAAAGTTTCCTATACAACCAGCGTCAACTTGCCATTGATAAGTAAAAGATGGATGAGTTGGATTTGGGGTTGAAGTTGATGTTAATAATGTTGGGTCACCTCCACCACAAACGATTTGATCACCTGCAATTACTCCAGCAGTTAAAGGAATAACGAATTGCCAATTAATTTGAATTTTTGCATCATATCTATTATTTGATACTATATAGGAATTCCATTGACATGGCGGGTCGTTTCTGAAGTTTATTGAACCTGCTGCAGCACGAATATCTCTTGCATCATCACCATTTCCTAAACAAGGACCAAAAAACGTTGGATTAGCATCAAAAACACAAGGATTACCACAATCTTCCTCCCAACCTTCAATCTCTGTATTTACGATTGTTGCATCAGAATTAGTTACATTGTTAAAATTATAAGGAATTACTCCACCTGCCCACCACGTATCAAATTGATTTGTTGTATGTACACAACCTGTTGCTTGCCAAGTTGTTCCATATGAAGTCCCCGTAGTTCCATTGTCATTAACCCATACAAACCAAGTAGGATCTTGACTTCCTGCTATACCACCAGCATCATTATTATCTGCTCTAGCTCTTAATTCGATTATTCGAACTTGGTAATTAATGCTTTGAGCTGAAACCAAAAATGTGTAAAGAAAAAAAACACTGCTTACAAATAGATTTAATCTTTTCATGTAATTATTTTAATTTAATAATTTGTTTACGAAATTAAAAATCTTAGGTGCATTTAGAATGAAATTAAAATCAATGAATTATAAATCTTAAAGAAACTAAATTAACAAATTCTAGTAATTTTAAACAAATTCTAGAACATCCATTTTCAAACAGTGAATTTATTTTTTGAGTGTGCGCTTTCTTACCACCAATAATTAAAATTATAATCCTAATGAAAATCCCAAAATGAGTTAATATTTTCATTTTGCCTTTCTTTTTCCTTGATGCAAAAGAAACAAAAAATCAAGGCTCTGAATTTCTATTTTGTTCGCAAATCATTGTTACCTATTTATTTACAACTCGTTGCGAACAATTTTAACTCCTTTCTGAAACTGAAATTTTTTAATCCGTCAGCTGACGGAACAGAAATTTTAAAAATTAACAGTTTCAGATCAGTAGCTAAAACCAAGAAATTCAAGGCCAATTATGGTTCGCTAATATTCACAAAATAGCTCTCGCTTCGATTAAATTCTTGATTTTCAACATTCAAGTATTTTACTGGTACGATTACGAAGACTCAAAATTTATTTACCTTGTAAAAAAATAATAAAAAAAAAGAGACTCAAATTGAGCCTCTTTTTTTTTATTATTTTTAATGTTCTTCTTCACCATCTGCTAAAGGAACTGTTTGAGGAATGAAATCAACATCAGATCCCGGTTTAGAATAATCATACGGCCATCTATGTACCGTTGGTAAATCTCCTGCCCAGTTGCCGTGAATATGCTCAACTGGGGTAGTCCATTCTAAAGTATTAGCATTCCATGGATTTTGCGGTGCAACTTGACCTCTGAACATACTATAGAAGAAGTTAAATAAAAATAATGCTTGACCGATTGCGGCTAAAATTGCAAAAACAGTTATAATAATGTTTAAGTCCATAATCATATTAAAAGAGTTTAAATCAAAATCTCCATAAACTGAATGATCATAATATCTTCTCGGCGCACCAGCTATACCCACAAAGTGCATTGGGAAGAAAACACCGTAAGCGCCTACGATTGTAATCCAAAAGTGAACATAACCTAATCGTAAATTCATCATTCTACCGAACATTTTTGGGAACCAATGATAGACACCAGCAAACATCCCAAAAACTGCTGACATACCCATAACTATATGGAAGTGAGCAACGACAAAATAGGTGTCATGAATTGCTATATCTAACGCTGAGTCGGCTAAAATGATTCCTGTCACTCCACCCGTTATAAACGTTGAAACTAGTCCAATTGCGAACATCATAGCTGGGGTAAGGATTAATGAACCTTTCCATAACGTGGTTAAATAGTTGAAAACTTTAACTGCAGAAGGAATTGCAATCAGTAAAGTAGTAAATACGAAAACTGAACCTAAAAAAGGATTCATTCCTGTAACAAACATGTGATGTCCCCAAACAATAAATGATAAGAATCCAATTGCTAAAATTGAGCCAATCATTGCCTTATAACCAAAAATGGGTTTTCTAGAATTTGTTGCAATAACCTCAGAGGATAAACCTAATGCAGGTAAGAGTACAATATAAACTTCTGGGTGACCTAAAAACCAAAATAAATGTTGGTACAAAATAGGAGAACCTCCGTGGTTTGCTAGCATTTCACCTGTTACAATGATGTCAGAAAGATAGAAACTAGTTCCAGCTAATCTATCCATGATCAATAGCAATGCTGCGGAAAGTAAAACAGGGAAGGAAAGAACGCCAAGAATTGCAGTTACAAAAAATGTCCAAATAGTTAATGGCATTCTTGTCATTGTCATACCTTTTGTTCTTAAGTTAACAACTGTTACAATGTAATTCAATGAACCAATTAGTGATGATGCAATAAATATTGTCATTGAAAAAAGCCAAAGTGTCATACCCGTTCCTGAGCCCGATACAGCTGTAGGCAGTGCAGATAATGGTGGGTAAACTGTCCAACCTGCCATTGCTGGACCAGATTCAACAAAAAGTGAAAGCAACATTATTAAAGATGACAAAAAGAAAAACCAATAAGACAACATGTTCATGAATCCAGAGGCCATGTCTCTAGCGCCTAGTTGTAATGGAATTAAAATATTAGAAAAAGTACCTGATAAACCACCTGTAAGAAGGAAGAAAACCATTATTGTCCCATGTATAGTAACCAAACCTAAATACATGTCCTGTTGTAAAACGCCACTTGGTGCCCACTTCTCACCCAGAAAGAAAGATAAAAAGTCAGAACTTTCTCCCGGCCATGCTAACTGAATTCTGAATAAAATTGATAACATCATTGCAACAAGACCCATGAATACTGCAGTCATTAAAAACTGTTTTCCAATCATTTTATGGTCTTGACTAAAAATATACTTCGATACAAAGTTTTCTTCATGATGATGAACATCGTGATGACCGTGTGCATGCTCGTGTCCGTGCTCGTCGTGTGCTATTGAAGCCATTTTATTAATTTATTTTAGTATTAATAATTAATTTTCTAATTCTATTATTACATTGGTTTTAGTAAAGCAGTACTGTCTGAAGATACAGCAGCTTCAGCAACTGGGAAGTATTTATCTTTGAATGTTTGTTTCATCACACCGTTGAACCATGCTTTATAATCAGCCTTATCTTTAACAACTACAATCATTTTCATTTTATAATGTGCACCTCCACAAATTTTGTTACACATCAATACATAATTAAATTTTGGGTCATTTTTCTTTATACGCATTTCTTCCGTTGTAATAGTTGGAGTGAATTTAGTCCTAGTTGCCATTCCTGGTACAGCATTAATTTGAGCTCTAAAATGCAGAAATAAAGCTGAGTGAATTACATCTTTTGCTCTAAAAATAAATTCATATTCTTGGTCTTTTGATAAGAACAATGTATCTTTCACGATTATATCATCCCAAGCGCTTGCGTCTATTTTAGGATTATGATTTTGTTTCATTTGTGATAGTAATCTAAATAGTCTTTCTTTTCTTGATAAATTAACTCTAAGAACTGAAATTGTTGAGTCACTTAAAACTGTATCTCTATTATTTAATAGTTTTTGTATGTTACGAATACCGCCTGAACCTTCCATCATAATTCTTAAAGAAGAATCAATAGTATTGGAAGTAATCAAAGCTAATTCGTTATTGTCTGTTGTTAGTTTGTAGTCATATTTTCCTAAAACATTATCTTTGCCAGCATAGCGTGCAGTCCAATCAAATTGTTTTGCAAACAACTCTATTCGAACAGCATCTTTTCCAGACATACTTGTGAGATTATTCCAAGTTTGGAGACCTAAAATAATAATTGCAGCCAAAATCACAGCCGGAACGATAGTCCAAATTAATTCTAATTTATTGTTATGAGGGTAATAGAATGCAGGAACTCCTGGTTTTTTAACGTACTTGAAAGAGAAGAAAAACAACAGGAAATTAGTTAAAAACGCTGCTATTGTTACAATAATAAGATTTAGCTTTAGTAACCAGTCTGTTTCAACGCCACCAATTGAGGCAGCTTCCCCTCTTCCTGTCCAACCGTATTGCAAAAACAAATAAATTATTGATGCAAACAATAGAATTATGAAACCAAGCATCATTTTAGCATTTAAATTGTTATCTCTTGATGACACCTCATGTTCACTGGATTTACTCAGCTTAGAAGAAAGTTCATATACTCGAACAAGTTGAGCAATTGCAATTGCTCCGAGAATTATAACAACTAAAATAATTAATTTATTTTCCATTTTGTATATACTATATCGTTATTAAATATCGTGGTGAAGACTTTCGTCTAAGAAAGGATGGTTTACAGGAGTTAACGGCGCTTTGGTTAAATTGTTTAACACAACATATATAAATACACCCAACAACATAATTGCTATACCAACTTCTAAAAAACCAATTTGTGCCTGAGCTCCCATTGAACCACCTGAAACCATTATATAAACATCAACCCAATGTCCTGCTAAGATAATTAAACCAACAATAGTTAAAATACCAGCATGTCTTTTTGCATCTCTTGACATTAATAACAACATTGGGAAAGCAAAGTTTATAACAAACATTGCAAAATACATAAATTTATAATTATCAATTCTCATTTGATAATATGTTACCTCTTCACCAATATTTGCATACCAGATTAACATAAACTGGGAGAACCATAAATAAGACCATAAGAAGGATGTTGCAAAAGTCCATTTACCTAAGTCATGAATGTGTGAGTCGTTTACTTTTTTTAAGTAACCTAATTTTTTCAAGTATAAAGTTGTTATAACTAAAACTACCATTGTGGAGCACCACATTCCTGCGAACGTGTACCAACCGTACAAGGTTGAAAACCAATGAACATCAATAGACATCAACCAATCCCATGAAGATGTTGAACTAAAAACAGCAAAGAATACTAAAAATAGAGCTCCTTGACGGTAATTTTTAAAGTGTAATTCAGTTCCACCAATTCTGTCTTCCTCTAATGAACGTTTTTTAAAACCATTTAAGAAATAGAAATAGGTGAGAAAATATATAACAGTTCTAATCCAAAAGAATGTTTTATTTAAGTATGCAGACTTTCCTTGAATCATTTCGTCATGAGCAACTGTTTCAGGATCCATCCAAGTATAGATGTGTGCTCCATCCATAAAAGTAATCGCCAAAAGAACAATGCCGAATATACCCATTCCGTATGGTATAAAACCTGCAACCGCTTCAATTACTCTTTTAACTGATGCATACCACCCAGTTTCTGTCGCATACTGCAATGCTAAAAAGAATAATGCGCCAAGACCTAAAGCAAAATAGAAGAAACCATTAATTAATCCATTAGTCATTAATCTTGTTTTAAAATGGTGATCTCCCATTCCTGTTGCAATACCAACAATAGTAAGTAACAATCCGACTGCAATGAGTCCGAAGGTTACATTCTTAGCTTTCTTTGTAATTTGAAATTCCATCTCACTAAATTAATTAAGGTTTTACAGCTGTTGTATCACTTTTTGCAGCGCTTACAGCCGCAATTCCATTAGCATCAAATTTTCCATAATTAGCATCTTGGAATTGACGAACATAATGAACAAGTGTCCAAATTTCTTTTTTATTTACTAATGAATTGTGTGCACCCATCATGCCTTTACCATAGTAGATAGAATAAAATAGTTGACCATCGGATAAAGCAGTAAGGTTGGCATAATTGGGTACACCAGCATACGCACCACTTGTAACCATTGGACCGTTTCCATCTCCTTTTTCACCATGACAGTGCTGACACATTGCAGTGAATAGCTCTTTACCGTTTTTAAGAATTGCCTCCGCATTTTTTGCATTTAAAGGAAGGGCATTTTTATCATTAATTGCTAAAGCGTATTCATCAAACATACTCATGTCTATACCAAACAATCCATGTGTTTCTTTAAATGCTATGTTTGCTTTTCTAAGATTAGGCATCATTAGCTTTACCTCGGTAGAATCAGTTCCATAGAAAGGAATGGTATTTCTAGGTGGGGTTTTAGCTGACAATAAGGATTTTAAAGCAGTTATCTCTTTACCTCTAATTTCCCCATAATCTACGTAAGCCTCAATAGCAGGGGAACGGTACATATCGGGCATGTATTCATATCCTGAACTATCAGGATTGGAAGTACATGAACTTGAGAACAATAGCGTTAATGCTAAAGTTGAAAATCCAAGTACTGTCAAAAACGTTCTTTTCATCTTTTTATACGCTTTATTGCTTATTTTAATTCTTTTTTATCCAATTCAAAATAACCTGTGTCACTTATAAGTGCGTCGATTTCATCTTCTGTCATTTTTGAGTTTTCACTCAATCTAATTTCCATTACAAATTTATCGTCCGTCGTTCTTGGATCAGGATTCTGTGCAGGCATCCCTGGTAATGTTTTATTTATTAATAAATAAGTAATTGCCATTCCATGAGCAGCACACAAAACAGTGAACTCAAAAGTAATGGGTATAAATGCTAAAATATTATCTAGATATGTGAAGTTGGGTTTACCTCCAATATTCATTGGCCAATCGACAATCATAAAATAACGCATTCCTAACGTTGCAAGCGTTAAACCAGTTATACCATACAAAAAAGCCATAATACCTAAACGAGTGTTCTTAATTCCAATAATTGGATCTATACCATGGATAGGAAATGGAGAAAAAACTTCAGAAATTTTTACTCCGGCTGATACGAGTTTCTTTGCTCCATCTTTTAAAACATGGTCATCATCGTACATTACATAAATTACTTTATCTGACATTTTTATATCTATTAATGGTGGTTATGATATTCAGGTGACTCTTTGTAAGATTGACCAGAACCTTTCAAAATTGTTTTTACCTCATTTAATGCTAACACTGGGAAAAACCTTGCAAACAAAAGAAAGAATACGAAGAAAAGTCCAATAGTTCCAACATAAACTCCAATATCAATATGACTTGGATAATGCATACTCCATGCTGCTGGAACATAGTCACGATGAATTGAAGTTACAATAATTACATAACGTTCAAACCACATACCTATATTTACAATGATTGATATAAAGAATGTAAACATTAAACTTCTTCTTAATTTTCTGAACCACATCAATTGTGGAGAAATTACGTTACATGTCATCATTGACCAATATGCCCACCAATAAGGACCGGTTGCTCTATTTAAGAATGCATATGCTTCATATTCAACGCCTGAATACCAAGAGATAAATAACTCAGTTATATATGCAGTACCAACGATTGAACCTGTAACCATGATTACGACATTCATATATTCCACGTGTTTTGTATGAATATAGGCTTCTAAACCCATCGCTTTTCTCATTACTAACATTAAAGTTTGAACCATTGCAAAACCTGAGAATACAGCACCTGCAACGAAATAAGGAGGGAAAATTGTTGTATGCCAACCAGGTATAACTGATGTAGCAAAGTCAAAAGATACAATTGAGTGAACAGAGAATACAAGTGGAGTTGCTAAACCAGCTAACACTAAAGAAACTAATTCAAAACGATTCCAATTTTTAGCTCGTCCAGACCAACCGAAAGAAAGTATAGAATACATTTTCTTCGCAAGTGGTTTTTTAGCTCTATCTCGTATAGTTGCAAAGTCAGGAATCAAACCAATATACCAGAAAACTAATGATACAGAAAGATAAGTAGAAATTGCAAATACGTCCCAAAGTAGTGGTGAGTTAAAGTTAACCCACAAAGATCCAAATTGGTTAGGTAATGGTAAAACCCAATATCCTACCCACAAACGACCCATGTGAATTAATGGAAACAATCCTGCCATAAATACGGCGAAAATAGTCATTGCCTCAGCAGAGCGGTTAATCGCCATTCTCCATTTTTGACGGAATAACAATAAAACTGCAGAAATAAGTGTACCAGCGTGACCAATACCTACCCACCAAACAAAATTGGTTATATCCCAAGCCCAACCAATAGTTTTATTTAATCCCCAAACTCCGACACCTGTTCCAAGTAAGTAAAGAATACACCCTACCCCATACAGACCAATTATCAATGCTATACCAAATAAGATATACCACATTTTTGGAGCCTTATCTTCGATTGGACGGCAAACATCCTCAGTAATATCATGATAAGTCTTGTGACCTAAAATGAGTGGTTCTCTAATTGCTGCTTCCTTTTGCATTACAAATTTTTATTTTCGATTAATGATGCGCTTTCTTTTCTCCGTGACCTCCACCGTGATGAGCAGATTCTTTTACAACTTGTAATTTACTTAGTTCTTTGTTGTCTTCGTTTCTAACTTTCACTTTATACCAAATATTCGGTTTAACACCAATTTCTTCAAGTGCTTGGTAACTTCTTTTATCTTCTGAACTTGTTCTAATCATAGAACGAATGTCATTCCAGTCACCAACAATAATTGCATTTGTTGGACAAGAATCTGAACAAGCAGTTGCAAATTCACCATCGCCTACAACTCTTCCATTATTTTTAGCAGTTAATTTTGTTGCTTGAATACGCTGAACACACAGTGAACATTTTTCCATTACACCTCTTGTTCTAACCGTAACATCTGGATTTAATACCATACGTCCTAAATCATCTTGTGCTGGATTTACTTCTGTAAATTTCTTATAAGATGGATAGTTGAACCAGTTAAAGCGTCTTACTTTATACGGACAGTTGTTAGCACAATATCTTGTACCAATACAGCGGTTGTAAGTCATTTGGTTTAACCCTTCATTACTGTGCGTGGTTGCAGCGACTGGACAAACTGTTTCACAAGGAGCATGATTACAATGTTGACACATCATCGGCATGTGAATCACTTTTGGGTTTTCAGCAGCCAATTCCGCTTTATCATATGAGAAAGTGTCTTTGTCTTTTCTTGTACCAACGGTTGATTCTTCATCAGAGGCAAAGTAACGGTCAATTCTTAACCAATGCATTTCCCGACCTCTTCTAACTTCATCTTTACCAACAACAGGAACGTTGTTTTCAGATTGACAAGCTATTAAACAAGAACCACAACCAATACACGAAGATAAATCAATTGTCATTCCCCAACGGTGCCCAATTTTTTCTACAGGATGTGCGTCCCACAAATCAAACTCGCTAACTGGAGCTTCTTCATGTTCTAAATCTTTATTTAATCGCTGTAAAGTATGTGCTGGGTTGTAAGCTTCTTTATCTTTTTGTGTGAAAATATCTAATGTAGTTTCACGAACAATTGAATGACGACCCATAACCGTGTGGTGTATCTGTGTCGCTGCAATTGGATATGTACCCTCAACTTTATTAATTTTTGCTATTGCAGAAAACTGAAAAGTGTCATTTGAAAAAGAAGTGAAAGAAAACGAATTTCCACCAATAGGTGTAGGATTTCCATTCTCATTCTCTACATATCCACCATATTCTTTTGTTTGGAATGCAGCTTTACCAATTTTTTCTCCATTAGCACCTCTTCCATATCCTAAAGCAACACCAACCGTTTTCAATGCTTGTCCTGGTAAAGGATAAACAGGTAAAGTCAATGATTTTTTACCAACTGTAATTGTTGCTAAATTCAATCCATTTTCTTGATCATAAGTAGTTACAAAACCACCGTCAATCATATCTATTGGATTCATTGTGATATAGTTATCCCAAGTAACTTTGGTAATTGGATCCGGTAACTCTTGTAGCCATGGGTTATTTGCATGTATTCCAGTTCCAATTCCTGATTTTTGATACATAACAACTTCAACGTCTCCTGCAATTGGTAAACCAGTTACAGCAGCATCTTTAAATGATAAAGTTAAAGGAGTAAGAGTTGAGGCTATGCAACTATTATGAGTTGTATATGCGAAATCTGCTGTTGGGAATAAATTTGTAAAAGTTTCTTTTATATATTCGTAAGCAACAGTTGAATCTTTGCCACCTCTAGCTCTTTTTCCATCCCATACTAATAAAGATTCTAAAGCAGAAGATGTGTTATGTAGTGGACGAATCGTTGGTTGAGCAATTGCATATTCGCTTTGTTTTGCTTTAAAGTCATTCCAAGATTCTAAAGCGTGGTGATCAGGACAAATATAAGTTGCTAAAGCTGCAGTTTCATCAGCGTGCGATGCAAAAGAAACAGAAGTTTTAATTCCTTTTAATGCTTTTGCAAACTCAGCTCCATTTGGCAATGTATAAACTGGATTAACACCATACATTAACAACACATCTGGAACTTTACCTGCGATTATTTTATTAACTAGTTTCTCTACTTGAGTATCTTGAGCTTGGAACATTTCAATTGAATTGTTCATGTCAATTGTAGTCCCGTAAGAATTTAATAAATTATTGATTTTATTTGTAAGAATTTGTAGTCCTACGTTGTTGCTTCCACAAACAACAATAGATTCTTTTCTTGATTTTTTCAATGAAGCAATTGCTTGATCAGCCGCCTTTTTAGCAGATTCTTTTAATGTAGAAGCAACTGAAGATGAACCACCTAAACCTTTAAAAATATAAGCTAAAACTGCTGCCTGCTCAGAAGGTTTTATCATGCCTCTGTAATCTGCATTTGAACCAGTAACAGACATTACAGATTCAAAATGAATGAATTTTGACATCCATTCTCCATCTGGGTTTCTTCTCTCAGCAAATTGCTTGGCGAATTCAGTTGGTAACAACCAAGAACTTAAGAAATCTGCATCAATACTTACAATTGTTTTTGCTTTTGAGAAGTCATAACTAGGAATAATTGCTGATCCAAAGTTTTTGGAATTTGCTTCCCTTATTGCTGCATAAGACACAGCATCATAAGTTATGTGAAGAAACTTAGATCCGCCTTCTCCGTTTAATGATAAAGCCATTTCATTAATAGCTCGTTTCATTGAAGGACTGATAATTGAATTTGTTAAGAGAACTACGTCTTTGGCCTTTTTAATATTTGATACAATTGCATCATCAACTTTGGACCATGATGTTAATTTCCCATTTGCTGTTGGCCCTGTAACGCGTTCGCTGTCATACAAACCTAGGACAGATGCTATTATTTGAGGATTCACTGCACCTTTGGTAAAACCAAAATCTTTATTTCCTTTAATGTAAATTGGACGTCCTTCTCTTGTTTTTACCAATATACTAGCGTATGATACACCATCATAATAAGTTGAAGCATACCATGTTGGAACACCTGGAGTAACATTTTCTGGTTTCACAACATAAGGAACTGCTTTTGTTACAGGCGCTTCACAAGCCGCTAATGTTGCTGCTGCAACTGAGAAACCTAAAAATTTAAGGAAATCTCTTCTTGCAGTTGAGGTTTCGCTCAACTTTTCGTCAGCTAAGAAATCTTCAATCGTCTGTTGATGAGGAAATTCTTGCTCTTTGTGCTTGATAAATTCAGGAGTTTCCTTTAATTCTTCAAGTCCTTTCCAATATTTTTTTGTTATTCCCATAGTCTATGTTTCGACAAGAATATAATTAATTAATTAATAGTGACATTTTGCACATTCCCAACCACCTAACTCGTTTACGGTAATTTTTCCGTCTTTGTCTAAGTATTTACGATACAAAGCTTTATCATTTTTCAATCTTCGGTGAATTTCATCATAGTAAGCATTTTTACCGTTACCAATTGCAACCTCTTTAACTCCGTGACATTCTATACACCAACCCATGGTTAAGGTTGGTTTAGTTAATTTAATGTTCCCTTCAATTTTATTTAATTCCTCAATTGGTTGCACCTTTACAGCTTCCTTCATTGTTGTCATGTCACCGTGACATTGCTTACAATCAATCCCACCAACCACAACGTGTTGAGAGTGATTAAAGTAAACGTGATCGGGTAAAACATGTACTTTATTCCAAACAATTGGATCTTCTTTACCAGTGTATTTACCAGCTCCACTTGGATCCCATCCTGCAGCTTTATATATTTTTTGAATTTCTCCAGCGAATGGTTTTCCTTCCCCGTTAATTTGTTTGTGACAATTCATACAAACATTTACAGTTGGAATACCTGCAGATTTTGATTTTGTTACTGAGTTATGACAATATTTACAGTCAATTCCATTTATTCCTGCATGCGCATCGTGTGGAAACGCAATAGGTTGTGATGGTTGGTATCCTTGTACTACGCCAATCATTGAGAGTGATTGAAAGAATCCAACAATTAAAGAGATTACTATAATTAGAGTTGTAATTCCTACATAGATTTTATTTTTCCAAGCCCAAGATCTAAATTCTTCACCGTAAGTTAATTTTTCTTGAAAAGTTGAGTCATCAGATGTTGCTATTTTTAATTGACGTCTTACCCCACCAACGGCCATAATTATTACTATAAAAATTACGCCCATGATAATCCAAATCCAAGACATTGAACCTTCTTCTGTTTCTGCAGAAGCATCACCTGTTTCGCCATCAGTAGGGCCATCAGGGCCAACAGTGGCAGGATCTGGTTGTGCATCTACCCAGTCAAGAATCGCATCGATTTCTTCATTTTTTAGGTCTGGAAAGGCAGACATTGCAGTTGGTGACCATTTAGAAACTTCTGCAGCATAAGGATCGACTGCCACAGCCGTTTGCCAGTTTTTCACCCACTTATAAATGGATCCTTCTTTAGCGCCACCAGCAGCCCACTTATCACGAACTTGGAACAGTTTTGGACCTGTACCGTTTTTGTGAGTTTGGTGACATGTTGCACATTTCGACTTGAAAAGCGCCTCTCCTTGTGATAAAGCATTGAAATTTACCAGTGACAAACTTATCAATAAGATAGTTGGGACTAGCTTTCTAAGACTATTAAGCATTTGAATATTAGATATTTTCATGAAAATAATTACTAAATTCTTTATAAATAAATACGATATAAACACATTTAAACGAGTCCAAAATTAGAAGATTCCCTCTATTCAATGACAGTTTGATGACAAAAATAAAGCTAAACAGGTTAATTTAAAATGATTCTAAATAAGTGGAGCTTTTAAGATTCATTAACAAATTGAAATAAAATGTTTTATAAGTTCTTGGAATTCGGTTGGCAAAGTAAGTGAATTAAAATGTTTGTTTTAAATTTGTGGAGATAATCTCATACTCTAATGAATTTTTACAAAAAAGTTTTTTTTCTATTTTTAGTTTTTAAATCTTTTAGTCTTTCTGCACAAATTAATGTTGTTAAGGACGATAGAATTAATAAAAGAATCTCTAGTAAGGCACAAAAGCAATTGTTAGGTTACCGAATTCAAATTTGTTTTGACTCTGATAAAAGTTTGGTAGATCAAATGAGGGAGAAATTTATTATTCAACATCCAAAAATTGATACTTATATAACTTTCGATGCACCCAACTTTAATTTAAAAGTTGGTGATTTTAGAACACAAATTGAAGCTGAAAAACTGAAGGAAAAAATTATTACAGATTTTTCAATAACAATTATACACAGAGAGCTGATCAACTTGCCGAGAGTAGATTAGCAGAAAAAATATTCATTTTCTAGCGATTTAAATGTTTGATTTCTTTCAAAATTATTTCATCAATTACTCGTCGCGATTTTTTTTGTTCTTTCTGAATTAGGATTTTAGCATTAGACCCCTTACGGAAGAGAAATCCTAAAAAATACCAATATAAGTTCAACCCAGATTACGCATTAGAGATTTCAAAAGGGAATTTCATTTGATAATTCCATAATCCACTAAACCAAGCCCTTCGTTTTTTATTGAGTGCGATTTTCAATTCAAGTTTGTCTTTTTGTTTTTCAAAATAAGCACCAATTGCAAACGTTCTATAGCGTAAAGTTGAAAGTGTTTTTTGAGTTTTTTCTTGCAAAACAAAAGTTCTAAACAAAGACATTAAATTATATGCAATCATTGCAAAAGTAAGTGCAGCCTCAGTTGGGAAGAATCCATTTAGATTGAAACTATCGAAACCAAAATCATATTTCAGTTCTTTGATTCTGTTCTCTGCATCGCCTCTACCACGGTACATTCTCCATATTTCTACTGCAGCAAAATCAAGATTAGTTACATAAGCGGAGTATCGATAATTTCGGTGAATTTCATCTTCTGGAAAAAGGCTTAATGTTTTACCTGGTGCTTTAGGTTTGGTCTTAATCTGTTGTCGAACAACTACCATTCTTCTCTCTTTTTTCCAAGAATCACTCTTGTACATTTGCTCACAAATTTCTATACCATCATCTAATAAGATCCAATTTGTACTAGTATCAATGAGCCTTTGGATAGGATGTGTGAATTTTGTAGCGATGAT
>JBILOX010000047.1:0-23352 GCA_044374225.1 Crocinitomicaceae bacterium | reverse complement strand
GTTATTACCGTTCTGTCCTACGTTATTTCCGTTTTGTCCAGAATTGTTGTTGCCGTTCTGACCACCGTTATTATTTCCGTTCTGTCCACCGTTGTTACCATTCTGTCCACCGTTATTATTACCGTTCTGACCACCGTTATTATTGCCATTCTGACCAGAATTATTGTTATTGCCGTTCTGTCCTACGTTGTTTCCGTTTTGACCACTGTTGTTATTACCGTTCTGTCCTACGTTATTTCCGTTTTGTCCAGAATTGTTGTTGCCGTTCTGACCACCGTTATTATTTCCGTTCTGTCCACCGTTGTTACCATTCTGTCCACCGTTATTATTACCGTTTTGAGCACCGTTGTTATTGTTATTCTGTCCTACATTATTTCCATTCTGTCCACCGTTATTGTTGCCGTTTTGACCTCCATTATTATTTCCGTTCTGTCCACCGTTGTTATTATTCTGACCAGAATTATTGTTGCCGTTTTGACCGCCGTTGTTATTGCCATTCTGACCTGCGTTGTTGCCATTTTGACCACCATTGTTATTCCCGTTCTGTCCTACATTATTTCCGTTTTGTCCACCGTTGTTATTATTCTGCCCAGAATTATTGTTACCGTTTTGATCACCGTTGTTACCATTCTGTCCACCGCTATTGTTACCGTTTTGACCGCCGTTGTTGCCGTTCTGACCTACGTTATTTCCGTTTTGCCCACCGTTATTATTGCCATTCTGACCTGCGTTGTTGCCGTTCTGTCCACTGTTGTTATTCCCGTTCTGTCCTACATTATTTCCATTCTGTCCACCGTTATTGTTGCCGTTTTGATTACCGTTGTTGTTATTGCCATTCTGACCGCCATTGTTATTGTTCTGCCCAGAATTATTGTTACCGTTTTGACCGCCGTTATTGTTGTTATTGTTCTGGCTAATGTTGTTGTTTGGAATTGAATCATTTCCAATTTGATTTGAACCGTCACCATTATTTGGATTACCATTAGAATTATTATTTATAACTCTATCCTTTTCATTATTTTTGATTGCTAATAATAAATCTTGCGGACAACCTTCATTTTCGATGGTTCCTGGTATGTCAATACATTTATCTATTAAGTCAGAAACACCATCTCCATCTGTATCTATATTTTTAAAACTAACTCCTCTTTTATTAACAACATTTCCGATTGGTGTATCTTTTTCATCATCCATGAAATTTGCAACACCGTCACCATCATCGTCACGAAGACTTGACTGCAATTGTTTATTTAAGCTATCGAGATTTTTATTTTCGACTTCTAAATAAGTCATATCGGGAAAGCAAGGTGTAAAAGCCCAATCCATGTGGGTATCATATTTTCCTAAGTAATAATTTAAACCAATTGTTCCGTTGGCATAAAATCCGTCAAAACCTCGTTGATTAACAGTACTAAGCATATCAAACGTATATTTCTGATAGATATGCCAGACAAATGATACATCAGTGGTAATTGAAAATCGTTTATTTACTCTAAATTGAGGTGCCAAACCAAACATAAAATTGACCATATTATCAGTTTCTGGATTGACTTTGCTCCAAAGCCATGACATTCCGCCACCAGTATGAAATAATAAACTTGTTTTTTCAGAAAAATTCTCAAATTGCATTAACCTTCCGAGATCTAAAACAAATTGAACTGAAGTCCTTGCATATTTCGAAGTAAAAGGTAAACTATTTCCGTTATTAAAGAAAATATCAGACTTATCATTTCTAATTCGGTCAAAACCAATGTCCCATTTTAAACCATACTTGTTATTAAACATAAAACGAGTACCTGCCGAAATATGATACAATCCAATTGTATTAGACCAATATCCTGGAGTGTAAGGATTTACAGCATTTGAAACACCCGGATTTAACTCTATTGACCAACGATTATTATACCCTTGTGAAATGGTAAAATCCGAAAGGAGAACGAATAAGACAAATGATATTACTGCGCGGTGCATTGTTTTTTTTTACAAATATAAAAAATTAACTAGTAAAAATAGAATAGGAATTCAATACTTTACTAGTATAAATCTTATAAGCCAATATTTGTCGACATCAAAAAATTCTAACTCCATCGATTTTTTTGTTAGTAGTAATATTCTAGTGTCAATTGAATTTGAACCCAAATCAAAGAAAAATCGATCTACTTCTAAATTAAAGACATACTTTTCTTTATCTACACTAATAGTGTCTTTAATTACAAATTCATTTAAGTTTGTGTATTGATAGACAACATTTGCACTTATCGTATTAAAATCTGAATTAAAACTAAAAGTCCCATTAGGTAAAGAATCAAAATACATAAATCCTTCGCCGTCCAATACTCTTATTAGTTTAACAGACCATTTACCGTCTAATTTTTTAGCAATGCGCGTTTCTTTAGAGCAAGAATTCAAAATGAATAAAGCAGCAAAAAATAAAAATGATAATCTCATTGTAAAGCAGCTAAAACCATTGCATGAATACCTGTTTTTATTGCATTTTTATCAATGTCAAATTTCGGATGGTGAACGCCAAAATTGATTCTCTTTTCGTTATTCGCAACACCTAAACGAAAGAAAACAACCGGAACTTTCTGACTGTAAAAAGCAAAATCTTCAGCTGTCATTCTAATTGGTAAAGTATGAACTTTTTCTTTTCCAAAATTTGCTTCAAAGCTTTCTTGCAATTGGCGTGATAATTCTTCATCATTTTTTAAAAAAGGATAACCTTTTGAAATTCTTAACGTAATTTCCCCATTGTAATCATTTGAAATCTTTTTTGCTAGTGCTATCAATTCATCATGTACAAATGCTCGCCACTCTTCATTCATAGTTCGGAAAGTGCCTTTTATTTCACAAGTTGACGGGACTATATTTGTTGAACCCAGTGCCTCGAAACGTCCAAATGTTAGCACATGAGGTGTACCATCAGGGCAAATTGAATTCAATAGTTTTTTTGCTTCCAAAACAAATGAAGCACCCATCATAAGTGGATTAACGCATTTTTCTGGCAGAGCACCATGACCACCAACTCCTTTAATTAAAATATGAATTTCATCACTAGAAGCCATGTATAATCCGGGACGAAGGCCTAAATTACCAACTTCAAATTCTGGAAACACATGTAAACCATACATTTTATCAACTTTTGGATTATCCAATACCCCCGCCTCAATCATAAGACTTGCTCCACCCGGATTTGTTTCTTCTCCTGGTTGAAAAATTAACTTTATAGGATGAACTAATTCCTCTTTTAACTCATTCAAAATCTCGGCAACACCAATTAGAACAGCAGTATGCACATCATGTCCACAAGCATGCATAATTCCATCGTTTACAGATCTGTAGTTAACATCATTCTCTTCATGAATTGGTAGTGCATCTAAATCTGCTCTTAAACCAATGCAATATTGGTCTTTTTTATGATAACTTGCTTGTATTAAACCGATAATTCCTGTTCCAGCTACTTTCTCCTGGTGAGGAATCCCCAATTCAGCTAGCTTTTCAACAACAAAATCCATGGTATTAAACTCTTGAAAAGACAGTTCTGGATGCTGATGTAAATGCTCTCGGTAAGAAACAATCTTTGGAAAAATCGCCTCAATTTTGTCAAGAATAATTGAATTTAATTTATGCTTCATTGGAACTAACTGCTGAATAACCTGACATCATTAAACGAATTGAAACGTAAGCTAATAAAATACCAAATACCAATTTTACCATTCCAGGTGATAATTTTAGCGAAAGTTTAGAACCGAAATATGCGCCAACTAAAAAAGTAGATGCTACAATTAATCCAAATTTCCAATTAACATTATCTGTTTTCCAATAATTGATTACCGCAAAAATCACGACAGGCATTGACAAAACAAACAAACCAGTTCCCTGCGCTTGATGTTGTGTTAATCCTAAAAAGAAAACCAGAGCTGGAACAATAATAATTCCTCCACCAACTCCAACAAGACCGCTGAGTATTCCAGCTAATAATCCGATTAAAACAAGAATAGTAATCGTTTGAATAGTCATACACTAAATTTTACCAAATGTAAGAAAGAATATTGTTCGAATAAACTTCAATTTGATTCGAAAGCTTTAATTTTCTGAATGTTTTTTGAGAATATCATTCCAATGGAAAAAAAGACAAAACAAATCATTTGTAAAGGCATCCAAAAATAATAATTTGAAAAAATACTACAAATAAAAAAGAGTAAAGAACAAATTAGAGCACTTAATAAAATAAATTTATTTTGCTTTCTGAGAGCCGCTGAAATAGCTAGAATAAAAACAAAAATAGAAATTGGATAAAATAACCATCTCCAATTTATTTTTAATAAATCAGCGTTTTGCAAAATTGAATAATTCAAAACAACTTGAATAATAAAAAAAGTAAATATTAGTAATTGAATTGGTTTACTCTTTCCTTTTATCAAAAAGCTCAAATTAAACACCACTAAACTTAAGGTACTAGAAATGAAAACATTTAACCAAGGAAATAAATTGAAATTGAGTAGCTTGAACCCAGAATAAAGTACAATCAATCCTAAAATTAGCGTAAGTATTAAGCTTATTCGTTTAAAATTCAATTTTCAAAATTTAGTGTTTCAATTTAATAAATGCTAGTGTTCACTAGTTCTTGATTTTTCAGTTGCGCATACTAACTGCCACAAAGCTCTAGCTCCTACGTTTGCATCCCAATCTCCATGTTCTCCTGGAGCAACCTCATTCAAATCAAATCCTATAATTTTTTTTCCTGACTTCACAAGTTTAAAGATTAGAAACGAAATCTCTTGTAAATCAAACCCACCAATCACCGGTGTTCCTGTATTTGGACATAACTCTGGGCGCAAACCATCAATATCAAAAGAGATATAAACATGATGAGGCAAATAACTGATAATATCCTCTACTTGATCTTTCCATGTTTTTCCGGAGTATTGTTCTGATTTTAAATCCCAATCATAAAACGTTTTAATTCTATTTTCCGAACGACTATATTCAACTTCTCGTTCTGAAATATCACGAATTCCCACTTGCACTAATTTCTGCATATTGGAGCAGTTTCTTAAAACATTGTCCATAATACTAGCGTGAGATTGAGCAAAACCTTCGTAAGCAACTCTTAAATCCGCATGTGCATCAATTTGCAAGATACCAAAATGCTCGTACTTTTCATTCAATGCTTCAATTAACCCTAAAGGAGTTGAATGTTCTCCCCCCAATACAGCTGGAATTTTTCCTTTTTCCAATAAACCGAGACATCGCTGTTTCAAATTCTCTTTCAATGCAAGATGTGCTGCGTTTATCTCCTCAATTTGGGATTTAAACTTTTCCATAGCAATTTCTTCACCTTGTTCTTCTAAGAAAGAAATATATTCTTTACTTAACTCACAGCAATGGTCATTAATTTCTTTCCATTCGTCAGAAATTGGTGCCATAAATACTTTCGTATTATAAGATTTATCAAGATTTGGATGAAAAAAATCTAATTGTGTTGAAGCATCTAAAATTGCCTTTGGACCATTGCTCGTTCCTTTTCCATAAGAGGCCGTTGCGTCCCAAGGGATTGGAATAATAACTATTGAGGCCTCATCTTCAGAGTATGGAAATCCAAAAATATTTCCATTTGCTATACCTACGCCATTTGGATCAAACTTTGTCATTACTTATTCTCTTTGAAATATTCTACTGCTTTTCTAACTGAACCGTGTGTTTTCAATAACTGCTCTGCTGTTTCGTAAGAAATATCTAATTCACTTAAAATCATTCTTGTACCTCTGTCAACTAATTTATGATTGCTCAATTGCATATCAACCATTTTGTTGCCTTTTACTTTCCCTAATTTTATCATCAATGCAGTTGAAATCATATTTAGAACTAACTTTTGGGCTGTTCCTGACTTCATCCTTGTACTTCCAGTTACAAATTCAGGGCCGACTTCAGGTGTAATAGCGAAATCTGCTAATTCAGCTAATAGCGAATTTGGATTACAAGAAATTCCTGCAGTTAATAATCCCTTTTTCTTCGCTTGTTCTAATGCACCCAGCACATAAGGAGTTCTTCCTGATGCTGCAATACCAACAACTGTATCTAATTCTGATACTTCAAATTTTGCTAAATCTTTCCATCCTTGTTCATTGTCGTCCTCTGCAAACTCAACAGCTTTGCGAATAGCATTGTCTCCACCCGCAATTAATCCAACTACAATTCCATGCCCGATCCCAAATGTTGGAGGACATTCACTTGCGTCAACGATTCCTAATCGTCCGCTTGTACCTGCCCCGAGGTAAAATAATCTACCACCTAACCTCATTCTTTCGAAACAAGCATTTACAAAACGTTCGATTGCAGGTATCTCATTTTCAACGGCGATAGCAACTTTTTTATCTTCTGAATTTATCCCGTTCAGTAACTCTAAAGTGGACATGCAATCCAAGTGATCAAAATTTGAGGTTGATTCAGTTACATTTTTCATTTGTGTTTAACTGTTATTTAATGTTTATGCTGACCGCGTTGGCAGCAATTAAGTGAATTGCCAATTAAATTCATCCGGCGTGGCGGATTTATTGTGCCGTATCCCGTTATGACTCGTTTAATAATTAAATTAAATATGCTTTTGAATCTGTTTCAGATAAATCTACCTCAACTCTATCTTTTAAGGTTGTGGACAAACTTAACCCAACATAATCTGCTTTGATTGGATATCTACGATGTTGTCTATCAACTAAAGCTACCGTTTTAATTGCTTTAGTTGCATGCTCTAAAAATTTCAATAAGGAATATTGCATTGTTTTTCCAGAATTAATTACGTCGTCAACTAAAACAATAAATCCTTTTTTTATTAATTCTTTGTCAATTGATAATTGGATTGGTTCGCTCCATGGTTCTTCTTTGTTGACTTTAATTTCAAAACAGATAACTTCTAACTCAGAATTACGGTTGATTATCTCGGCCAACTTCTTCGCAAGTTCAAATCCATTGCCTACAATCCCACCAATAAATATTTTCTTTTCTTCAAAACTATTTTCTAAAATTTGATGACCTAATCTGATGATTTTTTGTTGAATTTGCGAATGATCTAGAAATAGCTGCATGATAATTGTTTGTTTTAACAAAGATAAGATTTTGAAGAAAGAAATAAATTAAATCTTAAATTCAATTCAGATATTTTTGAATTATGAATTCATAAAAAAGGCTACCTACAATAGATAGCCTTTTTTTTTAACTAGCAATATTACCTCTGAATTAAAAATTCAGTTCTTCTATTTTGTTGATGTTGTTCTTCTGAACATTCAACACCATCTTTACAATTATTTTTTAATTTACTCTCACCGTAACCTTTGAAAGTTAGACGACTAGGTTCAGTAATTCGCTTTTGTAAATATTTAGCTGCTGACTCTGCTCTTTTCTGAGCAAGCTTAGCGTTATATTCAGACGCCCCTCGAGAGTCTGTGTGCGAACCTAATTCGATTTTTATGGTAGGATTATCATTCATTACTTTGACAACTTTATCTAAAATTATTTTTGCATCTTGGCGTATATTGTGTTTGTCAAAATCATACAAAATTAAGAATGGTCCAATTTCTATGGAATCTTTATTGACAGTCAATAAATAGGATAATTTAATTATGGAGTCCATTCCAAGTTTCTCATTTAATTGAAATGTTTGACTAAGATAACCTTCTGCTGAGACAAAAACTTCGTACTTCAATTCATCACCAAAGTTCTTATCTTTTGTAATACCTGAAACGAAATCACCTTGCTTAGCTGTCAACTGCTCATCAACGTTTTTAGATTTTAATCTGAACTCAACTTTTGCATTTTCGATTGGAACACCGCTGTTTTTATCCGAAACTATACCTTCAAGTGTGTATTTAAAGAAAGGAATTATCATTTTCATATCGTCATCTAAAAGTACTTTTATATTTACTTCTTGGTAAGCGAGATCACAGTTTGTTGATAGTTTCTGTTTATATGGATCTTTCACAGAGGAGTTGTAGTAAAAAGTGAGTTCGTATTCTTTACATTTTTCTAATTTTTGGAAAAAACCACCGTCTCTCACTCTCGGAGTAATAATGTTTGGAGTTTGATCTGCACAATTTATACAGCTAATAGTTACATAAGAGTTCTCTGGTATTGATTTTCCTTTAACATGAATAATTTCACCATTAAGGAAGGCAACATTTTTTACTTTTGAATCTGGGATTTTAACTTCGTAAATATCTTTTTCACCCAAACCACCTTTTCTGAAAGAAGTTAAATAGGCCTTAGAACCGTCTGCTGTGTGTGTGTAGTAATAATCGTCACCTACACTATTAATTGGATATCCTAGATTTGTTGGTGTTGACCAAATTCCATTTTCATCACGAACAGTCATAAAAATATCAAATAAACCCATACTTGTAGAATCCTCACTAGAAAAGTATAAAGTTGAATTATCTAAACCCATAAAAGGAGATTCCTCAGCGCTCCAAGAATTGATATTACCACCCATATTTTTGGCCTCAGTCCAATTTCCATCTACTCTTTCCATGAAATAAATATCTCTTTTTCCGTAACCTCCTTTTTTATCTGAAACAAAGAAAATCATACTTCCATCTGGTGAAACTGTATAATGAGTTTCCCACCAAGTACCTTCATTTACATTAGCATTATCTACAGCTTTGATATTCGTAAAATTGTTATCACTGAATTCAGAGTAATAGATATCACCTGTCCCACTTTTATCGTTGTAAGTGTATACTCTTCTTTCATCAATACTAACACTAACAGTTGACTCGTTTGACTGTGGGCGATTCACACTCAATCTGTATGGGGTATTCCAATTTTGATCGATTTTAACATTTGCCTGATAAATATCTTCTGGGTAATGATTCAGCATTGGATCTCTAAAATTCTCTGTTGATTTATCTTCCCAAGGTCTTCTTGATGTAAAGTATAAAGCTTCTCCATCAATTGAAATATTTGAAGAAAAATCAGCATAACTTGTATTAATCGTTGGACCAAGATTTGTTACTACATCAGCTGTAGGACTTGCAATTAGTCTTTTAGCAACACCACACTGAACGATTCTCTTCTTTGCCTCTGGAATTAATTCTGATTCCCTGGTAGTATTATCCAAGAATTTTTGATAATTCTCAACTGCCTTTGCAAATTGTTCATCTAAATGATATGCTCGGGCTAAGTGATAGAAGACATCTGCAGGCACAGCTCCTTCACGTGTTGAATACATGTCATAATTTTTATCAATTGGATAAGTTGCGGCTTTAGATAAATACTTTATAGCTTTAAGATAATCTTGACGCAAATCTAGTTCGATGAATCCTTTTCTGTAATTGTAATTACCACTTTCAGGGTTGATTTCTAATAAACGATTAGTTACTAAATCTGCGTAATGATAAAAATTTTCTTGAAGCAAACGAGAGGACTGCACCACTAAATTTTTTTCACTTGCAGTTGCAATCAAATTTTTAACCTCTGGCTCGGAGTATTGCGCTTTCAAATGAAATGTTGACAATAATAAAACAAGGACTAATAATTTTTTCATGTGTATTTTTTTTGTAAATAAATTATTGACTGTAATTAAAATTCTGTGTTTATATCAAAAGCTTCTAGGTAATCGGCAACTCTTCTCACAAATTGTCCACCTAAAGCTCCGTCAACTACTCTGTGATCGTATGAATGAGAGAGGAACATTTTGTGACGAATTCCAATAAAATCTCCTTCAGGTGTTTCAATTACTGCAGGTACTTTTCGAATAGCGCCTAATGCAAGAATTGCAACTTGAGGTTGGTTAATGATTGGCGTTCCCATAACATTTCCAAAAGAACCAACATTTGTTACCGTATAAGTTCCACCTTGAATGTCTTCTGGCTTTAGTTTATTTGCTCTGGCACTATTAGCCAATCCATTAACTGATTTCGTTAATCCAGTTAAATTCATTCTATCCGCATTTTTAATAACAGGAACAATTAAATTACCAGAAGGAAGAGCCGTTGCCATTCCTATATTAATATCTTTTCTTTTGATAATATTATTTCCTGAAACAGAAACATTCACCATTGGGAAATCTTTTATAGCTTTCACGATAGCTTCTATCATGATTGGTGTAAATGTAATATTTTCTCCTTCTCGTTCCAAGAACTTCTTTTTGACCTTGTTACGCCAATTAACAATATTTGTTACATCTGCCTCAACGTAGGAAGTTACGTGTGGAGAAACATGAACTGACATCAACATGTGGTCCGCAATTAATTTACGCATACGATCCATTTCGATGATTTCATCTCCAGGATTTGGTAAAACAATTGGCTCTTTAATGTTACTTAAGAAATTTCCAAGTACATTGTTATTTGTCGCAACTACTTGTGGATTTGGAACTGAACTTACCTCATGTTTAACCGTTTCATTGACTTGAACAGCAATAACATCTGATTTCGTTTCTAGGAATAATAAAATATCCTTTTTTGTAATTCTTCCTTCTAAACCAGTTCCTGAAATTGAATTTAACTGCGCTTGAGATATGCCCTCTTTTTCAGCAATGCTTCTAACTAAAGGCGATAAAAATTTACCTGAATCACTATTTTTTGAAAGCTTCTCAGAAAGCACATTGTTGTTTGAAGGAACTGAATTTACTTGAACTTCTACTTTTGATTCTGATACGACCGCAGCAGAAGAAGTTTCTTTTGTAGGGTTTTCTCCTCCAGTAGACAAAATAGCAATAACATCGCCAACTTGAGCAACTTGATCTTTTTCAAATAAGATTTTAACCAAAACTCCAGCTGCTTCTGATGGCAACTCATTATCTACCTTATCAGTTGCTACCTCAACAAGTGGTTCATCAATACCAACATTGTCACCAATGTTTTTCAACCAATTAGTTATTGTTGCTTCTGTAACACTCTCCCCCATTTTAGGAAGTCTAATCTCGATTTCTGCCATAACTTATATTTACTCAAAATAGAAAGCGCGGTAAAGATAATAATTACCATCAAATAAGGGAAATAATATATAATTTATCTATCTAATTCATGCCAATTATTAAAAATAATCATTAAATCTAATCCAATCTTGTAGTTCTTTGCATAAAACAAATTACTATCATGTTCTGCATCTAAATTCACTTTGAAAGGTCTTAAAACTCCTTGTTTTATTATTGGTAGACTCTTTATATTCGTTTCTTTCGTAGTAAAATAACCAACGAACGTTTTTCTTCCAATTAAAATTTCAAAAAGATTTTTCAAGTATTTTGATTTTCTTTTGAAATAAATAATTAACAAAGGAGTAACTAAAAATAAACCAAAACTTAATGTAAAATCTAAAATCCGTTTAGACCTTAAATTTTCCGGTTTACTAATTGCATTGAAATTTAAGGCGTATAAATCACCTGAAGTATCAATTGAATTACTTCCAATTAAATAACTTGTTTCAGGCGGTGCAATTTTAAAATCTATTTCAATTGAATTAATTTTTGTCATAACCTCGATTATCTCCTTAGAAGTTAAATCTTTAGAGCAAAAAATGAGTTCATTAATTTTATAAATATCAACAACTTGATCAATCTGTCCTTTTAAACCAATAGATTTTGAGTATGCTTCCTCAATTCCAATACCGTAAACCACTTCAATTGATGGATAGGTATTACTCAAAATAAACTCAACTCGCTTAAATTCTTCCTCATTACCAATAATTGCAAAACGCTTTTTGGGAGCCTTCGGAAAACTCAATGAATTTGTTTTAAATAGATTCCAAATAATTCGAGTTAAGTAAAATCCAAAAATTACCCATAATGTTCCCACAAGTATATATAATCTAGAAAATTGCCAATCCTTTGGAAGCAAAGCATAAACAGTCAAAATAAAAATGGTTCCAAAAAAAGTAGATTTTACAATTGTTTTCCTACTTACACCCTTGTCATAAACTCCAAAAATCAGTGCAGCCATTAACCAGACAAAAGCGTAAAGGGGAATTTGTACTTTTATAACTAAATCAGGAAAATGAATATCGTGATTTGACCATTGATTCGTAATTAAAAGCAAACCCAAAAGGAAAATTGTAAAATCTATAAATGGTAGTGCTGCTTTTTTTACCAAACGATTTCCAAGTGCTATTGAAGCTCTAAAATAGATTGCTAGATTAATTGCTAATGAAAAAAGCTTAGCATTATTATTCGAGAAATGCTTGTTGGCAAACAAAATCATCGCTTTATAAAACACAAAGACATAATTGACACTACTTTTCTTTGTGCTTTCTCCCTTGTAATGAATGATCTTAGTTTGAGGGAAGTAGAAATTTTTGTAACCTCCTAATTGAATTCTGTAAGATAAATCAATATCCTCTCCATACATAAAAAACTGTTCGTCAAGTAAACCAACTTTATCCAATGTTTCTGAACGCATCAGCATAAAAGCACCACTTAAAACGTCAATTTCATTTATCTCAAATTCACTTAAATAACCCAAATGATACTGCCCAAACGTTTTAGATTTAGGAAAAATCCGAGCCAAACCAAATATTTTATAGAATGAAACTATTGGTGTTGGTAAACCACGTTTTGATTCCGGTAAAAACTTCCCTTTTCCATCCACCATCCTCACTCCTAGCCCACCTGCATCAGGGTGTTCATCCATAAATGCAACGGTCTTAACAAAAGTATCCTCTTCAATTACAGTATCCGGATTCAGCAATAAAACAAAGCGTGCATCGCTCAAATGAATGGCTTGATTGTTTGCTTTTGAAAATCCAACATTATCCTTATTTGCGATGACATTTACTGAAGGAAATTTCTCACGAACCATTGCAACTGAACCATCAATTGAATTATTGTCGACTACGAATACTTGCACCTTTAATTGCTTTGAAGCAGATTCAACAGCATTTAAACATTGTTCTAGAAAATATTCGACATTGTAATTGACAATGACAATCGATAAATCAAATGAATAGGTTTTATTCATTACGCATTTTCAATTGCAATACATGAAATCTCTATGTTAACATCCAAAGGTAGTCTTGCAACTTGAACTGTTTCTCGAGCTGGTGGAATACCTTGAAAATAACTAGCATAAATTTCATTTACCTTGGCAAAATCATTTAAATCCTTTAGGAAAATACTACATTTCACAACGTTTTCAAAAGTCATTCCTGCTGCTTCTAACAAACGTTCAATGTTTTTCAAAACGCGATGAGTTGCTTCCTCAATTGTTGCAATTTCAAGCTGGCCTGTTTCGGGATTTAACGGAATTTGACCACTAACAAAATACATTCCATTCATTAAAATAGCTTGACTATACGGCCCAACAGGTGCGGGTGCATTTGGAATTTGAATTGCTTTTTTGCTCATTTGAAAGTAAAGTTGATTGTTAGACTCAATTTTCTACATTTGCAAAGAAACAAAATTCAATTAAAGTGAAAGTGTTAATCGTAGATTTTTATGACTCATTTACTTACAATTTAGCTCACTATTTCGAAAAGCTCGATTGTGAGGTAAGTGTAATTAGAAATGATGAACTCGATTTATCTACTCTAAAACACTACGATAAACTTGTACTTTCACCGGGACCTGGCCTACCAAAAGAAAAGAAAAATCTATTTGAATTACTTGAACAATTTAGTGGTAAAATTCCAATTTTAGGCATTTGTTTAGGAATGCAGGCTATTGGTGAATTTATGGGCGGTAGTATTAAAAATCAGTCAATTGTGAAGCACGGAATTGCTGAAAAAATTACGATTTCTAACACTAATTGTTTATTTCAATCATTTCCAAAGTCTATTAATGTTGGTTTATATCACAGTTGGGAAGTTATAACTATTCCATCAGAAAACATCTCATCTACTTCTGAACACAAAGTTATAATGGCAATTGAATTCCCTAAACAAAAACTTTATGGCGTTCAATTTCATCCTGAGTCTATTTTGACAGAAAATGGACTAGCACTTTTAAGTAACTTTTTAAACCTCAATTGATCTACACTTATTGATTTTCTTTTTCAGTACTTATACCGAAGTTGTTTTCAATTGTCGTATAGAATACTCGTTGAAAACTAACTCGGCATTATACCAGACAGATTTTCAATTGCGTCATTTAACATGTAAATTGGTATTATACCGAAGTTGTTTTCAATTGTCGTATAGAATACTCGTTGAAAACTAACTCGGCATTATACCAGACAGATTTTCAATTGCGTCATTTAACATGTAAATTGGTATTATACTGAAGTTGTTTTCAATTGTCGTATGGAATACTCGTTGAAAACTAACTCGGCATTATACCAGACAGATTTTCAATTGCGTCATTTAACAAGTAAATTGGTATTACATCCAAAAAAAAGGTTTTACTAAATCTTGTTTGAATTACAGAGTTACGTTTGATGACGAAAGAGATGAAAAATTACTAGTGGAAATAAACAAAGCTTCCAACTTTATGGAAAAATGGAAAAATTTATTCTCTGAAAACTGAAATAAACTCCCACAACTTTAAAAGACTGAGGTTCAAAGGAGGTATAGGTAAATTTTAATGCCACTGAACCTTACTTTTGACTGAATAAGATTAATTATTCGTAGCTGTTAAAACTTTTATTAGACGTTTTTGTTTAAACAAAAAAAATAATAATGAAAAAATTTCTTCTTCTTTCAACTTTCGTTTTTGTCACACTTGCATTTTTTTCTCAAAATAGTCTTGTAAAAGGTAGAGTTACTAACATTCTAAATAATGAGCCAATTCCGTTTGCAAAAATTATTGCGGTTGATCAACAAAAAGGAGCAATTTCAGATGTTAAAGGTTTTTATGAAATTGTAGGATTAAATCCCGGAGTTTACTATTTTAAAGTAACAGTAGCTGGGTATAAAGAATTAGTTATCAACGAAATAACCGTTACAAATGCGCGGTCAATTGAACTAAATTTTGCTTTAGAAGAAATTATTTTGGAACAAGAAGAAGTGGTAGTAAAAGCTTCTCCATTTCAGCGTAAATCTGAATCACCAGTTTCGTTGAAAACATTGAACGCCACAGAAATAGAACGTTTACCCGGTGCTGGTCGTGATGTAAGTAAAGTAATCGCTGCCTTACCTGGTGTGGCTTCACGTGCAACTTTTAGAAACGATATTATCATTCGCGGCGGTTCACCTGGAGAAAACAAATTTTACCTTGATGGAATCGAAGTTCCGAACATTAATCACTTTGCTACACAAGGAAGTAGCGGTGGTCCTGTTGGTCTTTTAAACGTTAACTTTATTCGTGAAGTTGATTTTTATTCTGGTGCCTTTCCATCAAATCGCGCCAATGGATTAAGTTCTGTTCTTTCTTTCAAGCAAAAAGACGGAAATCAAGATGCGTTTATCACGAATTTCGCTTTAGGATCAAGTGATGCCGCATTAACTTTCGATGGTCCGATTGGTAAAAAAGTTGACTTTATTTTCTCAGCAAGACGCTCTTATTTACAATTTTTGTTTGCAGCCTTGCAGTTGCCAATTCTCCCAACTTATAACGATTTTCAATATAAAATCAACTATAAATTAAATGATAAAAACAAAATTACGTTCATCGGTTTAGGTGCTATTGATGATTTTAGACTGAATGCAAAAGTGAATGAAAATGTGACAGATTCGGCAACGAGAGAAAGCAATAATTATATTTTGAACAACTTACCACTTCAAAAACAATGGAATTACACAGTTGGTGTTAATTGGCTTCATTATTCAAAAAATTCGTACCAAAATATTGTTGTAAGTAGAAATATGTTGAATAATTCAGCAACTAGAACTTCCAATAAAATACCTGCTCCTGACAATGTAATTCTCGATTATACTTCATTTGAAGCAGAAAATAAATTCCGTTTTGAACATACTTACAATAAAAATAGTTGGAGATTGAACGCTGGTGCAGGATATGAATATGCAAAATATTTTAATTCAACATTTAATAGAATTACCGTTCAAGGCGTACCTGTTTTAGTTGATTTTGAATCCACATTAAATCTACATAAAGTCGCACTTTTCGGACAACTTAGTAAATCACTTCTAAAAGAAAAATTGAACTTATCGTTTGGACTAAGAACGGATGTAAATAGTTATGCAAAAAGTATGATGAATCCACTAAACCAATTATCACCCAGCTTTTCTGTCAACTACCGTTTCAATAGTCAGTGGGCGCTTAATGGAAATATCGCACGCTATCACCAGTTACCAGCTTACACAATTTTAGGTTATCGAGATGCAAATGGCGTTCTTAAAAACAAAGAAAATGATTTAAGATACATCTCTGCAGACCATTTTGTTTTGGGAACAGAATATTTAACCAAATTTGATTCTCGTTTTACTCTAGAAGGTTTTTTCAAAAGCTATAACAGATACCCTTTCTCACTTAAAGACTCTTTAAGTTTAGCAAACGTTGGTTCTGATTTTGGCATTGTAGGTAACGAAGAAGTGAAATCAATTTCAACTGGAAGAACTTACGGAGTTGAATTTTTATATCAACAAAAAATGTACAAGGGATTTTATGCAATCCTAGCTTACACATACGTTGTTTCAGAATTCAGAGACAAAAATAATTCGTATGTTCCAACCTCTTGGGATAGCCGCAATATCATTTCCTTAACTGGAGGTAAACGTTTCAAAAAAGGTTGGGAAGTTGGTTTCCGTTGGTTGTTCTCAGGTGGTTCGCCTTATACTCCGATTGACGTTGAAACTTCAGGATTGATTCAAAATTGGGATATTAATGGACAAGGGGTTTTAGACATCAACAGACTCAATACCCAAAGAGAATCTAATTTCCACCAATTAAATTTACGTGTCGACAAAAAGATTTTCTTAGATAAATTCAATATGAACTTCTATCTAGATATTCAAAATGCGTATGGCTACAAAGCAAAGTTAGCACCGATTCTTTTGGTTGAAACAGATGCAAATGACAATCCGATTGTTGACCCGAACGACCCAACTCGCTACAAAACCAAGTTTATCGAAAACACAAACGGAATTGTTCAACCAACTTTGGGTATAATTATTGAATTTGCTGTGAAGAGAAAACCGATTGTTGGGGATAAATAATACCAATCAATTATTGAACTAAATGGTTATTTTTTAATGAAAATAAAGCACGATATGAAGACGATTTTTTAAGATCGCTTTCATCTTTTGATTTAGAAATAAAAAATAGTATTTTGGAATTATTGACGGATGTTGCTAATGCATCTAAAGGATTAAGCGAAGAAGAAATTAAGATTATCGAATCAATAAAAGTGAATCACCTCAGCTAAAAATTTCTTCTAAAAATAATTTATTTTTAATGGCTGGATAGATTATTTTCGAAAAAACAATTAACAAAAAAATTCTCAAAAAAAAGTTAATCCTATAACTTTGGCATCTGGTTCAATCAAAGAAACAGTGCTCAGCGATGCTCCTGATGTAAAACCACCGTTTATTGTGTTTCCTTGTGAGTCGCTTTGTGAGATTACTACCAATTCACCAATCGTAAAACCAATTCCAATATTGTTTACAACTGATTGTTTACCCGCACTATTAACAGATTGTGGTGCAATTGATTGCCCATTCAAATGAACTGTCACCAATAATAAAATACCAACTAAAATTATTTTTTCCATAACGAATATATTATCCTTAAAACTCCAATACTTAAAAAAATCAATCCTCCCCAAAAAAAAGTTCTGATTGCAGCTTTTTTCCGGTCGAGCGATTCTTGTAACGACAAATAAATTTTCTGATTCGTTTTTACTTCATAAACATTTACATTTTCTTCGTCATTTGAAATTGCTTTAGGAACTTTCAACTCAATTTGATCGCCTTTTTTAATGGTTTTTTCAAAGCCTTCTTTCTTGAAAATGAAGAGTAACTCTTCCTCAATCACAAAATCTTTTTTTGCTTCAGCAATTTTAATTGTGAATTTATCTCCTGGCCATTTTGATCTAGAAAAAGCAAACGATTTAACTTTTCCCGAAACTGTTTTGAAATCATTTAATTCTAGGGATGGCGTTGGATAAGATTTGAATAACAAAAACAGACCCAACGGTAATGCAAGAATTAGAAATCTAAATTTACTTTTCTTCATTCAAATTAAAATAAGCTATTATTTTTAGTTTCTTCCGCTATTTTGATACCTACGGCGCTTAAACGATCAATATTTCCTTCAGGTAAAGAAGATTTGAAATTTTCGGGAGCATCAACAATTTTTTGCTCATTGCGAGTGATAACAACTATTTCATTCTCATCAAGAATTGCTTTAACCGAATCGAGTGAGACTTTATTTGTTTTAATTAAATCGAGAAGTTTTTCTTTAGTGATTTTAAGCGGAACTAAATGTTCAAAATACAAATCATCTAATTGATTTTTTGACTTCCAAGCATTTTCTGAGTAGCGATAATGCAACGACATTTTTGAAGTTTTTCGATACACTTTGTCTCCGTTCAAATTGAATTGGTGGTAATTACGCAATATTTTATCAAAAGCATTACCACTATCAATGAATCTCAGATACAATTCACCATTCTTTAAAATATAGTGCACTAAATCAATAATTGCAGCGTGATAATTCATTTTTGTAATTTTTTCCAAAACAACAAAATTATATCTATTTAAAAATGTACATTAATGAACATTAATCTGTATTGATTTTCTTACGATTTTTGGAGTATGCCTAGAACGAAGTTTAAAGTTAACCTTGAAAGTCTTGAAAAATTAAAGGCGCAATTGCTAAAGCGCACAGAGATAAATTTGTCGAGGCCAACAGACTGTCAACTTTTGACAGAGGTAATTTCAGATTCTCAAGGTGAATTGATTAATCCAATTACGTTTAAACGAATTTTTGGGTTTGTAAAATATCCATTTAGTCCTTCCTTGCAGACCTTGAATATTTTGTCTAAGTTTTTAGGGTTTAAAGATTGGTATGATTTTGAGCAAGCTTGTTCTGACTTTTCACCAATTTCAACCAATGAATTGGCAATATATTTATCTTTTTTTGAATTTGACTCCATCAATCGAATAGAAGAACACGACGGTGGAGTACAATCGTTTTCGAGAAAAATCGCACTTCGCTTTCGAGAAGATCCTGAAACGTTCAAGCAAGTAATTCCAATACTCGCAGAAAATTCATTTGCACAAACGTTTTTTATTGAGCATTTCCCGGATTATGATAATTTGGTTAGCTATTACTATCTTCTTTATGAGGCCTACCTCAAAAATAAAAAAACAACGGAAGCGCAACTTTTCGGAAACTCGATGTTGTTTTTAAAAGCACTTTGGGCTTTAAATAAGAAGGAAGCCAACGTTTCCATTCAAAAAATGGATAGTTTCACTTTATCGAAAAATATTCATCCATATATCATCGGCAGGATTTACGCTTGTAAATTAGTTCACAATTACAGTTTCGGAAATCAAAAACTTATTCCAGAATTAATAAAGAAATTCAATGACAAAACAGCCAATCTTCCAATCGATGGAAATCACTTCCGAGATTTTCCTGGAGCTCATTATATCTTCGCCGAAGCATTATTTTTGACAAAACAATATCAAAGCTGCATTTCGGTTGTTGAAGAAGCATTATCAAAATTTCCAATTCGAACAGAGTTTATTAGAAAAGGCTATTACCGACAATTGCAAATCTTTTGGTATCTTTCAAAATGTAAATTGGGTGACCAAAAAATAAATAATAACTTCTTATTCAAAATAAATCCTGAGAATTATTATTTCATTTCAAAGAGACACTTTTCCATATACTTTCATTGGGCAAAATTTCTAAATAATCAGAAAATTGAATGCTTGAATGAGGCAAAGAAATTAGCCATTTTGAATAAGAATAAATTTCTCACTAATTTGTTAGAGTCAGAATTGTAAAAAAGGATTGAATTGAAAAATCTTCTTGAAGATTAAATCAAATAAGGAAAATACAAGCCAAAATTGCCATAATTCAAATTTAGACATGAAATTCTGCATTCTTAATTCAGCGAAGCCATTTTCTCCTCCAACAAAGCAATCTTAGCTAAAGCATCCGCTTCTTTTTTGCGCTCGTTTGTAATTACAGCTTCTGGTGCGCCTGCAACAAAACGTTCGTTACTTAATTTCGATTGAACACTTTTCAAGAATCCCTTTGTGTAAGTCAATTCTTCTGAGATTTTTGCTTTTTCAGCTTCTACATCAATCGTATCGCCAAACGGAATGAAGTACTCATTTCCAGCTACGATGAACGAATTCGCATTGGCAACTTTGTCCTGAACGTATTCCAAAACGGATAAATTACCCATTTTCACAATAATCGAATCAAAACCTGTTTCAATCGTTTGCGTTTTGCGAATGAATAATTCCAATTTCACTTTCGTTGCGATATTATTGCTTTTGCGAATGTTACGGATGTTTGTAATCACTTCCGAAGCTAAATCAAATTGTTTTAAATTTTTCGTGTCGAATGATTTTACGCTTGGCCAAGCAGCAACAATGATGTCGTCACCTTCAGCTCTTTCGCGCAATGCGTGCCATAATTCTTCTGCAACAAATGGTGTAAACGGATGCAACACTTTCAATAAATTCTCAAAGAAAGATTTCGTTGCTTCTAATGTTTTTGCATCAATTGGTTGCTCGTATCCTGGCTTAACCATTTCTAAATACCACGAACAGAAATCGTCCCAAACCAATTTGTAAATCGCCATCAAAGCTTCAGAAATTCTGAATTTATCAAACAAGTCATTGATTTCAACCACTACTTTTTGGAAACGATTTTCAAACCATTCAATCGCTACAACAGAAGATTTTGGTTGCTCAATATCGCGTACTTCCCAAGAGGAAACCAAACGGAAAGCATTCCAAATTTTATTCGTAAAGTTACGTCCTTGCTCGCATTGAGAACTATCAAAAGGCAAGTCATTTCCAGCAGGGGAAGAAATCAAAATTCCAACACGAACGCCATCGGCACCGTATTTTTCAATCAATTCAATCGGATCTGGAGAATTCCCCAACGATTTCGACATTTTACGTCCTAATTTATCGCGTACAATTCCTGTGTAATACACATTTTTAAACGGAATATCACCCAAATATTCATTTCCAGCAATGATCATTCTTGCCACCCAGAAAAACATAATTTCAGGCGCTGTAACTAAATCATTTGTAGGATAATAGTACTTTATTTCTTCGTTTTCTGGTCGTGTCAATCCATTGAAAACCGAAATCGGCCACAACCAACTTGAGAACCACGTATCCAAAACGTCTTCATCTTGACGCAAATCAGCCAATTCAATTGTTTTTCCCGCTTTTTCTGTCGCTAAAACCAAGGCTTCTTCTGCTGTTTTTGCAACCACATAATCGTTTGTTCCGTTTCCAAAATACCAAGCCGGAATGCGATGTCCCCACCACAATTGACGTGAAATACACCAATCTTTTACATTTTCCATCCAGTGACGATACGTATTCTTGAACTTATCAGGATGAAATTGAATGTTTCCGTTCATTACATTATCCAAAGCCGGTTGCGCCAATTCTTTCATCGACACAAACCATTGCAAGGATAATTTTGGTTCAATTACTGCATTCGTTCTTTCTGAAAAACCAACTTTATTGATGTGGTCCTCGGTTTTCACCAAATAACCTTTTTCGTCTAATTCTTTTTCAATTAATTTACGCACTTCAAAACGATCTTTTCCTTCGTAATGCAAGCCATTTTTATTCAAAGTTCCATTCTCGTTGAAAACGTCGATTGTTTCCAAATTGAATTTAATTCCCAATTCATAATCGTTGATATCGTGAGCTGGAGTTACTTTCAAACAACCTGTTCCAAATTCCATATCAACGTATTCATCTGCAATGATTTGAATCTCACGATTGATAAGCGGAACTAATGCTTTTTTGCCGTGTAAATGTTTGTAGCGCGCATCGTTAGGATTCACACAGATTGCAGTATCGCCTAAAATTGTTTCAGGTCGCGTCGTTGCAATTGTCAACCATTCATCTTCAGAACCGGCAACTTTATAACGCACGTAAAACAAGCGAGAATTTACTTCTTTGTATAGAACTTCCTCATCGGAAACGGCAGTCAATGCTTCTGGATCCCAGTTTACCATTCTTACACCGCGGTAGATTTTTCCTTTTTTGAATAAATCTACAAATACATCTAAAACAGATTCGGAATATTCAGCATCCATCGTGAAATGCGTGCGTTCCCAATCACAAGAAGCACCTAGTTTTTTCAATTGTTCTAAGATGATTCCGCCGTGTTTGTCTTTCCATTCGAAAGCGTGTTTTAAAAATTCATCGCGTGTTAAATCTGTTTTTTTGATGCCTTCCGCTTTCAATTTCTGAACAACTTTTGCTTCTGTAGCAATTGATGCGTGGTCCGTTCCAGGTACCCAACAAGCGTTTTTACCCAACATTCTCGCACGACGAACCAAAACGTCTTGAATCGTATTATTCAACATGTGTCCCATGTGTAAGACTCCTGTCACATTTGGTGGAGGAATGACGATTGTATAAGCTTCTCTGCTGTCAGGTGTTGAATGAAAATAATTCTTTTCCATCCAGTATTTATACCATTTTTCTTCCGCTGCTCCAGGCTCGTACGTCTTTGGGATTTCCATATAAAATAATTTTAACGTGGCAAAGATAAGGATTAAGAGTTAGGAGTTGAAAACTGAAAACTGAAAACTGAAAAAATTTAGTGGAAATTAGAGGTTAAATCCCGGTAGCTATCGGGAGAAGAACTAAAAGTTAAAATTGAAAAGGTAAAGTGAAATCCCGAAGGCTATAAGAGAAAAGCTAAAGTGATTGAAAGGTCTTAAATCATCAAATCACACCAAGAGCTAAGCCCAAACTCATAACAATTAATAAAATTGCAACAGTTGTTTGCACAAACTTTAATGTTACTTTTTTAAGTAGTTTGTTTCCTAAGAAAGCACCAAGAAACGCTGCAAAAGTCGCTAGGAGAATTAAGTTAGTATTTGCATTTAACTCATTCAATTTCAGATTGCTTGCGTAAACTGAAAGTCTTGTAAAATCAACGAAACATGAAATTACGACTGTTGTTGCCACAAAAACTTCTTTACTCAACCCAACTTTAATTAGAAATGCACTTCGAAGCGCACCTTGATTCCCAGACAATCCTCCAAAAAAACCGCTTAAAACGCCACCAATTGGAAGGTGTTTTTTGCCCAATTTAATTCCATTTAAAAATGGTACTAAATCCAAAATTGCAAAGAAAGCAAGCAGCAATGCCATCGTAAATTTTAACCACAAAACTTCAAACGTTTTACCAAAAGCAGTGTAACTATAAAGCACTTGTGAGGCAGGAATTTGAAGTAAAACCCATGCGCCAACAAAAGAAGCAAGCACAGCTGGAATTCCAAACCGCAAAAGAATTTCCTTGTT
>JBILOX010000046.1:0-23559 GCA_044374225.1 Crocinitomicaceae bacterium | reverse complement strand
CACAATGTTTTGGTTACAGCAATGGTCAATTGATTGCTAATCCAACGGGAGGCACAGCGCCTTACACTTTTGTTTGGAGTAACGGCGATACTAATCAAACCAACGATTCCATTCCAAAAGGAACTTACAATCTTACCGTTACGGATGCGAATGGTTGTACTTTTGATACTTTGTGCGTATTGGACGAACCACCACTTTTAGGAGTTTCTTTTGATGCTGATATTATCGTGGGTTGTAGTCCTTTGCAGGTGACATTTACCAATACTTCGGAGACGAATAATGCGTGTCAATGGCAGTTTGGAGACGGAAACACTTACAATTCGTGCGACAGCGTTGTGAATATTTACCAAGACGGTGGGATTTATGATGTAACCTTGACAGCGACAGACATCAACGGTTGTACGAACTTTGCGACGTATGATGATTTTATTACTGTTTATCAATCTCCGACAGCAGGGATTTTAGCCGACCCGACGTATTTATTTGCTGGAAACGACCAAACGAACATCACCAATCAGAGTGTTGGAGCTGAGTTTTACATTTGGAATATGGGAGATACACCTGTGAATCACTTCTATTTTGAGCCTGGAAATTATACGTATTCCGCCAATCTTTCGGATACGTTTATGATTACCTTGATTGCGATTTCAAGCGATAATTGTCCGGATACGGCTTACCAGCAAATCATCTTCGACAACGATCCGTTTTACTACGTACCAAATACGTTTATCCCTGATGGCGATGGTGTAAACGATGTCTGGAATGTGGTGTTTTCTAATCCTGAAGACGTTAAAAAATATAGTATGCAGATTTTTGATCGCTGGGGAGAATTGGTTTTTGAAACGACAAATATCTATCAAGGTTGGGACGGAACGTATAGAAATAAGCAATGTCAAGATGGAACTTACGTGTGGAAATTGTCTTTCTCTTGGGATGATTACCGCAAGTTTCAAAAGTTGGGACACGTGAATTTATTTAGATAGAGGAGAAGGGATTACAGATTGGAAGATAACAAATTGCAGATTTAATTTGCAATCTGTAATCTGTAATCTTTTTCGTTTTTCGCTAGTAATCTAAGCTATTAAATTATCATTTTTTCCAAAGAACAGTTGCTGCCGCTTGCGCTGTAGGCATTATCGTTAAATCATTAATTGTTACATGTGCCGGACGACTTGCAACGAACCAAATTGTTTCCGCTATATCATCAGCTAGTAAAGGATTATAACCTTCATAAACAGCTTCTGCTACTTTGTTGTCGCCTTTAAAACGAACAATTGAGAATTCAGTTGCCGCAGCTCCTGGAGCAATATTTGTTACTTTGATGCCATACTCAACTAAATCTATTCGCATTGCTTGTGAAAGTGCATCAACAGCGTGTTTAGTAGCACAATAAACATTTCCACCTGCATACACCTCTTTTCCTGCAATGCTTGCGATATTGATGATTTGACAATTTCCATTCACTTTCAAAAATGGAATGACTGCTTTTGAAACATACAATAAACCTTTCACATTCGTGTCAATCATTCTATTCCAATCGTCTGTTAGTCCACCATCAATAGGTCCTCTGCCAACTGCTAAACCGGCATTATTTACAAGAATTCTGATGTTGTTTTTTACAGTTTCTGAAAGTGAACCAACTGCTTCATTTACTGCTTGTTCATTGCGAACATCTGTACAAAGAAGCACTATTTGAATTGACTCGGAACATAATTCCGCTTTAAGTTTTTCTAATCGATCTTGACGTCTAGCCATTAAGACCAATGAATAACCATTTTTTGCGAAAACTCGAGCAGTTGCCTCTCCGAAACCTGAGGTTGCACCAGTTATAAATACGAATGAAGCCATAAAATAAATTTATTTGAACGTAATTTTTGAGGAAGTTTAGAATCGTCTAGAAACAGCAAAGCAACAAAAATTAAAAAGGGAATTGCTGGGATTTTGTAGCGAACAATTGCACCAATAATTGGAGTTGTTAAACCAATAATCACAAACAAAAGAATGGAGAAAGTCAAGCAGAAAACGATAAATTTCCATTGTTGAGGATTCACTTTTTTACGGTAAAACCAACCAATGAATAAAATGAAAATGATAAATAAGTTTTCAAAAAGCGGTGGGTAAAACAAAATCCCTTTCAATTCGGTGGGCCAAGGACGCGTTAAGGTGTTGATGAAAGCTTTGGGACTTGCTTTAATAAAAGACCACAAGTTTGGTTCAAGATAATCCATATAAATTGAACTGTTGACATTTAAAAAATTAGCCAAATTGATAAAATCTCCTTGTTTCGCAGCCATTATCACTAAGAAATTATAAGAAGGAAAAATAGTTCCAATGCCCAAAGCAGCAAGTAAACAAGCAACAATAGTGAACAGATGAATGATGATGGTTCGTTTCGTTTTTTGAGAAATCCACCACGCAAGAATGGCCGGAATTAAAGCTACAAATACATATAATTTCATTACAATTAAAATTGGAATTAAAAAAATGACCCATATATAGGTTGAAATTTTGCTAGAACTACTAATTATTTTGTAAACATTCCAAGTAAAGGAACCTAAAGCAAAAATTAAAATTGATTCTTTCAAAATCCCTGCACTCCAAAACACAAAAGATGGGATTAAGAAAACAACTAAATAAGTTTTCCATTTACTTTTAGAAAAAACAAGAAATAAACGAGCAAGCGAATAAGAACCGATAAAAGTCAGGAAATTAAAGAAAAGGCTGTGAACGTGGTAATTACCAAAGGAGAACAACCGAAAAAGGGCATTTAGTCGGATTACAAGGCGATTATCATTAAGTAAACCGTTGTCATACGAACGATACCAGTTATACATATCTGAATAATACTGTTTTAAGAAATAGTCATTTTCGCAATTTATTCCGAAAAGCATTTTAAAATAATCCAAAGGATGTTCCCAAAGTGCATTGTATAAATACATACTGTCATCGAAGTACTTGAAAGTATCAGCTTCCATTCGCACAGGATAATAATAAGTGTAAATGAGATAAATTATTAATCCACAAAAGGCTTTAATTAAAAAGGCAAATTGCAATGAAAGGGCACTAAAGCCTGCAGTTTTGAAATAGTTTAATTTTCCAATCAGCCACAAAAAAAAGGCTAGGTAGGTGAAGGGTAATAAGATATTTAAAAATTGCATTGTTACAAAAATACAATTTTAACTCCTAGTTTGAAGTATTGAATTGTTTAGAAGGTAAGGTAAAATCGAATTCTATTATAGTTTAGCTGACTGTCAAGCATCGTACAAATAGATATTCTAAACCTAAAATAATGCATTTAATCGAAGAAGGAGCTAATTGTAAATAGTACCGTACATTTTTTGCCTTGAATTTCAAAAGAAATTTGTGATAAACTGTTAGTTAAGTTTGCCGTAAGTAGTTGCAAAAAAGAAGATTTTTTTTCAGAACTGATTAAAGTTTTTTTCTGCCTATATAGTTACAAATTTGGATAAAATCCAGTTAAATAAAACCTTCTTTGTTAAGTAAATTAAGCTTTATGGTGTTTTGCCTAATTTATTTTTTACTTAAGACTTATAACTCTGAAAATTCGTCTATAACTCCGACATTCTGTCAGCGTTTTTTGAATGGCACACAGATTGACAATTGTAACTCAAATTAAATAATTTAATATGAGAACAGGTCAAATAAATGTGCAAACGGAAAATATCTTTCCAATTATTAAGAAGTTTTTATATTCCGACCACGAGATTTTCTTGCGTGAGTTGGTGTCAAATGCTGTTGATGCATCACAAAAAATTAAAGTTCTTGCAGCTAACGGCGAATACAAAGGTGAAGTTGGCGATTTAAAAGTCGAAGTGATTTTAGATCCAGTTGAAAAAACATTAACGATTCGCGATAACGGAATTGGAATGACAGCTGATGAAATTGACAAATACATCAATCAAATTGCATTTTCTGGTGCTGAAGAATTCGTTCAACAATACAAAGGAAACGAAGGTGCAGAACAAATTATTGGTCATTTCGGTTTAGGTTTCTATTCTGGATTTATGGTGGCTGAAAAAGTTCAGATACGAACACTTTCTCGTCACGATGGTTCGCAAGCTGTACAATGGCAAAGTAACGGTTCGCCTGATTATACGATTACAGACATTGAAAAAACAACACGTGGAACGGACATCGTTCTTTACATTTCTGAAGAATCAAAAGAGTTTTTAGAAAAAGAACGTATTTCTGGAATTTTGAACAAGTATTGTAAATTCTTACCGATTCCAGTTCTATTTGGCAACAAAACAGAATACATCGATTCTCCAGAAGGGGAGAAAGATGAAAATGATAAAATCAAACGAGTTGCAATCGAAGTTCCAAACCAAATCAACAATGTTTCTCCAGCGTGGACAAAAGCACCAGTTGACTTAACGGATGAAGATTACAAAAATTTCTACCGTGAATTGTATCCAATGACTTTTGATGATCCATTGTTTCACATTCACTTAAACGTTGATTATCCATTCAATTTGACTGGAATTTTATATTTCCCACGTATCAAAGAGAATGTCGAAGTTCAGCGCAATAAAATCAATTTATACTCGAATCAAGTTTTCATTACGGATAGCGTTGCGGAAATCGTTCCAGAATTTTTGACTTTACTTCATGGTGTGATTGATTCCCCAGATATTCCTTTAAATGTTTCTCGTTCGTATTTACAAAGTGACGGAAATGTAAAGAAAATCGCAGCACATATCACTAAAAAAGTGGCGGATAAATTGGCAGAAATGTTCAAAAAAGACCGTAAAGACTTTGAAGATAAATGGAATGATTTACAAGTTTTTGTTCAATATGGTTCTTTGTCGGAAGATAAATTCGCTGAGAAAGCAAAATCTTTTTCTTTGTTGAAAAACACAGACAATGAATATTTCACATTAGAAGAATACAAAGAGAAAATCAGTGCTTTACAAACAGATAAAGACAACAAAATTGTTTGTTTATACACGAATAATCCTGAAGAGCAATTTTCTTTCGTGAAAAAAGCAAAAGAAAGAGGTTATGATGTGTTGCACATTGACGGACCGCTTGCTCCACATTGGATTGCGAAATTGGAGCAAACAATGGAAAACATCAGTTTTGCGCGTGTTGATGCTGACACTTTGGATAAACTTATTAAAAAATCCGGAGAAATTCCTTCTAAATTATCGAAAGAAGACGAAGAAACCTTGAAACCTGTATTTACTAATTCGGTGAACAATGATAAATATACTGTTCAATTTGAAAGTATGAGTGAAACGGATGCGCCAATTATCATCACACAACCTGAGTTTATTCGTCGTATGATGGAGCAACAAAAATTAGGAGGTGGTGGTGGCGGATTCTACGGTGCTTTCCCTGAAATGTACACAATGGTTGTAAACGGAAATCATCCAAAGATTTCTAATTTACTGTCAAAGTCGGAATTAGAAAGAGCTGATGTCGCAAAACAGTTGACAGATTTAGCTTTATTAGCTCAAGGAATGTTAAAAGGAGAAGCATTAAATAGTTTCATCGAACGAAATATCGAACATATTTCATAAAATAAGTAAGTTTGTGGGGGCTTATGCCCCCTTTTTTAGTTTAAAATCGTTGCGTTTTGTATAAATGGATATTTGGTGTTGGTGCTTATTTAATCACTCGTAAAATAGGTGCAGGAATTTTAGGTTTTATCATCGGTTCGTTAATTGATGGTTATCAGTCAAGTACGACTTCTTCTGGCCGTTCAAGAAGCAGTGCAGGCGGTCAAGACCCTTTTGAGTATTATCGTCAACAAAGTTCTCGCTACGATATCCAAACAATGTTGATGGCACTATCCGCAGCTGTAATGAGTGCAGATGGAAAAGTTCTTAAAGCTGAGTTGGATTATGTCAAAAGCTTTTTCTCACAACAATTTGGACCTCGATTTACAAGCGAACACTTAAAAATCTTAAAACATTTTTTAGATACCAAACAAGTTCCCTTGCAAGAAATTTGTAACGATATTAAATCGCGTATGCCTTACGAAGTGCGTGTTCAGTTAATTCATTACTTATTTGGAATTGCAAAGGCTGATGGTGATGTTTCGCAAGTTGAAATGAGTGAAATTCAACGTATTTCAACAATGCTTGGTGTTTCTGGGGTTGAGTTTGAAAGTGTCAAAAATATGTTCTACAGAAATGTAGATTCTGACTACAAAATTCTTGGAATAGAGTCATCTGCGACAGACGAAGAAGTTAAAAAAGCTTATCGTAAAATGGCAATTTCTTTTCACCCAGATAAAGTTGCTGCAATGGGCGAAGAATATCAAAAAGGAGCTAAAGAAAAATTCCAACAAATTCAAGATGCTTACGAGGCAATCAAGAAACGTAGAGGGTTTAAATAGAAGTTAATCTTTAGTATTTCAATCCTTTCATTAGATTATTTGTGTGAAATTTTAATCGGATAATCGGAAAAATACCGATTATGTGCATTTAATTTTAGTATTATTGTAAAAAAAATGATGTTAATCGGATTTAAACCGATTTATTTATCGTAATTTTACAGAGTGATTTTAAGAAGAAACATAAAAGCATATGCAGAAGCTCCATTAACCCATCAAGTGGTTATGGAAGCATTGAGCCATTATGGACGTCCAAACGACAAAATCAGTGAAATGCTCAAAAATGGCGAATTACTTGCGCTTAGACGAGGTTTATACGTTCCTGGTCCCGAGCTTGATTTGGCTACTCCAGATGTTTTTGTTATCGCAAATCATTTACGTGGTCCAAGTTATATTTCAATGGAATCTGCTTTGTCATATTGGGGTTTAATTCCTGAGCGTGTTTACGAGATTAGCTCAGTAACCATCAAAACATCAAGAGTTTATGCAACGCCTTTAGGTCGATTTAGCTTTCAACATCTTAAAACTCCTTATTATTCATTTGGTATAAATAGCGTTCGAATAACAGAATTTCAAACAGCTATTATTGCCTCACGAGAAAAAGCCCTTTGTGATAAAATAATTCTTACATCTGGTGTTCAACTGCGAAGTATTTCGCAAACCTTGGATTTTTTGCTTGAAGATTTAAGAATAGATGAAGTACAATTAACCACTTTGGATTTATCAATGATTCATTCTTGGATTGAAGATGCTCCAAAAAAAAACAGTCTAACTATGCTTATTAAAACATTGGAAAGCTTATGATGAAACAATGGATAGCAGAATACAATCCGCAAAATGAAGAGGAAACTCTTGCTGCGATGCGGGAAATAATGCAAGAAATTGCACTTGCAGCCTTGTCGAGAACAGATTTTTTTGATAAGGCTGCATTTTATGGCGGAACAGCAATACGAATTTTTTATTGGCTAGATCGTTTTTCGGAAGATTTAGATTTTTCATTGTTAGCCCCCAATCCTGATTTTTCGTTGACTCCTTATTTCTCAAAAATAGTTGAAGAATTTCAATCGCTTGGGATGAATGTGAGCATTCGAGAAAAAGATAAACGCATAAAAACGCAAGTTGAATCTGCTTTTTTGAAGTCAGAAACAATTTGGCAAGAACTTGTACTCGAAGATTTAGTAAAACAGCACGGAATTTCGTCGAATAAAACCATTAAAATTAAAATCGAAATAGATCGCTTGCCACCGCTTGGTTTCTCTACAGAAGAAAAATTATTGATTCGACCTTATTCTTTTTATGTCAAATGTTTTACAATGCCGAGCCTTTTTGCTGGTAAATTACATGCTTTGTTATTCAGAAAATGGAAAAGCAGGGTGAAAGGCAGAGATTGGTATGATATGGAATGGTATATTCGTAAAGGAGTTCCATTAAATATGCATCATTTTTTACAGCGTGCGAAAGAAACCAATGATTGGACTGAAAATCAAATTTCACAAGAACAAATTCTTCAATTATTGATAACTAAAATTGAAAGCGTATCTTTAGAATCAGTTAAAGAAGACGTGGTTCGCTTTATTTCAAATGACCAAAAGCTTGCAATTTGGAGTGAGAATTATTTCAAAGACTTGATTCAAAAAATGAAATTTGAGTGAGTCATAACTTAAAATAAATCATAAAATGCGACAAATAATCCTCTTTTATTTTCTCTCTGTTTCGTTACAAATTTTCTCTCAATTTTCTCAAATTGACGTTCAGTCTTATAGAATTCATTTAACTGTAAATGACTCATACGACACCATTTTAGTAAAAGAGAAAATAGCTTTCGATTACAATGATTTCAAAAAAGAGCCTGCTTTTAACTTAGCATCTGTAAATAGTTCAGGTAAAGGAATGCGTGTGTCAAAAGTGCTTCAAAATACAAATGAAATTGATTTTTCACACAAAGATAATGTATTGACATTGAAAAATTTTAAGGTAAGCACAGATCAAAATATTGAAATAGAAGTGCATTTTAAAGGCGTTCCAATTGATGGTTTGGTAATTGGGAAAAATAAATTTGGTTCGCGCACTTTCTTTGGGGATAATTGGCCAAATCGAGCTCAAAACTGGTTTGCTTGCAATGATCATCCTTCTGATAAAGCAACAGTTGAATATGTTGTAAATGCTCCATTGAAATACGAAGTGGTTGCAAACGGCCAGTTAATTTCAAAAAAGGTAAACAAGAAAACAGTTGTTTACCATTATAAATCAGCGGTTGTTTTACCCACAAAAGTAATGGTGGTTGGAATTGCAAATTTATCCGAAAAGCAGAGTGGAACTGTTGCTGGAATTCCAGTTTTTAGTGCCGTTTATCCTGAAAATGAAAAAAGCGCCTTTCATGATTTTGATTTAGCGCCTTCAATTCTGCAGTTTTTTATCGATTATATTGCGCCTTACGAATTTGAAAAATTGACAAATGTGCAATCAACCACACGATTTGGAGGAATGGAAAATGCTGGTTGTATTTTTTATGATGAAAACTCAATAAATGGCAACCGAAGCTCAGAAAATTTGATTGCGCACGAAGTTGTTCATCAATGGTTTGGAAATTCAGCATCAGAAAAAGACTGGCCGCATTTGTGGTTAAGCGAAGGTTTTGCAACGTATTTGACGAATATTTATATTCAAAAAACGAAAGGTGAAAAAGCATTTCAAGTTCAAATGGAAAAAGATAGGAGTAAAGTGTTTGCTTTTTCTAAAAGCTACAATCATCCTGTTGTTGATTCGAATTATTCTGCTTTAATGGACTTATTGAATGCTAACAGTTACCAAAAAGGTGGATGGGTTTTACACATGCTACGCTCTGAAATTGGTGACTCGCTATTTCAACAATCGATACGAACTTATTACCAGAAATTTAGACTTTCCAATGCCGATTCAAAAGATTTTCAAAAAGTAGTTGAATTTGTTACAAATAGCGATTTAAATTGGTTTTTTAATCAATGGCTTTATCGTGTAGGACAGCCGAAATTGAAAATTAATAAAAAGCTAGATAAAGATAAAGTGTCTCTTTCCATCATTCAACAGGGCGATGTTTTTCGTTTTCCTTTGACTGTTGAAATTAAGCTGAAAAATGATCAACTTTTAAAAGAAAAATTACAAATCACAGAAAAAGAAACCAATTTCAATAGAACATTTTCTTCGGAAGTAGAATCGATAAGAATTGATCCAGATGTTGAATTGTTGTTTCAAGACTAGGTTTTTTCTTCTTTGGTGAGCATAGACTCCAACCAAAAATTTTAAAATCCATTGAAAAATTTATAATTAGTTTTGATATTAATTCATCTCCCATGCGCTTACTTGTATTCTTTTTACTAATCTCTCACATTTCTTTCTCTCAATTTTCAAAAGCTGATTCTTTACGTGGAGGTTATGGTGAATCTCGTAATTGGTGGGATTTAACGTATTATGATTTAAGTGTTGAATTTCAACCTGCTACCCAAACGATAAAAGGTTCAAATAGCATAACTTACAGTGTTTTAAAAAATGTAAAAGCAGGAAAGAAAATCATTCAAATTGATTTGCAAGATCCACTGATTTTGGACAGTATTATTTTTGAAGCGCAGCTTTTATCAAATACAGCTATTCGAAAAGAGGGAAGTGCTTATTTCTTTGAAACGGTTAACTTAAAAACAAAAGAAAATGCAACGGCAAGTTTTACTGTTTATTACCACGGAAAACCCCGAAAAGCAGTGAGAGCTCCTTGGGATGGAGGCGTGATTTGGAAAAATGATACAAACGGATTGCCTTGGATTACTGTTGCTTGTCAAGGATTGGGAGCAAGCGTTTGGTTTCCATGCAAGGATTCTCAGTACGACGAACCAGACAGTGTAGATATGCATTATACGTGTCCGAGTAATTTGAAATGTTTGAGCAACGGACGTTTAGTGGGAGTAGAAAAACTAAATGATTCACAGAGTACCTATTCTTGGAAAGTTGTGAATCCAATAAATAATTATTGTATGATTCCCTACATTGGTGATTATGTCACTTTCCACGAAGACTTTATGGGAGAAAAGGGAAAATTAGACCTCGATTATTGGGTATTGAAAGGTAATTTAGAAAAAGCGAAAAAGCAATTTCAAGATGTTCCTCGAACCATAAAAGCTTTTGAATATTGGTTTGGTCCTTATCCATTTTATGAAGATGGCTATAAATTGATAGAAGCACCTCATTTAGGAATGGAACATCAAAGTGCAGTTGCTTATGGAAATGGGTTTAAAAATGGATATCAAGGAACTGATTTAAGTGGGACAGGCGAGGGCTTGAAATGGGATTATATCATCGTTCATGAAACAGGCCATGAATGGTTTGGAAACAATATCACAACGAAAGACATTGCGGATATGTGGGTTCATGAGGGATTCACCGATTATTCAGAAACTTTGTTCATCGATTATTGGTATGGGAAAGAGAAAGCAAGTAAGTATTGCATTGGTTTGCGCAAAAATATTATCAATGATAAACCAATTATAGGCGCGTATCTTGTCCAAAGTGAAGGTAGTGGAGATATGTATTACAAAGGTGCTAATCTCCTGCACACGATTCGAACCTTGGTGAATAACGATACTTTATTCAGAAATACATTACGTAAAATGAATCAAGAATTTTATCATAGAACGGTTACCTCTGCTGAAATTGAAAGCTTTATGTCTCGTGAATTAAAAATGGATTTAACAAAGATTTTTGACCAATATTTACGTGAAAAGCGTCCGCCAACATTAGAAGTTGTTAGAAAGAAAAATAAGATTCTTTATCGTTGGGTAAATTGTATCGATGGCTTTGATATGAACGTGATTTTTAACAATAAATGGTTTTCTTGTTCTAAAAATTGGAGTGTGATTAAAACAACAGAAAAAGTAGTTTTTGATAAGAATTTATATGTTCTGAAAAAATTTAATTTTTAGTAAATAGCTGATTAAACAAAAGCTCAGATTTATACAAGCCCCCGTAACTAAATAAGTAATTGTTCATAAAAGCCACCAATCATATTCACTTTATCAATGAAATGCATTTCTAGAATCCAATGTCTTTCATTTCCATTTTCATCCTTTGCAAAAAGATCCGTTTCATTATCTGGATGCACGTAGAAGCAATAATTTCCAGATTCTAGTTTTTCGTGCGGAAATTCACCAATCAAATGACCAGCAATTTCTCCACCAAATTCCCAACCATATTCGATGGCTTTATTGGTTGCAAATGCAAACAATTTTGAAGCAGCTAATTCAGTATGAGAATCGACCCATTCTTTAGTTTCTTGCCAAGCTTTTTCGATGTCATTCTTTAATTTTAGTTTTAAAGGATTTACTCCGATTACATAAGTTCTTCCCAAATCGGCTTCCCATTTTTCAATGATAGGTCCAAAGTCAAAAAATAGTATATCGTCTGCTTGAAAAAATCGGTTGGGTGGATTGACTTTATAAGGGTATAAAGTATTTTCTCCGCTTCTAACTATTCGTTTATGCCAATGTTTTTCGATATTAAAGAGTTCTTTCGCTAATTTAAATATTTCTTCATTTAAAGTTTCTTCGTCCTTTCCAGCAAAGATTAGCTGTCTATCTTCAATTTCTGAAAAGAGTGCAATTGCTACATTTTCAGCATTAATTAATCTTGATTTGAGATTTGTCATTTCATTATTTTTTTAAAATATTATCGATAATCAATTATACTAATGTAAATTTTCTAATTGCACCATTGTCTTGATTGAAGTTAAGAATATTAAACTATAATTTATTCATAATCAATTTGTCTAAGTTTTTTTGATAATCTTAACTTAAAATAAATCAATTTTAGTGAAAATAGACGAACTACTTTCGCGTCATAGGAATTGATTTTTTATTTAACGTCAACAATTTACTACTTTTATATCGTGAATAGAATTTTTTTAGTTCTTGTTTTGTTAATTACAACCTGGCAAATTGTTGGTTTCTTTTCCTATTTTGAGTGGGAGCATTATCACATTCGCAAGGATATCAAACGTGCATTGAAACACAGTGTTCCTGAAAATCAGCTTAAAAACTTCGACTTTTCGAACAAAGAAATCAAAAATCTAACTTGGATTAAATCAAATGAATTTAAGTTTAATGGAAGATATTATGATGTAATAAAACGAATACCAAAAGAAAACGGATTTCATTTTATATGTATAGATGACTTTCAAGAAATGGAATTATTTCAAAAACTAGAAGAATCTACTGCAATCAACCTAAACAATTCTTCTTCTTCTTCGCCTTTAAAATTTTGGATGAAATTATTAAAAACGCCATTTATTACTGATTTTAAGTTTGTTAAATTACCTGTAATTGAAAGTGTTAAAGATCTTAAATCAGCTGTTTTTCATTACGAAGAAAACTATTCACTTTCACACAATTCAAGTGTGTTTTCTCCTCCGGAAAAATTAATTAGTTAATTAAAATGTACCGATTATTTTAACATTTTTAGTTTTAAATCTCTTTTCGGTACAATAGGAATTTTAAATTTTACTGGTATTTGTTCTTTCATTGTCAAATGATTTTAATTAATCTTGAACATTGGTTTCATGTTGATTTCTACATTTTTTATGAAATTCTTTTATCAGTTATGTTTAAAATTTTAGTCTCAATTACTAATTTATTTTACAAATGATAAACATTAAATATGCAATTCTGCTATTTACAATCTTATTAAACTTTGTAATAAAAGCGCAACTGAAAATTACAGTTAAAGACAAATATGGAAACCCAATTCCAGAAGTAACGGTTTACTCAGATAAACCTTATTTTAAAAGTGAAACTGATCAAAATGGAATCATTGAAATTCCAGCAATTGAGTTTGAGCAAATAGTTTTTTATAAATTGGATTTCAAAACTCAAAAGATTTCAAGTAAAGATTTCAAGAATAATGCTTTTTTAATTACGCTTAATCCATCAGTTTTGGAGATTGGCGAAATGGTGGTTTCCGCAACAAAGTGGAATCAATCGTCTTCGGAATTATCATCAAAAATCACAACTATAAAAGCAAAGGATATTGCACTTCAAAATCCACAAACTGCCGCTGATTTATTAGCAAATTCAGGTGAAGTTTTTATCCAGAAAAGTCAGCAGGGTGGGGGAAGTCCAATGATTAGAGGGTTTGCAACAAATCGTTTATTATATGTTGTTGACGGAGTCCGAATGAATTCTGCTATTTTTAGAGCTGGAAATATTCAAAATGTAATCTCTATTGATGCATTAGCAATAGAATCAGCAGAAGTTCTCTTCGGTCCAGGCTCTGTAATTTATGGTAGTGATGCTATTGGTGGTGTAATGAATTTTAGAACATTAAATCCTAAATTTTCTAAAACCGGGAAACCACTTACAAAAGCCAATGCATTGATGCGTTATTCTTCAGCGAATAACGAAAAAACAGGCCATTTTGATGTAATGGTTGGTTGGAAAAAATGGGCAATTTTAACAAGTGTAAGTGCAAATGATTTTTCTGATTTACGAATGGGGTCACACGGTCCTGATGAATATTTGAGAACGTTTTATGTGCAGAGACAAGACAGCATTGATCGAGTTGTGATGAATTCAAACCCCTTGATTCAAAATCCTACAGCTTATTCGCAAGTGAATTTGATGCAAAAAGTAAGTTACACACCAAATAAAAATTGGCAAATTGATTATGGTTTTCATTATTCTGAGTCTTCCGAATATGCTAGATATGACCGACTCATTGAGTTGACTAGCTCTGGATTGCCTCGTTCGGCGGTTTGGAATTATGGTCCTCAAAAATGGATGATGAATAACTTAACAATCAATCACCACAAGGAAAATAAGATTTACAATGAAATGTCCATTCGGTTGGCGCAACAGTACTTTGAAGAAAGTAGAATCGATCGTAATTTTAGTGGAGGAAACAAAAATCGTTTACGCACGCAACTTGAAAAAGTGGACGCTTATTCTATAAATGTAGATTTTGAAAAAGCTATCAAAAACCACAAGTTATACTATGGAATTGAAGGAGTTTTCAATAAAGTAGGTTCATTTGGAACAGCGATAAATATTGCAACTGGCGATTCAATTCCTGTGGCTGATCGTTATCCTGCATCCACTTGGTTGAGTTACGGTGCTTATTTCACGTACCAAGCTAACATTTCAAAATTGATTTCTTTTCAAGCAGGAGTTCGCTACAATCAGTTTCAGTTACAATCAGATTTCACTCGAATTTTGGAATTTTATCCATTTGATTTTTCGGAAGCCAAATTGAATAAAGGTGCAACAACAGGAAGTGCTGGAATTGTTATTCGTCCTTCTGAAAAACTTAAAATCAGCTTGGTGGGTTCAACTGGATTTAGAGCGCCAAATGTGGATGATATCGGTAAAATTTTTGATTTTGGACCGAATGAAGTTGTTGTTCCGAACAAAGATTTAAGTGCTGAGTACGCTTACAATGGAGAATTAAGTATTTCTAAAATCTTTGGCGAATGGTTAAAATTAGATGCTACAGGTTATTACACTTATCTTGATAATTCAATGGTGCGCAGAGCTTTTCAAGTAAATGGAGCTGATAGTATTTTGTTTGACGATGTTCAAAGTAAAGTTTATGCAATTCAAAATGCTGCTTTTGCAACAGTTTTCGGTTTTCACGCAGGCTTTGAATTGCGATTACCCAGTGGATTTTCTTTGTTATCACAATACAATTTTCAAAATGGGGTAGAGGAGATGAATGATGGAAATGATAGTCGTTCACGTCATGCTGCACCTGCATTTGGAGTAACAAGATTGACTTATACTAATGAAAAAGTAACACTTCAATTGTATGCGATGTATAGTGCAGGTTTAAATTTCGATGAACTAAACGAGGAGGAAAAACTAAAACCAGCAATTTACGCAATTGATGAAAATGGTAATCCTTATTCACCAGCATGGTACACACTCAATTTGAAAACAATCTTCAAACTAACAGATAATTTTTCAGTAAGCGCAGGTTTAGAAAATATCCTTGATAAACGTTATAAAACCTACAGTTCTGGTTTGGTTGCTCCAGGTAGAAATTTTGTTTTATCGCTAAAAGGAAGTTTTTAAGACCGTTTTATTTTGTCACAAATTAATTATCACTTTTATTGAGTCTCGGATAATTACTTTTAAAACGGTTTCAAATCACTTTTTTATCATGTAATGTCTTTTTCATTTTCGTTTAATAGTATCTTTGCAATCTAATTTTTAATTTTTTATGCAAATAACTTTCCCTGATGGTGCAGTTCGCTCGTATGAACTGGGTATATCAGCACTACAAATTGCAGCAAGTATTTCTGAAGGACTTGCACGAAATGTCCTAGCTGCTAAAATTAATGATACAGTTAAAGATGCTAATCTTCCAATAACTGAAGATTGTAATTTACAGTTATTGACTTGGAACGATGCTGAAGGAAAGTCGACTATGTGGCATTCGTCTGCTCACTTGATGGCTGAAGCATTGGAATTTCATTTTCCTGGAATTAAATTAGCAATCGGACCTCCTGTTACCAATGGATTCTATTACGATATCGACTTTATGGAATATTCCATCACCGAAAAGGATTTGGAAAAAGTAGAGGCGAAAATGAAAGAATTGGCAAAAGCTAGAAATCAATTTATTCGTAAAGAAATCTCTAAAGCTGAGGCAATCGCTTACTTCGAGGAAAAGCAAGATCCGTATAAATTGGAGTTGTTATCCGAATTAGAAGATGGAACAATTACGTTCTACACGCAAGGAAATTTCACTGATTTATGTCGTGGTCCACACATTCCTGATACAGGATTTATTAAAGCCGTGAAATTGACTTCAATTGCGGGTGCATATTGGCGTGGAGACGAAAAAAACAAACAATTAACACGTATTTACGGAATCACTTTTCCTAAGAATTCTGAATTGACAGAATATTTAGAAAAAGTTGAAGAAGCAAAACGTCGTGACCATAGAAAATTGGGTAAAGAATTGGAATTGTTCACATTTTCTCAAAAGGTGGGACAAGGATTGCCAATGTGGTTACCAAAAGGAGCTGCTTTGAGAGAGCGTTTGGAGAATTTCTTAAAGAAAGCGCAACGCAAAGCAGGTTATCAACAAGTAATCACTCCGCATATTGGAAACAAAGAATTATATGTGACTTCTGGTCACTACGAAAAATATGGAGCAGATTCATTTCAACCGATTAAAACGCCAGATCCAAATGAGGAGTTTTATTTGAAACCGATGAATTGCCCACATCACTGTGAGATTTTTAAATCAAAACCACGATCATATAAGGAATTACCAACTCGTTTTGCTGAGTTTGGAACTGTTTATCGATACGAGCAATCAGGTGAATTACATGGTTTAACACGTGTTCGTGGGTTTACACAAGATGATGCACACATTTTCTGTACACAAGATCAAGTGAAGGATGAGTTCAAAAAAGTGATCGATATCGTTTTATACGTTTTGAAAACATTGGATTTCCAAAATTTCAAAGCTCAGATTTCTTTACGTGACAAAACGAATCGTGCGAAATACATCGGAGCAGAAGAAAATTGGGTGAAAGCTGAAAATGCAATCATCGAAGCTGCAGCAGAAAAGAATTTACCAACAGTTGTTGCTTATGGAGAAGCTGCATTCTATGGTCCTAAATTGGATTTCATGGTACAGGATGCTTTGGGAAGAGAATGGCAGTTGGGAACAATTCAAGTGGATTATAATTTGCCAGAACGTTTTGAATTAGAATACATTGGGGCAGATAACGCAAAACATCGTCCAGTGATGATTCACCGTGCGCCATTTGGTTCAATGGAACGTTTTGTAGCTGTACTTTTGGAACATTGCGCAGGAGATTTCCCATTGTGGTTGGCAACAGAGCAATTTATTGTACTCCCAATTTCAGAGAAATACAATGAGTACGCAGAAAAAGTTTCAGAATTCCTAAATAATTCCGATATTCGCGGAATTGTTGACGATCGTAACGAAAAGATTGGTAAGAAAATACGCGATGCGGAAATTTCCAAAACGCCTTTTATGTTGATTGTTGGGGAGAAAGAATTTGAACAAAATCAAGTGTCGGTAAGGCAAAGAGGAGAAGGAGATAGAGGAGCAATGTCACAAGATGCGTTTATAGAAATAGTAAAAGAAGCCGTTGAAAAACAACTGGCAGTAGAAATTTAATTAATTGAATGAGGAAAAATTCCAGACCGTTTGTTAGGAGAGTTGAAGAGGCTCAACATCGTATTAATGATAAAATTATTGCTTCGGAAATTCGTCTTGTAATCGAAGGTGAAGAACCACAAGTAATGTCGGTATCAGCCGCAATCGCATTGGCTATTGAGCAGGAAATGGATTTGGTTGAGATTTCACCTAATGCAAAACCACCAGTTTGTAAGATTTTAGATTACAAGAAATTTTTGTACAATCAAAAAAGAAAACAAAAAGAATTAAAAGCAAAGCAAAGTAAGGTTGTTGTAAAAGAAATCCGTTTCGGACCTAACACAGATGACCATGATTTTAATTTTAAAATGGCACATGCTCGTAAATTCTTAGAAGAAGGAAGTAAAGTGAAAGCTTACGTTTTCTTCCGTGGTAGAACAATAGTGTTTAAAGACAGAGGTGAGATCTTGTTGTTGAAATTCGCACAAGAACTTGCTGATGTTGGAGCGGTGGAACAGTTACCTAAATTAGAAGGAAAGAAGATGATTATAATGATTAATTCTAAAAAGAAATAAATAAGTTGAAAACTGATAATTGAAAACGGAAAGTTAATTTAACTCTCAACTTTCATCTCTCAGATCTCAGTTCTCAGTTCTCAACTTAAAAGATGCTGATATAGAAGTTTAACTCTAAAAAAAGAAGTACAATGCCAAAAATGAAAACAAAATCTAGTGCTAAGAAGCGATTCACAATCACTGGAAGTGGGAAAATCAAGCGTAAACACGCTTTCAAAAGCCACATTTTGACAAAAAAGGCTACTAAACGTAAACGTAATTTGACACATGCTGGATTAGTACACAATGCTGATTTATCAAATATCAAATTACAACTTTGTATGAAGTAGTCCGCTTTGCGGTTTAATAAAATTGTTAACCAAATAACGAGTACATAAGTCAGTTGAAAAAATACTGCACTCCTTATTAAAAAACTTAAAAAATATGCCAAGATCAGTAAATCACGTTGCGTCAAGAGCTAGAAGAAAGAACTTGATGAAACTAGCCAAAGGTTACTTTGGAAGAAGAAAAAATGTATGGACAGTTGCTAAAAACGCTGTCGAAAAAGGATTAGTTTACGCTTATTCAGGTCGTAAACAAAAGAAAAGAAATTTCCGTTCTTTATGGATTACTCGTATCAACGCTGGGGTTCGTCAATATGGAATGAGTTATTCAAAATTTATGGGATGTGTTCATAAAAGTGGAATCGAGTTGAACCGTAAGGTATTAGCTGATTTAGCAATGAATCACCCAGAAGCGTTCAAAGCAATCGTTGACGCGGTAAATAAATAAATTTCAAAAACTATATCAGCAGAAGCCATTGGTCGAAAGATTAATGGCTTTTTTTATGTTGAAAAGTTATTGAACAAGGCGTTTTTTGTTTTATTAATGCTGTTAATTTTAAAATAAAAAAACATGTTGAAAATAGGAGTTGTTGGGGCTGGGCATTTAGGGAAAATACATATACGTTTGCTTTTAGAACTTAATGATATTTTTGAATTTGTTGGTTTTTATGATGCTGATTCAAATAACTCACAAAATGTTGCAAGTCAATTTAATATAAAATCATTCGAAAGTATTTCAGATTTAATAAATGAGGTTGATTGTTTAGATATTGTTACTCCAACTTTAAGTCATTATGCTTGTGCTCTTGAAGCTTTACGTGCTAGAAAACATATTTTTATAGAAAAGCCACTTTCTGAAACGATGGAAGAGGCAAAGAAAATGGTAATGTTAACAACTGAAGCTGAAGTTATCGTTCAAGTTGGTCACGTAGAACGTTTCAATCCGGCATTTCAAGCTGCTTTACCCTATTTGAAAAATCCAATGTTTATCGAGACTCATCGATTGGCGCAATTCAATCCAAGAGGTACAGATGTTCCAGTTGTTTTAGATTTAATGATCCATGACTTAGATATTATTTTGAGTGTTGTAAAATCAAGAGTTAAAAGTATTGCTGCTTCGGGTGTTGCTGTTGTTAGTGATTCACATGATATTACGAATGCACGCTTAGAATTTGAAAATGGTTGTGTTGCTAATCTTACCGCTTCAAGAATTTCATTAAAGAACATGCGTAAATCTCGATTTTTTCAAAAGGACACTTATATTAGCGTTGATTTTTTGTCCAAAGAATTAGAAGTTGTAAGTATTCAAGATGTACAAGGTGAACCAGACCCTTTTGATATTATTTTGGAAATAGGAAAAGACAATAAGCGTAAAAAAATCTTAATTGACAAACCAGAATTAGCGGAAATAAATGCAATTAAAGAAGAATTAAAGTCATTTCATCATGCAATTTTTCACAAAAAACACCCGATTGTATCAGTTGAAGATGGATATGCAGCAATGGATGTAGCTTATGGGATTTTAGCTAAATTGGAAAAATCACCAATTAATTTTAGAGACAATAATTTCTAATTTTTTTCGTTAATTTCTCATGCGTTTATTTATCTATTTTATAAGTTTATTTTTCCTGTTTAGTGCTTGTGTGAAAAATAATCCCGACCCTGCTTGGTTACAAGTAAATGAATGGACAATCAGTGCCAATCCTAGTTTGTCGCTTGCAGAAGGTGAATTAACTGAGAACATAAGTGATGCTTGGGTGTATGTTGATGATGAATTAATAGGGGTATTTCAAGTGCCATTTAAAATTCCAATTCTCAAAGAGGGTGATGCGACTTTCAAAATATTTCCAGCAATTAAGAATAACGGGATTTCAGCAACAAAGAAAATTTATCCATTTCTGAAAGAATATGTAATCAATGGAACCTTGGTGAAAAATCAAATTTTCACTATAAATCCAACAACCCAATACAAAGAAAATCTTAACTTTTGGATCGAAGATTTTGAAGATGCCAGTTTTCAAATAACAGACGACCCAAATACGTCAGTTGCAGATATCGGTACTTCAAATGAAAATTTGCAATGGTTTAATGGTAATAAGTATGGAAAAGTTATTCTAAATGCAATCGATTCTACCTGGATAGCTTTTACTAGCGAACCATACATGGCATTACCAAAAGGTCAAGAGTGTTATTTGGAAATTGATTTTAAAGTCACAAACAATGTTACAACTGGTTTGATTTATATTACTCCAAGCTCAACAGTAAATAATAGTCATATTCGTTTGAATGCTCAAAAACCTGATGTTGCAGTTTGGAAAAAAATATACATTGATTTAAGAGAGTTAATCGGAAGTTCACCTTCAGGATCAGTTTTTTCACAATCATTTATAGCTTCTTTAGATGAAGGAAATACAGAAGGGATAATTTTAATCGACAACATCAAAGTCATACATTTTTAGTTAGATGAGCGGTAGAAATTGGGCTGTATTATTTATAATTATCGATTGGATTACGGCACTTTTCTCTTGGTCACTATTTTTTTACCTTCGCAAAACGATTATTGAAAAACAAGATTTTGAGTTAGAGATAAACTTCTATCTTGGGATTTTTTTCATACCACTTGCTTGGTTGTTTCTATATGCATTACAGGGAACTTATTACGAAACAAGAAGAATGTTTCGGTTAAGAATCCTAAATATGACTTTTCTTTCTTCGTTGGCTGGGTCTATTTTGATTTTCTTTGCTTTACTTTTAGACGATGATGTAAGTGGATACAGGGATTATTATCAGTCCTTCCTTTTACTTTTTGGAATTCATTTCTTAAGTGCCGTAACTGTTCGTTTAGTAACAACTTCAATTCTTGTTTCAACAGTTAGAAATCAAGGACAAGGATTTAAAACATTGATTGTTGGCGGAAATGAAAAAGCACTAGAAATCTATCAGGAATTAATAAATCTGCCCAAAAGTGTAAATGAATTTGTAGGATATGTAAATATCAATGGAGTAGATCACTTATTGAAAGACTTCGTTCCTAATTTGGGTAAAGTAACAGATTTAGAGGAACTTATAAAAAAGCTTGAAATTGAAGAAGTTATTATTGCCATTGAAAGTTCTGACCACAACCGATTAAAAGATATTTTGGTAAGAATTGACGATGGAAAAACTAAAATTAAAGTACTCCCTGATATGTACGTGATTTTGGCTGGATCTGTTAAAATGACCAATATCTACGGAGCATTATTAATAGAAATAACATCGGATCCAATGCCTTACTGGCAACGGGCAATAAAACGTGTCATGGATATTGTGTTGTCATCTATTGCTTTAATTCTATTAATTCCATTTTATATTTTTAGTGCTATTGCTGTAAAAATGTCCTCTCCAGGACCAATATTATTCTTGCAAGAACGGGTTGGTTTGAATGGAGCACTATTTAAAATCATCAAGTTCCGAACGATGTTTGTTAATTCAGAAGCAGCTGGACCACAACTTTCTTCCTCAAACGATCCTCGAATCACGAACATAGGTCGATTCATGCGAAAAACAAGATTTGATGAATTTCCACAGTTTATAAATGTTCTATTGGGCGACATGTCGTTGGTTGGTCCGCGTCCAGAAAGGCAATTTTACATTGATCAAATTGTAAAAATAGAGCCCCAATATCTTCATTTAAATAGAGTTCGTCCAGGAATTACTTCTTGGGGACAAGTGAAATATGGTTATGCTGAAAACGTTGAACAAATGCTACAACGCATGAAATTCGATTTGATTTATTTGAAAAATAGAAGCTTGGCATTAGACATAAAAATTATGTTTTATACAATCACTATTATTGTAAAGGCGAAAGGAAAGTGATTTATGTTAATTACAATTAATTTTTGAATAAGATAGAAATTCGATTTTCTATCTTATTTGAATCGTGGAATTTGCATACAATTGATCGATAAAATATAAGTTAGGATGGAAATTGAATCGTAAATTTGACTTTTAATTTCAAATAGTAAAAACTTGACTTGAAGTTAATTGTTATTTCTAAAATTTACTACATGAAAGAAGAAATTACTTTAGGTGCTGGCTGTTTTTGGTGCATCGAAGCTTGTTTTAAAGACATCAAAGGTGTATTGGAAGTTTATCCTGCTTATGCTGGAGGGCATAAAGAAAACCCAACCTACGAAGAAGTTTGTAATGGCGTAACTGGACATGCAGAAGTTGCGAGAATCGTGTTTGATTCAACAGAAGTTTCAGTAGAATCGCTTTTAGAAATGTACTGGTTTGTTCATGATCCAACACAATTGAATCGTCAAGGAAATGATATTGGAACGCAATATCGCTCCGTTATTTTCTATCACAATGAACACCAAAAAGTAATTGCAGCGTCTTTTAAAAATCGTTTAACAGAAGAGAAAGTTTGGGATTTACCTATTGTTACTGAGATTTTACCGATTAATAATTTTTATCGTGCGGAGAATTATCATCACAATTACTTTGAGTTAAATGCACAAAACATGTATTGTCAATCGGTAGTTCGACCAAAAGTTGAGAAGTTCAAAAAAGTTTTTGCTGAAAAAATTGGCTAGTTGTTTTCATTATACCTTTTGCTCAAACCTAATTTTATTTAATTCTTAAAATTGAATAATGTACAAATCAATTATATTTCTCTTTTTAATGGCAAATTTTTCATTCGCTCAACGAAATTTAACTTGGGAGTTTTATAATTCTGAAAAAAAAGATTGGCAAGATTTCGGTCAATCGGGAAGTATTCAAGAAAAATTAATCGCTGACGGAACTTTGCCTGATCCGTTTTATGGAAAAAATGAAGAAAAGTTTGCTTGGGTTGAACAACAAACTTGGGAACTGAAATCCATGATTGAATTGAGCGCAGCAGAAGTCGCAAGTGAGCACTTGGAATTGTATTTTCCAAATATAGATTTGTATGCAAAAGTTTATGTAAACGATGTTTTATTATATGAGGCTGGGAATTTCTTTCATCCGCATACTATTAAGCTAAGGTTTAAGGTTAAGGTTGGACCAAATTCGGTAAAATTAGTTTTCACTCCACCAGTTTTATATCACAAAGAACGATACCAAAAAGAAGCGTTTCATTACCCTGCTCCAAATGATGTTAATGAAATTAAAATTGCACCATTGA
>JBILOX010000001.1:0-209892 GCA_044374225.1 Crocinitomicaceae bacterium | reverse complement strand
CTATTCTTGACCCGTAATTACTATTTCGATATTTCCTAAACCTTTCTGATAAACCTCAGAAGTTATTTTGAATTTCGATTTCAAATCTTTAGCAACCTTGTTACCTACCTTTCCGAAATTATTAGAAGATAATACTTTTTTAGCAGGTGCATCCTCTTCAGCATCCAAATCTAGTTCTTCTTCTTCAATAAATGCTGGAATAAAAACATCCTTAAATTTCAATAATGTGGAAGTTTGATCACCATCTGGAGTCATTCGATTCGCGCCATCCTTTGTTTTTTGAGTCATTTTCTTAATTGAGCTTTCTATAATTTGCTCTAATTTATACTCCTTCTCTTTCAGCGTGAGCATAGACCAAAAATTAAATTCTCCCGCAGATTCACTAATCGTACATGTTATTCTGCCTTCAATACCTTCAGTCTCTCTCTTAGTAAAGAAATCTGTAAATCTTGGTTTAACATCATCACACGCTTCACGAATCGCATTTTTTGTAATTTCCCAATCATTACTACCCGTGGTTGTTTTATCGATTATACGACCTGTAAAGGCATTGTTTCCTGTAAAAGGGTTGTATGCCTCAACAGAAACGAATTTCTGTTTCTCTACAGTACCTTTCGTATCTATGTTTACTTTGATCCATAAATCTGCAGCCAAAACCTTTGCATAAATATCTAAAGGTGATACTTGTTTGGATACCGACAAGGCATTATTCTTTGCCTCTTCCTTAGCTATTTCAGCAACTTTATCTTTATAACTAATGATTTTGAAGTTTGACTCAAATTTAGACTTAATTTCACCCAACGCTTTTTGCATTTCGTCTTTATCCAAAGCATTGTTATAATCGTACAAATCGACAGTTATTCCTTGATTGTCTTTGGTTTTGTGAAATCCATTTTTTTTCATCCACGTATCAGATGGTAAAATAACTACATTCGGTTTATAACCCGTAGAAGATTGATTGGCTGGCTTAATTAATTTTCTGCCTTCCAAATCTTTTCTCAAGTTTTCTAAATTAACCGATACAGTATATGTAGCTTTTTGTAACTTTTTCTTTTCAATTTTCATTTCCGAAGGCGGCTTACTCATATTAATAGCTGCCTGACCTTGGATCTGACCTTGTTGTGGGTCATTCAAATAAGCGTCAAATTCGGCTTTTTTCAATTGATATAATCCTACTTCTTCACACAATTTATTAACTGAAGGTTCTCCATTAGCACCTGGTTCAAAGCCTTGAAAAATCAACATGTAAACAGCACTTTTTATTGACTCTTTGATAAGATCAGCTGGGCTGTCACCCGAACAAGTAATGTCAATTCGAACAGTATTTCCATTTGATTCACCTCGCACTTCAGCTTTATAAGCCGGATCTTCATTTAACCATTTATCTCCTTCTGCACTTTGTTGAGAGAAACTAAAGTGACTTATCAAAGAGAAAACTAGAATTTTAACTATTTTTTTCATAACTGAATCTATTTTGTTTAACAATTATTTAACCAATCTCAAATACCAATATTGCGAAGCTTTTTTACCACCATCAAATGTTGTAAACTTAGATCCTTCTATAACGACACCTTTATCATCTAATTTAGGTTCTGCATCTTTTACATTATCGAAAATTGGCAGTTTTTTATTTACTTTAACTTTACCAGCGGATTCCCAATGTGGAATACCAAATTTATCATCTACTGATTTTAACAACTCATAAGTTTGACCCGGCTCAACGCCTTCTTTCGTTCCAATATAAGCAGTAATTGGATTCACTGAAGCCATAGGTGTAACAGGTCTAAAAACCACGTATTCTTTTTGTAACTTTGACATTGCGTTATCCAAGGTTCTGTTTACCTGTAAATCGATTATTTCTTGCAGAGATTTTTTTCCTCCAACTACAATTGAAGAAGAAATTGTTTTTCCAACAAAATTCAACTTATATAAATTTGTTGAATCCCAAATTTTAGTTCTCAATGTTGAATCACCTGTAATAAACCAATCTTTGGTTTTCTTTGCAACGTCTTCATCCCAATTTAATTGATAGAGATATGTATTACATTTAACAGTATAACCTTCTTTTGTCTTGTCGTATAAATTATCAATAGCTTGCATTGACTTATCAATTAAAATCTGTGGTTTTCCAGCTAAACTTTTCATTGCTTCTTTTTTTGCAAGATCTCTAATTAATCTTGCTACTGGCTCATTTTCATAAAACTCCATATTATTAAACACTACAAAAGTGTTTTTAATAATATCAATATCTTTTATCAGTTTGTCTTCCAGGGCTTGTTTAGAATCGCCTCCAGTTGTTTCATCCACGCGAGCGGTATATGCTGCTCTATCTTTTAAGAGTTCATAATCCATTCTCCCATCATTGGATCGATTATACCATGAAGAAACTAATTGCTTAGCAATTTTCTTGTCTTTTATATATTTTGAAATGTAAATGTTTAATAATTCTTGCTTATTAGGTTCTTGAACTGCTTTTGTACTATCTTTACCAAGATAACGAAGGGGGTTCAATGGTTTTTTAGCAGCACCTAAAAAGTCCTTTATAGTTTTTAGAGTATCCTTATAAAAACCTGCGTCCAAATAGTCCTGAGTTGTTAATTTCATCGTATTAACATTGAACTCTTTATCTTTTATTTTATGTGTATTGTATTTATCTGGCAAAGGATTCGAGTTGTATGCCTTGATAACAAGATCGCGATCTTTTCCTAATCCATCACTTTCAACTAGAACCCTAGTAAGTGATGATCTTCGATAGTTCACAGGTGAAGACTGGCTAATACACTCAAATGAACATATTAAAAGCGTAAATAAAATAAATGTTTTCAATAAATAATTTTTTTTCATATTTAGTTTTTTTAAAGATTATTCCCTACTCTCAAGCTTTTCAGGTTTCGCTTTTTCAGTCAATCAGCTGAAATTTTTTTTAACGTCGTAAATTTATATTTAATTAACGAAACTACGTTGCAGTGTGACTTTTTTTTTCATTTTTTTTAAAATTATTTTTGTCAAATCAATTACCATAAAAAATAGTGAATCTATTAATTATTAAATATGCAAGTTATTAATCGGTTAAATTTAATTGCATTTTTTTCTTTAATCTTAGTGTTAGCATAGGTGTGAGTTATTTTATCATCACCATCAGCTTTGTGTTCGATTGAAATACTGGTTATAATGGATCCTTCAATCGATCTCAGATCTTCCTCAGAAATTAGATAATTAACATCACTTAATTTAAGGGTATTTACGTTATTTATGTTAGGAACCTTAGTAGATTTCATTATAACATCTTCTGTGGCTGTTAATGAAATTTTCTGATTGTTGGTTAAAAGTATGATTAATTTGTCACCAATTGCTATTTTAGTCATAACAGGTAATGCGCTAACTGAAATATTGCCAGAACCTTTGCTTACTTCATAATTTAATAAAATAAAATACTTTTTATCTATTTTTTTTACGCTAAATGTAGCTCCATCAGTCAAGCCACCGAAAATTTTGACATCATCTGAAATTAGCGTCGTTACGTTAGTTGTTTTATCAAAACTATTCTCTTTAAGTATACAATCTTGACTGAAATTGTTCAACAAGAATAAAAACACAAATGCAGCACTACAGTAAAATTTGTTGTTTAGAGTTTTTTTGAGAAATGGCATAACGTTTTGTTTAAAATTAATTTTCAACAAAGAAAAAAAAAAAAATTATAAATTCTTTGCTAAACGGTTTATTTTTATTTTTTTTCTTTAAAACCATTTGTTCATAAATTATATCATTCGAAAAAAACCAAGCTATTTCCTTGTCACATTAATAAGACGATTAAAAGAAAATTTTGTCCCGAAGAAAACACAAAAACAGCACCTGTTTCAAGGTGAGTAGAAAAATGATGAAAGTAAACATATCATTTAAAAACGGCTTTCTATTATTTAAAATAAACTGTTAACTTACTGATTAATAATACACTTTCAGGTATAGGTTATTATGATATTTTTAAAATCCTCGATTAGTCACTTTTGAATCGATTGTAGGTGTTTTTAAATATTTACTTGGTCTTTAAATAGGGTCTGCTGAAGAAGACAAACAAAAAATTGAAAATTAACTGGAACAACTGCACGCTTTTTACAAGAATTCATTTAAAAACCTTGCATCTATTTTACGAAATTTTGATACAATTGATTCACAACAAATTCGAAAAGCAACTGGCAAAAGAAATTGAAGAAGGTAGACCGCGCGAAGAATGAAATAAAACCACTTTTTGACCAACGAAAATAGAGTTAATATTTTCACCCCATAACAACTGTCTGAAAAGCTGTGTCGCTTTTATCATCAAGCTATTATACCAATTTACTTGTTAAATGACGCAATTGAAAATCTGTCTGGTATAATGCCGAGTTAGTTTTCAACGAGTATTCTATACGACAATTGAAAATAACTTCGGTATTATAGATTTTAAACCACTAACTTCGAAACGTCAAATATCCTAAGGCCGTTGCAAAACCCATTTCTAATCGCTACTTCAAAAATTTAATGTACTCATTAACAAGGGTTAACTCCGGTATTAAATTTTTACAAAGCCTCGATTAATGACTTTTGAAACAGTCTTCCTATTTAATTACTTCTAATTCTTTTCCAACTTTAATAAAAGCAGCAATTGCTTTATCTAAATCTGCTTTTGAATGAGCTGCAGAAATTTGAGTTCTAATTCTAGCTTGACCTTTTGCAACAACTGGATAAAAGAATCCTACAGCGTATACACCTTCCTCAAGCAGTCTATTTGCAAATTTTTGAGAAAGGGCTGCATCGTATAACATTATTGGAACAATTGGTGAATCACCAGGTTTAATATCAAATCCAGCAGCTTTAATATGTTCTTTAAAATAAAGCGTGTTATCTTCTAATTTATCACGCAATTCTGTTGTAGAACTTAGTAAATCAAATACTTTAATAGAAGCTCCAACTATTGAAGGTGCTAGTGAATTAGAAAATAAATAAGGTCTAGAACGTTGACGCAATAATTCTATAATTTCTTTCTTTCCAGTTGTATAACCTCCCATTGCTCCACCTAAAGCTTTACCTAAAGTTCCAGTGATAATATCAACTTTATCCATAACCCCACAATGTTCTGGAACTCCACGTCCAGTTTTTCCAATAAATCCAGCTGAATGACATTCATCTGTCATAACTAATGCATCATATTTATCTGCTAAAGCGCATATTTCATCCATTTTAGCCAAATCTCCGTCCATCGAAAAAACGCCGTCCGTTACAATAACTCTAAATTTTTGAGCTTGTGATAGTTTCAGTTGTTCTTCTAAATCACTCATGTTTGAATGCTTATAACGATAGCGTTTAGCTTTACAAAGTCTAACACCATCTATTATTGATGCATGGTTTAACTCATCTGAAATAATTGCATCATTTTCTCCAAATAAAGGTTCAAAAAGTCCACCATTTGCATCAAAAGCAGCTGCATAAAGAATGGTATCTTCAGTTCCGTAGAATTCAGCAATTTTTCGTTCTAATTCTTTATGAATATCTTGTGTTCCACAAATAAAACGCACGGAAGACATACCAAATCCATGTGTGTCTAATGTGTTTTTTGCTGCTTCAATTACTTCAGGATGAGAAGACAAACCTAAATAATTGTTGGCGCACATAATTACTACTTCTTCTCCAGAATTGATTTTTACACTTGCACCTTGTGGTGTAACAATAATTCTTTCTTTTTTCATCAAGCCATTCGACTCGATTGTTTGCAATTCTTCAGATAAGAATTCTTTAATTTTTCCGTACATATATTACTTTTTAGAGCGTTCTTTAATTTGTTTAGTAATAAGATTAAATAGCAATTGTGATTCTTTCTCATTTAATTTTCTACCGAATCGAACCACTTTATCAAAATATTCAAAGTGTAATCTCTCTCCTCCATTAATCCAAGGCGAAGATTCCCACAATGATTGTATTGAATTAGATTCTGGAAGTTCAAATTTTAAATTTTTAATATTTTCGAAATAATAAGGAACTGATCGACCGTAATTTCTGATTGACTTTTTAATCGTTAATGATACTTCATCGATTTTAACTAATTCTTTTCCGTACAATAGCCAAAGAAAGGAGCGTGAAACTCTAACTGCATAATAAAACCAAAAAACTAAAAAGATGTAAAGGATAATTTGCTCTTGCTCCTTTAATTTTAATTCAGAAAGTGACCAAATTACAATTGCACCAATCGTTAACCACATAGAAAGCCAAGCGCCCATAAGAGAATTAACCAATCCATTCTTTTCAGGTTCAATAACAACAGTAAACTTTTCTTTAGTATCATTAAAACTTATGCGCTCACCTATTAATTTCATTTGACAAAAATAAAAAAACCCCACCAATAGAATTGATGGGGTTCAAAATTTAAATTAACATTTTAGTAATTCCAAACGTCATGTTCCCATTTACGCATGTCATCTTTAATTTTTTCTGCTTCGTAAAGCGCATCTACACCATATTTAAAGTCTTCTAATTCTCTATCGAATTTATCAGAAACTTTATAAATCTGCGCAGTGAATTTTCTTTTCCAGAACACATCATCAAATGACATCCACTGAGCATCTGATTTATCATTGTAAACATAGTAGTTTACCATAATATTTCTCAGCTCAGGAAAGTACAACCAGAAAATTTCACGTTCATCAACTTTACCTTTGTAATCTTCGTAATTATTAGTAGATCCATCAAAAAACTGAGGAATCCCTTCTGGAGTATAAACTAAAATATTTCCTCGTTCAAAAGCTAAGGTTGATGTATCATCCTCATAGGTATATCTAGCAACAGGAGCAATGGAGATAATTCTTCTATCAATTATTGATCTTTCCTTGTCAAAAAACCAATCTTCTTTAATATTATAAGCAATTATATTATTTGAAGATAAAAATCTTGAAATTGCATCGCGTCTAACAATATCACCTTCTTTAGCAGCTGAATTCCACCATCTTTCTCCATCTTCAAAGGTAAAACCTTTAACTAACTCCTCAAAATCAGGATCAGGAGCTAAAGAATCTAAAAATTTTCTATAAGTTTGATTGGTCTTTTGAATAATAAAAGTATCGAGAGAAATTGGACGAGGAATCGTAAATTTCGGACCTTGACCGCCAGCAGCTAAAACTTTATTTACTTTTCTTTTATAAAGCGTACTCTCAAAATAGTCGTTTTTAGACTGTCTTTCGATTGGATATTTAAGACTATAACCATCTTCAACGGTAGGATTAGCTTCGCTAGACACTTCATAAACAGTCAATTCACCTAACATTACATGTCTCATAATAACTGTCCACAAAGACCATCTTTTTTGATCTTTAAACCAAGATGGATCATCAATTTCAGAAGCATCTTTTGGTTTATATTCAGAACTTTGACCATCACTTTCAAAATAATCATAAGGAAAAAACAAATCGTGATTCATTTTTTCTCTGCAGTCGATTCTAGAAAATACTCGTTTTGACCAAACATAATCAGCAAGTCTTACGTGTTCATAAGGTATAGCTTCACGAACTGGAACTTCGTCTTTTATAACGACTCCATCGATAACACCACCTTGTAATATATTATAGGGACCACGAGGCGGCTGATCCTGAGCATATATTGAAAAAGTGCTTGCACTCAAACAAAATAATAGAATTAAATTTTTCATGGTCTCTATAATTTATATAAAATATTAAGGCATAACTTTTAAGCTAGAAGCTATTGGATTACCTTTAGTTCCATTTCTAGTGTAGAAAACATCAATTGATACTTTCTTACCAACTTTTGCTCTAGCTACAGCTGCTGCAGGTATACGATCCCCTGTAAAAGAGGTAGTAACATCACCAACAGTTATTTCACCACCAGTTACAGCAAAATTCACACCTGTAAATGGACTATCAGCTCCTAAACCGACAATTACTTTTGTACCACTAGCTTTAGAAATCGTTCCTCCTTGTACTAAAGGAGAAGGGAAAGGTTTCACTTTATATTTGAATGAACCAAAATTAATAGATTTTCCTGTTCTGTCTTTTCCGTTTAAAGCAATTGTTACTTGTCTTGTTCCTGGAGAAACATTAACATAATAGCCATCGAATTTCTGGCCATCTGCCGTCCATGATTTCTTAGATTTAGTTCCACCTTGTACGTTAATATCTGAGCTCACTGTACCAGAAGTAACAGGTACAACTTTATTGTCCCAGCTTGTGTAAAGAACGGCTAACTCAGGCAAGGATATACTACCCGCTTTAGTTGCTACCTGAATTTTAGTTTCGTAAGGCATTTCTCTAATCTCGCCTCTTTTGTTAGCGATACCAACAGTACCTTTTATAATCATTTCGCCACTTGAAGGAGCAGTACATTTCAATGTTGCTCTTCCATCTGCTACACCTGTTACACTTCCACCTTGTGGCTTTACAATAGGTTGTTTATCAGAGTCAAAGGCAGCCATCATTACAGTAACTTCAAATTGATCACCAGGATTAAGAACTGCAGATTCTGGGAATGCCAAACCAACTATTTTGTTGAATGAATATTCACCACCACCAAGTCTAGATCTAATTAATGAAACAGCATCAGCTCTAGCAGTTAATATTTCTTTTTGCAATGCTGACAGCGACGCAATTGCAGCAACTGAAGGTGCATGATTAAACGTTTTAGCTAACCAATGAACACCACCTGGTTCATGCTCATCTTCCAACATTTCATTTTTTGTCAACGATTTGTAAATTTTCTCGACATCTTGAACATCATCACCATTAATTTTGGATTTTTTCAAACCATCTTTAACTTTCTTTTGTAAATCAGTTAAATCTTTAAAAGCAACAATTTTAGGGTCAACGAATTTATATTTTGCTGTATCTGAAGAACTACTTTCTACAAGTAATTGACATATTTTACCTCTAAAATCATTCATTTGATTCCATAACTCAATTCCTCCTTTTGCTCCTTTGGCATCTGGTGATTTACAAGCATAAACTTCTGGTGCTTTCATGTTTTTTGCGATACCAAAAATCCGCATACCTTCATCGTACTTATCCTTGTTAGTTACATGAGCCAAATTCATTCTTATTGGCTTCAATGGATAATTTTTATCAAAAGCAACCATAATTATTGATTCTGGACCAGGCTTCAATTTAGCTGGTTCCTCTTTAATTTCGACAAGAATTTCCATTTTTAAAGCATCCAAATACTGAATTTGCTTTGCTGTTTCTTTATCAATTAAAGCAATATAATCCAATAACTTTTTTGCTTTAGCTTTAATTTCAGGTGTATCTCCTGATTTATATTTCTCTTCTAGTTCCATTAACTTTTCTAGACCTCTTGCATGTTCATTTTGCGATGAAATTTGAATATTCTCCTCAATTGCAACGAAAGCATCAATAATACTTTTCGATACGTTCAAGGCTAACATCGCCATGAGCACCAAGTACATCATACCAATCATTTTCTGTCTTGGGGTTTCTTTACCACCTCCCATAATTCTTTATATTAAATTATTAATAAAAATGATGATAATTAAGCTCTCATCGCTTTCAACATGTTACCATATACGTTATTCAAATCAGTTAAGTTTTGAGATAACATAGCCATGTTTTCACGATAGATTGTAGTGTCTTTAGCAGAAGCGGACAAATCTGTCATGATAGTTTTAATGTTTGCTTGTAAATCAGACATTTGAGACAAACCTGTTAAATATTCTTGAGATCCTTTTAACTGAAGTTCGTAAACATTGTTCAATGCAGATAGATTTTGACCCATTTTTTGCATTTCTGCACCAAAATTCCCGTTACCATCGGCAGTTATTCCTGCGATTGCGTTGGCAGAAGATGAATATTGCTCAGTTAATTTTGTCAAGCTATTTGAAGCTGTTTCTAAACTTTTAACATAAGAATCAGTTGCACCAGCTGCTGTAGAAACTGCACCTAAAGAAGCCGCGTTTGAAGCTAGATTTGACATTCCATCTTTCAATTTTGCTAATAAAGCTTCATCAATTCCAGCATCTTCCAATTGTTTTGCAACTAAGTCAGCGTTTGATGAACCACCACCACCGTGACCACCAATCGAATTAGGAGACATTTCAAGTAATTGTTCTGCTGTTATATCTGGATCCAAAACTGGGTGAACTCTTTCCCAATGATATTCAGGATGATCTGGAACGAAAATCATTACGATAAAAATCACCGCCTCTAGACCTAAACCAACAGGAAGCATGATGTCTGATCCAGGATAATGCTGAATCTTGAATAATGCTCCTACAATTACGATTGCTGCACCCCATCCAAAGAAATGCTTCATAATTATCTTAAACTTCTTGCTGTGTAAAAAACCACCTGTACCACTCATAACTTTTGATTTAAAATTAAAATTTACTTATTTACTTATTTACTTATTGATTGATTGATTGATTGATTGTAATTGAAACTGCTATTTCAATTGGATATCACTTTGGATTTCCTCACCATTTTCTTGATCGATATCTTTACCTCCACGTCCAAGATGTGTCATTACATTTCTGAAACCAACATACGATTTAGCTGTATCTTGATATTCAAAGGTTCTAGTACTGTTCATCAAATAATAACCTATATCTTTCCAAGAACCTCCACGAATAACTTTTCTTTTCTTAACTGGGTGATCACCATCTTTTGCTTGGTAATCATAATCAGAACTTAAATCATGTGAAAACTCATACATAGATTCATCGAAGGTTGTTGAACACCATTCAGCAACGTTTCCAGCCATACAGAATAAACCAAAACCATTCGGGTTATAAGAATAAACTTTAACAGTATGGAAACCACCATCTTCAAAATATCTCCCTCTTAAAGGTTTAAAGTTGGCAAGGAAACATCCTGATGAATTTCTTATATAAGGGCCTCCCCAAGGGTATTGTGCTAAATCTAAATCTCCTCTAGCACCTCTCTCCCACTCTGATTCTGTAGGTAATCTAAAGTCATTTACAAATAAATCCCCATTAGATTGCAACCAACTATGATACACTTGTGTTCTCCATACTGAGAATGCTTTTGCTTGCGTCCAAGTCACACCTACAACAGGATAATTGTCGTAAGCATTGTGCCAGAAATAATTTTGAGTCATTGGCTCATGGAACGAATAGGTAAAGTCTCTTACCCAACATAATGTATCTGGATAAACATTTATACGTTCTTTGATAATAAAACGACTTCTATCAGTATGACCACGTATTGCATTATGCTGACCTTTACTGTTGGTATAACCTAAATCCAAATCTTGACCTGGATTTTCTAAAATTGTACCTCTTAAATTACTTGTGTCATTAATGCTGTAAACGGTTTTATCAATTAATCCACCTTGGGGATCACCAAATTGACGACCCTTGTTATAAATTGTTGTGTCAACCCATACTTTATTTGTATTTTGATCAACGGTATATAAAGTTGAACGATGTTGATCATTTGTTTTATAATCCTTGTTTAAAGGTTCCCTTCTACCTCTTTGATATAGAGCGGTTCCATTATCAGCACTTAAACTATCATAAGCAAAAGTTTTACGGGCATCAACAGATTTGGTAATCACTTTTCCTTTTTTAGCTGCTTCTTTATAATCTATCCAATAATAGTCAAAGAATAATAAACGCGTATCTATTTCTCTTCTTTTGTAAAAGCGTTCTTGCTCACTGTAATACATATCAGCTAATAAGAATGAAATTTGAGGATCATTGTAATCGATTAATTCTTCCCAATTCAATGTAAAATATTTTCTATTTTCAACACGACCACCTTGAGTGTAAACAATTTTACTGTTTGCACCTTTAAGTGTTTTATCAGCTTTATTTTTACTAACAGCCTTTCCAGATGATGCACCGGTGTACATTTGCATAATTCCTCGTAATTCTGCTTCTGAAACTATTACTTCGTCCGTTTTTTTGGCATTCGCATTAGCAGGGTAATTTTTTTGGTCGAATGAATAGCCGTTTAATAACTTTTTACCTTTTCCTTTACTTTTTTCATAATTACCCATCATTGTCAAAAGTGTTTTGTCTACTTCAGAATTATTTATGGTATCATTTATCAATTGAAAAGAAGTATTACCACCTTGAACATCAGAACCCATGTCAATAATTGTTCTGTAAGGTTCTTTAAAGAAATTATCAGGCACGTTAATCCAACGTTCTGCATCGTCATCGAAACTTCTTCTGTATAATTTCTCTCTTGCAATTGAGTCTCTTACCCAATGCACAAATTGACGGTATTCATTATTTGAAATTTCGGTTGCGTCCATATAGAATGCAGGAACAGAAACTGTTCTCATTCTTGCGGTGTGCAAGCCCATGATATCTTCATCATCTTCACCTGTTTGGTAACCACCTGAAGGAACATAAACCATTCCAATTGGTAATTTGCCTGGTCCAAGTACATCTGGATACCACGTATCGCGTCGAACGCCAACAAGGTTCCCTTCAACTTCACTACAAGAGTAAAGTAAAACTAAAACTGCAAAAACACTTAATAACTTTTTCATTTTATCTTTTTTGGTTCTACCAGTTTCCAAATTAACTTGCTACAGGATTTTGGATTTTTGGTTATAACGGAAGAACTATACTTATGGTTACACTTTTCTTTTTAATCTTTTTTTACAACCATCTAGGATGACGAGCATTCTGTTTTGGTGGCGGAGGTAAAAAGTAACAATACCTTACAACAAGTTCATGTGAACCTCTAGAAATTGAGGATAATTTATTTAATAGAGTCATGTCATAGGAATAGCCAAGAGTTAGTTTTGGAATTGGGGTATAACCTGCCATTAAAGCTAATGCATCGGATGATCGAGCTGTAAACCCTCCATAAACTTGTTTGTCACCGGCCAAAGGAAGTATGTATCTCACATTTAAATCTCCAGAAAATTTAACTAAGTCAGTTCTTAATAAAAGTTGTCCATCAATTGTACCTTTTCCACCACCGATTTTTTTGAATTGTTTACCTCCCATTAAATAATAATGTCTTGCAGTTTGGTAGTTTTGTTCAAAACCGTTCACATTTTGTTTTAAAAGTGATGCAGATAAATGTGTTGAAGAAAGTCCTGCATAAAAATCTTTACCTTGAAAATATAGGCCGAAATTCGCATCAAAACTTGTCGCTGCGAAACCTTCGGGTAAAGTAGGGTCAATTGCGGTTGTAGGTGGAACCCAAACTGGATCCATTCCATAGTTTAATATTCCCAAGCCAACACCAACACCTAAAACACCAGCTCGACCAATTTGAATAGGATATGAATAATTTAATAATACGTTGTTCTGTCTTGCGAAACCAATTGCATCGTGATAAAATGCAATTCCAACTCCACCAGGAAAAAATTTAGTCAGATTGGCCTCAATGTTAAGCACCGCTGAGTTCGGAGCACCATTTACTTTGTCCCATTGATTCCTGTAAATAGATGTTGCACATATACTATTGAACATATCAATACCTGTTTTACCTGGATTGATAGTCATTTTATCGTAAATAAAATGCGTTATTAGCTTATCTTGTTGAGCATTCAACCCAAAATAGAAAATAGCTACAAATAAGCTTAAAAAACTGTTTTTCAATAGCATATGGTTTATTTAGCAGTTAGTACTAGAATTTTTTTTGAAAAAAGCCCTAATTCAGGTGGCTAAAATAAGTAATATTTATTAAAAACTGCACTATTAACAAAAAAATGTTTCGAAAGCGATTAACTTAATTTATGATATGTTTTCCACCACAAATCTGGGATTTCATTTTTCATTGCATTATCATAGTCTTCTTTATTACACGGAATAATATGTTGTCTTTCGTATTTTTTACCGTCAACAGGGGGATACGGTACTTCTAACCACCAGCGGTCTGATTTATTACTCCTATAAAAAATTAATTCGTGATCGGCTTCGTCCGAGAAAACTCGAAATTTTGTGTACTCGGTCTTACTTCCAATTGGAAAATCTCCTTTTCGACTACTTACTCCATCTAAAAAATACCAAATAATCTGCGCTAACAATTTATCGGAAACATCATTTACCTTACTGTAATTGAAAATCCCAAAAGATGTAGATTTATCTGAAATCCCAGCGTATTTTGCAATTTGACAAATTTGCTCGGCATAGAACCCATTTGGAATTGCTTCTTCACACAATACCTCAGATGCTTTAATGCATTCAAAATCGATATTAATAATATCAGCATTTCTTAAATGTGGCTCTGCTTTTACAAATGAATTATTGTATTCTCCTAAACGACAGATATCAAAATACAATTTATCAAATAAGTCAAGTTGTTTTGGATTTACATAAGGAATTTGCAAACCTATATTTGCATGATTAAATAGATAGCAAGGGCGAGTTAACAAAATCTGACTTAAATAACCATTTGCTTTAATTTCTGAATTTGGCTCCCCTAAATCAAGTGCATGGTCAACGGAACAGATATTAATTAATTGTTCCAATTTTTCATATCCTTTATAGACAGAAAAAATTAAATCTTGACTTCCTCCAATTATTATTGGTATTATATTAATCTTTACTAATTCTGCGACCACATTTGAAACAGCGTAATAGGTATCTGCTAACTCTTTTCCTGGAAGAATTTCACCAAGGTCATACAATTCAAAAGTCCATTCCCCTCCGAAATAGTGGCTGTAAAGATTGTTTCTAAATTGTGAATTTACTTTATTTGTTATCGGAATATGGTTTCCTCTAAATTCAGGAACTGAGAAAATGGCACAACTATTTTTTTTTACTTCTGGAAAATCATGTTGGTTTAAAATAATTTTCGAGCCAATTTGATCAGCCTCAAATTTCAAATTGCCTAATTCAACTGGGGTGAAATAGATAGAGATATCTTTCATAGTAAAAGTAAATTAATTCCTAAAATCAAAACTAATGATAAGAATTAAAGTTATTTTTTTACTTCGACAAAGAAATCAAGTCGAGGACGTGAATAACTATTTTTCTAAAATGGATTTAATGTCTGGACGAAAATATAAACTTGACTTTAAAACTTTTCCATCTTCACGGTAGATTGGTTTTCCATTTTCATCTAACTTACTCATATTAGAACGTTGAATTTCTTGAAAAACCTCTTCAATTTTTGATTGTAAACCATGTCTTAAAATTGTTCCACACAAGATGTAAAGTTGATCTCCTAGCGCATCAGCAATTTCAACAATATCTCCTTTTTTAGCTGCTTCTAGATATTCTTCGTTTTCTTCTTTCATTAAGTTGAATCGTAATTCAACCTCATCCTTTGTTAAACTGGTTGTTGGAGAATAGTTATTTTTTATTCCAAAAGCATTATGAAATGCTTCAACATTTGATATTATTTCTTGAATTGTCATCTTATCTAATTACTGTTATGTGTCCTTGGAAAATCTCACTTCTTCCGTCGAAGTAACCCAATTCTACTTTATAAAAATAAACACCATCGGAAACATCTTCTCCTTTGGTCGTTTTTCCATTCCATTCACCATTTAAATCATCGAACTCGTATATAAGAGAACCCCAACGATTAAATATTTTACAATTAAAAGTTTCTGTACAAGTTGCTGATACTTTCCAAACTTCATTTGTTAATGCATCATCCGAATTTGGAGTGAACACATTTGGAATAAACACAACAGATAACCCAGCTTCCATTATCAATGTGATGTTTTCACTTGTGGTACATCCATAAAAATCACTTGCGACAACTGAATAGTTTCCATTTAATAAATCAGACTGAATTAAATTTGTGACTGCTTGATTATTGAATGTATAAGTGTACGGCGCTACTCCTCCTACTCCATCTACAATTTCAATTGCGCCATTATTATATCCACAATTTGGGTTTTGCGATGTTGTTATTATTTGTGAAGGACCAGGTATTTGAGGTACAACAAATGCTTCTTGATACTCACAACCGTTTGCGTCTTGAACAGCAACTATGTAGCTTCCAGTATCTAATGAATCAATCGCCATTAAATTACTAAAGCTCATTCCAGAAAAACTATATTGATAAGGAGCAATTCCGCCATCAGTCTGAGAAATTTGAATCTCACCATTGCCTGCTCCGCAATTTGAAGCTGTGATGTTAGCTAATAAATCTGTTGGTGTAAATGATGTGTTTACAACTATTGTAGTGTCATAATAACAAACACTATCTGTTACGTTTATCACATAAGTTCCACTCGCTAAATTTATTGCAGAATCAACTGTTGAAACATTAGAAGTCCATGTATAATAATATTGGCTTGGTGGATTTACATCAATATTTATTGCTCCGTCACTTTGTGCACAAGTGGTGTGTGTTATTTGAGCAGTTGAAGTTATTTCTTCACTTGGTAAAATAGTTACATTTTGAGTTGTTGCACAAATATTATCTGTAATTACAATACTATAGTCTCCTGCTGGAAGCGCAAAAGCTGAATCAACTGCAGAAACATTAGGTGTCCACGTAAAAGAATAAGTTCCTGTTGACGGAGTAACTTCAACATTAATCGTTCCATTATCAAAACCACAAGTTGTATTTACTTGACTCACGGCTGTTGTAAACGCTGCAGGATTGAGTAAGATAACAGTTGTGTCAAATGAGCAAGTTCCCTCTGTAATTGTTAAATCATAAGTTCCCGGAGCTAGGTTACTTGCAACATTTGTTGTCGAAACGTTTGGTGACCAAGAATAACTGTAAGTTGGATCAAAAGGTGAAAATTCGATTGAACCATCGTTTGCATTACACCCTGGTTGAACGATAGTTGCTGTTAAATCAAAAGGATTTGTAATTACAGTTGCTGTCAATGTTTGTGTACACTGATTTGCATCAGTTACTACAACTTGATAAACTCCATCACATAGATTAGTTGCAGTCTGAGTGGTTTGATTTAAAGGATCATTCCATTGATAAGTAAATGGAGCTGTTCCTGAAGTAACATTTACTGTTGCTGTTCCATTACAGTTTGCAATAGCAGTAATCAAAGCACAATTAGCTGGATCATTACAGGTTGCATAAGTTGGTGTACTTGGTCCAATCCATGCACCTCCATCAGGAATTCTACGAATTGATTGGCCTGTATGACTACTTGCATCCACAGTTGTTGCTTGCGCTTTTCGATTACTAGGGATTTGATTGTAACTATCTAGTTGACCACTAAAGTTACAAGGTGCTAACTGAGCAATACATGGATTACCTGCCTTGTCTTGTGTACTACCTCCACTAGCCCAACTAACTGCATCTTGAGGAACACCTTGAGAATCATAAAAAGCAAACCAACCACCTGCGTTTGGAAACCATAATCTACTAGCGCCGCCACCTATACAGACACCTTGGTCATTTGTATTATATGGAACCACAAGTTCAACTACGTTTCCGCCATTTTGAACTAAAAGATTTGCTGGGACAGGAGTTGCATTAAATCCTCTAATCATTGCCAAACCAAGAGGTGGAATAATAGTTCCTTGCGGAATAACATAACCTCCTGGTTGTGTCCCTGGCAATGAACCTGGTGCACTATTTCCTAGGTAATAACATGATATATCAACTGAATCGCACCAATTTGGATTAAACAATTCTATCCATTCTCCTCTTCCGTCAGAAACACCTCCGCTTCCACTCAGTGAGCCATCAAAAGCTGAAGGAGAAATCATTAACTCATTAATTAAAATGTTTGGTCCACTATAATTACAAGGTGCACAAACTGAATTAGGAACAACACTAACTGTTGCTGCGAGATTACATAAATCTGGAGGTAGAATACAACAGTTACCTCCAGCAGTAACATTAAGTGTTTCATTTACCCAACAAGCATATTGAGTTTGATGATAAAGCAGAGTTCCAGAAGTTGCGTTCTGAAAGTAATATACTATCTCATCAGGAGTATTTCCTCCACCTCCAGCGATTGTGGTATCACATGGGCCATTTGACCCTAGCATAAGTCCACCCCAAGGTCCTGCTCCATTTCCATGTGTTGGTGTATACCCAACAGGTGGTGGTGTCATCGGAGGACTGATGGTTACGATACTAGATGGAACACCTGTTATTGAGGTTGTAAAATTACCAAGTCCGCAATTATTATTATTCTGATTTGAGTTCATTCCTGCATAAATAACCTGGGTAATATTCCCTACAAATGGGCCAGTAAAAGAAACTTGAATTGGTTCATAAGTACAAATTCCAATTTTTAAATTGGGAATATTCTGATCAACATTAATTGTGAGAATTCCACCATTATAATTAGAATAAATAATTAGATTACCATTAGGATCACAGGTATTTCCACAAGGGATTTCTGACAAGATTATAGTAGTATCAATTGAGCAACCCGCAAGATTAGTAATGGTTACTGGATAAGAACCTGCGGCTAATGATGTTGCGTTGCTTACTGTACCTGTACTTGGGAAAGGCCATGCGTAAAAATAAGTGTCTGTCGGAGATGGATTAAAGGAAATTGCGCCATCACTATTTCCACAAGTTGGTTGTGTAACTGTTGCATTCAACAAAAAAGAAGGAGTTACTGTATTGCAACCTGCATTACAAGCGTTAATCGATGCAACACCATTTGTTTGCCATGTTGGAGCGCCATCAGCAACTCGGTGAATAACCGTTCCTATTGTCGGAGCTTGCCCGGCGTAACTAACTATTCCTGAACTTAATGGAATATCACTTGGACCGAGTAATGTTGAAACCAATGGACAAGTTATTCCTGCCGCTATTGTTGTTGGTGCTAATTGAATATCAGAATCTGTGCCCCATTTAGCAGCTTCATTGGCATTCACAGTCCAATAAACAGCATCCATCGCAATACCATTCTCATCCCAAAGCATTATATATCCATCACCGTTGGGAAGGTACCATCTATCAGCATCCGTTTCTAAGTTCGCAGTCGTACAAAACGAGGTCAAATTAATTGTAGCTCCTGAATTTGGTCCTCCAATCGATAAAAATCCGTTGGCTGGAATTATTGAATTCGTTGGAAATCGAAAAGTCCCTTCTATTCCAGTTGAGAAATTTCCATCAAATCCGATCAAGTAACAACTTATATCAATTGCACATGCCGTTGGATTATAAAGTTCAATGTATTCTTTTCCATAGGTAACTTGCGAGCACATTTTCAAAGATTGAAACTCGGCACCAGTTGCACTAGTAGTTGGATTCACCATTATTTCATTTATAACAACTTGCGAAAAAGAAGTATATGAAAAAGTAATAAGTGTAATGAATACTATTTTTGATAGCGAAACTTTTAAATTCATTTGGTGTTGGTTTGAAATCAATAACTCGTTTTTGTAAGTATAAGTTGCATTTGTATCACTTAATTAATAGTTCAGAAGCTCCAATAAACTTGTTTTAACTTTCTCTGCATTTGGTAAAAGTTCAGCTTCAAGAATAGAATTTAAAGGAATTGCTGGTGTGTCAATTGAACCAACAATTGAAATCGGAGCATCTAAAAACTTGAAATTGTCGCGTTGTAATCTTCCTGCTAAACCGAGTGTAAAAGATGACTCTATTGATTCTTCCGTTACAAAAAGAATTTTACCATGTTTTTGACATAGCGTATTCATTGCTTCGTGATCTAAAGGATTCAAACTTCTTAAATCTAAAATCTCAACTTGACCTTCAAACGTTTTTGCTGCTTCTAAAGTCCAATAAACACCTCTTCCGTATGTAATTACACCACAAGAATTACCTTTTTCAACTTCAGATTCATTTGCCTTCAAAACCGTTCTTGCTTTTCCAATTGGAATAACATAATCTTCACTTGGCTCAATTGACATTGCGCCTTCAGTTCCTGGGATTTTTGACCAATATAAACCTTTATGCTCCAATATCACAACTGGATTTGGGTCGTAAAATGCAGCTTTCAATAATCCTTTTAAATCAGCACCGGTAGATGGATAAACCACTTTAATTCCTCGAATATTAGTTAAAACTGATTCTACGCTTGAAGAATGATATGGACCACCAGAACCATAAGCTCCAATTGGTACACGAATCACACAACTTACTGGCCATTTCCCATTCGAAAGGTAATAAGAACGAGAAACTTCAGTAAATAATTGATTCAATCCTGGCCAAATATAATCTGCAAATTGAACTTCAACGAATGGTTTTAATCCAACTGCTGACATTCCCACCGTTGAACCAATAATAAATGCTTCTTGAATTGGTGTGTTAAAAACGCGGTCGTCACCAAAAGTTTGAGCTAAAGTTGCTGCTTCTCTAAAAACACCACCTAATCTTCCACCAACATCTTGTCCGTACAATAAAGCTTCTGGATGTTGATGCATGATTTCTCTCACTGCAAACAAAGCAGAATCAACCATTACGGTTTTCTTTTTCCCGGCAGGTTCGCGCTCCCCTTTTTCTTCTGTAATTGGAGTGGGTGCAAAAATAAAATCAGTAACTGAAGACGGCTCTGGATCAGGAGAATTCAATGCTTTCTCATAATCTTCGTCAACTAAATTTCTAACTTCAGCTTCAATGTTTATGATTTCTGCTAAACTCACGCCATAATCTTCCAAATTCGCTTTGATTTTTGGATATGGGTCACGAGTTGCAGCTTCTTCTAAATCGTCTCGGTACCATTCTTTTCTAACACCGGATGTATGATGTCCTAAAAGTGGAACCTTTGCATGAACAATAAATGGTCTTCTTTCACTTCGAACGATTTCAAAAACCTCTTTTATCGTATTAAAAGATTCAATAAAATTGCTTCCATCAATCGTTCTTACCTCAATTCCAACAAAACCTTTTGCATATTGCGTAATATCTTGCGCTCTTGTTTCGCTGGCATTTGCTGAAATATCCCAACCATTGTCTTGTACTAAATAAACAATCGGAAATTGCTTCAACGCAGCCATTTGGAAAGCTTCAGAAACTTCACCTTCTGTACACGAAGCATCTCCAAGCGAACAAACTACAACTGGAGCTTCCCCATTTTCTGGTTTGGATAATCCTGTTTTTTCTTTGTATTGAATTCCCATCGCGATTCCTGTTGTTGGGATGGCTTGCATTCCAGTTGCAGAAGATTGATGTGGGATTTTTGGCATATTATCACGATTCAAGGAAGGATGCGAATAATAGGTTCTTCCTCCAGAAAATGGATCGTCTTTTTTCGCAAACACTTGTAACATCAATTCATATGGTTGGATTCCAATTCCCAACAAAATACTGTCGTCGCGGTAATAAGGTGAAACCCAATCTTGAGGTTTTAACTGCATACCAACAGCAAGCTGAATTGCTTCATGACCACGGGACGTTGCATGTACATATTTTGCAGTGATTTCTTTGTTTGCTTCGTATTTTTCGGCCAACGTTTTTGCTGTTGCCATTAACTTGAAAGCTTTTATTAACTCGAGCTTTTCGACTGCAAGTTGGTTTTGTTCTGTTGTTATTTCAGACATACTTTTTAAAAAGAGTTCCAAATATACAAAACACGAACGACTTTTCGATTGAAATTTTATATGTGTGGATATACTTGTATTTTTGCGGAAATTATTGAAAGATGCTGGGATTAAAAATGGCAACCGACCCAAGATGGGTAAATATCGTTGAACGCAATTTGGAGGAGATATTGGTGGATCATGCTTTTTGTGAGCAGAAAGCAGCAAGCAACGCAATTTCCATGATTGTTCAATATCCACATTATTCGGATTTAGTTCAAGCTATGATTGCAATTTGTCAAGAGGAAATGGAGCATTTTGATTTAGTCCATCAAAAATTATTGGAACGTGGATTAACATTGGGTTTTGAAAGAAAAGATCCTTATGTCAATGATTTATCTGTTTTCTTAAGACAAAGTAAAACCAACAGTTCTAAAAAAGGACTTTTTGTGAATCAAATGCTATTTGCTGCAATGATCGAAGCGAGAAGTTGCGAGCGTTTTAAAATTTTATCCGAACAATTAGAAGATGCAGATTTACGTGATTTTTATAGAGGTTTAATGGAAAGTGAAGCTCGGCATTACACTACGTTTCTTCATTTTGCGCGAAAATATGGTGAAGGAATAAATGTTGATGAACGCTGGAAAGCTCTCTTAGAATTTGAAGCAAGCTTGATGGAAAATTATGGTAAAAAAGAAACCATGCACGGTTAATCTCTTTTTCATGCATGGTTCTCAACTACTAATCAAACGTATAATTTTAAATGTACTTGTGCGCTTTCTTTCCACCAATATTTGAAATCATGATCCTAATTAAAGACCCATATTGAGCTAATGTTTTCTTTTTGCCATTCTTTTTCCTTGATGAAAAAGAATCAAAAAATCAAGGCTCTGAATTTATTTTTGTTCGCAAATTATTGTTATCCATATATTTACAACTCGTAGCGAACAATTTTAACCCCTTTCTGAAACTTAAATTTTTTAATCCGTCAGCTGACGGAGCAGAAATTTTAAAAATTACAAGTTTCAGTTCAGTAGCTAAAACCAAGAAATTCAAGACCGAAGATTGTTCGCTAATATTCACTAAATAGCACTTACTTCGATTACATTATTAATTTTTAATATTCAAGCATTTTACTGGTACAATTGCGAACACTCAAAATTTTAAATGCTGTTTTTAGAAATTCAATAGAATTCCTGCTGAAACTGGTGCGTAATTCGGTCCTTTGTCTTTTTCAAATACTTGAGTTAGACCATAATTTACATAAAGGCTAATATCTCCATACCCAACAATTGCAGTTGCATGTGCTTCAAAAGGATTGAAATTATAGTTGGATTTAACTTTGTCTTTATTCGTTTTTCCAGTATCCTCCCATTTGGTTTTTAAACTAGAACCAATTCTGATTCCTCCAACAACTCCAGCAGAAATGTGCCAAGCTTTATCATTGTCTTTATTTGTCGTGATTTCAAGCAACAAAGGAATTTGCAAATAAGTGGAGCGCAATACATTTTTCTTGTAATCTACGGTTGCATTTTGCACACCGTAAGTTGAATCTGGACTAACCATTACATCAACATTGTTTTTCAACGCATAACGGTTCCATTGTAAACCCAATCCTGTTGTAATTCCTACATATTCTCTAAAAATTGGAAAACGTTTTTCTACTAAGTTGAAGTTAAATCCGATACTTCTTGCGTGGTCTAATTCTAAAAACCCAGCATCACTTCCTGTAGCGATTTTACCATCGGCATTTAAAAATCCGTTTGTGTTGATTCCAAATCCAGCCCAGTGACCTTCGCCCTTTCTATCTTCCTTTTCATCATCTTCAATTTCAACGGAATCTTCACCGTCTTCTATAATCACTCGCTCATCGATGATTACTTTTTTCTCGCCTTTTTTTCCATTTTCTTTTTTTTCAACAATAACGATGTTTTTCTTTCCTAGTTTAATTCTAGTAGTGTCTCCACCATTATCAATTGTTACTGTTCCTTCTTGTGGTTCGATTGGTTCTGTAACTTGAGCAGTTAAACTGATACAGCTCATTGTTGCGATTGAAAGTAAAATTGTTTTCATTTTTTCTCTGTTTTGCTGTAGGACGACCTCGTCTTTTAAATGTTACAGCGATTAATTACTTTTTTTTCTATCGATTGAAAATTTTCCGATTTTTAAGTGGAATTCTCTGTTGGATCTAGATTTTCTTCTTTTAAAATCAAACGAAATCCCTGTGGCTGTTGAAACTTTTTGTGAAAACGAAGCATATTTCTCTTCGTCGCTAGGATTTGACTTACCATAAAGAACTTGATTGACTTTTTGTACAAAATAAGATTTTATTGTTAAGGTTTCAGTTTTAGAAGATAAAGACTCCTCAACTGGATTTGTTGTTTCAATTGGCGCAACGAATGCAAAATCTTGATTGTTATTTTCAGAAGTAAATTTAGAAGAATCCACTTCTTGTACAACCAAAATTGGTTCTTGTGGAACAACTGAATTATTTGTTTTCGGCAAAGAATCGTTGGAATTAACTTTATATTTTATTGTCGTATTAAAATCGTTAGCAAATTTTATTGACTCTTGTTTTTCCTCTATTGAGTTTGGAGTAATTTGCTTTTCGTTTTTCATATTTTCTTTGCCAGCAGACTTTTTCTCCTCCCCTACTTTCGGACTTGTTCTAAAAAACAGATAACCTGCAAATAACAAAACACTTGCTGCCGCTGCATACGAAATCACGCGACGGAAATTGAAAACTAGCGCCAAAGAAGCAGTGCGTTTAAGTTGTTCTTTGTTTTCAAAAATCAAAGAATTATCAACTTGGATAATTGTTTTGGAATAGGCTTTAAACTGCGCTTCAAAATTTTTATCTGCTTGAAGTGCACGATTGAAATGTAACTCTTCCGTTTCGATTAATTCATTTTCAATTTTAGCTACGATGAAAAGTTCTTCTTCATTTTCGTGTAAGGAATCAAAAACTAAAGGTTTAATTGCTGTTGTTTTTTTTAGGCTCTCTTTATTTGAGAATTCAATCGAAAAATCAATTGGAAGTGGTTGAATATCTAAGTCGTCTTTAAATTCTGGATGCAACGCAACAAAATCCATCAATTCTTTGATTTCAAACTGACTTAAATTTCCTTCTTGAAAATCAAGTAAATAGGCTTCAATATTTTCTTTCGTTATCATCATATTACTGCCTCAATAGTACCAATGTATTCTTTTAAAAATTTTCGAGCGCGGAAAATGTACACCTTCACTTGTTGCTCACTTAATCCAGTTATTTCTCCAATTTCTTGATAGGAATATCCTTCGTAATCTCTGAGCAGAACAACATTTCTTTGTATTTCAGACATTTCATTCAATCCTTTATCCAATATTTCGTGCAAGTCAATTGCTTGTAATTCAGAAACAGGATTTCTATCAACTTGCTCAGCGTAAACACGCGTGCGTTGTTCTTTTCGTGAATGGTCAACTATTGCGTGGTAAACTGTTGTAAATAAATACGATTTTGCATTTTCAACTGTTTCAAGTTTAATCCATAGCTTTTCGAACGCATCTTGCACAAAATCGTGCGCCATATGGCTATCATTTAAGCTTTTTAAAGCAAAACGATATAAACCATCTGAAAACAGGTCAACAGCTTGATTGTAATTTTGAATGTTCATCCTAGTTGAGCGTAGGACGACTTCGATTTTGAAATGTTACAGAGAAATCAACATTATTTTTGTTTTTCTTCATATTTCTTTCTATACTTGTTATAAAGCTCTGTTTGAAAGTTAGTTACGGATTCAAATATACCATTTACTAAAATCAAACTTACTTTATTTGTACGCATATCAAGTGCTGGACCCTCTGAAACAAAAAGCGTTGCAGACTTACCAACTTGAATTGAACCAAATTTTTTCTCAATGCCTAAAATCTCACAACTACTCAAAGAAATTGCACGTAAAGCCTCTTCCTCTGTTAATCCATAGGCCATTGCTGTTCCTGCCAAAAAAGGAATATTTCGCGCATTCATCGTTTCCATATCTCCCGAATTTTGAAGGCAAAACTTGATACCTTGTTGATTTAAAAGAAAAGGTAGTTTAAACGGTAAATCGACTGCATCCTCATCTAATTCTGGTAAACTATGAACACGTGTCAGCATCACAGGAATGTTTGCATCTTTAAATCTTTTGCCAATTAGATGTGCATCATAACCACCAACAAGAACAGGAAACTTAATGTTAAACTCTTTTACAAAATCCATTATATCTAAGATTTGTTGAAGTTCATCTGCATGGAAAAACACACGTTTTCCGCCTGTAAAACAAGCTTTCATTGCTTCTAAACGCAAATCGACAGTTGGGTTTTTAGCTTTAGCATAAGTTGCTGCAAGTTGAAAAAAATCGTTTATCTTAGTTTTTTCTGCTTCATAATTTTCATTTCTCTTTTTTGGAGCTGGTTCTGCCCACCATCCGCCACCTTCAGTACTTGAAGGCCAGTTTAAATGGATTCCATCGTCTTTTAGAATGGTGGCGTCTTCCCAATTCCAACCGCTTAAAAACATAACGGAAGAAGTTCCAGAAATAGTTCCTCCTCTTGGAGTTGCTTGTGTTATCAAAACTCCATTTGTTTTTACCGTTTCAATGACGCGTGATTCAGCGTTGTAGGCAATTTGTGTGCGCACATGCGGGTTTAATTCTCCTACATCATCATAATCTCTTGTAGCACGAACGGCATCAATTTCTGTCAAACCTAAAGTGGAATTCGGAGCAACGAATGCAGGATAAATGTGTTGACCGTTCAAATTTATAATGGTGTCCCACTCTTTTTTATTGATAGTGGTTGCCAATGAGTTTTGAACGATTGTTATCTTTCCATCAACAACACCAACCAAAGCTGATTCCATGGTTTGACCGTTTCCAACGTGTAAAAAACCATTGGTTAACAAAATTCGTTTTGCTTGTGCCCAACTTCCAAGTGAAGCACCAATTAGCAATAATGTCAATACTATTTTCATCTTAATGTAAATTTTCTTCTTCTGTTCCTTCTTCGCCTAAGGTGTCACAGTGGTAATGTTTGCGTCCTTTTTTCACAAAAGGTTTTACTGGTTCACCTTTGTCGTTTGATTCCAACATTTTATTAATAATTCTAGCTCTTTCAAGTGTGTTTCGTTCCTCCAATTTTGAAGCATCGGCGCTTGAATAAAGCACTTTTCCGTCAATCATGGTGAGCTCAACTTTTGCTTTTATACTCAAAGGATTATCCGACCAGAGCACAATGTCAGCATCTTTACCAACTTTCACACTTCCCATACGATCATCCAAATGCAACAATTTTGCTGGATTTAAGGTAACCATTTTCCAAGCCTCTTCCTCTGACATTCCACCGTATTTTACACTTTTCGCCGCTTCTTGATTCAATCGACGTCCCATTTCGGCATCATCGGAATTTATAGCCACCACAACTCCTTGATCGGCCATCATTTTTGCATTGTAAGGAATAGCGTCATTTACTTCAAATTTATAAGCCCACCAATCAGCGAAAGTTGAACCCCCAACTCCATGCGCTTTCATTTTATCTGCTACTTTATAGCCCTCTAAAATGTGAGTGAATGTATTAATCTTAAAATCCATTGAATCTGCAACATGCATCAACATATTGATTTCAGATTGAACATAAGAATGACAAGTTATGAATCGTTTGCTTTCCAAAATTTCAACTAACACATCGAGTTCTAAATCTTTACGTGGCGCACCTTCTGCTTTTTTGGGATTTTTAGCGTACGCATCCAATTCTTCTTTATAAGCACGAGCACGCGCAAATCCGTCGTAAAAAACTTGCTCCACACCCATACGCGTTTGCGGAAAACGTACGGTATTAAAATCACCCCAATTCGCTTGTTTTACATTTTCACCTAAAGCACATTTGATGAATTTCGGTGCGTTTGGAATCAACATTTCATCGGGAGTATGTCCCCATTTTAATTTAATCAAAGCAGACTGACCACCAATTGGATTTGCTGAACCATGTAATAATTGAGCAGCAGTTACTCCACCAGCTAGTTGTCTGTAAACATTGATATCGTCAGCAGTAACAACATCCGAAATATTCACTTCAGCAGAAATGGCTTGTCCGCCTTCATTTACACCTTTGGAAATAGCAATATGAGAATGTTCGTCTATTATTCCAGCTGTTAAATGTTTTCCTTTTGCATCAATTACTACAGCTTTTGTTGGAGCAGCATTTGAATTAGTGGAAATGGACTTAATTTTTCCGTTTTCTGTAATAACAGTTGCATCTTTAATAATTCCCTCCTTTTCATTGGTCCAAACTGTTGCATTTTTAAAGACGACTGTTCGCACCTCAGGAATTGAATCGAAACCATAAGCTAAGTTTGGAAACCAGGTTTTAGCAATAAATGTCGAATCTAATTTAAACGAAGATGGTTCTTTTTTCTCGTCCGATTTACTTGTTTTAATTCCCGACCAACGAACCCATTTACCATTTGGTAAGGTTCCGTCTCCTTCAAAAACACTTCCATTGTTGCTGATTTTTGCATGCAGATTTATGCTTCCTTTGAAATTATCATCATCACAATTAAATTGCAAGCTGATATCATTTTGTATTAATGTTACCGCCATTTTAACAGAAACCGTATCTTTTTTTCCAGGTGTATTTGCATTTGATTTTAACAATTGAATTTTTCCAACAGGTTTTTCGTTTGATTCAGTGAATTCAGCTTGGTAGTTTTTACCTTCAATATTCAAACTGTATTTTCCTAAAATAGAGACAGAAGGTAAGCTTTTGATTATTTGTTGCGTACCTTGATTCCACGCTTCGAGTAGTGTCGCTTCTGTTAAGAAAGGATCACTTGTATAAACAGAAAAACTTGCCAATTTACCTTTTTCTAAACCGCCAATCAGATTTTCAGCTCCGATTAATTTTGCTGGAATAGAAGTTAAAGCTGCCAACGCATCTTCGATTTTTAATCCGCGAGAAATAGCTTTCTGTAAATTTTTCCAAAACTGTTCTGGTGATTTTGTGCCTAGTGAAGTCAAGCAAATTTGAATTCCTTCAGAGCTCAACAAATAAGGATTCGAGGGTGCTAATTCCCAATTTTTTAAATCACTTAACGGAATTTGTCGTGCCAAATAAGGATCTTTTACATCGTAAGCTTCAGGGAAATTCAAGGGTAAAACTACAGTTGATTTAGCCTCTTTTAGCTGTTTTGTAATCAAGTATTCATTCCCTGAACCAACAAAATAGAAGTTTTGCTTGAACTCATTTGCAATTTTGGCTGCACGTAAAATCTCCCATTTGTCTTCCGTTTTAAAAAAGACAGGTAAATTTTGATTGCTTTTCCATTTCTCTAGTGAAAGTGATTGTTCTGCATTTTTATTTTCACTGTAATATCTTAAATCATACAATGCTTGGCGCAATAAAGCAATTGAGCCCATTTGAGATGATGGATAAGTTTGACCTGAAGAACCTTTTGCAAATGAATAAAACTGTGCAGCGTTTGAACTTATCAATTGTTTTCTAGTATTTGAATTTCCTAAACCAACTAAAGCTCCAGTTCCTCTAACAATTCCATCTTGAACATGTGTAACTGCGAAACCAAAACCCATTTTTGAGAAATTCTCTACTGCTTTAGCATCAACATCAAATAAGGCTGCCGCTTCTACTTCAGGGCGAATGGCTTCATTCCAATAGTAGGAACCTTTTTTAGAGGACTCAATTTGTGGACGTTGCGAATAATTTCGCTCACCTTGACTTGGAATTCCAACATTAGAATACAATTCCACAAAGGCAGGAACAATCGTTTTTCCATTCATGTCGATTTCTAAAGCGCCGGATGGAATTGTAATTTTTGTACCTACTTCCACAATTTTTCCGTCAGCTACAAGAACAGTAGCATTAGTGATTTTATTGGTGGAATTAATGTAAACAGTAGCATTTTTTAAAGCGATAATTTCTGATTTTGAATCCTTTACGCCGTTCAATGGAGCATATTGCGAAAAACTAAAGCCAGAAAATAAAAAAGTACTTAAAAGAAATAAAAGTAGTCTCATTTGTAAATTTTAATCGTGAAATTAAGAAACTCTTTTAAACTAGCATGACATTTTAAAGCGTGGTGTTAAATCTCCTTTAAATTTTTACTTAGAATTGGTAGAACAGCTATTTATCTCTAATTTTGACAGAGTTTTTTATTGTTATCCTTGATTCATGAAATTTATGATGAAACCAATAAAAAGCAATTAAATTTTTGTTCATAAATGAAACTGTATTTAGTTGGAGTTTTTAGTTTTTTGATTTCCTTTTTCGCTTTTAATCAATCACTTATTATCAATGAAGTTTCTCAAGGTCCTTCTGGATCTAAAGAATATGTCGAGTTCTTAGTTATCCCAACATCAACAACACAAAACTGTACAACTTGTGCAGATTTAAGAGGTTGGGTTATTGATGATAATAGTGGCTATTTCTCGAATGGTAATACATCTCAAACAGGTGTTGCAGCAGGCGCTGTTCGATTTTCAAATAATGCTTTGTGGTCGTGTGTTCCTTTTGGTACGTTAATCGTAATTTATAATCATGCGGATTTAAACGCTGCACTTCCAGCCCAAGATTTAAGTCTAACTGATAATAATTGTCGATTAATAATACCAGTAAATTCAAGTTTATTGGAATATCAAACAGTAAGTCCGGGAGCTGGAAACACTACCTATCCAACGAGTGGCTGGACTCCTGGGGGATCTTTATGGAGTCCACTTGGAATGTCAAATAATGATGATTCATTTCAAATTTATTCGCCAACAAATACCTTAGTTCCAACTTTCGGAGTTAGTTGGGGAAATAATAATTCAAACAACATTATTTACTTTACAGGTGGTTCAGGTAATACGGTTTTCTATTTTGCTAATACCAATTCAAACGACCCTTTCTTACAATCTAATTGGATTTCAGGAACTTGTGCTGCACCCGACGATCAAACACCAGGTTTACCTAATAATCCTGCAAATGCAATTTACATTAGCCAATTAAACAATAGTTGTCAACCTATTCTTCCAATTACCTCAACATCTATAATTTCAGATGAAACGTGTAGTTGTAATGGTTCGGTAACGATTACTCCAAATGGTTCGATACCTAATTACACTTATAATTGGACTAATGCATCAAATACTTCAATCGGACAAACTGCAAGTTTAACTAGTTTGTGCGCTGGTTCTTTTAGTTGTAGAATTACATCTTCAATAGGTTGTATTTATGACACAATTATAGTGATCCCTTTGAATCCAGCTCAAACAACACCAATTTTTGATCCAATAGGTCCTTTATGTACGGGAGCAAATTTCACACTTCCAAGCTCTTCAAGCAATGGCATTTCTGGAACTTGGAGTCCTGCAATTGATAATACTGTGACAACAACCTATACATTCACGCCGAATGATTTATCTTGTGCTTCTATCACAACAGTAACCGTTCAAATAAGTAATTCTGTAACACCTGCATTTAGTCAACTTGGACCTTACTGCGATGGTGATGTTTTTACACTTCCAAATACTTCAACAAATGGAATTCAAGGTGTTTGGTCGCCTGCAATTAATACAACACAAACAACTAATTACACTTTTACACCTATCAATAATACGTGTGCAACTACAAGTACCATGATAGTTGCAATCAATCAAAATGTTACGCCATCTTTTACTCCAATTAACCCGATTTGCTTAAATGGAACTGCACCAACTTTACCCCAAAGTTCAACAAATGGAATTTCTGGAACGTGGAATCCAACTATAATTTCCACCACAACAGCTGGGAATTTTAATTACACTTTTTCACCTTCAGCTGGACAATGCGCAAGTGTTACTTCACTAAACATTTCCATCACAAACCCTTTAACCCCTACATTTTCTGCGATTGGTCCATTTTGTATAAACACAACTCCAACGAATTTACCAATACAATCTTTCGAAGGAATTACTGGTTCTTGGAATCCGAGTACAATTAATACCTCAACGTTAGGCTCTAACACATATACTTTCACCCCAAATAGCGGTTTTTGTGCAACATCTTACACAACAGTGATAGTCATTGGTTCAACTGTAGCAAACGCAGGAAACGACACCTTGATTTGTATCAATTCACCAATTACATTATCTGCAACAGGAAACGGGCCTTTTACATGGAATAATGGTGTTGTTGATGGTATTCCTTTTATTCCAACGCAAACAACAACTTACACAGTTTCTTCAAGTTCGAATGGTTGTACTGTAACTGATAACGTTACAGTAACTGTTGCTGACCCTCAAGTTGATTTTACAATGACTCCGACTGGTGGAAATGCACCTTTAACAGTAACTTTTACAAATAATAGCACAGGTGCTACAAATTTCACTTGGGACTTTGGAAACGGCACTACTCTACCAATTAATTCCACAACTAATGTAAACTCGATTTACACCGAAGAAGGAGTTTATATAATTACTTTAACCGCTGAAAATGGAATTTGCAGTGAAACAATAAGTTTAGAATTAATTGTGCTATCCGATAATATTATTTCAATTGAAACTCCAAATATCTTCACGCCAAATGGTGATGGTATTAATGATAACTATACGATAAATCTTAGTAATGCAAAAAGTTTCGAAGGTTTAATTTTTAATCGTTGGGGAAATGTTATTACTGAATTAAATTTAACAAAACCTCTTTGGGATGGAACTTCAAACGGAACCGATTGTCACGAAGGAGTTTATTTTATTAAATTTACGATAACCGACTTTAATGATATTCAATCAGAAGGTCAGCAGTTTATTCATTTAGTTCGTTAATTGAGGATTTTTTGATTAAAAATGTACTGTATTTAATCTTTAAAAATTTCCTCTAAATCGATAATTAAGTCATTGAAAAGAATAGATTGAACAATTTCAAAACCATCGAATTTTGAAAACACCCCCAATGAAACGAGTACATTATCTTGTAAACTAAAAACTTCTATCGAATTTGAATCTGGATTAATAATCCAATACTCCTGAACTTTGTTTTCTTCATATAAGTTAAACTTTTCATTATAATCACGTTTCGCTGTACTGGCAGATGTAATTTCAATAACCATATCTGGAGCGTCAATTGCACCACGATCATCAAGTTTACTTAAATCACAAAAAATGGAAATATCTGGTTGAACAATTGTATCAACTTCAGCATCACTACCTTTATTTTTCTTTAATCGAACGTCAAAAGGAGAGGTGTAAACTTGACATGAGCAATTCTCTAAATGATTAAAAAAAGCAGAAAACAACTTTGCTTCAATTCTCTGATGTCTTCTTTTTGGCGCTGGACTCATTTTATAAATCCAACCTTTAATTAACTCTAAACGATCTTCAAATTGCCAAGTTAAATAATCGGCATAGGTATATTGTTTCGTTAAATCTAATTGCGATATATCTGTGATTGGTGCCATTTTGAAGTTTTTACTAGGTAAAATTAAGGAATTAAAATGGAAAATAAATTGAAAACTGAAAGATGAAAACTGAAAGATAAATGTACAAATATCGATAGAGATTAAATTTCATTCAACACCGCTATAAATACTTCGATGCTTCTCTTTTTGCAAGACCTGTTAATTGTTGTTTTTCTACTTCGTTTTTTACCCACTCAGGGTTCCATTTTGAAATATCTCTTAATGACCAACCAATAGCTTTTTGAATAAAGAATTCTTTGTTTGATTTGAATCTGGAGATTTGATCTGAAAGTAAATCTAAATCTGTTTTTTGCTTGTATTTTAACTGAAAGATAATTGTGGAACGATGCAACCAAAAGTCATTGGTGTCAGACCAATTCTCAATCATTTCAACTATTAATTCTGGAAATTTTATAATAAAATTACTAAGGAAATTACTAGCCAACAAATCAATAGTATCCCACCAAGACTTACTTTGAATAATTAATTGAAGATTTTGCAAATCTGCAGATTGGATTAAATTTTTATCCCAAGAGTTAATCCAATCGACAGCAACATATTGAAATTCTCTCTCTTCTTGTTCCCACAATTCAAAAACAAGTTGCCAACGATCTTCAAATGAAATAGCAGAAGGAATTGACTTTTTCCAATCTAAATAGATGGCTTTTCTAGGTATACTTGAAATTCCAAAAAAAGGAGCTATATTTTTCATATAAGCAGCCATTCTTACTGCTTGAGAATGGTTTTCTACTTTCTGAAAACGAAATCTTAAATCTTCAACAAATTCATTCATAAAAAAAGGCAAATCATAAGCCGGGTTCTGTTTCAAACAAGGATGAATCCTCGTTATTATCTATCATTTATCTAGCACTAACGTCACCATTAGCATCTATCAACCTACCCTCCGAGATTGGGCGAGCAACCCTTTAAGAAATTATCTTTCGATTTTTTCAAGCCTCGGTATATTTGGTCTTTCAGTTCGTAAGGTTTACCTTGCCTCCTTCATCACTGAAGAAGCGGTGAGCTCTTACCTCACCTTTTCACCTTTTCCCAGACGAAGCAAGCTTGTCTAGGTAGTTTTCCTTTCTGCGGCACTTTCTGTTCCTATTAGATTGATCCAATAAGACCTTCCCGTTAGGAAGTACGATGCTCTATACTGCCCGGACTTTCCTCTCTCCGTCAATTGACAGACAGCGATAGACTGATTTGCCTTTTACAAAGGTAAGATTAAAGCTTAATTAATTTTTGAGTAGCGGTAAATTTACCAGAAGAAACTTCTACAAAATAAACTCCTGCATGAAGCATTGAGATTTCAATTGTTGCTTTAAAAACATTATTTACGTTTTGTTTTAAAACAACTGAACCATCTAAATCGATTACTTTAATTTGCTCAATGGTATAATCAGAATCAATTGAAATCAAATTATCAGCTGGATTTGGACCTAAATTAAATTCAAATGAATTCTCCTCAATACTTGCATCTAAACCAAGGTAAATATCTTGGTATTCAATAGAACGAATTTGAGCAATTCCATTATTTTCAAGTTCTACAATTTTAAGCAATGCCTCCTCTTTTCCTTGTGTCCACCATTCGTATTCTGTAGTTAAAGTTTGAGGTAAAGTATTCCAACTTCCGACTCCAAAAAACGTTTGATAAACAGAGTCCAATTCATTAATAACACTTTTAATTCTCAATACTTCAAATGTTCCAAATGGCGTAATTAATGTTCCAAAACCATCTACCACACTTGTTCTTTGACGATACTGTTTTAATTTAAAGTCTGTAACTGGATTTAAATCAAAATAAGTGTATCCACGTGTTGAAAAAGTATCTTCAAAGTTCATTGGAAACTTATAACGTGTTTCAATTGTGTCTGACTTAAACGGTAGAGCTTGACCATTCACAGCAATTGAATAACCTAACGAAGTGATTGAGTCAGCTGTTTTTTTTGAAAATTGATTTAAATTAGATAACTCAGCTGGTAAAAACTGATTTAACTGATCTATTGGGATGTCTCTTGATTCAACAAAATAACTGGCTTTGTATGGTGTTGGGGCCAAAACACCAAAGTCAACCTGTACTAATACAGAACTGAATGAAACAGGTTCAAATTTCTTTAAAAACTGAGACGTTGCTGTTAAACCACTAAAATCCCAATTAAAACTAGGGCCTGTTAATGTGTAATCTATGACAGGATCCATTGTTTGACTTATTCTTACTGTATCATTTGCACCTGCAAAATCACTTCCACTAAGGGTAATTTGTGAAAACAAACTACCCATGAAAGTGAAAGAAAAAACTACTGATAATATTTTCATTATCTAATTAAGTTAACGTGACCTGTAAAGTCATAAATTTTATTGCTCTGAGAGTCTTTGAATCGGATTGTCCAAACGTAGGTACCAAATTGAACAAGTTCGCCTTGGTAAGTTCCATCCCAACCATTTCCAACAATGTCACTATTAAAGATTTCCTCTCCCCAACGGTTATATATTTTAAATTGCCAACCACCAGTTCTATCGTAACCAGCAGTTAAAACTGGTAGAAATACGTCATTCAATCCATTATCGTCAGGGGTAAAGGAATTTGGAACATAAAAAAGAACCTCATCTCTAACTTTGATTACAATTACAGCTGTATCCGTACACCCATCTTGAGCGGATGCAACAAGAGTAACTGCATAAAATCCAATCTCATCATAAGTATGGTCGGGATGAACAGCAGTTGAGGTACTTGGAGGTAAATCTCCAAAAAACCATTCGTAACTTGTAGCGTTTTGTGATGTATTTGTAAACTCAAATGTTGGGTTAGAAATAGGTTGATCAAAGGAATCTGGATAAAAGTCTGCAATGATTTCGTTGACGCAAACAAAATCTTGTTGCGTCAATGTTGCCGTACATCCTTCTGGGGTTGTGCTCGTTAAGGTAACATCATAACATCCGAAATTATCGTAAATATTGACAACATTACCCAGTTGATTATCAGTATTCCCGTCACCAAAATCCCAAGTAACACTTGCAGATGTTGGACTAGTTAGATCAGTAAAAACAGGAGCAAAAGGAAGACATCCACCAAATGTGATATTAGATGAGAACAATACAATTGGATTAGGATTTACAGTTACAACGATGTCAGCTGTGTCTTTACAACCATTCACATCTGTTCCAATTACAGTATAAGTATTTGTAACTAAAGGAATGAATCCAACGCTATCAATTACACTATTATCCCACGTATAAACAGCACCTATTCCTGCTCCATCTCCCCAAAGGATTGTCATATCTCCATCACAAATGAAATCATCAGAAGCGTTAGCTGTAATTATAGGAAGTGAATTAACAGTGACAACCACAGTATCTTTAGAATAACAACCATTCAAATGAGATGCTGTTGCGATATATGTATTTGTAATTAATGGTATAAATTCTACACAATCAAACACTCCATTATCCCAAACAAGTAAATCTCCGTCGTGTACAGCACATAAGGTAATACTTTCACCAAAACAAATAGCTGTATCTAGACCAGCAAAGACCTGTGGAGATGTAACTTGTAAATAAGTAACTATTAAAGTGTCCACATTTTGACATAGATTCATATCCGTTCCAATAACGGATAAAGTAGTCGTCGCATCTGGATAGTAAGGTTGTCCATTTAATGGTGTTGACCCGATTGTATTTCCTGGTGTTGCCGTCCATTGGAAACCAAATGAAAGTCCAGCAATACTTAATCCAGAACCTTGAGGGATAATGAATTGACCTAAACATAAAGTCGTATCAAATCCTGCATTGATTATTGGTAATGGATGTACTGTTATAGAGAAGTTAATTGGGATTCCCGAACATCCATTCGCTACTGGTGTAACAGTAACAGATGCAACATTATCAGGTCCTGGATATAAATTTGGTCCACCTTCAAAAATTGGAATAATATCACTACCCGATGTCGGCACTAAACCTGTTGAGGCGTTAAAATGCTCCCAGTTATACGTTGTGTTTGCTACTGGACCAGTAAATATAATTGGAGTACTATTTGTTCCTGCACATAATGATTGACTTGGAACAGGATTAACGATAGGTGTGGGATTCACTGTAATTATCATCGTATCATTTACCCCTGGACAACCATTAACTAAAGGTGTTACAACAATTTGTGCAATTTGAGGAACGACTCCGCCAACTGCTGTAAAACTTGGCAATGAATGTGGAGAAGTAAAAGAAGTATCAGCAGCTATCAAACCGATAGAGGTATTGTTATTTGTCCATGCGTAAACAGCTATTGGACTTGTTCCATTAATTACCGTAGGTGGAACCACAACTCCATTACAAAAAACTAAAGAATCATCAATCGTTACCTCTGAAATTGGGTTGACACTAATTAAAAGTGTATCCCTTGCACCGAAACAGCCTTGACGTTGAGGTCTTGTAATAATTGAGTTGACTAAAATTACTTGTGAATTATTAAAACCGACAAAAGTTGGTATTACATCAATTCCACTATTAGGATTCAAACCAATAGGAGTATTTCCTGACCAAACGAAATCAGTTTCATTAGTCATATCACCTTGGAAAGTGATAGTTGGAACAGTAACTCCGGCACAAACATTTATATCTGGAATTGAATATACATTAGGAATTGGTTTGGTGTAAATCATAATTGTGTCGGGAATCCCAAGGCACCCATTCAACATCGGTTGAACGATTATTAATGCCGTATCATTTTGAAGACTAGTATTTTGCGCTACAAACGATGGAATACAACCTGTTCCTGCGCTTGCTAAACCAATTGCTGTATTATCATTTGACCAAGTGTAAACAGTATTTAGATTATTACCAACGAAACAATTTTGAGGTACATTATCACCGTGGCAATAGCTAAAAGAATCGATTGCAATATTTACATCAGAAATTGGGTTGACAATTATAAATGCTGTATCACGAATTCCAGTACAACCATTGAAAGTAGGTGTAACTAAAATTGTATCAATAAGATCGAAATTTGTTGAATTTAATGCAGTGAATGATAAAATATCACTAGTTCCAACATCATTTATACCTATGTTGTCTAGACTTCCAATCCAACCAAAAGAGGTGCCAGGTATATTTCCTGTAAATAGTACATCTTGCGTTATAGTATTGGCACAAACTGTCTGAGTTATTGGCGTTACGAAAACATTAGGAACAGGTTTTACTTTAATATCGAATGTTCTCGGTGTTCCCACACAACCTGAATAAACAGGTGAAACCGTAAACGTTGCAATAATATCAGTAATTGAGCTACCATTTGTTGTTACGAAAGGATCAATACAAAAACCAGAAGTCGAGTTGGCAGAGCCAGAATTTGACAATCCAATCAGAGAACCATTGATAGCAGTCCAATTAAAAGATGTAACGGGATTTGCACCACTGAAACATATTGGACTGGTACTCTGGCCTGCACACAATTCAATATTAGTCAATACATCGACTAAAGGAATTGGATCTACTGTTGTAATAGTAAATGTCATCGTGTCACCAAAACAATTATTTATTTCAGGGACTACAGTAATAGTTGCAGTAACGACAGTACTTCCTGAGTTTCCAGCAATAAAAGGTATAATATTACCCGTACCTGCTGAAACCAAGTTTATACTAATGTTGTCATTTGTCCAATTATAGGTGGCAGCACCGTCAGATGGTGTTACGTCCATATTTCCAAAAAATTGGACTAAACTTGTTAATGAACCAGAACATAATGATTGATCTGGAACCGCATTAACAGTTGGTTTTGGTTTGATAATGAATTCAAACTTTGTAGTATCTCCAACACAAAAGCCAAATATAGGCACACAAATAATTTCAGCTATTTGTGTAACAGAAGTTGAATTTTGAGCATTAAAAGATGGAATAGAGTTTGTACTAGGTACTGTTACTGAACTTGGGAAAATTGAAACATTATTTGTTGACCAATTATAGGTTGTACTACCTCCAAAATTACCCGTAAACGTTACCGGTAGTGTTGTTTGTCCTGCACATAAAGTTTGATCATTTTCTGGCAACACTGTTGGTTTTGGGTCAACAGTTATTGAAAACGTTGCTGTATCTCCAACGCAACCATTCGAAAAAGTGAAAACATTATAATTAGCCGTTTGAGAAACAGGTGCAATGGTTGTATTATGTCCGATAAACGATGGCAAATTTCCTGAATTTGTTGAAATACCATTCAGTATAGAATTGACTTGGATTGACATATTATTTGTGTTCTGCCAAGAAAATGTAGTATTTGGAACATCACTTGTAAAATTAACTGCTGTAGTTGCAACATTATGACAAGCTCCCTGTACAGGTTGGCTGACATATACATTTGGTTTAGGTTTAACCGTTATTGAAAACGATGTTTGAGTTCCCAAACAATTCGGTAATGAAGGATGTGTTGGAATAATTGTTACATTACCAAATTCACCAAAATTACCTGACTGAACTATATGACTAGGTATTACATTAGTACCAGTTGGTGCTAATCCTGTTGCTATATTATTGTAAGACCAAGTATAGTTTACATCAGGTGCATTACCGGTAATAATAATTTCAGGGAAAACCTCACCTTCACAAAATACCATATCAGGAATTGGGTCTGCCTGTAAAACTGGGTTAACCATTATCAAGAAGTTAACAGGTAAACCTGCACAGCCATTAAATGTTGGAATAACATTAATATATCCTGTATCTACTTGGTTAACTGTTGTCAAACCAGTTGTGTGGGTCGCAGGAAATGAAGGAATAAAATTAGTTGTACCACCTGCAGATAATCCTATTGCAGGTAGTGAATTTGTCCATGCAAAGGTTGTTCCAGACGGTGCAGCTGGGAAGGCAATCGTATTCGAAATATTTCCAATACACAATCTTCTATCATTTATCGATTGTAAAACTGGAATTGGTTTTACCGTTATTGAAAACGTTTGTGGCACACCAAAGCAAGTATTTAATTGTGGGGTAACTGTTACAGTAGAAATAACAGGTAATGAACTTGGAGGCGGATTATTGCCAGTAAATGAACTAATATCATCTTGACCTATTGAAATTAAACCAATAGAAGTTTCACTATTTTGCCAGTTATAAACTGTATTTGGATTATTTCCTGTAAAAATAGTAGATGGAACTGTTTGATTGTGACAAACGACAATATCAGAAGGGTCATTTACTGTTGATACAGGTAAAAATGTGTAAGAAAATAGTACTGGAATACCCTCACAACCGCTGTATTCTGGCGTAACGACTATATTCGCGATTGATGTTGTTGTAAATCCTGGCGGTGTAAATACAGGAATATTACCCGACCCATTTCCACCTATACCAATATTAGTTGAAGTTAAATCGTTCGTCCAAGAGTAAGTTGTACCTAAAATATTTGAATTAAAAACAACAGCAGTAGTTGGCGTTAATGAACACAATGTTTGATTTGAAACAGGATCCATTGTTGGTCGAGGATGCACAGTTACTGTTAATTGAACTGGCGAACCAATACACCCAGCTATTATTGGAGTAACATTTATGATAACTATTTGATCAATTAATGTGTTATTTACTAGGGTATTTGTAATAGCAGATGTATAAATTAACCCTACTGGTTCTCCAGAAATATTTGGATTATCTAACATTTCCCAAACAAAATCAGAACTTAAGTTATTTTGAACTGTTAGTGGTATGTTTAATGCATTTCCAGAACAATGACTAAAAATTGTATTATTCAATAAAAACGGCGTTGGATTAATAGTGATTGTAACTGTATCTCGTTCAATTCCACAAGGGCCAGCTGGATCATTTGAGTAAATTTCTAAATCAACATAAAGGTTGTTAATTTCAGTTGACGAGGGCATGTAATTAATTGTAAGAGCGTTTGGACTATTTGTAATTGTACCTCTTGCTATAATCGGCATCGTAGTTGAAGCCCAAGTAATTGATGTTGCTGCACCTCCAAAACTTCCTGTTTGACTAATCATTACACCACTACAAATTGTTTGGTCTGGTCCTGCATCAACGATAGCTGGCTGTGCAAAAGAAATAGTAACACTATCTAAAATCGCTGGACATGGGCCAATAGGGTCATCAGATGTTAATATTAAGGTGATACTTGGTTGAGTCAATTCAGCTGCTGTTGGCTGATATTGTGCTGTTAAGGAATTGGCAGAAGATGTAAAACCGCCAGCTCCTCCTGACCAAGTTCCTGAAGTAATTGAACCTGTAATACTTCCGTTCAGTTGAACCTGCGTATCAGCACATGAAACAAAATCATTACCTGCATTGACAACTACTCTTGGGCTAATTGCAATAGTGACTTGACTTGTTGAGGCTAGACATGGTCCCAAAGGGTCATTTGTTGTTGCAGTGAAGACAATAGGTTGTTGCAATACATCTGTTGGACTAGGCGTATATATTGGATTCAATACAGATGTACTTGATAAAGTTGACGCAGCAGATGAAGTACCTGTTTTAGTCCAAGTTACATTTGTTGCAAGTCCCCCAATTGATGCACTTAATTGGTAAGTTTCAGAAGAGCAAAATATATCGTTTGTTCCTGCATTGACAACAGGAGCTTGATCGATTGTTATAATTACTTGGTCTGAAACATTTGGACAAATTCCAGTTGGATCTATTGCAGTTAAAGTTAAAGTAGCTGAACCTGCTCCAATTTCAGCAGGATCTAAAGTATAAGTTGGAGTTAATGAAGCTGTGCTTGAAAATCCTGATCCACCTGACCAATTTGAAGAAGTTGCACTCCCTCCCATTGTTCCAGCTAATGTTACTGTAGTATTAGAACAAACTGTTTGAGCAGTACCAGCATCAACTGTATTAACCGCTTTTACTGTTATTGGTGTTGTTGTATTTGTACAGTTTGTCCCTGATTCTGTCCAAATAAATGATGCAGATCCAGAAAGTAAACCAAGCACAGTTCCATCATCTTGAACAGAGGCAAAAGTTGGGCCTGAAAAAACAGCCCAAGAACCACCGCTTGTAGGTGATAAAGTTACTGTTTCACCAACACAAACATTTGCAGGTGAAGAAACTATTGGAACAGAATTAATTGTAATTGAAAAACATTCTTCATCCGAACACCCACCTGGAGTTGCTGAGTACATACAAATGGAGGTTGTTCCAATTGTTGAAATAACCGTTCCAACTGGAAGAACTGTCCCTGTTCCGCCTGCTCCTGTCCAATATTGTGCATTTGAAAGGTTTGTACCTGTGATTGTTGGTAAAGGGTATGAACCACCACACAATGTTTGGTTTGCAATTGGATTAATACTTGGAGCTCCCGGATTTGCTAATATTGTAATAACTTCAGCTGAAGTACAACCTGTAGTTGTATTTCTTACCGTAACGGTATAAGTTCCTGCTACAAGTCCAGAAATTGTAATTTGCCCAGATGCATTGGTTGTTGCTGAAACCAAAGTAGCTGAAGTTGGACCTGTATAACTATATTGGAAATTAGAAGAATTAGCAGTTAAACCATTTAAACTTATCGTACCATCAGAACCATTACAAGCTGTAGGATCAGTTTTGGTAGTTGTAAATGTTGGTAAAGGATTTACAGTTACAGCTATAGTAAATGTATTACCAATACACGTTCCTGAAGTAGGTGTTACAGTATAGTTTACTGTTTGTACAGATGGACTCGTTAAAGTCTGAGAAATGTTTGTTTGACCAGTTGTTTGAGCAACATCTCCAGATACGTTAGTATTATCAACAACAGTCCAAGTATAGGTAGTTCCTGTTGGAACAATGTCGCCACTCGTACCATCTGTTGGAGAAACTGTAAAAGCATTGGTAGAACAAATTGTAGCAGTTTTGGCAGAAATTGTAGGTTTAGGATTTACTGTAACTGTCACAGTGAATGGAGTTCCTAGACAAGTACCAAAAGTTGGAGTAACAGTATATGCAACAGTTTGTGTTGATGATGTTGTGTTTGTTAATGTACCAGAAATTAATGAAGCAGCAGATCCAGATACTGTGCCAGTAATTCCTATTGCAGTTGGTGCTGACCATGTATAAGTTGTTCCAGTTGGAACTGTACCATCTGTTACGTTTACTGGTGTAACAGAAAATACAGTACCACTACAAACTGTTGTTGTCATATTTGTAATAACTGGATTCGGATTCACTGTAACTGTAACCGTAAAATCACTTCCTAAACATGTACCTGAAGTTGGACTAACTGTATATACAACATTGATTGGAGAACTTGTTGAGTTCGTCAATGTCCCTGAAATACTAGAAGCCGAAGAACCAGAAGTCGTTCCTGTAATATTTGTCACAATTGGCGCTGACCAAGAATAGGTTGTACCTGAAGGAACAATGCCATTGGTAGTATTTACAGGTGTAACTGTAAAAGTATTTCCAGTACAAACAGAAGATGTAATTGAAGTAACTGAAGGTGAAGGGTTAACTGTAACTGTAACATTAAATGTAGTACCATTACAAGAACCTGCTGTAGGTGTAACAACATATACAACATTTATTGCTGCATTCGTTGTATTTGTAAGTGTTCCACTTATACTTGTTGCAGATACACCAGAAGCAGTTCCAGTTACACCAGTAACTGATGGTGCTGACCATGAATAAGTTGTTCCTGTTGGTATTGTATTTCCACCTCCTGTTGAAGGCGTGGTAGTAAAAGTCCCTCCCGAACAAATTGTTGCAGTAGTATTTGTTAAAACTGGTTTCGGATTAACAGTTACAACCAATTGGAAAGTAGCTCCCACACAAGTTGCAAATGTTGGTGTTACTGTATAGGTTGCAGTTGCAGAGGTTGTTGAACTTGTTGATAAAGTCTGACTAATTGCTATCTGGCCTGTTGCTTGAGCACTTCCACCTGTAGCTGTAGTGATTGGTGCAGCCCATGTGTAAGTTGTCCCTGTTGGAACAATACCATTTGTTGTATTTGCTGGTGTTACTGAAAATGCTGTCGCACTGCATGCAGTAGCTGTCATATCTGTAACTGCAGGTAATGGATTCAATGTAACTGTTACAGTAAATGCTGCACCGGAACATGTCCCTGAAGTTGGGGTAACAGTATAAACTACTGTTTTTACTGTATTTGTTGTGTTAACTAAAGTCCCACTGATATTTGACGCAGCTGTTCCTGAAGCTAAACCATTTACCCCTACTACCACTGGCGCAGACCAAGAATAAGTTGTACCCGCTGGAACCACTTCAGCACCACCATTCACAGGAGTAACTGTAAATGTACCATTTGAACAAATTGTTGCTGTTTTTGCTGGAATAGAAGCCGGAGTATTAATTGTTACAGTAAAGCTTTCTTGGTCTGAACATCCACCAGAAGAAATACCATAAATATAGACCGTTTGGGAGGTAGATATTGAACCTGTTAAAACCGGTCCTCCACCAGCAGGAGCTGTATAGTAAGCTTGATTTCCAGGTAAATTTGATCCTGTAATTGTTGGTAATGTATAAGAACCACCACAAAGAACTTGATCTGTAATATCAAAAATATCTGGAGCTCCAGGATTAATTAATGTTACAACTTGTGTAGCAGACTGACACCCTGTTGAAGTCAACCCAACAGAAACTGTATATGAACCAGCACTTAAAGGTGAAATGACAATTTTACCTGTTGCATCAGATGTTCTTGCAGTTGGACCCGTCGTAACTCCTAATAAAACGTAAGTTAATTGATAACTGGTACTAGCTGTTAATCCAGAAAGTGTGATTGTACCATCTGATGCACCACATGCTGTAGGATCAGTTTTTGCTGATGTAAATGTTGGAATTGGATTAACGGTAACTGTCAATGGGAAAGTACTTCCAACGCAAGTTCCTGAGGGTGATGTTGGTGTTACAGTATAGTTTACAGTTTGAACTAAAGCATTTCCAGTTAATGTTTGAGAAATGTTTGTTTGAGCTGTTGCTTGAGCAGATTCTCCTGTAACTGAAGCATTATTGACAACTGTCCAAGTATAGGTAGTTCCTGTTGGAACGATGTCGCCACTTGTTCCATCTGTTGGAGAAACTGTAAAAGCATTGGTAGAACAAATTGTAGCAGTTTTGGCAGAAATTGTAGGTTTAGGATTTACTGTAACTGTCACAGTGAATGGAGTTCCTGGACATGTGCCAAAAGTTGGAGTTACAGTATATGCAACAGTTTGTGTTGATGATGTTGTGTTTGTTAATGTTCCAGAAATCAATGTTGCAGCTGTTCCTGCGGCTTCACCTGTAACAGGGACTACATTTGGTGCTAACCATGTATAAGTTGTTACTGCTGGAACAGTTCCATTTGTACCATTTACTGGTGTAACTGAAAATGCAGTTCCACTACAAACTGTAGTTGTCATGTTTGTAATAGCTGGGGTCGGATTTACTGTAACGGTAACTGTAAAATCACTTCCTAAACACGCGCCTGAAGTTGGACTAACCGTGTAGGTTACAACTTGTGCCGTATTTGTTGTATTTGTTAATGTTTGAGAAATACTACTTTGAGCAGAAGCTTGTGCAGATTGTCCTGTAACATTTGTATTAGTGGATATTGTCCATGTATAGGTTGTACCTGCAGGGACGATACCATTTGTACTATTTACAGGTGTCACCGAAAACGCAACTCCGCTACATGCACTTGGTGTAAATGAAGTGGTAACATTTGGTTTTGGATTAACTGTAACTGTAACCGTAAATGTTGAACCTGCACATGAACCAGATGTTGGCGTAACCGTGTAAGTTACAACTTGTGCCGTATTTGTTGTATTTGTTAATGTTTGAGAAATACTACTTTGAGCAGAAGCTTGTGCAGATTGTCCTGTAACATTTGTATTAGTGGATATTGTCCATGTATAGGTTATACCTGCAGGGACGATACCATTTGTACTATTTACAGGTGTCACCGAAAACGCAACTCCACTACATGCACTTGGTGTAAATGAAGTGGTAACATTTGGTTTTGGATTTACTGTAACTGTAACCGTAAATGTTGAACCTGCACATGAACCAGATGTTGGCGTAACAGTGTAGGTTACAACTTGTGACGTATTTGTTGTATTTGTTAATGTTTGAGAAATACTACTTTGAGCAGAAGCTTGTGCAGATTGTCCTGTAACATTTGCATTGGTGGATATTGTCCATGTATAGGTTGTACCTGCAGGAACAATATCAGGCGCTGTATTTGAAGGCGAAACTGTAAATACCCCTCCTGAACAGATTGTTGCTGTTTTTGCAGCTATCGTTGGTCTTGGATTTACTGTTAACGAATGATCCCTAAAACACCCAGATGATGTTTCTGTATATCTTAAAGTTGTAGTTTGTGTAGTAGATGAAGTCCCAACACTAACAATACCAGATGAAGTTATTGATGCAGCAGTTGGGTTTGTACTTGTCCAAGTTCCACCTGTATTTGGTGTAGTAGTTACAGTTCCTCCCACACATACTGAGGTAGTACTAACTGTAGAAACAGGTCGAGGCCCAACAGTAATTGTAAAATTTATTGGTGAACCCGTACATCCATCAAAAGTTGGCGTCACAGTAAAAACAGAACTCACAGATGTTGCTAAAGTATTGTCTGTTAAAAATGAAGCGATATTTCCAGTTCCTGAGAGTGCAAGTGGTGAAGCACTGATATTAGTATTGGTTCTTGACCAAGTATAAGTTGCGGTTGGAACATTTCCTGTAAATGTAACAGCATCTGAATTTACACCTGCACACTTTAATTGGTTAGGAATTGCTGTTACAGTTGGCGTTGGTTTAATGTTTATTGTTTGTAAAGCAGAAATAAAACCATTACATGTTCCATTCGATATATATAATGATGGTGTTCTTGTAATAGTAGTTGCACCTGTATTGCAATAAGAATAAGAAACGTTTTGTGTTGTGTTAGGCGTTAAATCTAAGAACTGACCATCACCATAAAGTAATTTTGCTTCGGTAACGTTTGCTGTTGTAACTGTCATATTTGCTGTATAACAAGAGCAACCCGTTAAATTAGAATTTGTAACACTTACAGTTCCAGAAGGTCCACCAATTGTGACAGTTGCTACTTGTTGAACAGTCGATGTACATCCTGTTAATGAGCTTACTTGTAAGGTGACTATATAGGTTCCTGGCAAAGAATAGGTAACACTCGGTTGCCAATTGTTTGAAGTTAGTGGACTTGTTCCTGTACCACCATTAATATTTGTTGAATTAAAATTCCAAACAGCAGAAGTATTATCAACGTTGTTTGTTGATGTATTTGTAAAAGTTACATTTGTAGGAGGATTAAAACACGAAACGGAACTTGGAGATGCTGTAGCAGATGGAATGGGGTCTTGAACTGTTATTGAAATAGTTGAGTCATCAATACAGCCTAAATTATCTGTTACTGTTAATTTAATACTTCCTGATGCTGAGAAAGTGAATGGTGTAGGACTTATACCAGTTGCGTTAACAGCGGTTGGTGTTGTCGCAACCCAAGCATAAGAAGTTAAACCTGTTCCAGTTGAGTTATTTGTCACAGTCACTGTTTGACCAGAACATATAAAATTTCTATCTACAGAAAAGCTAGCAGTTGGTTTTCTAACAATAACTTGTTTTGTAATGACTGTTGAACAACCCAAACCAGAGTTATCGGTTATGGTTAACGTTATAGTATAAGTCCCAGTATTAGCATAAATGTGAGATGGATTAGCAACGTTACCTGTTGTATTTGGTGTTCCGTCGCCCCAATTCCATATTCTGGATGAAATTGATGACAATGGAGCGGTAGAATTATCAACTGGTGTATATGGTATTCCATAGCAAACTTCATCAGCAGCAACAAGATTCTTAACTAAGCCATGAACGCTTATGTAATTGGGTTTAATTACCGTATCTCTACATCCATTTGGATCAATATGAATCATCCCAACTCCAAACGTGCCAATTGTGTAAACAAAGCCAGCTGCATTAGTTACAGTATCAAAAATATTACATTTAGGAGTTCCTCTTACTAGACTTCCAGGACTTGCTGGAATACTAAATCCATCATTTGTATTGTAATCCCATCTTGTATTTAATGAATTAGATGATTGAGTCCCGTATTGAGGAAGAGGCGTTTCATTGAAAAAACACAATTGACCACCAATACAAACATCTGTAGTAACTACCCTATTAAGTATATTGGTATTATTGTTGTTGTAAGCTTGAAAATTAGCATCTCCATAAGTAAAAACACTAATGACTGTTGATATTGCTGAAGTTGGACAAATAGACGATGCGTCGGTTGCAGTAAGACGAACTGTATACTGGAAAGCACTTGGGTCAACAAAAGTATGGGCTTGGACAGGAGAAGTTGATGTATTATTAGGACCTGAAGCAGGATCTCCAAAATCCCATAATAAAGAGGATGATCCTGTCAAGCCTGTTGATGTACTGGTAAATGTTCTATTTTTTTGATCTAAACAATTAATTGCACTTGTTGTAAACGATGCAACTGGACCATTAATAATTACTGTGTAATTTACTGGAGTTCCATCACAGCCCAAACTTGAACCTATTGTTGAATATGGCGTAATTTCAACATTAAATGTTCCTGCAATTTGATAAGTTCTACAAAAAGTGACAGTTTCATCAAATAATTGTAGTGCAGACCCATCACCCCAATCCACTTGTATTGTATCGGCTCCAGTTCCACTATATTGAAAGCAAACGCTGTTAGTAGCAACGGTATTTGATGGTGCTGCTACAGTGGAATAGCATTGTTCAAGAGGCGTAGTCACATTAAAAAGAGAAGTTGGTGGTGTACCACTTCCAATTGTCACTGCGTTAGGATAAGTTGTGGCTTTTACACAACCAGCTGTACTTGTGGCAGTTAAAGTCACAGACCAACTTCCCGCGGTGGTGTATGTAACGGATGGTGAGTTCGATGTCGACGAACTTGGTGAACCACCACCACTAAGAAAACTCCAAACAACACCCCCTCCTGCATTTGTGGAAGTATTGGTAAATGAAGCAGTTGCTGGTTGGGCACAAAAATTAGAGTTTAAAGGATTTATGCCTGTAACTGGCAAAGTCAATACAATAATTTGTTCTGTGGTTCCTATTACTGAACAACCTTGTGTGTAGGTTAGTGTATATGTAACTGTTGCTGTTGGACTTACCGAAATTGTAGATGTTGTTGCACCTGTTGACCACAAATAAGTTCCACCAGAAGGAGTAATATTTGCCCCAATGACTACTGAACTTCCTCTACAAATTGTTCTGTCATTTGGTGTTAATGAATTTTCGGTGTACGTGAAATTATTAATTACTGGAGGAGTTGTTATTGAAACTGTTGAAGTTGCAGCTGCACTTGAACAAGTCCCATCTGAATAGGTTACAGATCGCGCACCCGCCGTTGTAACATTGATAGAAGCCGTTGTTGCTGCTGTTGACCACAAATAAGTTCCACCTGATGGCAAACCAGCAGCTGTTAAAGTGCCAGTTTGACCTGTGCAAATAGCTAATGTGGCGCCTTGAGTAATTGAAACCGTAGGTAGAGCTCTTACTGTAACCAGAACATTTTGGGTTCTTGAACAACCATTTGCTGTTGCAGTCATTGCGTAAGTAACTTGTTGAGTTGTTGCGGATGTTAAAGTTTGATTAATGACGCCAGAAGTTCCTGTACTCGTGTTTGAACCTGAACCTGTTACACCTGAAGGTAAAGTTCTTACCCATGAATAAGTTGTTCCAGCAATAGTACTGGTTGGTGTGTAATTAAACGTTGAGCCACTACAAATTGAGTTTGGATTTAATGGACTTGTTAAACTTGGAGAAGCTGTAACGGTTACTGGTGTTAAATTACCTGTAATGTTACATCCAAAGGAATTAGTAACGGTAACACTTGGTGTGAATGATCCTCCACTAGTAAAAGTATGCGAAAAATCCTCAGATGTATAAGCCGTTCCATCTCCAGCGTTGGCTGCAAAAGAGCCTAAAGTTCCACTTCCTGGGGTACAGGTACCATTAAAAGTAACAACCAATGGCGAACATCCAGTGGTTGGAGTAACCGAATAATTGATAGCTGGTTTGCTGTAAACTTGAATAAAATTGTTTTGTGTGGTTGAGGTTGGAGTTCCACCAACAGTAACTGTTAGTTTTACGTTGTAAAAACCTGAAACAGTTAAATAAACTGCAACGGAACTTCCAGTTGGAGTTTGAGAATATCCGCTGGGCCCAGTTATTAACCATGAATAATTCGAGTTACCGTAGGTAGTGTTAGTGGCGTTCAGCGTAAACAAGTTATCTGGACACTGCGTAGCATCAGGGCTAGAAAACGTCGCATCTTGCGAAAAACTCACCAACGAATTCAAAATAATCAAAAGCATTATCCCTAAACTTCTGATTTTCATTATTGAAAAATCCACTCTCATCTCCTTAAATTTATCTTGTTTAACTGCAGTATCTTTTTAAAGTACGTAACTATCATCAAGTTACAATCGCAAAAGTACACTTTTTATCTTAGTTTTAAGTATTGACGTACAAAGTTCGGGCGCGTTGCCTGATTTTTTTGATTTAAAAATAGTAGTTAAATTTACCAATTCAAATGGTTTTAAATCAAAAGTTAGAGGAGTTCAAAAAACAGTTTTATCAATTTTCAATTGATGATAATTTGGTGAATTTTAACGCCACCAATGCAATACAAACCGAACAAACTTTAATTTTCAAAAAACAGGAAGTAAAATCCATACTCAAAGAAGCTGTTTTTTTTGAAAAAGAATCAGGATTAAATTCACTTTGCTTGGTTGAAGGAATTGTGAAGTTAAATTACCGTCAAAAAATTATAAACACCCCTGTCTTAATAAAAAGTTGTCATTTTAACGAAGACAAAGCAAATGAAATCGTTCGTTTTGAGTCCGAAGATGAAGCATTTGAAATGAATCCATTTTTACAGTTTTATCTTAAAGAGTATTTTGACAAAGAGCTTAGTTCTGTTGAAAATTGTCTTTACTTTTTAAGAAATAATCTAAAAGATTCTTTTTCAGAAAAAGCGTCTTACATCGGCAACCTTCATCCCTTTCGACATCGATTTCTTTTTGAATTAAACAATATTCTCGCTTCGGAGAAATTTTCAAATCCACTAAAACATCTTTTTGGTGAATTAACTTCTAACTATCAATCTGATAATTTATCTCAAAATACTCTTTTCGATAGCGATGAAGACCAAGAAAAAGTAACAGAATTAATCAGTAAAGAGTCATTAATCATTCAAGGTCCACCAGGAACTGGAAAATCGCAAACTATTACAAATACATTATTTAAATTTTTAGAATTAGACAAATCGATTCTTGTTGTATCAGAAAAAAAAGCTGCTTTAGAAGTTGTTTTAACGAAATTGAAAGAAAAAAACCTAGACTTAATCTCAATTTTTACAACTTCTAGTAATAACAATCAGGAAGTATATTCCAATCTAAAAGAAACTTGGATTCAATTTGAAAATTATCCATTTGAAAAACAAAAAGACATAATCGAAGACCCAAAACATAAAATTAAAATCAATGAAATAATTTCTGGATTTCAAAAAACAGATGCAATTGGTGGTATTTCATTAGCGAGTTTTTACAAGTCAGTTCCTAAAACCACTTTAGATTTAAAAAGGAATTATATTCATAATGTTCCAACTTTAAACGAATTTAATTTTTTTGAATCCACTTTACAACAACTTTCAGAAAGTGATTTTAGCTTATTGAAAAACTTAAGTTACTCGATTTTTAACTTAACAAATGATGAAATAATTGAAGGAATAAAATCTAGCTTTGAGACCATTCAAAAACTAAAAAAAACATTCGAAATAACACAAATTTCTGATTTAGAACTATTAATTAAAAGAGCGATTACTTTTCAAAATCTAAACTCTACAGTTTATAAAAAATATAGTTCTATTTTAAGCAAAAACACAAAGAAATTTCTTTCGTTAAGAAAAAAATGGAACTCATTAAACAACCAACTTCTAAACTTAAAAATTCATGAAAATCATTGGAAAATAACACCATCATTTGACGAAATCGAATTGTTGCGAAACCAAGCTAATTCAAAAAAAATATTCGATAAAATCCTTTGGAAAAGCAGATGGAAAAAATGGACGAGAAGTCCTAACTTGAATGCAATAGATCAATTAAATTTTTATCAAAAATCATTGGAATTAAACCTAGAAATTGGAAAGCTAAAACAGCAATTTTTAGAAATTGAGATTGTAAATACAGATGAAATTGAAACTATTTACTCCTTAATAAAAACAACGAATTTAGATGACTGGAAAGACTTTGTCACGATTGATAAAACGCAACTTCAAGAAATACTTAATAGTCATTCAACATTAAAAAATTTACAACAACAATTCTTGACATTTTTAGAATTAAATTCTACAAATTCAATTGAAGAGGTGATTGAAAAACTTAATTCAAATTTGGATGAAATAATTACTATAAAAACGCAATTAAATGGAATCGCTAAAAACGCATTTGAGAGTTTGAAACATGTTAATAATTTTGAAGAATACAAACAAATTGTTTACTCAAATACGTGGCGAAATTTCGTTTTAGAAAACCCTGTTTTTAGAAACTTTGATTTTTCAGAATTTTACAAATTGTGTAAAACAACAATTTCAATTGAGAAAGAAAACGCGCCCATTCACAGTCAATTAATTATTAAAAAACAGATTCAAAAATTTAGGACTTTTCACGAATTGATAAACACTCCAAATTCAAAACTTAAAGAGGAGCAGAAAGAGTTGAAATCGAAACTGAAAATAGGAAAATCAATCTTGGTAAAAGAGTTTTCAAAACAACGAAATCATCTAACTTTTAGACAATTAATTGAATCAGAAGCTAATTTATGGATTTCTGTTCTTAAACCAATTTGGTTAACAAATCCAGCAAAATTGGCTATGAGTTTTCCAATGAAAACCGAACTTTTTGACTTAGTGATTTTTGATGAAGCTGGTAGAATTCCAATAACACATGCCTTAGGAGCAATGCAACGCGCAAAGAAAGCTATTGTTGCAGGCGACCCACAACAAATGGGACCATCGAGTTATTTTGGAGAAAATTCAATTGATGAAACTGATTTACTTCATCAAGCGACTTATTATTTTAAAAATGTTTTCTTAAGTAATCATTATCGCAGTAAAAATAAAAACTTAATTGAGTTTTCAAATGCTTACTTCTACGACAATAAACTTAAAGTTTATCCTAAATTCAATTCATCAATTGAGCAGCCGATTCAATTTAACTATGTAAAAAATGCGATTTACAAAGAAGGGCAAAATGAAATTGAAGCGCTTCAAGTTGCAATTGAAATTGAAAAACGCATACTTTCGAAAGATTCTATCGGTGTTGTCGCCTTTTCAGAATCACATTTAAACTTGATTTTCAGTAAGTTAAATTCAAAAAATCAAGAGCAACTGTTAGAACGAATTGCTAACGATACAGCATTTTTTAAAACATTAGAACAAGTTCAAGGTGACGAATGCGATTTACTTATAATTAGTTTTGGTTATGGAAAAAACGAAGAGGGGAAATTTGAAATGCGTTTTGGTCCCTTAAATCAGCAAAATGGTAAAAAGCGCTTAAATGTCTTATTCACAAGGGCTCGAAACAAAATTATTTTTTACGCAAGTGTGAAATCCGATGATTTTCCAATTTCGGAAAATGAATCCGTTCGCTTACTTTGGCTTTGGTTTTGTTTTATTGAAAAAATTAAAGATAAATCCGCCAAGAACGAGCTACCCATTTCAAATGAAATTCAATTTGAAGAATTAGTTTTTTCATCTAAAAACAAAATTGAATTACTCAATAAAATTTCTGTTTGGGAAGAAAGAGGATGGAAATTTACTTTTTAATTTTTTTTTTAGGGACAGGGTCATTCCCGAATCCACCTCTGGGGTGACAGGAAGCAATTCGTTTTACTGATAAATATGTTCCTTTAATTGGCCCCCACTCTTTGAGCGCTTCAACTGTATAATGAGAGCAAGTTGGTGTGTAGCGACAAGTTGCAGGAAAGATTGGGGAAATTACTAGCTGATAAATACGCACCAAAACGATAAGTGGAAACACTAAAATTTTACCAAACCAATTCATTTTTCAAATTTACTATTTATTCCACATTAATATGTTGTTAATATTTATCGTAACAGAACTGAGATTCTACGCTTAAACTATATCTTTATAGAAACCAAAATGACATGCGAACTCACCAACTAATTTTCATTGCGACTTTATTTATTTCTAATTTTTACTTTTCTCAATCTCTAGCGAATTGGAATAGCCAAAAAATCGTTGTTACAAAAGCGAGCAATGTAAGTACGATAATGCATGCGGAAGATATTTTTAGAGATCGTTGGGATGTTCTTTCACAAACACAATTTTGGAAACAAATAATGGTTTTATCTCCCGATTCATGTCTAATTAATGTTGGAAATACACGACAAGTATTACTGAAAATGTCGAACAAAGAATGGCAAGCACAAAGCGAAATTGAGAAAGATGAATTTAAAGCAAAACTTCGAGTGGAAAATAATTTATCCGAAGACGCATTGATAAATGTCACAATAGGTAAAAGTGATTTTTACCGCTTTAAAGATGTTTATCCATCTATTTCTAAAGGAGTTTCTGCTTTCGAAAAACAAGGAGTTGATCCTTGGTATGCACAAGCAATTTTGTTAATCGAAAGTCCTGGTCAGTTAAAAAAATCCTCAGCAGGAGCTTATGGCGCTTTTCAATTGATGCCTGATGTTGCGCGATCAATGGGCTTAACAGTAAATGAGCATATTGATGAACGAAAAGATTTCGACAAATGTGCTTATGGCGCTGCTCGTTTGATTCAAAAAATCTGTATTCCTGAAGCGAAGAAAATTCTTGATCGACACCAAGTAGTCTATAATGTTAATGATTTATGGTTTCGTCTTTTCGTATTACACGTTTATCATGCTGGTGCAGGAAATGTAGCTGCAGTTGTGGCAAAAATTCAACCGAAAGAAGGTTCGCAACAACTTATCATTGATATGTGGCAAAACAAAGCTGCGAAATTTGGAAATGGTTCTCAAAACTATACGCAATTGGCTTTAGCTGCACAATTAATCTTACATGAAATGATTTATGAGCAATGCGATGAGATTTGTGATTTTGCCGCTCGTTAATTCAATTTTCTAAACAAATTTCCTTTTTCTATTACCAAGTCTGTTGGCAAGTTATTGGTGTAAAGCCCCCCTGTTCCTAATCCTTGAGGAATGGTTACATTAAACTCCCCTGTAAATTGTGCAATCGCATTCAATCCAATAGAAGATTCTAAAGCAGAAGTCATCCACCAACCAATATTGAGGCTTTCCGCAAGTTTTATCCACTCATAAGTACCAGCAATTCCACCATGAAGACTTGGTTTAAGAATTATATATTGAGGAGCGATTTGATGCAATAATTTCTCCTTCTCATCCCAAGAATTTACACCAATCAGCTCTTCATCTAAAGCAATTGGAATGCTATTTTCCGCACAAAGATTTCGCATTTCAGCTATTTGTCCAACAGCAATGGGTTGTTCGATAGAATGTATTTCAAGTGCTTTTAATTCTTTTAGAACATTCTTAGCTTCTTCAAAAGAAAAAGCTCCATTCGCATCAACTCTCAACGTAATTTCGGAGGCTGAAAAACGATTTCTTATACTTTGTAAAAGTGAAAGTTCTTTTTGAAAATCAATTGCTCCGACTTTCATTTTAATAGTTGAAAAACCTACCCCTAACTTCTGTTCGATTTGTTCTTGCATAAAATCCGCTGAGCCCATCCACACCAAACCATTGATTGGAATTGAAACGGAACCCTTTGAAAACTCATTGGAAAACAAGAACCTTTTATCTTTTGAAAAAAAATCCAACAAAGCAACTTCGACTCCAAAAATGATTGAAGGATAAGCGCTTAAACTTTCAAATAAATCAATAAACTCTTTATTTAAAAAACGATAATTTTTTGTATCAAAAAGAAAATCAAAATGTACTTGATTCAAAATAATCTCAAGGCTTGCTCGAACTTTTTCTAGTTGCGTTTCATATTGTAAATCATTATCATAATCGGGTGATAAACCTTCAATAATGCTGCACTCCCCTACTCCATTTTTTGTTCCATTTGTTATTTCTAAAAACCAAGAAGCTTTATGCGTTAAAATCCCTCTACTTGTGCCACTTGGGTTTTTAAACTCCAACAAATATTTACGAAATGAAACTATGATTTTTCCATCCACCTTGCGTGCCACATTTGAAACATTAATAAATACCAAAGTTTGTAATCCAACTCTTTTTTACCATTGTAAAATGAATCCAAAATACCTTTTACTTGCGGCCAGTTAAAAATACCTTGTTCTGAAATACGTTTTTCATTTATATAGGTATATACTAAGTCCTTTAGTTCAACGTGTAACCAATCTGCAATCGGAATCGCAAAACCCATTTTCGGTCGATCCATCATTTCTTTGGGAACATATTGATGGGTGATTTCTTTTAAAATGTATTTTTTACTGCCTTCATGATACTTGAAATCATCTGGCAATTGAGCAGCCCAATCAATAATACGATGATCTAAATAGGGTTCTCTTCCTTCCAAACTCACTGTCATTGTTGCTCTGTCAACCTTTTGCAAGATGTCATCAACCATATATGTCTGGTAGTCAATTGCCATCATATAAGCCAATGGAGTATAATTTTCCTTTAATAGTTCTTTTGAATGGTAAGCGGTGTCAAGTTCATCCACTCTATTTTTCATCAATTTATTCAACTGATCATTTGTGAATTGCTGACTTAAACTCAACATTATACTTTCTGGAGATGGATTTCTAAGAATTCCTTTCAACTTCTCATAACGATTGTGAAAGTTATATTTGTTTCTTAAAACAGGCAAAGCATTTGAAGGAATAATATCCATTGTTCCAGCTATCAATTTACGAACTGGAGATGGAATTCGATTGATTTTTGGCCCAAAGCGATATAAATAATCGTAACGATTGTAACCTGCAAAAACCTCATCGCCAGCATCTGCGCTTAAAGCCACTGTAACATGTTTACGAGCAGCTTTACTAACCAAAGTTGTTGGAATTGCGCTGCTATCTGCAAAGGGTTCATCGTAGTAAAATGGTAAATCTGGAATTAAATCAATTGCTTCTTTTTGTGTACAGTGAATTTCTGTGTGGTCTGTTCCTAAATGTGCAGCTACATCTTTTGCATAAGGAGCTTCGTTCAATCCAATATCAGGAACCCCGATTGTAAACGTTTTTAGCTTTTCAGTTCGGTCTTTTTGGAGTAACGCCGTAACAGAGGCACTATCATAACCACCACTTAAAAACACACCTACAGGAACATCGGCCACCATTCGATAATCGCAAGCTGATTTTAATAATTTCTCTGTTTCTGTTTTAGCTTCATCAAAAGAAATATCAAGTTTTTTCTTATTGTAGGCATCGTAAACGTTCCAATATTGCTTTTGATGAGCTAACGAATTATTTAAAACTTCAGCTGCATTATTAAGGTTAAACTCCATAAAATGACCTGGCTTCAGTTTGATACAATCATTAAAAATACAATGCGGAGTTGGTACATTTCCATATTGCATAAACGCATTTACGGCTTGAAGATTAATTTTCTTTTGAAACTTCGGATGTTCATGAAACGCTTTCAATTCCGATGCAAACATGAAAAGTCCATCTTTCCAATAATAGAAAAATGGTTTAATTCCTGCTCTGTCTCGAACACAGAAAATAGCTTTAGAATCAACATTATAAATTAAAAACGCATACATTCCAATGAAACGAGATAAACAAGCTTTTCCCCATTGAATATAAGCGTGAAGAATAACTTCTGTATCGGACGAACCAACAAAAGTGTGACCTAAATCAACTAAATCCTTTTTGATTTCAGCAAAATTATAAACTTCACCATTAAAGCAAATCCAATAATTTTGAAAGCGCATCGGTTGTTTCCCCGATTCAGTTAAATCTATAATTGACAAACGAGCATGACCTAAACCAAGAATTGCAATCTCATCTTGTAAAATTTCAGTTCCACTTGCATCAGGTCCGCGGTGGTGCAAAGACGCAGTCATTTTTAGGATAGTATCGTTTGTTGTTTTTTTATTAAAATCTATAAATCCTGCAATTCCACACATATTATACTTTTTCAGTTAGTAGATTTTCTTCGGGCTTTTTAATTTCCTCAGGTTTGGTTGTAAATATAAGAAATAAGAAAGGTAGAAGAGGGGCTCGAATACGAACTAATACCCCATAAAGAACTGATGTATATCCAGCCATGAATCCAATTAGAATAACAAAAACAAAAGCGAAGACTAAAAATTCATTAGACCTGACTCGTGCAATTTTTTTAAAGACATTACCGACAAAAATAAAGTTTAGGGTCATTAGCACTAAAACTAGACTTTCTATACCATTTAGAATCAAAGTTGGAGAAAGGGATTCATAAATGAAAGGCTTATAAATTCCATAAAACACAGAAATAGGGAATGCTCTAATCATTCCTGCTGGTGTACCATCAACTTCACCAATATCATATTTTTTTCCTGTGTAAGTTTCATTACTTTTAAAGTCATTTTGAATAATCAAAGCTTCTTGAGCCAAATCAGCAACTACACTTGATGAAAACACAGTTAAAAAGCCAAAAGCACCAATACCTAAAAAGACAATTCTAAACGATAATTTGGCAAAAAGATTTGATGAATATTTATTAGTAATTCTTGTGCCAAAAGCAGCTAATAATGGTGCAAATGTTGCAGCTAAAGCAAAAGAACGAATTTGGCTCATTAAATAAATAAAAATAACTACGTAGAATAGACTAGTCCATTGGAATTTACTCTTCAAAACTAAATAATCAAGACTATAAAACAAGATATTTAATATGGAAACAAAAATTATTGTGTCCTTAGTAATTCCAGAACACCAAAAACCAACAGATGGAACATACAACATACACCAAGCTGCCACCCGAAGTGAATGAAGATTTAATTTAGTAACCAACTCAAATATTTTCCAAGTTGCTCTTGAAACAAAAAAGGAAAAAATAATTACCGTGGCAAAAAAAGACCTAAAAGAAACTAAAGAAATAATAGATGTTATTTGACAAACAAACCAACCTTGAGCCTCTCTGTAAATCCAGCCGGGTGGAAAACCTGTTTCAGCATTAAAATGTATTAATCTATTTTTATCGGAAGGAAGACCTGAAATTGCATCCAAATATAAACTTGGAGATTGAAAAAATAATTTATTTAAACAAACTGCTCCATCCCAATATGCCAATGTGTCTCCACCTTCATAGACAACTAAATAAAAAACAGTAAAGGTTAAACCATAAAAAACTTTAAAATAGAAATTTTTAAGATAATAGGGCTTTAAATCTTGGTTTTCAAGTTTTGATGCTTGATTATTTACTATTCCTAATAAAATACCCAACCAAAGAAGAGTAATAAAAATATCAATAAAAGTTAGATGTTGAGAGAGCAATTTTGTTGATTAAATAGTAATTTATAAATGATGATATGGCTCACCTTTCAAAATTGTTTGAGCTCTATAAAGTTGTTCTAAAAAAATCACACGCACTAATTGATGGGAAAAAGTCATTTTAGACAAAGAAATTAAATAATTTGATCTTTCATAAACTTCTTTTGAAAAACCAAAGGCTCCTCCGATAACAAAAACTAATGAACGAGTACCTTCATTCAACTTTTGATTTAACCATTCAGAAAATTTAACAGAAGAAAAGTAAGAACCATTTTCATCCATCAAAACTAGAAAATCTTGATTGGTAATTTTAGATAAAATCAATTCTCCCTCTTTTTTCTTTAGTTCATCAACTGAGAGATTTTTTGGGTTTTTAATATCTGGTAAAACTAATTTTTCAAAAGGTAAATAATGAATCAATCGTTTTTCATAAACATCTTCTCCTTCTTTCACAAAGTCAAAAGCAGATTTACCAACAACGATTAATTTTATTTTCATTTAAATAATTAAACAGATTCAACCGCCTTAACTTCTGGAGCTACTAATTTAAGTGCATCTTCTAATCCTGCTTTTAAAGTCATAAAGCTCATAGAACAATCACTGCAGGCACCCATCAAACGAACTCTAACTATTGCGTCATCCGTTATTTCTACCAATTCCATATCGCCACCATCAGCATGAAGAAACGGACGTAATTGCTCCATTGCTTCGATTACTTTGGTGGTAATTCCTTGTTTATCAATAATTGCCATATTTATTTGATTACGTCTTTAATGCTATTTAGTTGGTATACAAAGGTATTAACTAAATCTTCAAATGCCTTCGCAATAGGTGTGTTTTCTTGAAAAACAGCTGGCTTGCCTGAATCTCCAGCCTCACATACACTTTGCACTAATGGAATCGCACCTAAAAAGGGTACTTTCATTCCTTCTGCTAAATTCTTTGCACCATCACGCCCAAAAATATAATACTTATTATCAGGCAGTTCTGCTGGTGTGAAATAGGCCATATTTTCAACGATACCAATAATTGGAACTTTAATCGTGTCCATTTTAAACATATTAACCCCTCGTCTTGCATCAGCTAAAGCTACTTCCTGAGGAGTACTTACTATCACAACTCCATCAAGTGGAACTGTTTGTACCAAAGATAAATGAATATCACCTGTTCCCGGAGGTAAATCAATTAATAAATAATCAAGTTCTCCCCAATTAGCATCTGTCAACATTTGCGTCAATGCTTTTGAAGCCATCGGCCCACGCCAAACAACTGCATTATCTTGATCTGTAAAAAATCCAATTGACAAGATTTTAATTCCATTGCTTTCAACTGGGTTTATTAAATTTTTTCCATCAATTTCCGTCATGTTTGGACGTTCGTTAACTACATCAAACATAGTTGGCATAGAAGGCCCATAAATATCGGCATCTACAATCCCAACTGTAAAACCTGCTTTAATAAGGCCACCGGCTATATTCGCAGTAACTGTTGATTTACCTACGCCACCTTTTCCAGATGCAATTGCTACAATGTTTTTAACATCTGGCAGTACTTTTCTTCTTGCTTTTTTACTTTCATTATTTAAGCCTTTAACGGTGCAAATAACATGTATTTCTTGTCCAAAAAATCGCTTCAAGTTAAACTCAACCGCTTCTTGCATTCTTTTTCTTGCGTGTAATGCAGGATTTGAAAGTGAAACAGTTAAAGTAATTTGATTCTCAGAAAACGTTAACTCTTCTATTAAATTTAAGCTTACTATATCTTTTTTTAAATCTGGTTCAATAATATTACCGAGTACTTTTAGTATCTCATCTCTAGTTAGTTCCATTAATTATTCATTTATTTTTTTGATTGATTTAATCGATTTAAACATAAAATCGATTTCCTTTTTGGTATTTCCCTTCTCCGTATTTGTTATTTGATAGAAAACCTCATCTAATTTAACCACCGCATAAATATGAAAAGTATTATTCTTTTTTAAACCAATATCTTCTTTTAAAGTTTGCTGATAAACAAGAATTGCACCCTCTTCTTTCAAAATGGTAGTTTTATACACCTTATTTGCCAAAATTTCCTTTTTCTTTTCCTCAAATAAATATTTGAAATCACCGAAGTCCTCTATGCTAAGAACAAAATAACGACCAACTTTTATTCGCCATTTATAATCACCTATTTCGTGTTCAATTAATGGTTTGAAGGATGTCCCAATTCCTGCACTTGCATCTGGTAAATAAATACTTGCTGGAATATCGTATTTGCTTAACTTGATTTTTTGAAATTGATAATAGTCGATATTTTGTTGAGCTGAATTTTGTTCTTCACCTTTACATGAATAAAGAAATACCAATAAAAGAACAGCCGAAAATCGTATCATAAAAAACAAAGATAAGACTTTGAGTTCATATCTTTTTTCTCAACTTTGCATAATGAACAAAAGAATTGTAATTACGAGCCTGATTATTTTCATTTTAGCTATCATTCTTGGAGCATTTGGCGCACATGGTTTGAAAAAATATTTGAATATCGAACAACTAAATTCCTTCGAAGTTGGTATTCGTTATCAGTTTTACCAAGCCATTGCATTACTAATAATCGGCTTCAATGCTGATAAATTCAATATTACTTTAAACAAATTTTTACTTTTTTCTATTCTTGGAATCGTTTTTTTTAGTGGTTCTATTTATTTGTTGAGCATTGCTAATATTTTCAATTGGAATAAAGCTTTTATTGGCCCAATTACTCCAATTGGTGGACTAATATTAATTCTTAACTGGTCTTTCCTTATTTATAAAATACGAAAAAATTAATCAACTATTTTTTTTATTTTTTGTTTAAATAATGAAATTTGTTTTTACCTTTGATTAGAATACAAACCAAAAAACGATTATTATTTAAACTATTATGGAAAAATTAAAAATTGGAGCATCGCTTCCTGCATTCAGTACGACTGATCAAAATGAAAAATCAATTGTCTCTCAAAAGTTGGTTGGCAAAAAATTGGTAATTTACTTTTACCCAAAAGATAATACACCTGGATGTACTGCACAAGCTTGTAATGTTCGAGATAATTACGAAACTTTACTTACAAATGAAATTCAGATTTTAGGTGTAAGTGCAGATTCTCTAAAGTCGCACCAAAACTTTTCAAGTAAATATGAACTACCTTTCTCATTAATTCTCGATGAATCAAAAGAAGTAATTAATCTTTTTGGTGTTTGGGGAACAAAGAAATTCATGGGTAAAGTTTACGACGGAATTCATCGTAACACCTTCTTATTTGATGAAGAAGGTAAATTAATTTCGATAATTGAAAAGCCGAATACCAAAAACCATGTGGAAGAAATATTAAAAGAATTTGGAATTTCTTAGTTGAACATAAATAGATTACGTTCACCCCAACATACATTTGCAACAACCAAAACAAATAATAACCCGAGTTAACCACTCACAAAAACAAACGATATGGCAGCAAAAGACGCTAAAGAATCAAACACAGCAAAAGAAGTAAACGCTGAAAAATTAAAAGCACTCCAATTAACAATGGAGAAATTAGACAAAGCATACGGTAAAGGTTCCGTTATGAAATTAGGAGATGCTCCAGTAGAAAAATTAGATGTTATTTCAACTGGATCAATTTCCCTTGACATCGCATTAGGTGTTGGCGGATTTCCTAAAGGACGTGTAATTGAAATTTACGGACCAGAATCATCAGGAAAAACAACGTTGGCAATTCACGCAATTGCGGAAGCTCAAAAAAGTGGTGGAATTGCAGCATTTATTGATGCAGAACACGCTTTCGACCAATTTTACGCACAAAAATTAGGTGTTGATGTAGCGAATCTATTAATCTCTCAACCTGACAATGGTGAGCAAGCATTAGAAATCGCTGACAACTTGATTCGTTCAGGTGCAATTGACTTAATTGTTATCGACTCTGTTGCAGCATTAACTCCAAAAGCGGAAATAGAAGGTGAAATGGGAGATTCACAAATGGGTTTACAAGCTCGTTTGATGTCTAAAGCCTTGAGAAAATTAACAGGTTCTATTAACAAAGCTGGATGTTGCTGTATTTTCATCAATCAACTAAGAGATAAGATAGGTGTAATGTTCGGAAACCCAGAAACAACTACAGGAGGAAATGCCTTGAAATTCTATTCTTCAGTCCGTATTGACATACGTAAAGCAGCACAAATTAAAGATGGAGAAGAAATCACTGGCAACCGCGTGAAAGTAAAAGTTGTAAAAAACAAAGTTGCACCTCCATTCAGAAAAGCTGAATTCGACATTATGTATGGTGAAGGAATTTCAAAAATTGGTGAAATTATTGACCTAGGTGTAGAATTAAACATCTTAAAGAAAAGTGGTTCATGGTTCTCTTACGGAGAAACAAGATTAGGACAAGGAAGAGACTCCATTAAATCTATTCTTCACGACAACCCTGAATTGTGTGAAGAATTAGAGAAAAAAATCAAAGACGCGCTCAGCAAACCTGAAGTAATTGATCAGATTTTGCAAGACTAAGCGCATATCGTTTGGTTGGTTAAAAGCGAAGTTCTTAGGAGCTTCGCTTTTTTGATTTATTTTATTACATTTGACAAAAAAATTTATATGAAAAAGACACTTATTTTATTATCTGTTGCAACTATCGGCGCAATGACGTTCACGGGTTGTAAGAAAAAAGGTTGTACAGATGCAACTGCTACAAACTATAACGCTAAAGCTAAAAAAGATGACGCTTCTTGTGTTTACACTCCAACCATTACGATTATTGGAGCAACAGACACTACTGTAAATGTTGGTTCAACTTATAATGATCCAGGAGCAACAGCCGTTAATAAAGATGGTTCATCTGTAGACGTAATTGTTGAACAATTAGCTGATTCAGTTAATACAGCAACAACAGGTGTTTATCATGTTAATTATAAAGCTACGAACGCAAATGGTTCTTCAACAGCAAAAAGAAAAGTAAATGTAATTATTGGGAAAGATAATTGGTTAGCAACTTGGGAAGTTACTAGTAACTGTGGGGCGACAAGTTTCCCATTATCAGGCACTCCTGCTGTAACTTCTGGTGCTAATTCAAATGAATTAGTTATTGATGACATGTTTACACTTGTCGGAGGAACAGCTTATGCCACAATCAACGGAGCAAATATTACTATGGCCGAGCAAACAGTTACTATAACCGGTGGAACAATCACTTTTTCTGGTAACGGAACAATGACAGCAACAGGTAACATTATCAATATCAATTATAATTATAATAATTCTGTTCCATTTTTGGGAGGCCAAGGTACTTGTGTCGCAACGTACACAAAACAATAAAAATTAGTATATAACATAAATGGTGATTCGATTGAATCACCATTTTTTTTTGAAAAGAAAACTTGAAATTCAGCTGTTCTTTTCGATTTACATTTCTTATTTAATTCGTTTGGATTGAACACTTATTACTTATTTTTTCTTTGGTTGTAAAATTGAGAATCGCAGTCCAGCATATACATTTATTCCCATTATTGGCCCCCAACTATTAGTTGCATCAAAAGTGTTACTAAAAGGGTTTTGTGCGTCAATGATAGGGTTTTGCTGTTTGAAGTTGGTTAAGTTTTCTCCTCCCAAATAAAAGTTCCATTTCTTATAAACGTAAGTTATTTGTCCATTTACCATCGGATAAACCTGACCTTTTGTATTAAATAAAATCAAGGTTGTATCCGCGCTATTGGTTTGAACAGGTAAACGAGAAGCTCCAAAAACAGAACAAGTTAAATCAAATTCCCACCGTTTATTTCTTGTTCGATACGCTAGATTAACAAAACCTCTATTTCTAGGAATCATCACTTGTTGGCGCATTTCACCACCGTATTCAGCTTTCACATCCAAGAATTTATACGCTAAGCGAACATCGAAATTTTTAAAAGGCGAAATACTCAATTCTGTTTGAAAACTATTAGAGTAAGAACCCTCTTCTAGATTCGTGAATACTATCGCATTAACACTTTCGTCTCTGTCAACCACTAATTGATTTCTGAAACGAGTGTGATAATAATCGAGCGTTAAACTGGCTTTTTGACTTAGAAATTTAAACTCATGAACGATGGAAGCTCCTATATTCCAAGAAATTTCTGGTTTAGTTTCCGCTGGTGCAATCCATTGTTTTGAATTGGCTAAAAGTGAAATATTGTCAATCATGTAATTTGGAACACGCCATCCTTTTCCAACCGTAAAACGAATCTCCGTATATTCTGAAGCGCTGTACTTTGCATGAATTCTAGGGGAAAATTGACTTCCAAATAAATTATGGTAATCATAGCGACCACCAATAACACTTGTTAATCGGGAGCTAGTAAAGGTATATTCACTAAAAAAACCAGGTACAATTTCCATTCTATCTTGGGTTAATGAGTCTGCTTTTTGTGAAATCATCAAAGCAACCAAACTCCCACCTACTTTAATTTTATGGTCACTTGTGCCAATAATATCGTCATAAATGGCATTGATGTATCCTCGTTTTTCAGTTCCATCAAACATTCGTAATCCAAATTGACCATCCATTGTTTGATACTTCAGATTGTAAAGAATTCCCAAGGAGCGCATTGGTTTTTTACCAAAAAATCCTGTTTTAGCAAAGACGTCAATGTGTCTAGAATTTAATAGCACACCATAATTCGCTGTAGGATTTACAATTGAAGGTTTTCCTCTGTAAAAACCAGTTTGTCCACCTACTTTTCGATCTTGATAAGCATTAAATCCAAATTGAGCTTCTCCATTTTTACCATTATACTCCCATCGGTTCATAAATGCGATATTATCTCCCATCGGTAGGTCGCGAAAACCATCATTATTATGGTCAATATTTCCATAAACAGTGGAAGCATGCGCCAACCAACCAGTACTCCATTTTTCGTTCAGAATAGTACCCGCATTCAAGTTTAATTCTGAACGACCAAAAGCGTTTTGATAAACATTGGCATAAAATCGCTCCATTTCTCTGGGCTTTTTCAATTCTAAGTTCACTAAGCCAGCCATTGATTCATAGCCATTAACAACGTTTCCTGTGCCTTTCGTAATTTGAATGGATTCTATCCACGTACCTGAAATTGATTGAAGTCCAAACGAGCTTTCTAACCCACGTAAATAGGGTATATTTTCCAACTGAATTTGGGTGTAAACGCCATCTAATCCCATCATTTGAATTTTCTTAGCTCCAGAAACTGCATCCGTAATATTCACATCAACAGACGCATTTGTTTCAAACGATTCTGAAAGATTACAACAAGCAGCTTTGCGCAATTCAGCTGATGTTAACTCCTCAACGTGTAAAGTTTTCAGTTTAGAAATTCCGTGCGAATTTCGTTTGAAACTAACCACTACTTCATCCAATAATTTCTGTGAATATAGTGTTATGTTCAGAGATATAAAGCGATCTTTTTTGTCGAGAATGATAGTGTCCGAGTAGTAGCCAACAGCCGAAATTACGAGTGTGTCAGGTAATAATTTTGGTAAAACGATTTCAAAAGTTCCTTCTTCGGAAGTAATTACACCCGTTTTAGAGTGAATGAATTTCACTTTTGCACCATAGATTGGTTTTTTTGAAATAGAATCAGTGCCTTGCACCAATCCCTTTATTTGGGCGTTAAATGATGAGTAAAAACCGAAACTCAACAAAACGCTTAAAACGAGTTGTTTCATATTAAAATTTAAAAGATTTAGACAATAATTTTCAGTCTAATCTTCTAAATTCTAAATACTTGTTGTTCGATAAGTAATGCCTTTCCCCAAGGCTTGGGTGGAGGATCTTTGCCTTTATTTGTTGTTAAAACAGTATTAGTCAGCACGAATTCACTCGAGTAAACTGCTTTTGTTTCTCTTGTTTGAAAATAGTAATCGGTAAAATGAAATTGATTCCAAGAAACGGAGTAATCAAGTTTTAATTGAATTAAATCGGTTTCATCATGGCAACAATCATCCTTTTCATTTTCCTCAGATTGACAGCAAGGAGGCAAGTCTGATTGCTCATTTTCACAATGATTCTCCGTATTTATGAAATAAGAACGGAATATTCCATCTTCTTCACAAGCATGAGTAAATACAGGAATTCCAATGTTTCCTATAAAAAGAATTAAAGTAAAGAAGAAAATGATAATTCCTTTAATCATACGACAAAGGTAAAGAAAGAATTGCAACAAACAAAAAAAGGGATTCCGAAACGAAACCCCTTCAATTTAAGATTATTAGAAATTATTTCTTAACGAATTTTTTTACTTGAACTCCTTTAGCATTTTGAAGTTTTACAAAGTAAATTCCTGCGCTAAATGAAGAAATATCAAGTGTTTTTGAATTGGCGTTAGTAACTAAAACCTCACCATTTACATTCATTACAGAATAATTGAAATCTCCTTCTGTATTGATATTTAATACTTGATCTGCAGGATTTGGATATAAATCAAACGTTCCGATATTGTTTTCAGCTATACCGATGTAATCATTTGGCATATCTTTAGACAAAACCAAAGTACTTTCATTGTTTATTAAAGCAGAAGTTAATTTGATAGAAACAACAACAAAAATTGGAAGGTTTGAGGTTGTATAATCATAATATTCATACCACTCACGAACTAAAGTAATTGGCTGTTCACCAAAAATTACGTTAAAAATAACTGTGTTTAACGTATCTGTGATGTAATATCTGATTACGTTCGTGTAGTCATTTTGTTGTAATTTCAAAGTACCAACACCATCTATTATAGAATAAGAACCACCGTTAGCAACAGTATCAATTGGAACAAGAGGATTTGCACTTATAATTCCACCATCAGTAGGATCATATAATTCGTCGTTTAGCGCATAGGGATAGTTATTTAATATTTGATTATCAATATTCCAATTTACAAATACGCTTCCTAAACTTTGTTCAGAAAAAATATTTCCTTGAGAAATGCGCCCAGATGCTGATGAAGTATAATAAGTGGTCAATAAATCACCAATGCTATATTTTTTAGTTGAACCAACAAAAATTGAGTCAACTGATAATGGGTCAACAGCGGAAACACTTAAAGTTTTAGTGATTTCTTGAACACCTAATAAATTACTGTAATCCCAAGTAACGCCAGCTCCAATTACATCTTCATAAAGTACAGTGTTTGAGTCACATAAATAAAGCGTCGTAGTTGATCCAATTGCAGGGTCGTTTGCTTCTGTCATTTGTGCAAAGGAAAATAATGGTAAAAAAGTTAAAGCGAGTAAAGATTTTTTCATAAAAATTATGTTTTAAAAAATGGTTAAAACCAAATAAATTATTTAAGTTGGCTAAAATTACAAAAAATATATTTTTAGTTGTGTTAAAATCAGAATCTTATTCAATTATTAATGTAAAATGTCCATGCCCTCTTGTAGTTTCATTGTAATTATCAACTAATTCATATTTATAGAAATAAACTCCAGCACTTGCCTTCTTTCCATTTACCATTCCATCCCATGATTCATTGGGTTCTTTTAACTCAGCAATAACGTTTCCCCAACGATTAAAAATCAACACATTTGATGACACTGCATTTTTAGTTTGAACAGACCAAGTCTCGTTGATATTATCACCCGTAACTGAAAATACATTTGGTATGAAATATTCAAGTAATGGATCAATAATCGTTACCGTTAAAGAATCATTACTAGCACAAAATCCATTACTTGCGGTTAGCATAACAGTATAAATTCCTTGATTGAGGAATGTTTCTGTTTGATTATCTAAATTAATCGAAGTAGTTTGAGATCCATTTCCAAAATTCCAACTATAGTTTGTTGCATTAGTACTTGAATTGGAAAATGTAATTGCTGTATTAGGAGGAGCAACTAATGTGTCTGCAGAAAAATTAGCAGTTGGAATTGGTAGAACTAAAACTGTAACTTCATCTGTGTTTTGACAATTATTTGCGTCCGTGCCAACAACAGTATAAGTCGTAGTTTGAGTAGGAGAAACAGCTTGTCCGTTTACAAAACTTGGCGTCCAAATAAAAGTCGTTCCTCCAGTGGCAGTAAGTGTTGGGCTTTGACCTATACAAATTGTTTGGTCTTGCCCTGCTTGAATTGTTGGAAGCGCATAAACAGTAACAGGATTTGATGCAATTGAAATACAACCATTCGCCGTTTGAACATTCAATGTAACCGTATAAGTTCCAGGTGCAGTGTAGGTGTGTGATGCCGTTTGGGAAGTACTTGTGTTTCCATCACCAAAGTTCCACGACCAAGCTGTTGCATTTAATCCTGATGAATTTATGAAGTTAACAGTGTTTCCAATGCAGACATTTGTCGCTGAGAAGCCCGCCGTTGTTCCTTCGTTTACAGTTACTTGTCCTGTGAATTGACTCGTACAACCTGTGCTAGAAATAACGGTTAGGGTTACGTTAAAAGTTCCAGCTGTTGTGTATGCATAAACTGGATTTTGATTAGAAGAAGGATTTGAACCATCACCAAAATTCCACGACCATTGCGTGATTGACCCACCCGATTGAATACTTGATTGGTCGTTAAAAGGAGAAAGGGTATTTACACAAACGTTTTGAGAAGAAAAATTCGCAGTTGGAATACTAACGGGAACTTCTGGTGCAAAAGTTACTGTGAGACCTGGTAGTTGAGGTTGAGCAGTTGTGCCGTTTCCTCCTGCTTGCATTCCACTTTGTCCGCCCGTTCCAGCTACTCCTCCTGTAACCGAAAGTGTTCCAGAAAACGTATTGAATGCTGACCAAAATAGCTTAATTCTTCCTCCTGCGCCACCGCCACCACCTTCTTTATTCGTACTGTTTTGTCCTTTTCCACCTTTTGCTTCCAAAGTTCCATTTCCTCTTAAATGTTCTGCTACAACTAAAATTCCACCAGCGGCACCACCGCCACCAGCTTCTTCACCACAAGTTGTCGTGTTTGTATTTCCGTTTACATATATTGTTCCATTTATATCCACCACACTTGCTGTGAGCGTAATTGCACCTCCACCAGCACCACCATTACAATCAGAGTTTCCACCACCAGAGCCCATCGCAATATCGTTTCCATTGGCTGTTCCATTTGTCGCACCACCGTTTGCATTTCCACCACCTCCGCCTGCTGCACCATATCCACCTCCGCCACCACCAACACTTCCGTTTCCTGAACCACCACCTCCTGGACCAACCTGAGTTGCAAAGCCAAGGCCTAAACCATTAAATGTTCCGTTGAAAATAATTTTTCTTGCTTGTAATACCACTGGTTGAAGTGCTGTCATTGAAACAGTTGCACCAGTCTGAACATCAATCCAATCATAAATTTGAGTACCTGATAAATTTTGAGTTCCTGCAACAGTTAAAACAGAAGGAAACATACCCGTTGGACCAGTAAAAGGAATTGATGCGGGGGCAGCACCAGCGTTTCCGTAATACAGATAAAGCGTTAAACTTCCATTCTCTGGAATACTTGGCATTTTTACCCAAATATTTGTTTGAGTTGTATTGATTCCACTTTCAATATAGTAATCTAGGTAGTTACCACAAGTTTCGTGAACAAAACGAATGTCAATTCCTGAAGCTTGCATTTTCCCCTGAGCAATTGGTGTTTGGGTATCAATAAGTAACAAAGTTTGAAGATTAGCTGTTGTCGCTAAAGGAGTATTATTAGTTATCGTAATTGGTTGAATGTAATCCCATCCAATGTATGGACAACAAATATCTGCTAAGTCGGGAGTACAATTTTGTGTTGATACTATAACAGTATCCAAGGCTGAGCAACCATATAAATCTGTTGATGTTACAACATAAGAATTAGTTGAAGTTGGATTAATCGTAAGATTATTTCCTGTTCCAACTGACTGATTGGTAGAATTAATCCAAGAATAAGTATATGTTGGTGAACCGAACATCGTGCTTGCGGAAAGTTGAACAGGGTCTCCTTCGCAAACTAAACTTGCACTTGCGGTTGAAGTAACAACAGGGCATAAATTCACTTTTACTAAAGAAGCATATTGAGCAGGTGTTATGCAAGGAAAACCTGGATTTGCATAAACATCATTCCATTTACCATTATTCATTTGCATGATAGCCACGTCCTCACCAGTTGAAGAGCATATATCAATTGTATTGTTGGGTTCTCCTGGATTCCAATTCGTAAAAGCGCAAGGACTTCCGTCTAACCAAACCCACGTGTTTTCAACTGCAGCATCAGTGTAACCAATCCACAAACCTCCAGTTACTCCAGCGGTTGTAGCGGCTAGCAATACTGCATCATTTTCAGCTTGATCACAGATTGTCAAAAGTGTTGCACCAACTGCTGTTGCTTGAGCACTTGCAGTATTCCAATTACTCGTTGTTGCTGGATTGTAATAATATTTTGAACAAGGATACCCATCAACATTAAGTGGTATAAAACCCGCTTGTGCCATTGCTGCATCTAATTGTTGAATATTACAAGTAGCTGATTGTCCTAACAATAAAGAATAAGAAAAGAAACTTATTATTATTGAAAAAAATAATTTCATATACTGTTGTGTTTTATAAATAAAATCTATTCTTTTAAATTTTTGAAACAAAAATTAGACTAAATACAATTTAAAAAAGTTGCTTATCATTTAGTTTACGATTTAATCCGCAACGGTTTTTTTACTTACAAAATATCCAAAAATCCCAGCTGTAACGAACATAATTAAGCTATAAATTGCTGGTGGAATGCTCATTACGCTATTGTTTAAGACGGTCGTTGCAATAAAAATCGCCATCGTTCCGTTATGAATACCGATTTCCATACCAATTGCAATAGCTTGTTTTTTGCCAATTCTTAACATTCTTGGAATGAAATAGCCAATTCCTAAACTCAACACGTTGAATAATAGTGCTGGAATACCAATTTGTTGGAAATACTCAACAATATGAGCTTTTTCCTTGATTATGGCTGAAACAATAATTAGCACAAGAAAAATTGCTGAAAGAATTTTAACAGGCTTTTCTAATTTGATAGAAATACTTGGGTTTTTTGCATTAACAATCATTCCAATTCCAACAGGTACTAAAACTATTGCGAAAACCTCAATAATTTTCTTGAATTGTAAAGGAACTACTTGCCCCGATTCCATAAAATAATCAATCGAAAAATTGACAATTAGCGGCAACATCAAAATACTTAAAATGCTATTAAATGCCGTTAAACTGATATTTAAAGCAACGTCTCCATTTGCTAAATGACTGAAAAGATTCGCCGTTGAACCCCCAGGCGACGCAGCCAACAACATCAATCCTACTGCTAATTCAGGAGCTAGTCCAAAACCTTTTGCGATTGAAAAACACACAACAGGAAGAATTATCATTTGACAGAAAAGACCAATAAATATAACTTTTGGAAATTTTACAACGCGCTGAAAATCAGCAATTGTTAAAGAAAGGCCTAAGCCGAGCATAATAATTCCCAATGCTAAAGGTAGAAAAATGGTGGTTATTGCACTTGATTCCATTTATATAAAGTTTAAGGTTTCTTATTTTTTCTTTTTTTGTAAGTCAAACCCAACGCTCGTATAAATCATTCTCCCAATCATTGGGCCTCCAAACACTTCACGTCTTTTCTTGTCCAAGATATTAGAACAACCCAAACGCACAATCATTTTGCTTTCTTTTACGTTGAAGTTGTAGTTCAATTGAGCATCCCAAATGTGGTACGAAGGAATTTGACCTGTTCCAAATGTACTTTGCCATTCAAATCCGTTTACCCATTGAAAATTAGTGTTGAATCCAAGATTTTTCCAAACGTTTTTCCCTGTAAATCCGACGTTTACTTTATGAGGAGCAGTATTGAATCCAGGAATCAAATCTTCTTCCAAGGTTTGGGTAATTAAATTTGCGTAAGTATAGTTCGCAGAAACTTGGTAGCCTTTTGGTAAATAATAAGCTAAAGACAAACCTCCACCCATTGAATTTACTTTTTTCTCACTGTTAACAGGAACTTGGTAAACGCTATAATCTTTTGTTACAATTGCATCAAATCCGCTTTCTCCCCCAGCAATTGCGCCATCTAAAGGAGCAACAATTCTTACGTCTGCAATGAAATTTGTGTATTCATTGTAATAGAAATCAGCATCGATAAACAGTTTTCCCTTGATCACACCTCGGTAACCAATTTCAATCGTTTTCACTTGCTCAGGTTTCAATTTTGCATAATTCACTTTCTTCAAAATCGCTGGGTCAATTGCGTTCAAATCACCATTCAAAGCTGCTAAACTATCATTGAAAGTGGTAACAGAATTTAGTGTGTAAACATTATCGTAACCATTCAAGTTTCCTAAAAGTGAGATAGGGCCAAGATTTAGATTGATATATTGATTTTGAAGCGTTGGAGTTCTAAATGCGGATTGAACACCTACACGAATATTGTTGTTTTTAAAGTTTGAAGAAAGTGATAATCGTGGAGAAAATTGTGGTTGAAAATTTTGATTTTTATCAACTCTAGCCGAAGCATTAATTACTAATTTATTTTCAAAAAAGCGTTTTGTTCCTTGAACATATCCTCCCATTTCCCACAATGACAATTTTGTAAATTCAGCATTTCTGTCTGCCGAACCATTTTCTAACGTATCAGCAAAATTTACAAGTGTATCTGTAAAAATTGTTCCATAAGAGCGAGGAGAATAATACCTGAAATTTGCTCCTACTTGCAAATCCATCCATTTCACTTTTTCGAATTTATACTGTCCATCTAAATGATAAAATGCAGAGCGGTCAACGAATTTAGATCCATTTTGAAGGTCTGCATTATTAGTAATTATATTTTTAACACTATCATAAGCAACAGTTCCAGGTTGGTACCAAGAATTATTAGCATCAATTAAGGCAGCCTCCATTGATGTTTGAACATCTGTAATATTTGCGTCATTCGCATAATCATTGTTCAAGGCGGAAAGTGTATTAAAGAAAGTACTTAAATAAGTTGGCACCCAATTATCAGCAATTGAAGCCTTGGAAACATTGATTCCAGTAAAGACAGCATCATAAGAATTACCAGCGTTTTCAAAAGTTCCATACGCTTTTACTAAGAAATTTTTACCACTCCATTCAACTTTATGTTGTTGGAACATAATGTCTTTAATTGAATAACGGTTCGCACCCTGATAAATAGCAGTTCCTAAACCAAATTTTCCAGTGTACGAAATTTGTGAATTTGGAGTCAATTTGTAGTGAAGACCCAAGCTTGTTTTAAAACTTTGAACATTGTTGTTTGCCAATTGATTTTCAAAATAACCCGGAGCAACAACATTTTTTACATTTAACCCTAACTGACCAACAACTGGATTGAACTCAATATAATTATTTAAAGCCACCCACTGATCGATGTCCTCCTGCGATTGAGTTTGATCAAATTGAAGTTTGGAAACGATATTGGAAAGATTCACATCTGCAGAAATATCACCATAAATATTGGAAGCACTATCGTCTGCAATCCAATCTTTCATTTGCATAAAAGAAGCTGTAAATTTTACTGCAAACTTTTGATCTTTTCCAAAAGCTTCAGCATAGCGAACATTTCCCTCCAATAAATTGCGTGTTCCAGTTTTTATTTCTGCCGAAAGACCTTGATAATCATACGGATTTTTAGAAATCATATTTACAACCCCTTGAAATGCATTTGGACCATATAATGAAGAAGCAGGACCAGTAATAATTTCCACGCTTTCAAGATCTAATGGATTTGCACCAACAAGATTTCCAACAGGAAAATTCAAACCCGGCGCCTGATTATCCATCCCGTCAACAAATTGAACTACACGAACAGGAGCAGTTGTGTTAAAACCACGCATATTAACCGCTTGAAATCCAGCACTTGAACTAGAAATATCAACACCTCTTAAATTTTTAAATCCTTCGTAGAAATTTCCACTTGAAGTAGATAAGATTTGTTGTGAAGTCAATTTTTGAATACTCACGGGTGACTCCATTATTTTTTCAGAAACACGCGAACTTGAAACAACTACTTCATTAAAAGAAATCACTTCTCCAACAAGCACTATAGATAAAACAGCTGGTGAATTGATAGTTACAATCAAATTAAAATCTTGATAACCTACATTTCTTACCGTTAATGTTTTTTCCTTGTTCCCTTTCGAAAAATCTAGTTGAATGGTAAACTTACCATTATCATCGGCAATCGCACCTTGATTTGTTTCTGTTAAAACAACTTTTGCAAAGGAAATTGGTTTTTTTGTTTCACTATCTATCACCACGCCACTGAAGTTTTTTACTTGTCCTATAACGTTACCTCCAATGAAGGTAAAAACCATTATTAATGCTAGATTTTTTAGAATTTTATTCATGATTTTTGGTTTAATATTTTTCTAATTTATAAATTAATTTAAAAATTTTAACATTCTTTTTTAATTTTATAAAAGATCAAAATAAAATCAACGTAAAGCTTTTGTTTAATAGTCGGTTTTTAATTTATTTCAACTACTTACTAATCAAATACTTAATTTAATAATTTTAATCATGAATAAGCCATTTCACAAATTGAATTTTTTAATCAAATTCGCAGGAATTAACTTTTTTTCGATTTTAAATTTTTCAACATTAGTTTTTGCTCAATTTCCGACAACGGGGAATGGAATTTATGATTATGAAGGGAATAATTATCAAACAATAATTTTAGAAAACGAGCAAGAGTGGATGGCTGAAAATTTAAAATCTAAGTTGTTTTCTAATGGAGATTCTATTCAAAACTTAAATTTTAATAATGCTTGGCAAACTACAAATATAGGAGCCTTTTCAGTTTATAACGAAAACATTACAACAAGCTCTATTTATGGAAATCTTTATAATTGGTATGTAACTATTGACGAAAGAAATATTTGTCCTGTTGGGTGGCACGTTCCAACAGATAATGAATGGACTGATTATTCTGATTTATTAGGTGGAAACGGAGTAGCTGGTGGTAAAATGAAACTACAGGAGACACTTTATTGGAGGGCTCCAAATTCAGGAGCTACCAACGAAAGTTTATTCTCAGGACTCCCTGCTGGCTGTCGGTATGATGGAGGTAATTTTGCGAATTTAGAAAAATATGCTTTTTGGTGGACATCATCACAATTAGATAATCAATTTGGATGGTATCGTTCTACGAATTATTTGAGTGATAATTTAGTGAAAAATTATGGGAAGAAACAAGCAGGATATTCAATTCGCTGTTTGAAAAACCAAGCTATTTCAATTGATGAAAATAATAAAGAACTAACTTTTTCTATTTCACCCAACCCATTTACAGAAAACATTACTATTAAAACGAAAGAAATCGGTAAAATCCTATTACTTCAAAATATTCATGGAGAAACAATTCAATCAATTCAATTAGATTCAACTAATGAAGTATTTGCAACAGAACAGCTTAGTAGTGGAATCTATTTTATTGTAGATCTCTCAACAATGACAAGGTTTAAACTAAAAAAACTTTAAAAAAAAATTAAAGTTTAGTGATTTTATTCTATTTTAGTAAAAAATAAATAACATGAAAAAAATTATATTTGGATTAATTATAATATTAACTGTAAATAATTTCATCGCCCAATCAACTAATAATAACGGTCAATTAGATAATTTGGAGGAGTTATCTACCAAGTTTACAATTCCTATTACTATGCCAGACGGAATAGAATTGATGACAGATGTTTATTTGCCAATTCTTCGTGATTCGTTATTAATTGACGTTGATATCTTGGGAACTACAGTTCCAATTCAGATTTTGAAGAAAGGTGTACAATTCATTATGTATGATTCAATCAATGGTCAGCCTAATCCAAATCCTTATCAGTTACCAATGGTTTTTTCGAGAACACCTTATAACAAAGGAACATGGGATGGAATTGCCTCACCAATTAATATGTTAGGATACTGTTATGCTGTTCAAGACATGCGCGGTCGTTACACTTCTAAAGGTGTTTATATGCCCTTGTATTCTGACGGCTGGAGTAAAGATCCTTATCATCCAACTTATGGTCATATATTAGATGTAACTCCACTTAATGATCCAAGAAATGGAAACAAGCACGAAGATGGATATAATTCTATTCAACAAATCTTAAATCAAGATTGGTTATTTGATAATGACCAAAATGGCGTTCCAGAAACAACAGCAAAATTAACGAATGGTAGAATTGGAATGTTTGGAGCATCTGCTTTAGGTTACAATCAATATCAAGCTGCGGCAGCCAGAAAAATTAATCCTGATGAGCCTGGAATTAAATGTTTAGTTCCAATTGTAGCAACTCAAGAATTCTATAAAAGTACTGGATTTCAAAATGGTGTTTTTAGAGATCGCTTAGTTAATGGCTGGTTAAAAGGTCAAATTTTTACTGGTACAGATGATGATTTGAATGAAATAGATAATGATATTGACAACGATATGCATTCAGCAACAGATTATGGTCTACCGAATAAATTCGTCGCAGCTGCTAATGCAATTGATCATTTTGCGAGTGTTCGCTATTTAGGAGGTCCAGCGGGTTATTATCCAAATAGTATTGGAAGAAGAGATATGGATGCTTCACATGCTCCTGTTAACGAACAAGGTTTAGGAGATATCAATGGAACAGTTAATCGCTATACGAATATGGAAACCCCAGCATATCATTTAACGGGTTGGTGGGATATTTTTACAGATGGACAGATTGAAACGTGGAACTTAATGAAACAACATTTGGATCCAACCAAAAGAAGTAAATATCTTCAAAAATTAGTGATTGGTCCTTGGGCACATCAAACAGTTGGAGCACGTGTTACTGGTGACATGGAATATAAAGAAAATGTTAGCAGTATTTTAGGAATTGAATTAGGAGCGTTTTCTCAGACAGAATTACCTTTGGCAAGCGCTGTTAATTCAGAATTAATTCAATGGTATCGCTATAATTTAAATTACGATTCAACACAATATTTAGGCGAACCTAAAGCGTTCATTAAGGCATCTACTGAATGGAGTGATGCAGGATTGGTGCAAGTAAGAGTGCCAGCAGAAGATTACAAAATCCCATTGAATGACTTGATTAGTTTTTTAACAGGAGCAACGGATTTACCAGGATTAAAAGTTGCTCTTCGAGCTGCAAATTCCACCGACCCAATTGGAACAATTCAGACTTATGATATTCCAGCAACTGGAGAACCTTTAATCACAGGTTTAGAAGGGGCTGAGGTTTCAACGGTTGAATATAAAGATTTTGATGCTGTTCAAGATATTCGTTTTTATGTTGTTGGTCCAGTAAATGATGGTACAACTGTAAACGATGCTGTTGGTAATTACTGGTATGGAGCTGATGAATTTCCTTTAACAACAGGTGTTCAATGGCAAGATTTTTATTTACACAAAAACGGAACTGTAAATACTTCTCAACCTACAAACGATGAAGGATTCAGTATGTATTTGCACAATCCAGATGACCCGATTAGTACTATTGGTGGAGCAAATATGATTGTAAGAACTCCAGACGGATTACGTGACAGTCAAGGTCAATTTAATTTAAAAGAATGGGCAGAATATACAATGGATCGACCAGGAGTAATTCAATTTGAAACGGAAGTGCTTCAAGATACACTTTGTGTTGTTGGATTTCCAGAGGCAACAATTTATGCTAAATCAAACCCTTCTGGTGTAACTTCTGGACCAACAGATACTGACTTTTTCGTAAGAGTTGTTGATGTCTATCCTGATGGTCGCGAGTTATACGTAGTTGAAGGTTGTGTAAATGCAAGAGCAAGAAATTATGCGCGTTCAATAGTTGAAGGCCAAGAAGATGATAATGCAGTTTTTGAAAATATAAACATTGGAGAAATTTATGAATATACATTTCAAATGATGCCGATTGGGTACACATTTGGAAAGGAACATAAAATGAAAATTTTAATTTCAAGTTCAAATTATCCGCGTTACCAATCTAATCCAAATTTACCAATTGAACCAAACGAATTTTTCAGAAGAAGACCTGGTGATGGAAGAACTTACACGTTCCAAGGACAAGAAATGGCTCCACGTGTGGCAATTAACCGAATTGCTTTTTCACCAGATCATGCAACAAGAATTAAACTACCTGTTTTAAATCAACCATTCTTGAGTGTTGATGAGACAAAACCTTCAATTACTGAAGGAGCACAAATGAATATTTATCCTAATCCAACTCAAAACGAAGCAATTGTTTATATGAATTATTCATCTGAGTTCAGTGTTTCTCTTTATGATTTGTCAGGTAAAGAAATTTCATCTACACTTTTTCAAGGTGAACAAACAACAGTTAACCTAAACTCCCTTAAAAATGGGATCTATCTATTGACAGTTAAAGATGCTAAAAATGGCAACAAGCTAACTTCACGTGTAGTTAAAAACTAAAAAAAAAACCTTCTTATTTAGAAGGTTTTTTTTTGTGCCTTAAAATCTGAAATGTAAAATTTAAATAAGAAAATTACTGGTCTGTTTAATTCTTTCAAGAGCGCAATGAGCTTTGCAGTTTTAGGTTATTTAACAGATACAGCTATGAAAAACAGACAAAATATTCTTAATGCATTGTCTGTGATTGCTGAATTGTAGTTTACTGATTAGATATAATTACTTTAATTTTTTTTATCAAAATAGAAATAATTACCTTTAATCTCCAATCAAAAATTGAAAATGAGAAAAGTGCTATTCATTGATACCGTTCATCCAATACTTCATGAACGATTAGTCAAAGCGGGCTTTGAATGTATCATTGGAATAAAATTTTCTTTGGAGGAAGTTCAAGCTGTTTTACCAAAAACTTTTGGATTAGTAATTCGTTCTCGATTTACACTAAATGCTGAATTTTTAGCAAATGCGAATCAATTAAAATTCATAGCTCGTTCTGGCTCTGGTCTGGAAAATATCGACCAAAATTATTGTAAAGAAAAAGATATTGCACTTTTTAATTCTCCTGAAGGAAATCGAAATGCCGTTGCTGAACATGCGTTGGGAATGCTTTTGGTATTGCTCAACAAACTGCATATCGCTGATCTTCAAATTAGAAATGGTGTTTGGAATCGAGAAGCAAATAGAGGCGAAGAGCTCGATGGCAAAACCGTTGGGATTATTGGCTATGGAAATAATGGCGCTGCCTTTGCAAAAAAGTTACGTGGATTTGAGGTTAAAGTGATGGTTTACGACAAATACAAAACAGGCTTTGGTGATCATTTTGTGCAGGAATGTACCTTGGAGGCTATAAAAGAGCAGGCTGATGTTGTAAGTTTCCATATTCCTCAAAACAAAGAAACGAAATACTGGGCAAGTGAAGATTTCTTTAATTCGTTTGCGAAACCAATTTTGCTACTGAACCTTTCAAGAGGAAAAATTGTCAATACAAAAGATTTAGTAAGTGCACTTAAATCGGGTAAGGTTCGCGGTGCAGGATTAGATGTTTTGGAGTTTGAAACAAAGAGTTTTGAATCCTTTTTTGAGCAACATCTTCCCGAAGAGTTTCAGTATTTAATCGCCGCTGAGAATGTTGTTCTTACGCCGCATGTTGGTGGCTGGACGACTGAGAGTTATTTCAAATTAAGTGATGTACTTGCTGATAAAATTCTGGAATGGGAAAGTGGATTTTAATTTGGAAATAGGCTTTTATACCAGATATTTTGTCGCAAACAAAATTTATTATTAAAATCATTGGTTTGAGTTATTAACCAATTTTGCCATTCTTTTGCTCTTAAGTAACTTTTTCTATACTACCTGAAAACCAAGTGATTGTGCTTTTCTTTTTAACTTCATTATTTCCTGATTTCTGAATCCTTCAGTATAATTTTCTATAGAAATTGGATTAAATTCAACCTTTTCGTTTACAAGTTTATAAAAAATCATTGCTATTTTTCTTGCCGTTGCGACTACTGCCTTTTGGGTACCTCGTTTATTTTTTATTCTATGAAAAAACATTGACAACCAATTCTTACTTCGCTGTATTGCAAAAGCTGCCATCTTGAATATCTGTCCTGCATTGTTTTTTTTCTTTTGAATTCTACTACTTAGTATTTTTCCACCTGAAATTCTATTATTTGGCGCAAGATTTAGCCATGAAGCGAAGTGTTTTGGGGTTGGCCACTTACTCATATCTGTTCCAACTTCACTTATAATTTCAGTAATATTTGTCTCTGTTAGTCCAAAAACTTCCGTTAAATCAGTACCAAGTAAATTCTTAAGAATCTCTTTTCCATTGAAATTCATGTTGTTTTTATTACCTTTTGGTTTAAATACATCATTGTCCTTTTTTTCTATTCCGGATTGTTGTCTCAGAATTTTTTCAATTTCAATGTCGCATTCTTTCAGCTTTGAATGGTACATTTTATAGAATTCATAACTCTGTTTTAATTCAAAAACATGTTCTTCTTTCCAAATACCTTCAAGCGACTTCATTAATGTTTTGGCTTCCGCTTTAACTCTCCCATCACATAAAGTAGCGAGTTTGTTTGAGTCTCTTTCTCCATCTAGTATTGCAGAAATAATTGCTTGACCTGATTTTCCTGTGATATCAGTTATGACATGATGTATTTTTACATTCATTTGCTCCAATGCTTTTTGCATCATTCTGATATGTGTAGCTGACATTTCGATAAGATTTTTCCTGTGACGCATATAAGTTCGTAAACTTCTTGTAAACTTATCTGGTTGAAAACTTGCAGACAATAATCCACAACTATGCAACTGTCTAATCCATTCGGCGTCACTAACATCTGTCTTTTTGCCTCTTACATTTTTAACATGTTTTGCTGTAACTAAAACTACTTCGAACCCTGCTTCTTCTAGAATTAGAAAAAGACTAATCCAATAAATACCCGTCGCTTCCATTGCAACAGACGTAACATTGCACTCCTTTAACCAATTTGAGATTGCGTGTAAATCTTCTGTAAAAGCACCAAAAGCTCTAATTGGATTTTCGCTCGATTCGGGATTAACTGCAACATAATGTTCTTTGCTTGAAATATCTATCCCTGCTGCGTTTGGGAATAGAATCGGAAACTGATGCTTTTTTTTCTTTTCCATTTTTTAAAGATTTAATTAACAAAAAGTAGCGATAGTTCCTTGGTAGTAATTTTATAAGCTCTTAATCGGGGTTCTTTTTTTTCTAAGACCACCAAACGGATTACCATTTAAGGAACAGTACCATACTTGACCAAGGGCTATAAGCACCAATCAAAAAGACGGTCTCTGTTCGCTACCCAAACACAAAGTTACTTTACCGGATAAAGAGATGCAAGCCTGTTAAAAACTTGATCAAAAGAATCAAAAATCAAGGCTCTGAATTTCTTTTTGTTCGCAAATTGTTGTCCGATAATTATTTAAAACTCGTTGCGAACAATTTTAACTACTTTCTAAAACTGAAATTTTTTAAAAATGTTCTTACAGAAATTTTAAAAATTAACAGTTTCAGTGCTGTAGCTAAAACCTAGAAATTCAAGGCCGAAATCGTTCGCTAATATTTACTAATTAGTTCTCACTTCGATTAAATACTTTATTATTCGGTTTAGTATTTTCAAGAAAAATTGCTGAAGATCAATATTTTAACACCTACTTCAACAAATCCAATAATTCTTCCACTTCATATTGAATTTCATCTTTTAATTCCTTGTAGGCTTCGCCAGTTGCTGGACCACTAAATCCAGTGAAAATCTTCTGAATTTTTCCTTTTTTATCCACGAAAATCGTTGTTGGAAAACTCATAACTCCATTCAACATTGGAAAGTGACGCGCGGCAACTTCTGTTTTAGATGTTCCAGCCAATACTACTTTGTAAGGAATTCCTGTTCGTTTTTTAAATGCTTTTAGTTTTTTAATTTGCGCTTTTTTGTCCTCCCCTACTTCATAAGCTAGTGCGACGATTTCTAATCCTTGTTTGTTGTAGTTAGCGTATAAAGTTTTGAAATAATTAATTTCATCAATGCAGTTCGGACACCAAGTTCCCATTATCTGAAAAATAACCACTTTGTCTTTGTATTTCTTTCCAGGAAAAGAAAACGGTTTTCCGCTCAATTCTTCCAATTCCTTAAAATTGAAAGCTGCGTCATTAATTACATATGTCAACTCTTCGTGCTCGCGCAATTTCGCCTGTTCATTTTTGGACGCAATCCAATCGGTTGAAAAAGTAACGCCACTGTAATATTTTCCCTGAATAGAATCTCCAGAAATTGTTCCAGTAAAGTAAAATGCCCAAGAACCATTGAAACTCGAAAGCGCAAATTCATTTCCGTTCATGTTCCCTTCTAAAAAGCGATAATCGCCCGTTTCTGTTAGGAATGTACCTGTTACTTTCGTATTTTTCACTTCAAAAGACCCAATAGCTTTTCGAGGTTTTACTTTCGGATTGAAAGTCACGTCCCATTTACCAGTTAAATTTTGGTTCGCATTACTATTTCCAGCTGCTGAAAATGAAATACGTTCAATATTTTCAGCAGAAATATAAGCATTTAAGGGAATTTTAATAGGTTCTTTTCTTGCGTAATTGATCCAATATCCTCGCAATTCATTTCCCTTTTCAGAGACTTGAAAAACAATTTGCGCATCCATTTCTGGAAAATGAGCATAAACACTATCGTTTTTCATAACGATATCGCGTAATAAAATTCGTTCATCGGCATTAACAACTTCTAATCGTAACTGATTTTTATTCTTAGAAATATCCAGAAAAAAAGGAATAAACAAACGATCATTCATCGCTAATTCCGCCCGCCAATAGCCAGGTTGAAGTTTTTTTATACCTTGTGAAAGAGTGGTAAAACCAACAAAAAGTAAACAGAAAAGAAAAATTGATCGCATAAATTTGGTTATATTTCACAACGAAAATAAGCTATAAACAAATAGTAATGCAACTTTTAAATAATTATATAAGTCTTTAAAAAGCGCTATGGATGATTTCACATTAGTTAATGAATGTATAAAAGGAAATCCAAAGGCGCAAAAAGCGTTGTTTGACAAATTTGCCCCTAGAATGTTCAGTGTTTGCTTGCGCTATATGAAAAGTAGCCAACAAGCAGAAGATGTTTTACAAGATGGATTGGTGAAGGTTTTCACAAAACTCCCTGATTATAAAAATGAAGGCGTTTTAGAAGGCTGGATTCGGCGCATTATGGTAAACACTTGCTTGGACCAAATTCGCAAGAACGTCAAATTTCAAGGAGACATTCAAGCGGAAGAAGTAGAGTATAAATTAGAACACAAAGATTTCATCGCCGAACGATTAATGGCAGAAGATTTGATGAAGCTTGTTCAAAGTATGCCTGAAGGTTACAAAGTTGTTTTTAACATGTTTGCAATTGAAGGTTATTCGCACCAAGAAATTGCAGCAGCACTTGGTGTAACTGAAAGTACATCCAAATCGCAGTACTTACGTGCAAGGGCATATTTGAGAGACCGATTAGAAAAAAGATAAAATGGAAGAAAAAGACAGTATTAAAGATTTGTTTCAAGAAAAACTTTCGCAGTTGGAAACACCTGTTCGCCCTGAACTTTGGTCGGCAGTTTCTTCTTCAATTGCAACTACTTCAACAGTTGCAACTGCCTCAGAAATGTCACTTCTAGCTAAAATTACTATTGGTATTACTATTGCAGCAAGTGTGACAGGAACGGTCATTTTTCTTTCTAAAGATGAAGCGAAGGAAACTCCAAAAATTGAGGTTCAAAATGCCAACAAACAAAAAGAATCTAAATCAAACCCAACTGAAAATAAAGTAGAAAACAATTCAAATGCTTCTAAAATAGACAATTCCAATCAAATTAATATTATTTCTGAAAACAATTCAGCAGAGAATATTCATCAATTTGAATCGATAAATGACAATACAATTTCTACAAACAGAAATTTAGTTGAAGGTCCTATTTCTTACACACAAATTGAAACCAAAGAAGAAGTAAAAGCGACAAAAAATAATCCGAAGGTCGAAACATCTACTTCGGCTCAAAATCAGGAAACTAAACAAAACGTTGCAACAGAAAAATTACCAGAAGAAAGCAAATTACAATTTACACTTCCGAATATTTTCACTCCAAATGGCGACGGAAACAATGACTTTTTAAAACTAGATATCGCAAACGTAACCGAGTTTGTTATCGTGATTCTTGACGCGAAAAGCAATGTTGTATTCAAATCAGAAGACGCTGATTTTAAATGGGACGGAACTAATTTAAACGGTGACAAACTTCCAACTGGAAATTATATTTACTACGTAACCGCTAAGGATTTAGAAGGAAAAGCTGTAACTAAATATAGTTCGCTTACAATCAAATATTAAGTAGTAGATTGTATTGCTTTAGTGTTGCTAACTTCTATTGTTCCGATATAAAAATAGATGATTCCTATTGTAATAAATAAATGTGAAACATCATTTTTATCAAACCAATTAATAGGGTTGATTTTCATTAAAAAGAAAAAAGCGCTTGGTAAAATAATCGCAACTCCCCAATAAAAAAACTTAAACGACTCGTTCTTGGTTTTGGATAATGAATAGCCTATAATTCCTGCTGAAGTAAAAATACCTACAATCGTATGAATCGCTACAGGAAGGAATCCCAATTCTGGTTTTTCATCAATCGCTTGGGTACTAACCACCCAAAAGAAAATTGCAAACACCAAGATCATTTTCCAAAAAATGAATTTTTCGTATTTCTTTCTAAAGTCATTGCTAACAATTTCAGCAGACATAGCATACTCTATCATATAAATTGCCACAATTCCTGTAATCCAATTAGGCATTTTTCCCATTGCGCCGAAGTAATAAAACAAAGCGTGACCCAAACCACCCAAAAAGGAGCTAATTCCAAACACTATAAAAAAATACAACCAGCGATTAGAAAAAGTGGTGTTTAAGCGCTTTTTAAAAAGTAAATATGCTAAATAAAAACTAACCAAAGCCATCATTGTATCCGTTACAAGCGCATTGGGTTCTAGAATAATGTAGTCCATAAAAGACCATTCTAGTTTTGGAAAATCTTGACCAATTATCATTTGAAAGCGTAAAATTAAGCCAAATAGAAATTATTTCTTCCTAGCCAAAACTTTTTCAACAGCAGCAATCACATCCGCTGTATCAATTCCGTATTTCGTCATCAATTCCATAGGTGTGCCACTTTCGCCAAACTTATCATTAACTGCTACAAATTCTTGAGGAAGTGGATCGTGTTGTGCCAAAACTTGAGCAACCGCATCTCCTAAACCGCCATTACGCATGTGTTCTTCAGCAGTAACTACACAACGAGTTTTTCCAACTGATTTCAAAATTGCGTCCACATCCAAGGGTTTGATTGTGTGCATATTAATCAATTCCACAGAAATTCCTTTCTCCGTCAACGTTTTCAAAGCTTCAATTGATTTCCAAACCATGTGACCACAAGCGATAATCGTAACGTCCGTTCCTTCTGTCAAAACATCTGCTTTACCGATTATAAATTCAGCATCTGGTTTCACGAAAATAGGCATCACAGGACGACCGAAACGCAAGTAAACTGGGCCATTGTGAGCCGCTGAAGCAATTGTAGCTTGTTTGGTTTGGTTGAAATCCGCAGGAACAATCACTGTCATATTTGGTAACATGCGCATCATTCCGATGTCTTCCAAAATTTGATGAGTCGCACCGTCTTCTCCTAAAGTCAAACCTGCGTGAGAAGCAGCGATTTTTACATTTTTTTGAGAGTAAGCAATGGATTGACGAATTTGATCATATACACGACCAGTTGAGAAATTCGCAAAAGTTCCAGTAAATGGAATTTTACCGCCAATTGTCATTCCAGCAGCCATTCCCATCATATTTGCTTCTGCAATTCCAACTTGAAAAAAACGCTTTGGATTTTCTTTTTTGAACTCGTCCATTTTTAATGAACCTGTCAAATCCGCACAAAGCGCGACCACATCTTGGTTAGTTCTTCCTAATTCTGCTAAACCTTCGCCAAATCCTGAACGGGTGTCTTTGTTTCCTAAAATCTCAAATTCCATGATTAAAAATTTAATGTTATTGTTTTATTTGAATCTATTCTGAATGTTTTTTCTTTAGTATATGCCGTTGACTTTTGGTCTTTTTCACGGTACACGACTTTGTAATTTCCGGGTTGTAAATTCCACGAGCCTTTCGCTGCGCCTACTTCTAAATTACAAACCCATTCAAAATTGTTATTTCCTCTATCGACAAATATTTGTCCAACCAAACCTTTCGGACTTATATAATTCAATGTTCCAAAAGCGACCACATCGATTGTTGTGATTTTACTTTGGTTTACCTCCACACGTTGATAGGTTCTTGGTAAAGTAAAAATTTCCACATCGTAAGTTCCAACCAAATATTTCTCTTTCGCGTTTAATTCTTGGTGGTTCAACGTTTCCGTTTTGTCTTTTTGCATCACGCGCATGTTCAAGTGGCTGAACGTTTTACTTATGGTTGACAAGCGAATAAAACCTTGCGGTGCATCAATCTCTATGACGTTGTGTTTGTATTTCTGAATCGATACGTTTTTCTTTTCAATTTTGGGTAGCGTGTTCACTACAATATCGTATTTCAAATCGGGATTAAAAATCAAAGTATCTGGATTTCCGTAACGGTTCAAAGTGTGTGTGAGCGTATATTTCAAGTTTTTTGTTCCAGCTTCGTACATGAAAACCGTAACGTCAGTTTCTTTCGGTTTTTTGGTAATATCGTACAAATTTATTTGAGCCGTTGTGTTTAATAAAGCTTTAGAAATAACATTATTCAATACTATTTTGAATGCTTCCTTGCTTTCTGCATCTGTAAATGCTCCAATACAATTAAATTTTTCCAAATAGGATAAATCCATTCCTAAACCGATAACGAAGGGTGTAACTTTCACTCCTTTTTCTTTCAGTTTTTTTGCAATCACACACGGGTCATTGTCGCAAGATTCCAAACCATCAGTGATCAGAATAATGAAATTTCTTGCTAAAGTATCTGGAAAATCACCTGCTGAAGCTTCTAATGAACGTGCAATTGGGGTTGCTCCTTTTGCTGCCAATCCACGCACTTTTGTTTTGATTGCGTCAATGGTATTTGTACCGAAAGGCACTTCCAATTTCGTATCGTTGCAATCTTGATACGTATTTGTGACATTCGATTGATGCCCGTAAACACGCAATGCAATTTCTAAATCTGGAATTCCTCGTAAACCTTCAACTGATTGCATCAAAATTTCTTTAGCTGCCGCCATTCTTGTTTGTTTATCCCAATCTAAATTCATGCTATTGGAAGCATCGAGGATAAAAAGAATGCGCGTTTTTTGTTGAGCAAAAGAAATGCTGGTGCTAAAAAAAAGTGCTATAAAGAATATAATTCTCACTAATAATCGCCTAAAGTTTCTTCTAATTGATTCAAGGCAGATTGTAATTGTTCAGCGTTTGGTGCAGATCCGTGCCATTTATGTGTTCCCATCATGTAATCAACTCCTTGACCCATTTCGGTTTTCATAATGATGACAATCGGCTTACCATTTCCAAGTTTGGATTTAGCAGTTTGCATTGTTTCGCGGATGCTATCAAAATCGTGTCCATTCATCGAAAGAACGTCCCATCCAAAAGCTTGCCATTTTGCTCCTAAATTTCCTAAAGACAACACATCTTCCAAATCTCCATCAATTTGACGACCGTTATAATCGATAGTTGCAATTAAATTATCTACTTTATTTGCTGCTGCGTACATGGCTGCTTCCCAAATTTGTCCTTCTTGCAATTCTCCGTCACCATGAAGTGTGAAAACAATTGAGTTGTCTCCATTTAATTTTTTGGTAAGTGCCGTTCCAATTGCAACAGACAATCCTTGACCTAAAGAACCAGAAGCCATTCTTATGCCTGGTAATTTTTTATCCGTTGATGGGTGACCTTGTAATCGTGAATTTAACTTTCTAAACGTTGCCAATTCACTTACTGGAAAATAACCAACATGTGCTAAAACACTATAAAATACAGGTGAAATGTGACCATTTGATAAAAAGAAAACATCTTCATCTTTTGCATCCATTGAGAAATTTTCAGGGTTGTGTTTCATTCCTTCAAAATACAAATACGTTAGAAAATCAGCGCAACCTAGTGAGCCACCTGGATGACCAGAGCTAACAGCTGCTACCATTCTTACGATATCTCTTCTAACTTGTGAAGCGATTTTTATCAATTCTTTGTTTTGCATTTTGTGGTGTTTTTTTTCGTTTACAAAGCTAAGTTTTATTAATTTAGTGCCTCTTTAAAAAGTTTAAACAATTAGTGCAACTTTTCAACGAAAAACAAGTCTTTAAAAAAATACTCAATGAAAAAAAAACTATTTAGCTTGTTACTGTTCTTTTTAACCGTTCAATTCGCACAGGCTCAAAAATTCAATTCTAAATTATTAAAAAGTTATAGCCAGGAAGAATTAGATTCATTTTCCCAAGAAGATTTAAAAGCAATTGAATATGGTATTACTAATGCAGTGTATTTCGCTGCAATACCTGAAGGAAAAGAAACAAATTTTCCAGAAATAATGAACTTAGGGAGCTCTTTAAATTTTACTGAATACAAACTTAAAATTAGCTCTGAAAATCAATATTATAGAATAAAAAATACAGATAAAATGTTGGTAGTTAAGTCAATGTTTGTTTTAAAAAATGAATTAATAAATAGTATAAAATGATCAAATCAATATATTCAATTTTCGTATTCTCTTTTTTACTTTTCAATAGTTTCGGACAGAATGTAATAATGGGTGATGCAGGATTTCCACAAAGTAATCCAGCAAACTGTACAACTTTTGGGACAAGTTCAACTAATTTTCTCGACCCAGGAAACACTGGAGATTATACGTCCAATTTTAATGATACAATTGTTTTTTGTCCAGAATTAACATTGGGAACTAAAATGTCGATTACATTTGGAATCAATGCGGGATATGAGTTCAACGTACATGGTTCTGATTCAATTTACGTTTTTGATGGCCCAACCACGAGTTCACCTTTGTTAGGTGTCCATAACTCAGTAACAGATCCTAATGGGTTCACTTATCAAGCAACATGGAATAATCCTTCTGGATGTTTAACTATTGTTTTTGTTACAGATGGAGCAAATGAAGGTACCGGTTGGTTAGCAAATGTTCAATGTGGAAATCAATTTCAACCTTTCGAACCGCATATTGAAGCCTACATAAATGGTGTTGGACCAAATGCTCTAAATCCTTTAGATACTGGTTTTGTTGATGTATGCCTGGGAGATAGTATATTATTTATTTCAAAACCCATTTTCCCAAATTCACTGGAGGCAACAGGATATGGTTATTCTCAAGATGTGAATTCAAACATTAATTTCCAATGGACAATTACAGCTGGAGGAACTTACCCAAATAACGATTCTGTTTGGTTTACACCGCCTGCAAGAGCTGGTTATTTAGTAGATGTTAAAGCTACCGATATGTTTCCTCAAAACGAACGAATTCGATGTAAAGTAAGAGTTTCATTATTACCATCATTTGCTGGTACAGGGCCTTTGGAAGATTCTGTTTGTTTAGGGTCTAGTACCGTATTACTAGGTGGTGTAACAACACAAGATACTGTTGGTGTAAATATCCCTCCTGGTTCATTTGAAATGGGTGGAAATTATGCTGGTTTGACTTATCTGCCCGATGGTTCTGGACAAAATTACCAAGCTCCAATTACAATTTCAGGTTTTCCTGAGGGAGCAACAATACAGGATGCCCAATCCCTAAATCAAGTTTGTATTACAATGGAACATTCCTATCTCGGTGATTTAGAGATTTGGTTGGCATGTCCAAATGGAACAATTGTAGGATTGGTGAATTCATATAACCCTGGTTTTTTACCTGGTGGGATTAGCGGAACTAACAGATTTTTAGGACATCCATTTGATGATGGCGGTGGGGGTGGGCCTGGAATTGGTTGGGAATATTGTTTTAGTTCTGTATTCAACACAACTGGTACTATGATGGGGACTTTTCCAGGCAACACAATCCCAGTTCCATTTATTGCTGGCACACCAAATCTATCCGCTGGAAACTCAGTAAGTCCTGATAATACGTATCAACCTGAAGCAACATTTGCCGATTTTGCTGGTTGCCCTATCAACGGAAATTGGACCATTTTTGTTAGAGATAATTTAGCTACTGACGATGGATATATTTTTGAATGGGGATTGTTTTTTGACGAATCGTATTTCCCAGGTTTAGGGAGTTATAATACAACGGCCGACACAAGTTGGTGGAGTTTCGATCCAACAATTATTTCTGGGTTAAATGGTGATACTTTAATTGTTGTACAACCGCCTCAAATCGGAACTTACAATTATCAATTTAATGTGATAGATAATTTTGGCTGTCCATTTGATACGACCGTTTCCTTTGTAGTTGTTGAAGGCCCAGAAATTTTCCCTGATACTGTTACTTGTAATTCAACATTCCAAGTGTCTGGAACAATTTCTTTTGACGGTGGCGTATGGTCTTCTACTGATCCTGAAATTAACTTCTCCAATCCAACTGCGGAAAACCCTTTAATAAGTGCATCTGGTCCAGGAACTTATACCGTCAGTTTCTTGGATAATGAATGTAGCGGTTCTGTCTCCAGAGAAATTCAGTTTCTCCCAGATATTGCAGTCGAAATTCCTGATGCCACGGTCTGTGCAGGAAATAATTATTCAATCGTTCCTATTTATTCAAGCAATGGAACTTTAGAATCGGCAAACTACACGATAAGTTGGAACAATGGTTCGTTAGACACAACCATTTCTGCGAATGAACCAGGTAACTACGTTGTAACTGTAACTAATGCTTGTGTTACAGATTCTGACTCCTTACTTGTTTATGACCAACCCGCGATTTTTACTGATACTTTAGCGTGTGATTTAACGCATCAAGTTGCTGGGACTTATGCCCCCAACGGTGGAGTGTGGTCATCAACAGACCCAGCAATTTCTTTTTCCAATGCAAGTACTGCAAACCCTGTAATTAATACCACATTAGCTGGTATTTATAACGTAACTCTTACAGATCCTATTTGTCAAACTCAACTCACCGCAACTGTTGAATTTCCGCCAAAAATGGACATTTTATTGATCGATACCACCATTTGTATCGGAACAGAATTTACCCTTGTTCCTTTTTATTTCAACACTCCACCAGTACAAAATGGATATGTAAATCCAATTAATTTCACATGGGATAACGGAAATATTGATCCATTTCGAATTATTAATGCTGCAGGCGCATATACTGCCACCGTTTCTAATCAATGTTACTCAAAAAGCGCTACGTCAAATATTGACCTTAAACCTTGCGATATTGAGGTTCCAAACATTATCAATTTATCTTCATCAGTTGGAAACAATTTATTCTTTGTTCAATACAATGGTCTTGCAGAATTTAATTGTTTAATTTTCAATCGTTGGGGAAATCTTATTTATGAATATTCAGATCCTGCTGGTACTTGGGATGGAAAAACGGAAGACGGCAAACTAGTATCTGAAGGTACTTATTTCTATAAAATAAATGCTAGATTTGATGGACTAGAAGAAGGTTTTGTAAAACACGGATTTGTTGTGGTAAAATACTAATTCTTACTTTTTTTAAACTTTTTGAGCGAGAAATCAAATTTGGTTTCTCGCTTTTTTATTTTAATTAAGTGCATAGAAATTAAAAGTACTTTTCGTTTTTGTAATATTAGCTTTGATTACTTTTGCATAAAATAATAGTACATGAGTAATCTAACTTTTGCACAAGACATTCAGCAAGGAATTCCAACTGATATTCCAGCGAAAAAAGCGTTTGACCCAACGGTAAATCACGCTCCAAAGCGCAAGGAAATACTTTCTAAAGAGGAGAAAAAATTAGCGTTTCAAAATGCATTGCGTTATTTTCCGAAAGAACAACACGCTGAATTAATCAAAGATTTTGCAGAAGAGTTGGAAACGTTTGGTCGTATTTATATGCACCGCTATCGTCCAGATTACAAAATGTACGCACGTCCAATTTCAGAATATCCAGGGAAATCGGAACAAGCAAAAGCAATTATGTTGATGATCCAAAACAATTTGGATCACGCAGTAGCTCAGCATCCACACGAGTTAATTACTTATGGTGGAAATGGTGCGGTTTTTCAAAATTGGGTGCAATATCGATTAACAATGAAATACTTGTCGGAAATGACCGATGAGCAAACATTAGTAATGTATTCTGGTCATCCGATGGGTTTGTTTCCTTCGCATAAAAATGCGCCAAGAGTTGTGGTTACAAACGGAATGATGATTCCTAATTACTCAAAACCTGACGATTGGGAAAAATTCAACGCACTTGGTGTTACGCAATACGGACAGATGACTGCTGGTTCATATATGTACATTGGTCCTCAGGGAATTGTGCACGGAACAACAATCACTGTTTTAAATGCAGTACGACGCATTGCTAAAAATCGCGATGATATTAAAGGTAAATTATTCATTACCGCTGGTTTAGGTGGAATGTCGGGTGCACAACCAAAAGCTGGTAATATCGCAGGAGTAATTTCTGTAACTGCTGAAGTAAACCCAAAGGCTGCAAACACAAGACATTCACAAGGTTGGGTAGATGAAATCATTAGTGACTTGGATGAATTAACCGTTCGTGTTCGTAAAGCGAAAGATGCTAAAGAAACCGTTTCAATCGCCTATTTAGGAAATGTGGTGGATGTTTGGGAAAAATTCTTCGACGAAAACATTTATGTGGACTTAGGCTCCGATCAAACTTCGTTGCATAATCCGTGGGCAGGTGGTTATTATCCTGCTGGACTCAATTTCGAAGAAGCAAACGAAATGATGGCAAATGAACCTGAGAAATTCAAAACGTATGTTCAAGAAAGTTTGCGTCGTCACGCTGCTGCAGTAAACAAACACACCTCAAAAGGAACCTATTTCTTCGATTATGGAAATGCCTTTTTATTGGAAGCATCAAGAGCTGGTGGTGAAGTGATGGCTGAAAATCACATTGACTTTAAATATCCATCTTACATTCAAGATATTTTAGGACCGATGTGTTTCGATTTTGGTTTTGGACCTTTCCGTTGGGTGTGTGCCTCAGGGAAACCAGAAGATTTAGAAAAAACAGATGCGATTGCTTGTCAAGTTTTAGAAGAAATGATGTTGACAAGTCCGGAAGAAATCCAACAGCAAATGGCGGATAACATTCAATGGATCAAAGGCGCACAAGAGAATAAATTAGTGGTAGGTTCACAAGCGCGTATTTTATATGCCGACGCAGAAGGTCGTATGCGCATTGCGGAAGCGTTCAACAAGGCAATTGCAAACGGTGAAATTGGACCTGTAGTTTTAGGTCGCGATCACCACGATGTTTCAGGAACGGATTCTCCTTACCGCGAAACATCAAATATTTACGATGGCTCAAAATTCACAGCTGACATGGCGATTCAAAATGTGATTGGCGATAGTTTCCGTGGCGCAACTTGGGTTTCCATTCACAATGGTGGCGGCGTTGGTTGGGGAGAAGTAATCAATGGTGGTTTCGGAATGTTGTTAGACGGAAGTGCTGATGCTGATAGAAACTTGAAAATGATGTTGCATTGGGACGTCAACAATGGAATTGCAAGAAGAAATTGGGCGCGCAATGAAAATGCAATTTTTGCAATCAAACGTGCAATGGAAGCTGAACCTTTGTTAAAGGTTACTTTGCCTAACTTGGTCGATGAATCGCTACTTGAAAACCTATAAGTTGTTTTGTTGAAAGTTGAAAAAAACAAGGCGGAATTCATTCAGAATCGCTCGGAAACCAACTATTTCTATCAATTCAATGCTTTGCGATTTTTTGCTGCACTCTTAGTTTTAGTGGGGCATGCAGAAGCACTACGAGTAAGCGCGGGTGGAAAAAGTTTACACAGTTTTGACTTCTTCAACAACGGACAACATGCAGTAACTTTTTTCTTCGTTCTAAGCGGTTTTCTAATCACTTTTTTGCTCTTAAAAGAAAGAACTAAAACACAGACTGTTCAAGTTAAATCCTTTTATTGGAAACGCATTGTTCGGATTTGGCCTTTGTATTTTTTACTGATTTTCATCGGACTTGTGTTGCAACCGATAAGCATAGATTTACTAAACTTACCCTACGAAATGCCCTATTCGTGGCAAGAAAGTAGTTTACTTTTTATCATCTTTCTACCTGGAATAATTACCTTTTATTTCGGCAATCATCTTTTAGAACCACTTTGGTCGATAGGAGTGGAAGAATGGTTTTATTTGATTTGGGGACCTTTGTTGAAATACGTTCCTAAGGATTTATGGAAATGGATTGCCATTTTGCTGCTATTAAAACTTGCCATTAATTATTTAGCAAGTCATGGTGTATTTCCTCCGTTGTTTGCATACGTAATAAAAATGATGCGCTTTGAAGCAATGTTCATTGGTGGGTTATTTGCGTGCACCTTTTTAACCACATCTAATCTTCAAAACAAGCTGTCAAAAATTAGATTAGTAGTACTTCTAATTTCAATTCTGAGCTGTTTTTTAATCATTTTCAATGGAAGTTTTTTTGATCAGTTTTTGCTTAAAATTGGCGTTGAGGATAAATCACTAAATCTTTTTGTTTGTTCAATTTTCTTTGGTTTATTAATTTGGTCAATCGCCTGGAAAAACAAGAAGACAAAATTTTTAGACGCTCCATTTATAGATTATTTGGGCGAAATCTCTTACGGAATTTATATGTATCATTTGCTAGTTGTAACGGTTGTTTGGGCTATTTTACAACCTTTAAATTTGGAGTTTAATCTTGAAACAATTCTATATCATTTACTTGGAATTGCTTTTACAATAGGTTTAGCGGCACTTTCTAAAACCTATTTTGAAAATCCAATTCTGAAATTGAAAAATCGTTTTTCAAACTAAAAATTGTTGACTAAATTTATACAATTCAATCTTCCCATTACTATGAAATTAAGTTTAATAGTTACCCTTATTATTTGCTGTTTTTTTATAAATCCCTTTTCTCAAGTCACTGACACTATTCGCCTCAATCACTACAAAATTTTAGCTTCTCACAATAGTTATAAGAAACACCCCAACCCAAAAGTCATTAAATTTCTTTCAAAATTTAAAAAACAACTTGGAGCGTCTAACGACCCCGAGCAAATGGATTACGGACATTTACCGCTACCTGAACAATTTGACAATTACAACATTCGAGGCATTGAAATTGATGTGAATTACGACCCAAAAGGCGGATTGTACCGCAAACGAAAAGTAAATAAACTGATTACAGGCTTGCGACAAAAAGTTAAAGACCCTTTGATGAAACAACCCGGTTTCAAAGTGTTGCATATTGCCGATGTGGACTACGAAACCAATTATTTGACCTTTAAACAAGTTTTAAACGAACTAAAATCGTGGAGTAACGCACACCCAAACCACACGCCTATTTTCGTGAATATCGAATCGAAAGGTTTCAATCCGGGAGATGAATCGGGATTTTTGCGCTTCTTGGGATTCAAACGAGCTCTACAATTCGATGCTCAAGCCTTTCAAGATTTAGACAAAGAAATTCTGGAGATTCTTCCAGCAGATAAAATCTTCAAACCAACTGATTTAAAAGGTAATTATTCCTCAATTAAAGAGCGTTTAAATACAGAAGGCTGGCCACTTTTGTCAACTTGTTTGGGAAAAATTATTTTTATTCTAGAAGGTAACAACCAAAACTTATATGAGCAATCTGGATTAAATCGTCCGATGTTTGTTTACAATCCTCCAAATGGTGACAATACCGCTTTTGTGGTTAAAAATGACCCGATTGGTAATGAAAAAGAAATTGAGCTTCTCACTCAAAAATACATCGTACGAACCCGTTCAGATGCCGGAACATTAGAAGCTCGTGCCAATGATTACAAACGTTTCAATGCAGCAATAAAAAGTGGCGCTCAAATCATTTCTACCGATTACTATAAACCCGATCCAAGATTGGGGAGTTTTGTGATAAAGCTAAAGTAGTTTTTAGAGCTTTATGAACTATTTTTACGTTCAATAAAACACCCTAATTATATTTTATAATTCTAGATTCATAATTCTAAATTTATCCTATGAAATCCGAAGCAATATTCTTAATCAAAAAAGGGGTAGCTGAACAAGCTTTTGAACGAAGAACTTTTGAACTTCCTAAACTAGAACCAAACGAATTATTGGTTGAAAGTGAGGCTTTTGGCTTAAATTACGCTGATGTAATGGCACGCAATGGATTGTATCGTGAAGCTCCACCAATGCCTTGTGTGATTGGTTATGAATTAGTTGGAAAAGTAATTGAAGTTGGTCCAAACGTTGATAAATCATTGATTGGTAAACGCGTATTGGCTTTTTGTCGTTTTGGTGGTTATGGAAAACACGTAATCACTAAAGAATATGGAATTGTTCCAATTGAAGATCATCCTGCTGAAACTGTAATGGCACTTTGCACACAAGCAGTTACAGCTTATTATATGTCGGATATACTTTCACCCGTTCAGAAAGGTGATAAAGTGTTGATTCATGCTGCTGGTGGTGGAGTTGGGACAATGTTAATTCAATTGGCAAAACGTCGTGGAGCTTATGTTATCGCCAAAATTGGTAATGCTTCAAAAACACAATTAGTCAAAGATTTAGGGGCAGATTTTATAGTAAATTATAACGAAAGTGATTATCAAAAAACGATTTTTTCTCATTTAAAAGGTGATCGAATTGATGTGAGTTATAACCCAGTTGCTGGCTCAACTTTTAAGAAAGATTTAGCATTAATCGGTTCAAGTGGACGTTTATTTATTTTCGGTGCATCTGAGTTAGTTGCTGGAAAGTACGGTATTTTTTCCACTTTAAATTTTGTGTTTAAAATGGGATTCATTCTTCCAATTGGTTTAATGATGCGCTCCAAGAATATTCTTGGTGTCAATATGTTAAAAATCGGAGACAACCGCCCAATGATAATTCACGATTGCTTAGTTGCCGTAGTTGATTTGTTCAATAAAGGGGAATTAAAACCACAAGTTGGTGCAGTTTTTCCTGTTTCAAAAATAGCAGAAGCACATTCCCTACTAGAAAGCGGAAAATCAACTGGAAAGATTACGGTAGTTTGGGAATAAAAACTTACAGCAACTCATTCGCTAAATTCGCCAATTCAGAACGCTCACCTTTTTCTAGTTTTACATTTGTAAACAAGGGTTGATTTTTCAAACGGTCAATTAAGTAAGCTAAACCATTACTGTTTTCATCAAGGTAAGGAGAATCGATTTGATGAACGTCTCCTGTAAAAATGATTTTGGTATTTTCGCCAGCTCGCGTGATAATAGTTTTTACTTCATGAGGCGTTAAATTTTGAGCTTCATCCACAATAAACATAATGTTTGAAAGGCTTCTTCCGCGAATAAACGCAAGAGGAGTTATGATAATTTTACCTGAATCTTGCATTTCTTGTATCGCACGATTTTTCTTTTCGTTCTCTCTAAATTGTGATTTTATAAATTTCATATTGTCCCATAGAGGCTCCATATATGGTCCAATTTTGTCATTTGCATCACCAGGTAGAAAACCAATTTCTCGGTTTGACAAAGGAACAATCGGTCTCGCCAAAATTATTTGATTGTATTGTTTGTTTTGTTCCAGAGCAGCTGCTAAAGCCAAAAGCGTTTTTCCTGTTCCAGCTACACCTTGCAAAGCCACAAGCTTAACATCATCATTTAATAAAGCATGAAAAGCAAACGCTTGTTCAGCATTCTTAGGTTTGATTCCATAAACGAATTCTTTTTCTATTCGTTCAATTTGATTCGTTTTATGGTTGTAAAATGCTAAAGATGAAGTTTTTCCGTTTTTTAAAATGTAATAGCCATTAGAAACTTTTTTTGCTCCCAAAATTCCATTTTCTTCAATTCTTCCTTTTAAGAATATTTCTCTAATTATTTCTGAATCAACATTTTCAATGCTATAAGAGCTCTCACTTTTAAGGTCTTCACTACTTACTTTCCCCGTTTCATAATCTTCAGCAACTAATCCCAAGGCTTTGGCTTTAATTCTTAAGTTGATGTCTTTGGTTACGAGAACAACGGTTTGTTTACTTTCTCGTTCTTTTAGAAATAAGGCAGCATTTATTATTTTGTGATCGTTTTTACCATATGCATAAACTTGCTCTGCGTTTATATTTACAGGCGTGTGATCCATCGCTATTTTAAATTTCCCTAAACCTTTCCCTAAAGAAATCCATTCTTGGAGCGAGCCATTCCCAGAAAGTTTATCTATAAAACGAATAACTTCCCTCGCGGAGAAATTTTTGGTATCATTTCCAACTTTGAACTTATCCAATTCTTCCAAAACAGTTATCGGAATGGCAACGTTATTGTTTTTAAAGTTGGTAATTGATTGGTGATCGTGCAACAAAACAGAAGTGTCTAACACGAATAATTTTTCTTTCTTCGCCATCTTTTTTTTGATGAAATTAGATGAAAATGTAATCTAACAATGAAAAGAAAAATCAGGTTATTTACACGATAATGTTAACATTAATAATTAGTTAACGTTTAAATAATGCATTTAAAGTTGACTGAATGTTCTCATATTGAAAGACAAAACCAGTGTTTTTAATTTTTTCATTAGATGCATTGGTACTGTCCAAAACTAAAGTTGACATTTCGCCGAGTATTAATTTTAATAGAAAAGCAGGAACTTTTGGCATAAAAAACGGACGTTTTAAAGCTTTTGCAAGTGCCTTCATAAAGTCGTGGTTACTGTCGCAATTTGCCGCTGCATTATAAGTTCCAGTGAGTTCATTTTCAATAGCATAAACAAAAAGATTGCATAAATCTTCGATATGAATCCAAGGCATCATCTGTTTTCCAGTTCCGATTGGCGAACCTAATCCTAGCTTTACAGGTAATAGCATTTTGTCCAAAGCGCCACCGCGTTTCGAAAGCACCATCGAAATTCTCAATTTTGCCACTTTACAATTGCTTTCAAATAAATCACTCATTGCTTCCCATTCTTTCACTAATTTGGAAAGAAAATCGTTACCATAAGGATCTGATTCTACGTGAACTTCATCGTCTTGTTCATAACAATTGATTCCTGAAGCTGAAATATAATATTCTAAATTGGGAAAATTAGAAACCAAACTATGTAAAAATTGAGTGGTTTTCAAACGTGAATCTCTTAAGGCTTTTTTACGGTCGTCCGTCCATCTTTTTTCACCAATATTTTCACCTGCAAGATTAATTATGATGTTGACTTTGTCGAGATGTTTTCCTTCAATCGTTTGCTGCGAGGGGTTCCAATAAATCTGTCCTCTATGTTTAGCAGTACGTGTTAGTGTATGAACTTTATACCCTTTTTTAGAAAGTACTTGATTTAGTTTCTTTCCAATAAGTCCCGAACCTCCTGCAATTAGTACTGTTTTCATAAAGTAACTTTAAGTGATTAAAGTGGATGATTACTTACACTCATTTTTTCGAGCTAGCATTTGTTCACCATCCATATTCACATAATCTTGACAAACTTTTTGTTTTTCCTTTTTCAATTCAACTGCTTTTTTTACAGTAGCAACGTCTGTTTTACCATTAAGAATCGCTTGATTCATAACGTTAAATTCTTCGCTTTTAACTAAGCATTCACAAAATTTTTCATCTTTTTGACTACAGGAAAATAATGCGATTGCAAAGTAGAAGATTAACAGAAATTTTTTCATTTTTGTTTTTTAAAAGGCAAAGATACTTTGTTAAAGTGCATGGGTAGCATAAGAATTGTTAAATGCGACTTCCATAATCATTTGTGATTCTTTCACATTTAGGCATACTGAGCTTTTATTTTTTATAAATTACCTGAATCTATTTTTACCCTTTCCTCCTCTTTCTTAATCCGATTTTTTATAACTTCATCAAGAGCCTTGTTATTCTCCATTACCTCTTTCAAAGGAATGAAACCTTTACCAGTGAGGGGAAAGAGATCTTGTAATTCGCCACTATAATAAAATTCGTAACACAAACCGCCAAACGTATATTCTTTGTCGCCCACTATAAAATTGGATCCTCCAACACTCGGGTTTTTCTTTGGTTTACTTTTTTGGTATCCTAAATTAAAAAGGGTTCCTAAAATCTCCGGTCGATTAGAAAGCGTAAAACCTGCTCGCTCCCAATGTGTTTGAAATTGACGTAAAAAGAAAGCAGTATACAAATAAGAGTAAAAGTGATCACCGCCTTTAATTAAACGTTGAATAATGATGTTTTTATGCGCTTCAATAGTATCATTAACTAATTCTGGGAAAGAATCTTTAACATTCAAACATTTTTGGTAATAATCACCAGCATAAAATGGACTAGATTTATCATATAAGTTTTGCTCAATTCTTATGGCTGTATGCTGAAGAATTCCAGTTACTCCATAACCTCTATTTTTAGGCAAAATCAAACGATTAAATGGAGTTACGTATTTTTTAAACTTTTCACGACCAGAATTAAACATTCTAACTTGTTCTCCAACTAAACACATTACAATCATTCGAGATTCAACACCAGTGAGGGCCGAGACAGAATCAATAGCATGTTTGTCTGCTTTTACAACTTTGCAAAACTGCTTCCATTCGTTGTAATTTGACCAAGCAAAAACAGAAAGCGTTTTATCGTTTTTATCCCATTTTATTTGCGAAATTTCTTTTTGGTAAGCACGATTTTTAATCATACATAAATTAACAGCGTCTAACATCCTCAATGCAACTTCAACATTTCCTGTATTGTGGTAATTTTCTAAAATCGTCTTAGCGTTATTGGGCGAATACTTTGTTAATATACCAATTTGACGGAACATAATGTACTCGTTCTTTACCACAGACATACTGTCGGTCTTAAAACCTTGGTTGTATTTGTCAGCCATTTTAGAAAAATACCGACTGTTTAAATCTACAGAACCAGCGTTGTTTGTCCACTTAAAATGAACAGCCAAAGCAGTAAAAATACCAAACATAGCGCCCGCAGCTAGAAGATGTAGAATTGCGAGATAGATAAAACTTATAACCTTTTTAATACGAAACCTTTTTTTTTCAGGTTTGGGTGTAGGAATTTGATTTAATTCGGTGTTTTCAGCTTCTTCTTTCAAAATAAATTTTTTAAGTCCACATACGGTTATGCTTTCTAATAAGTTTCAATTATTTTATAAAATGTACAATGAGGTGGTTATTTATTAATCTAGAATCATCTGATTAATTGAATAAATCCCGACTTGAAAACATTTTTTTGTTCACCTCCGGAATAGTATTCTAATTTATAAAAGTAAGTTCCTTCTGGTAAATCATTTCCGTCTAACGTTTTTCCACTAAAAGGTTCTTCACCTAATTTATGTTCGTAAACCAATGAACCCCATTTATTCAAGAAAAATAAAGAGTAAGAATCACAAGTTTTGTAGATTCCTTCAATGTCTAATTTGTCGTTGATACCATCATTATTGGCGGTTATAACATTTGGAAAATCAAAATCATCAAACGAATAAGTGTTAACAATTTCAATGTTTAAGCTTGCATTTGCTGAAACACACGTTGGTGAAGAAAATTGATTGGCTTGATAAATCCCTGATTGACTTGCATTAATTGAGAAACTAACCGTAAGCTCATTAGATGTAAAACCAGCGGGCCCTGACCAACTAATTTGATTTCCAGACTCAACTGTAGCAGACAAAGTTAAAATATCTCCAGGGCAATTCACTGGGCTAGCAACAATGACTGGAGGATCAGGCACAGCAAATTCTGTAACTACTGCATTTGTTGAGGCAGAACAACCAATTGTGTTTGTAACACTTACAGAATAAACACCTTGTGTGACAGTAATACTTTCAGTGTTTCCAAAATTGGTGTTATTAGCATTAGTCCAAACATAGCTAGTTCCACCACTCGCTGTTAATGTCGTATTATTCCCTGAACAATAAGTCAAATTTCCATTTATAACAGGTGTTGGTGCAGGTAATTGACTACCATTGCTGAAATTTGAACTTGCTACTGAATTACAACTTCCATCATTTGAAATTACAGAATAACTTGTTCCGGCAGCCATGTTTGAAATTAAACCTCCTGTTCCAACTGTTGGTCCTGCTGGGGTAAAAGTGTAAGTATATGAAACATTGTAATTACTAATTGTACTAATTCCATCCAATGTACAAGTAGGGGAAATTGATGAAATTGTAGGCGCAACGGGGGGCGGAGCAATTCCTTGATTTAAAAATGATTCACTGCTAATTGAAGGACAATTTCCGTCGTTAGAAATAACGGTATAAATTGTTCCTGTAACCATTCCATTTATCAATCCAGCACCATTAACAGTTGGTCCAGTTGGTGAAAAAATGTAGGTATTATTTGAATTATAATTGCTAATTACACTGCTACCCTCTTGCAAACAAGTTGGAGAAGTACTATTAATAATTGGAGTTGAAGGTAGTGTTAATTGAGAAGCATTTACAAAAGAGGAACTTGCTGTCGAGGAGCAACTACCATCATTTGCTTCAACGTTATAACTTGTTCCAACCACCATTCCACTGATAGTACCAACACCATCTACAATTGGCCCTGTTGGTGTGAAATCATAAGTGTGTTGCGCATTAAAGTTGCTAATTGTACTTATAGCATCACTAGAACATGTTGGGGGAGTTGTGTTTATTGTTGGCGCTGTTGGAGGAGCGGTTTGAGTAAGATTAGAAAAAGGAGCGCTTTCGAGCGAATTACAGTTATTTAAACTTGCTATAACTGTATAATTTGTTCCTATTATCATTCCATTTATTGCCCCACCATTTGCTACATTTGGTCCCGCTGGTGTAAACACATAAGTCATTGTTGCATCGTAATTTGTAATAGTGCTACTACCTACGGAAACACAAGTTGCTGCACCACTTGCGATAATAGGTGTGTCGGGTATTGTAACAGTTCCATTATAAGTAATGATGATTCCACCCTCAGCTCCTCTTCCCCCCTCACTATTACCACCACCAGCTCCACCGCCGCCATAAATAATACCAGGATTATTTGTGTTTGCGCCACCAGCACCACCAGCTGGGCCTGAACCAGATCCACCAGATCCACCAGTTGCTCCACTACCGTTTAAGCCAGCTGAACCGTTGGAATTTGTTGTGCCCCCACTTGCTGTTCCGCCTGCACCACCATTTCCAGGACTTCCATTTGAACCAGAGCCACCATTTCCACTAGCACCACCACTTGCAAGAAGATTTACTGCTGCACTATTGGCATCTGTCCCGTTAAAAGTTGTATTTCCTCCAGCAGTTCCAGGCCCACCATTTTGTGCGTCAGCACCATTGCTCCCGCCACAACCACCTGCTCCAATACTATAAGTAAAAACTTGACTGGCTGTTACGGTAATTGTTGTTGTTGAATAAGCGCCACCACCGCCACCGCCACCAGCTCGCGTGCCAAAAAAACCACCATTACTACCGCCACCGCCGCCGCCAGCACCACCGCCAGCACCGTATATTTCAACAGTAATTGATGAAACACCACATGGAACAATCCATGAGCCTGCTATTGCAGCACCATTACAATCGACTGGACCAGGTAAGGTTACGTTTTGCGTGAATGAAAAAAAACACAATAAAATGAACAGCGTGGAAATTAATGACTTAATAAACATATTTTGAAAAAAATAATGAATAATTTTTTGCAAAGATAAATTTAGTTATTTAACATAATATTATCATTTAATTAAATCCTTAAATCCACCAGCTTAAATTGCTTAAACGCTAAGTCAATAAAGTTTTATTTTACTTTTAATAGTATTCAAAATTCCGTCTTTGTGCAAATAAATATTAATGGTTTTGTATTTAAAATACGATTCAGAAACGTAAAGGTATCCTTTTGGAAGATTATTAGTTCCCCAAGAGTTTTTAACCAAGAAATAATTTTTTCCATTTTGATCTTGATACAGACCAACAATGTGCATTCCGTGGTCGTCTTGGGTGGTTTTATTATCGTATCCCAATTGTCTTATTTCTTGTGTGATTTTTAACTCTTCTGTTGGATTTAAAAATGCGTTTGAACTTCTATCTGCTCCAGCATTATTAAAACCTTTGTTGTCTTGACCTTTTACTTCAATTGTTGATTCGTCCTTGGGAACGATTGCAATTCCATTCTTGAAACTAAATCCTTTTTCAGAAACATCAGCTCCCCAGGCAACTGTGTAACCATTTTTTAACGCTTCCACTGTAGCGTCGAATAAATCATCTAATGAAACATTGTAGCTTTCACCCCATGCCCAATTGTCTGGAATTTCCAACATACATTTTGAATACATAGGATGATTGGTGAAAGATGTCAATGAAACATAATTATCCATTTTTAGTCCCAATTCATCAGCATAAGATCTTGGAGTATATTTTTTACCTTGCCATTCAAATGATTGAATATCTTTTCCTAGATTTCTATCCAATAGTTCAATTAAGTTTTGTTTCCAATTGATAGCCAAACCATTACCATTATTTGATTGCTCAACAACCTCATTCATATAATCTTTTAGTTCAGTGTAAAGTGTTTCATGATTGTATTTAAGCTCAACACCTTTTTTTGGGGTTCCTTTGAGATCAAAATCATTAGCTGAAAAATTTTTGTCACCAAAACCTGCATAAATCGGCATTGGTACAATTCCATAATTTTCAATAACTAATGGGATGTCATGGAAAGCACCACCTTGGGCGAAATTAATTTTACCATCAACTCGAATAAATTTTGTTGCTTTCATTTCGTAAGCTTTACGAACAACAAACATTTCGGATAATGGTGTAATTTCTTTTTTACCATTGATTCGCATAATTTCTGATTCAAAAAAAGAAAGTGCCGAAAATGACCAACAAGTAGAAGTTTTTCCTTGACTTTCAACGGGAGTTGCTTCGTGTTGTACTATTTTTTTGAATTCATATTTGCTACCTTCAACGTTGGTGGTTATTTGTCCAAATAAAAAGCTTGACACCAAAAACAAAGGTGCTACTAAAAGTTTAGTTTTAAAGTTCATAGGTTTTTATTTTAAAATCCAACCTTGAAAGCCTTTTATGTTAGAAAGTTGAATTAATGAATCTAGAGCTTTTTGGCTTGATGCACTCCCAACACTGACGCGAGTTAGGTTTCCACCCAAAATAATAGCCGCATCAAAACCTTGATTTTTGAGGGAATTTACTAGATTTACTGCATTTTCATTACTTGAGAAACATCCAACAATGTATTCAAATTCTGCTCTTTTATTACTGCTTATTACGCTAATTGAAGGGCTAGATGTACTATTTTTTTCAGGATTGATAATTGTTATTGGAGCTTCTTTTGCTAAAGGTTCGGGTTCAACAATTGGCGGAACAGTATAACTTGCGTCTTCAAAAATAATTGTGTTGAAATCTGCTTTTGTTGGTGTATAAAGCCCTTTTTCTGTTTTATAAAAAGGATTAAAATCGTTTATTGAAATTACACCTGAATTAAGAACATCTGTTTTTACAGGAATCCAAAACGAATAAAAAGCAATTGGAAGAAAACAAGCTGCAGCTGCAACATATTTAATGATTTTGCGCAACTTTTTAGAAGAATTAATGTCAATTATTGGCGTTTGGATTTCAACAATTGGCGCTTCATCTTCGTCTGTGGAAATTGTTTTGATCTCAACTGGCAGTTGCTCTTTTAAAGTTGGAACAAATTGTACGTTACTTAAACCATAAGCATTCAAAAGAAAATTGAAATAACGGTTTTGTTCGAAACAAATATTTTTTTCTGAATCTAAGTGAAAAGTTCCGATTTTTGGTAATTCCACTTTTCTACCTGCGTTTAATTCTGACTTCAAATTGATTGTAAACAAATCAATTTTTAAAAGAGAATCTGTGTAGTTAATTTTATTGAATGTTGCGTATTCAGCGGTTAATAAACCGTCGTTATTGATTAAGTTTTTATTAAACAATAAATGTTTTGATGGTGGATGAAAAATGCCATGTTCTTTGTCAATTCTTGCAGAAACAGACTGCGCAACAAATCCACCAAAAGATGGAATGATAACACACGAGTGCCTCAATAATAACTGACAGACTATTTCTTCTACTGAATACATTATTCAAATTTACGAAAGATTTCGCAATTAACAATAAGTTGTTACAAAAATGGCAAGACCTTTTGCACGTCTTCAGGGACATCAATATTTGGAGTTTCGATAGTTGTTTCCACCAATTTTATCTTATAGCCGTAAAAAAGCCAACGTAATTGTTCAAGTGATTCAATTTGTTCTAAAATAGTTGGTTCAAGTTCAATTAGTTGAAGAAGTGTTTCTCTTCTGTAAGCATATAAACCAATGTGTCGAAGAAAAGGATATGAAAGCATTGGTTTACCTTTAAAATTAGCAGAATTTGGAATTGAACTTCTACTAAAATAAAGTGCAAAATCATTTACATCTGCCACAATTTTAATCCTATTGGAATTGGCTAAATCTTCTAATTCTATAGCTTTGTTTGATAAAGTTGCAATGTTCGTTCCTTGGTTTTCAAATGCAGTTATTAGTGCTTCAAGTTGCAAATAATTGACTAATGGTTCATCTCCTTGAATATTGATTATCAAGTCGAATTCAGGATGTCTTTTGGCAATTTCACCGCATCTATCTGTACCGCTATGATGGGTTGTAGCTGTCATTTCTACCTTCCCTCCAAAGCGAATTACTTCCTCAAAAATTCGTTGATCATCCGTTGCAACAATTACATCGTCTATTTTTGAAGATTTTAGAACACCTTCGTAAACCCGTTGAATCATTGTTTTTCCCTTTAAATCAATTAAAGGTTTGCCAGGAAAGCGGGAAGAATCAAATCTTGCAGGAATGACTCCAAGTACTTTCATAATCAGAATTTCATTTGAATCTGTGCCATGAAATTTCTAGGTGGTTGAATATCACCAGGTCGAGTTGTAACTTCAGCATTTAAAATATTATTGGCAATTAACCCAAATCTGAATGTTTCGTTCAATTTATATCCTAAACGAAAATCAAAAACAGTATTTCCTTTATTGAACCTTTGACGATATTGAGCTAAACCAGGAAGTATGAAGGTTTTATCTTCTATATTTTCAGCTATTGCAGGGCCAAAAATTGCTTCTTCGGCAGAAATTTCAAATATCCTATCTATGTTTTCCATGAAGCTATTGTATCGGCAAGAAACTCCCACGCTATATTTTTTATAATTAGCTTCAATGTCCATTTTTGCTAGGTGTTTAAAGCGATATTTCAATAAATTAGAATTTGGATTTGAATAGTTAGCTATGTAAGCGGAGTCTTTGTTCAAACTAACTGGATTCATGTAAGTATATCCTATTAATGATATAATTTCTACATTTCCAATACTTCCAAAGCTGTTGAAAGATAAATCAACTCCAGTAATTCTTGCCGCCTCTGCATTTACGGCTTTAAACCCAATCCATTTATTTATATAGCCAGGGCTATTTGGATTTGTAGAAAGTTGAATAGTGTCAGGGTTATAAATTCCAAAAGCAAATTCCATCATGTTACTATATTGATTAATGAAACCAGCAACATCAAACATTCCTTTCCAGTTGCCGATTTTAACACCTTGTTTAATTCCAATTTCAGCCGCCCATCCAACTTCTGGACGCAAATCAGGATTCGGAAAAATATTTAATGCTCCAACAGAAGTTTGAGTAAATCGTTCAGCAACAGAAGGGTAGCGGATTCCTTGACCAATTGATGCTCGCAAATGGGTGTACTTTGCAAGTTCGTAGTGAAATCCTGTTCTTAATACAGGGTAAACAGGAATTTTGGACAGATTATTTGGGTCACTACCAAAGTAAAAATCAGAGTCCCCTGTCCTACCATCCATTTGAAAATGTTCAACTCTCAAACCAGCTGTGATGTCTAACTTACCTATTTTGTGTTCGTATTGTAAATAACCAGCTAAGTTATTTGATGTATGATCACCAAACAATTCAGATTGCACAACATTGTATATATTTGAGGCTCCTGTTGATAAAGTTATACCATTACCAAACTGTTTTTGAAATTGATAATCAGCAAAATAAATAATTGCTCCATTACTTTGGCTGGGATTATTTAGGTTTCCATTGTATGCATAATAAACCCGATTTTTAAGGGTATGTCGATTATTCTTTTTATCAATAAACTTTATGTAAGGATCTATAAATAATCTATGTCCAAAATTGTAAGTCAATGTGGATGAAGGATTACTTGTGTCTGCACCACCACTTGGAACATATCCAGATGAATCACTCTCCCAAATTAAAAAATTACCCGTTTTCTGAAGTTGATAATTATAGCCAATACCAGCTTTAACTCGATTAAATTTTTCTGGTCTAAAATATAAACTTCCACTTACTCTACCTCTATATTCCGACTCACCTTGTCGATAACCGTCATTGTGAAAAAGTGTTGTTGAAATTGTATATCCTAATTTTTTAAACATTTGACTTCGATATGCTTCAATTTGTTGCATCATCGGGGTTTTCGTCCACCATTTAAGAGAAGCACGACTTGGATTATCATAAAAACCATAAGCTACTTTAAGTTTAGTTTCTGGTTTAATTCCTGGTTCTTTTTCTGTTAAAGAAATTACACCATTTAATGCACCACTTCCATAAAGTACAGAAGCTGCACCTTTCATAACTTCGATTTGAGAAGCTTGTTCCATAGGTATTGCATTCCATTGCGTATCACCTGCGTAACCAGAAAGCAAAGGCATTCCATTCCATAATAATAAAACACGACTTCCTGTTCCATAGGCAAAACCAGATCCACCTCGAATACTTACCTGCCCATCCATTGTAAACACACCTGGAGTTTGGTCAACGGCTTGTTCTAAATCAGTGATTCCTTTGTTGTCAATTAACTGTGGACGTATAATTTCCATTGAAACCGGAACTTCTTCTATCGCTTGTTTTCTTCGTCCTGCCGATACAACAACAGTTTCTAGATCTTTAGTTGGTTCTCCTAATTTTATTACTAATTCTCCTGCTTTATTTACAATAATAGTATCATTTACATATTGAAGCATGGAGGTGACAATTGTAACTGGGAACTTTTGGACGTTTAATTTGAAATTTCCGTCGTAATCTGAAATAGCTTTCGATCCGTCTGAAGCGATAATTTTAGCTCCAATAATTGGACTATTTGTAAGTATTTCATTCACCTTCCCAGTGATTTGCGCCTTAATAATGTTTGGCAAAATAAGAATTGAAAAAGCAAGTAATCTTCCTTTCATAATTATAGTTTAGACTTCAATATTAAAAGAAATTTTTGATTTGAAAATAAATGTTAAAAAAAATTATCTTAAAAAGTTTAAAAAGTAAGTTAAAGAGAAAATTGTAACTGAAGAATAAAGTTTCTTGGTGCCTGAATATCACCCGGTCTAGAAACATACTCTGCATTAAATACATTGTTTAAAATTAAGTTCAATTTAATCTCCTGTTTAATATCATAGCTCATTCTGGTGTCAAATACCAATGCACCACGTTGATTAGCATCTCGATACTTTTTCATTCCAACAAGCAATTCTTGACCTAAAACTCCTGTTTCAAAAACAGCATCGATATTTTTCATATAGCTATTGTAGCGAGATGAAAAACCAATACTAAATTTTTTATAAGTTGCTTGAATATCCACTTTCGCTAAATGATTAAATCGATACTTTAACATATTTGAGCTTGTATCTGAAAAAGTCATTCTGTAGGCAGAATCAGTGTTTAAACTAATAGGATTCATATAAGTATAACCAAGGAGAGAAGTTAATTCAACATCTCCAATTTTACCTTGGCTATTAAAAGATAATTCAATTCCAGTAATTCTTGCTTTCTCTGCATTTTGTGCTTGAAATCCAACCCATTTATATAAATAATTAATTGCATCAGGATTAGACGTTTGTAAATTCCCCATTGTATCAGGTTTGTATAATCCAAATGTAAATTCAGTCATATTGCTATACTGATTAATAAATCCTGCCACATCGAAATAACCTTTCCAGTTGTCGCCAAATTTTACGATTTGCTTCCACCCAATTTCCGCAGCCCACCCTGTTTCTGGTCGAAGCTCGGGATTTCTAAAAATAACTAATCCTCCAACAGATGTTGAAACATATCTTTCACCAATAGAAGGGAAACGAACCCCTTGACCAATTGATGCTCTTAAATGAGAGGCTTTATTGATTTCATAGTGTAAACCTGCTCTAAAAACAGGATAGATTGGTATGGAAAGTGAGTCTGTTATTCTAAATCTAGAATCAGAAATTAAGGAATCTAATTTATAATATTCTAAACGCATTCCTGCAGAAAAATCTAATTTTTTATAGCTTGATTCAAATTGAGTGTAAGCAGCTGAATTTTGTGAGATATGATTTGAGAAAACCCAACTTTCCACACGGCTAGTGTTGTTAGTGTATCCCGCTGTGAAATTAGTAAACTCACCAACTTTTCTTTGAAATTGATAGTCAAAATAATACATTTCAGCAAAAGATGCATCGTAAACATTTTCAGAATTACCTGTTGTTACGATGTAATATCTTGATTTAAAATTGTGTCTATTATTGTATTTGTCATAAAACTTTAGATAAGGGTCAACACTAATTCGAATTGCTTTTTGTCTAGACAAGGTATTATCCATTGCTTCGTAACCAGATGTGTCATTTTTCCAAAGTACAAAAACACCAGCATCTTGATATTGTGCGTTATAACCAATTCCAGCTTTTAATTTTGGGAATTTGGTAGGTTTAAAATAAAACGAACCATTTATACGGTATCTTTTTTCATTTTCTCCTTTTCTATATCCAGAATCTAAATAAGCATTTGCACCTATTGTGAAACCAATATTTTTATAAGATTTACCATAATAGATGTCTGCCAAATGAAATGTTGGATTTTTATCCCACCAAATCATCGACTTTCTTCTTGGATCATCATAAATACCAGATTGTATTTTTGCTTTTAATTCTCCTTTTGGGCCAGGTTCTTTCTCTGTAACAGCAATAATTCCATTTAAAGCACCACTTCCATAAAGAACAGATGATGCACCTTTTAAAATTTCAATTTGAGAAGCTTGCTCCATTGGTACTGAATTCCATTTTGCATCACCAAGATCTGGAGACAACATTGGAACACCATTCCAAACGAGCATTACACGACTTCCAGCACCATAAGCATAACCACCACCTCCACGAATACTAACTTGTCCGTCCATAGAGTAAACACCCGGACTTTGATCAACAGCTTGCTCTAAGCTTGATAGGCCTTTGTTATTAACTAATTCAGGGCGAATGATTTCCATGGAAACTGCTACATCTTCAATATCTTGATTTCGTCTTCCGGCAGTGACAACAACCGTTTTCATTTCTTGTACTTGTTCAAATAATGCAAAAGTAAAAGTTGTGTCTTTTGTGATTTTTAAATAATCGGTAACATATCCAGTAAGTGTAATTTCAAGTAAAACAGGATAAGAAGTTGGTTTGATTTCAAAACTCCCTAATGGGTTCGTGATTATTTTTTGCCCTGTTGACAGAATTATCTTCGCTCCGACAAGGGCTTCCTTATTTTTCTCGTCTTGAATTAAACCTTTAATCTGAGCTAAATTTGTAAAAGAAAAAAGAAGAAAACAACAAAAAAACAAGAATTTCATTTGCTACAGAATGATTTTTTTCATTAACTTAATACTGTAAAACTAATAAATTTTGAATAAATCAAACGAAATCTACAAAATCGCATGCAGCAAGTTACACGGAATTGGACCTGTTAGAGCAGCACAAATTATTTCTAAAATTGGAAGTGCGGAAGAATTATTTACAAATTCTATCAAATCCATTTGGCAAGAGACTGGTTTTTCAAAGTCATTACTAAAATCTATAAAAAAGGAAGAAGCTTTGGAATTAGCAGAAAATCAATATAATTACAATTTGAAACACGATATAAACTCCCATTTTTTCTTAGACAAAGATTACCCTAGGAGATTAAAACAATGTGGTGACCCGCCAATTATAATTTATTCAAAAGGTAAAATGGAATTGAACCAAAGTAAAATTGTTTCCGTTGTTGGCACCAGAAATTTAACAAATTACGGAAGTAAAATTTTACATGAATTAATAGAATCATTGAAAAATGAGCAAATTCAAATTATTTCTGGTCTTGCTTATGGGGTTGATATTCTCGCTCATCGCTTGTGTGTTGAAAATGGATTGGAAACAATTGGAGTTTTAGGTCATGGATTAGATCGAATTTATCCTTTTAAACACCGTTCAACTGCTCTTGAAATGATGGAAAATGGAGGGTTAGTTACTGAATTCATGATAAATACGAATCCAGATCGCGAAAATTTTCCAATGCGAAATCGAATTGTGGCAGGAATGGCTGATGCAACAATTGTAATTGAAAGCAAAATAAAAGGTGGTTCAATAATTACAGCTGAATTGGCAAATGATTACAGCCGTGATGTTTTTGCATTTCCAGGTGATATTGATCGACCATTTTCTGAAGGTTGCAATGATTTGATTCGCAAGCAAAAAGCACATTTAATTACAAAAGGAGACGATTTTTTAACATTTATGAATTGGGAAGATTCTAAGAAAAAGAAAGTACAACAGAAACAACTTTTTCATGATTTGAATCAGGAGGAAGAGAAAATCGTAAATCTACTCGAAAATGAAAATGAGCTTCATGCAGATGTTTTGTGTATGAAAACTGGAATTACCCCTTCACAAATGAATGTTCATTTATTCAATCTTGAAATGGCTAATGTCATTCAGCAATTACCGGGAAAACGTTTCAAATTAGTTTATCAATAAGTCGCTAATTCTGGGAAGAAAAATTATTCCTGCAATAACAATAGCACTTATTGCACTTAATAAAACAGCTGCTGCGGCAATGTCTTTTACACTTTTAATGGAAGGATGAATTTCAGGATGTAAATGATTACATAATTTTTCAATTGCCGAGTTAATTGCCTCGGCTGTTAAAATAATGGAAGAAATAATCAATATTGCCAACCATTCCGTTTTCTCAATCTGAAAATAAAATCCTGCTATTGAAACACATAAAAAGGCAAAAAGATGAAACTTAAAATTTCTCTCCGATTTGATTAAAACAGATAAACCCTGAAAGGCAAAAACGAAACCTAAAAGAAATTTTTTCAAAATGAAATTTTAGTTTTGTGAAATTACAATAAAAAAGAAATATTGATCAATTTTTGATTTGGAATCAATTTTTGAATTAATTTTGTGTCACGTTCATTAACATAAACTTATGAAGAAAGGTGGAGGGATAGGCCCTGCGAAACCTTGGCAACCTATCAGTAATGAAAAGGTGCCAAATCCAATCAATCCTAGGGTTGAAAAGATAAGTTGACAGTTCGCTGTTCTCTACTACTTCATTTGTGTAACAACAAAAAACAAATGAAAACAGAACTAGAAAAAGCAATAAAAGAACGAATTCTTATACTTGATGGTGCTATGGGCACCATGATTCAACGACACAAATTAGAAGAAGAAGACTTCCGTAAAGGAGCATTTGAAAATCACGACAAATCTCTGAAAGGAAATAACGATTTACTTTCAATAACGCGTCCGGAAATAATCAAAGATATTCATCGCCAATATTTTCAAGCAGGAGCAGATATCGCTGAGACTAACACTTTTTCTGGAACTTGGATAGCACAAGCTGATTATGGTTTGGAAGATGCTGTTTATCGCATCAACTTTGAAAGTGCCAAAATCGCCAAAGAAGTTGCCAATGAATTTACAGACAAACCACGTTTTGTTGCAGGTTCTATCGGACCAACAAATCGTACTGCTTCCATTTCACCTGATGTAAATGACCCAGGTTACCGTGCAATAACTTTTGATGAACTAGTTGGTGCATACAAAGATCAAGTGAACGCTTTAATGGACGGTGGAGTTGATATTCTTTTGGTTGAAACTGTTTTCGACACTTTAAACGCAAAAGCAGCTTTGTTTGCAATCGATCAAGTTTTTGAAGATAGAAATTCTAAAATTCCAATTATGGTTTCAGGTACAATCACTGACCAAAGTGGAAGAACACTTACAGGTCAAACTACGGAAGCATTTTTGATTTCACTTTCACACATGCCTTTATTAACGATTGGTTTGAACTGCGCTCTTGGTGCAAGTTTAATGCGACCATATTTACAAATTTTGAATGAAAAATCACCGTTTGGAGTAAGCGCACATCCAAACGCAGGATTGCCAAACGAATTTGGAAAATACGACGAATCACCTGAAATGATGGCTTCCCAAATCAAAGAATTCTTAGACGAAGGGTTGGTGAATATCATCGGTGGATGCTGTGGCACAACTCCGGATCATATTAAAGCGATAGCGGAGTTGGCGAAAAATTATAAACCCAGAAAAATAATTGAAAATTGATAACTGATAACTGAAAGTTGAATTTAAAGTGAAACCAAACCAACTTTTTCACTAACTTAAAGTGAAAAAAGTCATGAAAGAGAGTGTTTTAAAAACAAAAAGCTATCAGTTTGCTTTGGAAATAATTAGTATCTATAAAGAGTTAGTACAAAAAAAAAGAATTTATTTTGAGTAAGCAATTATTAAGATCCGGAACTTCAATTGGAGCAAATATTCGAGAAGCAAATAATGCTCAAAGTAAAGCAGATTTCATTCATAAATTATCAATTTCGCTAAAAGAAAGTGATGAAACAGATTATTGGCTGGATTTACTAAAAGATTCTTCATTTATAACAAATGAAATTCATTCAAGATTAAGTTTTCAAAATAGAGAAATTAATAGGATGCTAATTTCAAGCATAAAAACACTAAAAAATAATCACTTGTCAAAATAAATAAAAACCTTGAACTGCAATTCCTAAACTTTCAGTTTTGAGTTATCAGTTCTCAACTTTAATTTTACTTATGTCACTTAAATTATCCGGTCTCGAACCACTAATAGTAACCCCACAAAGTAATTTTGTGAATGTCGGAGAACGTACAAATGTTACTGGCTCAAAAGCATTTTTACGCATGATCAAAGAAGGAGATTTTGAGGCAGCATTGGCTGTTGCAAGAGATCAAGTGGAAGGCGGTGCACAAATCATTGATGTCAATATGGACGAAGGAATGATTGATGGAAAAGAAGCGATGGTGAAATTCCTGAATTTAATTGCTTCCGAACCTGACATTTCGCGTGTTCCGATTATGATTGATAGTTCCAAATGGGAGATTATCGAGGCTGGTTTGAAATGCATTCAAGGAAAAGGTGTTGTGAATTCGATTTCATTGAAAGAAGGTGAAGCAAACTTCATTTATCAAGCGAAAACGATTAAACGCTACGGTGCAGCTGTTATTGTAATGGCATTTGATGAAAATGGACAAGCAGATTCGTATGAAAGAAGAATTGAAATTTGTAAACGTTCCTACGATGTTTTGGTTGATACTGTTGGTTTTCCTAATGAGGACATTATTTTCGATCCCAATATTTTCCCTGTAGCTACGGGAATGGAAGAGCACAACAATAATGCTTTAGATTTCTTTAGAGCAACAAAATGGATTCGTGAAAATTTACCTGGAGCGCATGTAAGCGGAGGTGTCTCCAATGTGTCTTTTTCTTTCAGAGGTAATAACAAAATGAGGGAAGCGATGCATGCTTCTTTCTTATACCATGCTGTATCGAATGGAATGGATATGGGAATTGTAAATCCTACGATGTTAGAAGTTTACACTGATATCGATAAGGAATTATTGGAATTCGTCGAAGATGTATTATTGAATCGCCGACCAGATGCAACTGAGCGTTTACTAGAATATGCCGAAACGGTAAAAGGAGATGGTAAGAAAAGAGAAATCGATTTATCATGGAGAAATGTTTCCGTTCAAGAACGTTTGAGTCATGCTTTGGTGAAAGGTTTGGTGGAATTTATCGACGAAGATGTAGAAGAATGTCGCAAGTTGTACAAACGCCCAATTGAAGTGATTGAAGGACCATTAATGGATGGAATGAACATCGTTGGAGATTTGTTTGGAAGTGGAAAAATGTTTTTGCCGCAAGTTGTGAAATCAGCACGTGTAATGAAGAAAGCAGTTGCCTATTTGTTACCGTTTATTGAAGAAGAAAAAGACGGTGTAAGCTCTTACGCAGGAAGAATTTTGATGGCTACTGTAAAAGGCGATGTGCACGATATTGGAAAAAATATTGTAGGAGTTGTTTTAGGTTGTAATAACTACGAAGTGATTGATATGGGAGTGATGGTTCCAGCTGAAAAAATCATTCAAAAAGCAATCGAGGAAAATGTCGATGTAATTGGCTTAAGCGGTTTGATTACACCTTCTTTGGACGAAATGGTGCATCTTGCAAAAGAAATGGAACGAGCGAATCTTTCTATTCCTTTATTGATTGGCGGTGCAACAACTTCGAAAGTGCATACTGCAGTTAAAATAGATCAATATTATACAAAAGGACAAACGATTCATGTTTTGGATGCTTCGCGTTCTGTAACGGTCGTAGAAAGTTTACTAGGTCAGAAAAAGGATAATTTCATTAAAGAATTAAAAGCAGAATATATTCGTGTTAGAGAACATCACGAAAAGCATCGAGGTGCAAAAGAATTATTAAAATTAGCTGTAGCTCAAGCAAATAAATTAAAAATTGATTTTAAAGATTCAGATATAACTAAACCAACATTTCTAGGACATCAATTATTTACAAATATCCCATTAGCTGAAATTGTTCCTTTTATCGATTGGACTCCTTTCTTTCAAACATGGGAATTGCACGGGCGCTACCCGAATATTTTGACGGATGAAGTAGTAGGTGAGGAGGCAACAAAATTATTTGCTGACGCGCAAGAAATGTTACAGAAAATTGTTGCTGAAAAATGGTTGGAAGCTCGAGCAGTTGTCGGTTTATTTCCTGCTAATTCAGTTGGTGACGATATCGAAATTTATGCTGATGAATCAAGAAATGAGGTGATTCACAAACAAATTACCTTACGTCAACAAACCAAAAAAGTAGCTGGTCAACCGAATTTAGCTTTAGCAGATTTCATTGCTACAAAAGAAAGCGGAATTGAAGATTATATCGGCGGATTTGTCGTTACAACTGGTATTGGTTTAGACGAACATGTTCAACGATACGAAGCAGATCACGACGACTATAATTCTATATTAATCAAAGCGTTAGCAGATCGTTTAGCAGAGGCTTTAGCTGAATATATGCACCAAGAAGTTCGTAGAAAACATTGGGGATATGCAAGCGATGAAACATTGTCAAACGAAGAGTTAATCAAAGAAACGTATCGTGGAATTCGTCCAGCGCCAGGTTATCCTGCATGTCCAGATCACCAAGAGAAAATTGGTTTGTTCGAAATTTTAGATGCAACAGAATTGACAGGTGTTTCTTTAACAGAAAGTTTAGCTATGTTACCAGCATCTTCCGTAAGCGGTTGGTATTTTGCACATTCGGATGCCAAATATTTTGGTTTAGGAAAAATAACCACCGAGCAGGTGGAGTCGGTTGCTTTGAGAAAACAGCAGTCGTTCAATGAAATAGCACGCTGGTATAATTCTGTTTTAGATAATTAAAACTTTAGAGTAAAGTCGGGAGTTGTGCATCTAAAATTTGCTTTTTTGCGTCAACTTGCTATCTTTACGACCCTAAACTATAATTGAATGAAAAAACTATTTTTCTTTTCTCTTTTATTTTCAGTTTTTTTAAGCTTTGGACAAACACCGATAGCTAATTTCACAGCGACACCTTTATCAGTTTGTGTTGGTTCACAAGTAACTTTTACAAATACATCAGTACCTAATGGAAACTCTCCAATTGTTTTTAATGCTTGGTATTTTGGAGATGGAGATTCGCTAGTTAGTGTCAATGCCACACATATTTATGAAACTCCTGGTACTTATCCTATTACCCTAGTTGTAACCAATGCTAATGGTGTTGCAGACGCTGAGTTTAAACCTGGATATATTACTGTTAAACCGTCCCCAACAGCGAGCTTTTCTATCCTAGGTCAGGGTTGCACTGTTCCGTTAACACTTACTTTTAATAATACGAGTTCAACTGGAGGGTTTACCTATGCATGGAATTTTGGAAATACACAAACATCAACAGTCCAAAATCCACCCTCACAAACTTATAACTCAGCGGGGACATATCCAATTACTTTGGCTGTAACTAATACCACAACTGGATGTAGTTCAACGGTGGTGCAACAAATTGAAGTTTCAAATTATCAAGCTGGAATAACGTTACCATCAGTAGTTTGTATTGGTCAGCCAGTAAGTTTTAACGACAATTCAACTGCTGGTGCAAACACTTGGAATTGGAATTTCGGAGGTCAGGGTTCAAGTACAGAACAAAATCCAACTTTTACATTCACAACAGCTGGTACATATAATATACAATTGGCGTCTCAAAACACAGCATCGGGCTGTTCTGGAAGTACCTCAGCGTCAATCACTGTACAGTCAACACCAGAGCCCAGTTTTACTGCAACACCTTTAACTAACTGTGCACCTTCAGTAGTAAATTTTGTAAACACATCTCCTGCTGGAGTTTCTTATTTATGGGACTTCGGAAATGGTCAAACGTCCTCCCTTCAAACTCCTCCATCTCAAACTTATCCAATTAATGGATCATATCCAGTATCTTTAACAATGACTACAGCACAAGGTTGTGTTGGGACAACGACTATTCCTGCTTTCATAAATGTTACTGATGTTGAGGTAGATTTTTCTGCAGATGTGACTGGTGGTTGTACTCCATTATCAGTGAGTTTTACCAATAACTCAATCTCGCCAAATCCAACTACAAACCCAATTGTTTCATGGAATTGGAATTTTGGAAATGGTCAAACCTCAACTTTGCAAAATCCACCAACTCAAACTTATCAAATTGGAGTTTATGATGTAACCTTAACTGTAACTACACAAACTGGATGTGTAGGAACGTATACAGCCAGTGACTACATTAAGGTAGGACAAATTAACTCTATCAATTTTACTGTTGATACAACCGTTAATTGTATTAAAACAGATTTCGAGTTTACTTCCTCATTTACTACCACACCAGCAAATCCTGACTCAACTGAAATTACTTATTTCTGGGATTTTACCGATGGCACTTCTACAGACCAAAATCCAACGTATCAATTTACTTCAGATACAGGTTATTTTGATGTGATGTTTGTGGTAGATTTTAGAGGTTGTAAAGATACATTATCGATAGACTCTTTGATTTATATCAATGCTCCCATCTCTAAATTTACGCCTGCAGAAACTTTATTTTGTAATGTTGGGTCTACAGTTACCCTAGACATAACTGATGACGCTACACATGGGATTTTAAGTGATGACGTACAAATGATTTGGAAATGGGACGATGGAACACCTAATACAATTCTTGAAGATCCCGATCTAGACGATGCCGATTTGGGTTCTGTTTCTCATCAATATTCAGGATATGGTTCCTATACAGTAGAACAAGTAATTCACAATTATACCACAGGTTGTAGTGATAGTACCACACAAACAATCGATATTTCAATGGTTGTTCCAAGTTTTACATTAAGTAACGATTCTATTTGTCAAGGTGATTCATTATTCATGTTCGATGCAAGCTCAACATGGATGACACCACCAAACCCTCATCCGCTAGAAACATGGGAGTTTGACATGGGAAACAATACAGCTCCTGTAAGTATGGGTGATACAGCAAATTATGTTTACAGTACACCTGGAACTTATGGAATCGAAATGACAGTAACAAACAGTGTCGGTTGCTCGGATAGTGCAACATTGCAAGTTACTGTTTTAGCACCACCATTTGCAGTTTTATCCTCCGATCCTATTGTTGGTTGTTCTCCCTTATTGGTCAACTTTACAAATAGTTCTATTTCGTTGAATAATTTGGCACTTGCTAGTTTTGAATACCTGTTCACCGATGATAGTACCACTGTTACTACAACTTCAGTGGGCACACCTGTCAGTCATGTATTTAATGGAACTGGAACTTTTTATGCGGAGCTAACAGCAACTGATGTTTTTGGTTGTACTTCAGCTCCAGCTTCTAATCCTATAAGTATTACAAAACCAAGTTCATTTTTCTCAATAGATAATATAATTTGTAATGGTGACACTATCAACACAACGAATACCTCAACCGGTTTTGCACCTTTAACGTACGAATGGTTTGTAGACGCAACCCCACTTTCTACAGATGAGAATTCGAGTGCCGTGTTCAACGAAAGTAACATAACTGTTGGGGTTACAAGCGCCACTCATACAGTAATACTTATTACAACAGATGGAAATGGCTGTAAAGATACAATTGGAAATTTAATCACTGTTTCTATTCCATTTGCAATTCCAGCTTATACTTTTAATGGTGCAGTGACCGATTCTTCAGGGAATTTCACTTGTCCACCACTTTTCGTTTCTTTATCGGATTCATCCATTTCCTATGGAAGTATTGAATCATGGAGTTGGGATTTTACACCTGTTGGATTTTCTGTAAATCAAAATGCTTCGGCTGCTTATTTCATTCCAGGAAGTTATGATTTAAGTTTTGAAGTCACTGACGAATATGGTTGTACTGCAGATACCATTTTGGAGAATTACGTTGTAATTGGTGGCCCCTTTGGTGAGCCGAGTTGGACTCAAAATAGTGGGTTTTGTGCCCAGGGTGCAAGTTTTAGTGTGGCAAATACTCAAAATGTTTTTGGTTCAGTTTGGGACATGGGTAATGGCGACACAACATTAAATGATTTAAGTTTTAATTATAATTATTCTTCACAAGGCACTTACATTGCAGGTGTAACTCTCTATGATAGTTTGGGTTGCGATGTCTTCTACCAATTGCCTCCACTACAAGTTTTCGATGATGGTTTAACCGCAAATTTCACAGTAAGCCCAAACCCGGTAGAACAAGATGCAACTGCCGTTGTTACTGATCAATCTACAACAGTAGGAGCTCAAATCACTTCTTGGGCTTGGGACTTTGGAAACGATCAATCGCTCGTAGCATTAAATAATTCCAATCAATCTACGTCTTATCCTGTTGGAGGTTATTACGACATTACCTTAATTGTTACAGACGCAATTGGCTGTATTGATAGCATTACGCAATCAATTTTTGTCAAAGACCCCGAAATATGGGTGCCTAATGTCTTTACGCCAAACGGAGATGGTGCAAACGATATTTTTAACTTACCTTTTGATGGGTTTAAATCTTATAATATATCAATCACTAACCGCTGGGGGAATGTTGTTTGGGATAGAGAAAGAGATGCTACAAAACCATTATTGCTTTGGGACGGATCAGATAATGGTGGTGATAATTGTACTGATGGTGTTTATTTTTATGTGCTAACTGGAGAAATGAAAGGCGGAACAATGGTTTCTAAGAGTGGATTTGTTACAAAAATTAGTTCAACTCCATAAATCGTTTTCCGAATCAGTTTCGTAACCATCATCAATGTTTGTTGGATTGATTACTGCAGCATTTACTGCTAAAACGTCACAACGTTCGTTTTCTGGATGTCCGGCATGACCTTTTACCCACACAAATTTTAGTTCAAACTGAGGGTGAAGTTTTAAGTAGCGAAGCCATAAATCTTTATTTTTCTTGTCTTTAAATCCTTTTTTTACCCACCCAAAAACCCATCCCTTAGTGATTGAATCAATTACATATTTTGAATCAGAGTAAATTGTAACAGGAATTTGAGTTGTTTTTAAACTTTCTAAACCTACAATTACAGCCATCAATTCCATTCGATTATTGGTAGTGAGTCGAAAACCTTGAGATATTTCTTTGACTTTATCCTCGAACTTAAGAATAGTTCCAAAACCTCCTGGACCTGGATTTCCTCGTGACGAACCGTCAGTGTAAATGCTTATCATTACAAAATATTAATTATAGTTTAGATTTTCAAGCTTTTTTTCTACTTGGATTTTTATTTAAAAAAGCAGTCCAAGAGCCACCACCAGCTTTATTATGTTCCCCAACACCTTTGGAATAATAATGGCAAACTGCAACAGCAAGTCCATCGGTTGCATCAAGGTATTTAGGCATATCTTGGAAATTCAAGAGTTTTTGAAGCATAATCGCTACTTGCTCTTTTGAAGCAGCCCCACTTCCTGTAATTGATTGTTTGATACGTCTAGGCGAATATTCTTCAAAAGGAATATTGTGGTTCAAACACGAAGCTATAGCAACTCCTTGAGCACGTCCTAATTTCAACATGGATTGGACATTTTTACCAAAAAATGGAGCTTCGATAGCCATTTCATCGGGCTTATATTCTTGAATTAAACCATTTAATCGATCCAAGATTCGCTTTAGTTTATCGGGCTGATTCGCTAGCTTATTCAATTGAATAATACCGAAGTTCAACATCGACATTTTACCATTCTTCACGTGTATAATTCCATATCCCATCACTGTCGTACCGGGGTCAATTCCAAGAATTATCTTATCTTCAACCATTCAAACTATTTTTCGTTGATTAAAACTAACTATTTTCGGTCGATAATTCTGCTTTTGTTCAAAGGAATTGTTTTTTCAATTTTGGTTTATTTGCTTTATAATCGCTTAAATAAACTAGATTGGAACGAGCGCCAATTTGATAATTTTCAGCTACTTCCATTCCTTTTATGTTTCGTTTTGGTTCCTTTAAATTGGTACTTCGAATGGGTAAAATGGGAACTTTTAGTGAGAACAATTAAGGAAGAAAAAAATCCAAATAAGCTAACAGCTTTTGTATCTGGTATTGTTTCTTCTTTTTTAACTCCTGCTTTCAGTGGGAATTTTTTAGGAAGAATCATTTATTTTGAAGCCAACAAACGCTGGAAATTAACCGTGTATTCAATGGTTTCTAATTTCTCACAATTTACAGTAAGTATGTTTTTCGGAGCGATTGCTGGAATCATTTTATTGTATGAGAAGGAAACTTATTTCAGTGAATTAAGTATTGGATTGTTTATTGGTGCTACGATTACAAGTTTATTAATTTACTTTTTTGGAGAAACATTGGCTTCACCTATCAAAATTCAACGCGTTCAATCGATGGTTTTATTGGTGAAAAAAGGTCCTTCACGATTGAAAATAATTGGTGTTTCTTTGTTGCGTTATTTGGTTTTTCTACTGCAATTTTCACTAGCACTTTCTGCTTTTGGAGTCCCTTTTGAGTATTTGAATCTTTTGTGGATAGCACTCGTTTATATGGCTGTTACTTTGACTCCTTCTTTGTTTTTCGGTAAAATCGTGATACGTGAATCAATAGCGGTGAGCATTTTAACCTTAGCTGGAATCGCAACTTTCCCAATTCTTTTGGCATCCTTAACGACTTGGTTTTTCAACCTACTAATTCCTACTTTTGTGTCGGTTTTCATCATTAAATTTAAGCGCAGTTGACGATTTTTTTAGTTATTTTCTTTGCTATTTATACGAGTTCGCTATTTCTAATTATGGGAATAGGTCTAACTTTTCAATGGAAAAAAGAAAGAACGTATCTTCAAAAAGAAAACAAGCTCAAACTTACTGAAATTACGGTGTTGATTCCATTTAGAAATGAAGAAAAAAGAATAACTGATTTATTAGAAAGTTGTTTAAAATCAAGCGTTTTACCTTCAAGATTTCTTTTTATCGACGATCATTCGAGTGATAAATGTGTTGCGAAAATTAAGGCTATTTTGAGGGATTTTCCGTTTGAAATATTGACCGTTCCAGAAGGAGAATTTGGTAAAAAGAAAGCGCTACGAATTGGAATTGAAGCAGTTGAAACCCCTTATTTTTTGACTTTAGACGCTGATGTGGCTTTTGCTGAAAATTATTTTGAACAACTTGAACAACTAAGCCCAGCGGATTTATATATTTTACCTGCTGTTTTAATCTCAAAGCGTTGGTTCGAACATTTTTTCGAGGTGGATTTATTGCTTGTAAACGCCTTAAATACAGGATTAAGCGGTTTAAAACGACCAATTATAGCAAGTGGCGCCAATTTATTAATTCGTAAATCAGCCTTTGAGCAATACGATTGTTACGAAACGCACGCACACATTCCAAGTGGCGACGATATTTACTTATTGCGCGATTTTAGAAATGCAAATGCAGATGTTAGGGTTTGCACGATTCCAACATTTCAAGTCACGACAGAAACACCACAAAGTTTCTCCGAATTTATCCATCAGCGCTTGCGTTGGGTTGCAAAAACAGGAAATGTGCGCGATCATTTGAGTACTTTTTTAGCGGTAGTTCAATTCTTTTTGACCATCGGATTTTTTAGTAGCCTTATTTATTTTCTCCTTAATTCAAAATTTGAGTTGGCGCTAATCACTTTCACACTTAAAGTTTTAGTAGATCTATTACTCTTTTTGCCTTTTTTCTATCGCTTTAAACGCATGAAAGCTTGGTTGCTTTTGCCAATTTATCAACTTTTGTTTCCATTTTATAACCTACTGATTTTAGTGTTAATTCCCTTTTTTAAACCGATTTGGAAAGGCAGAGTGTCAGGGGTTAAATAGGTGTTTTAGAATTAATTAATGTCATGCTCCTCATTTCTCCTTCAAAGGAGGAAGCTCTTATCTCAATTCGAAACTAAATTTTGATTTGAGTTAAAATCTATTTCTTTACCAATCGTTAAAAGCGAACCCAAGATTTAGTTTCTCTCCGTCAGCAGTCGGAAGATTAAGAGGCGTGAAATAACTATTTTTTTGCTAAAACAGTGCTAAAAAAATGATAAAACACACTAAAAGCCACAATTCACAAAAACTTAACTAATTGATTATCAACAAAAATGCCGAATCAAAATTGGGCATTTTTACTATGCGGAGAGAGAGGGATTCGAACCCTCGATAAGCTTTAGACCTATACACACTTTCCAGGCGTGCTCCTTAAACCACTCGGACATCTCTCCAATATTATTATTTTACAAAGAAGCTGGGTTAAACTCCCTAAACCTACATTTCCAATCAGAGCTTCACTTTCAACTTTCAGTTTTCCGTTTTCAGTTCTTAATTAATTTTCGGGTTGCAAAAATACTATTTTTCTTCACTAAACCTCTAAAAGAAGCATTCCAATTGTAAAATAGATAAATAATCCAATTACATCATTTAAAGTAGTGATGAATGGACCAGTCGCTAAAGCTGGATCAATTTTATATTTATTCAATAGTAGAGGGATAATTGTACCAAGAACAGCAGCGAAAATAATGACCGTAAACAACGATAAACTCACTACAAATCCAAGTTGAACAGTTGCAAATACACAAGCAATTCCAAAAATCATACTAGCTAACAGCAAACCATTTAATACACCAACAGATGCTTCCTTTAAAATTTTTGGAAGAAATTTACCAAGATGTTTGTCGCCTCTAGCTAACGATTGAACTACAATTGCGGAAGATTGAACACCAACATTACCGCCCATCGCTGTAATTAATGGAATGAAAAAGGCAAGAGCAGGAATTTGCGTGATACTTCCCTCGAAGCGAGAAATTACATTTGCACCCAAAACCCCACCAAACATACCAATAATTAACCAAGGTAATCTTGCTCTTGAAATACGCCAAATACTTGCATTCGATTCCATCGGCTCTGTAATACCGGTGGCCAACTGGAAATCTTTATCTGCCTCTTCTTTTATGAAGTCTACAACGTCGTCCAAGGTAATTCTTCCGACCAATTTATTTTGATAATCTACAACTGGCACTGACACCAAGTCGTATTTTTCCATCACTTCTGAAACGATCTCTACTGAATCACTTGTTTTGACTGAAATAATGTTTTTTGATTGAAATAAATCAGCAATTTTTGTTGCAGATCCAGCAAATAAAATACGTTTTAAGGACAAAACTCCAAGAAGTTTATCACTTTCATCTACAACAAAAATATTATAAACTTTTTCAACGTCTTCTGCTTGTTTTCGTAATTCTTCTAACGCATAATTTACCGGCCAATCAATTTGTGCTTGAAAAAATTCTTTTTGCATCAAACCACCAGCTGTGTCTTCATCGTAATTCAATAAATCCACAATATCCTCAGCTGCTTCATCGTCTTCCATTTGAGCTATGACTTCCTGAATTTTTTCATTCGGTAAATCACCCAAAATATCAGCAGCATCATCCGAATCGAGGTTTTCTAACTGATCTGCAAACTCTTTTGTGGAAAGTGAGGCCAGAAAACGATCGCGCACTTCTTCGTCCAATTCCATTAAAATGTCGGCTTGTAAATCTTCGTCTACAAGAAAATAAATCAGTTTTGCCTCATCATTGGTTAATTTATCAAGAATTTCGGCAATCTCAGCGTAATGCAATTCCAATACGTTTTCACGAATCCATTGAAGATCCTGCTCCGCTATTTTCAAACGAAGAACTTCAAGAAAATCTTTGGTTAGTTCAAAACGCATTTTTTACTTTAAATAGTTAAATAACAATTACTTATAATTAAAACTCTCTTCTTTCTCTCACAATTTCTGTTTTGATTTGAAGTGGATTTTCTGTTATTTGTTTTACAAATTTTCTATTTCTGTAAATGTCCATTGCCATATAAATTGCACTTCTAAAAGATGATTCAGAAGCCAAATTTTTTCCTGCAATATCAAAAGCAGTACCGTGATCTGGAGAAGTTCTAACGATTGGTAAACCTGCAGAGAAATTTACTCCGTCTTCAAAAGAAAGGGCTTTGAAAGCTGTCAAACCTTGATCGTGGTACATTGCTAGCACACCATCAAATTGATTTTTAGCATTTGAACCAAAGAATCCATCTGCGGCAAATGGACCGTAGGCTAAGATTCCTTCACTTTTTGCTGCGTTTATCGCTGGAATAATTTGTTCTTTTTCTTCTGTGCCGATTTTGCCGTTTTCTCCTGCGTGAGGATTCAAACCAAAAACGGCAATCTTAGGACGAACCAAATTAAAATCACGCTTCAAACTATTTTCAAATACTTTGATTTTACTCAAAATAGCCTCCTTCGTCAAGGCTTTACTCACTTCATTGATTGGAATATGAGTGGTAACCAAAGCGACACGCAAAAACGGTGAAGCAAGAATCATCAATGCTTCATCAACATTAGAATATTTTGCAAGATATTCGGTGTGACCAGGAAAATCAAACCCAGCACTTTTCATCGCATCTTTCGAGAAAGGTGCAGTTACCAACACATCTATTTTTCCATCCGCTAAATCTGCCGTTGCTGCTTCTAAAGATTGAAGGGCGTATTTACCACCTGTGACGTTTGAAACACCCGGCTGAACCTCAATATCTTCGTTCCAGCAGTTGACGATATTAATTTTATTATTTTGAATATCAGCACCAGTTCGGCAATTTTGATAACTAAATTCGTGAATTTCTAACATTTTTTTGTAAAATGAAATCACTTTTGAAGAACCATAAATTACAGGAGTAATATCACTTAATATGCGATTGTCCTTCAATGTTTTAATTATAATCTCAGGACCAATTCCGTTGATGTCACCAAGCGTAATTCCAACTTTAATATTTTCAGATGAAAGGATTTCTTTTTCCATTAATTATTTGCTAAAATGAGTTTTTAAAAATTGATAAAGCAAGCGCACACCTGCTCCAGTTCCACCTTGTCCTTTATAGTCTTCTTTAGCATCTAGCCAAGTTGGACCAGCAACATCCATGTGAATGTAAGGTGATTTCGCAAAATGTTCCAAAAATTTACCTGCTGTGATCATTCCTGCATTTGCGCCACCAATGTTTTTAATGTCTGCAATTTTTGATTTAATATGTTTGCCATAATCATCCCAGAAAGGAAAACGAACAACGCGCTCATGCACTTCATTTCCTGCATCCTCTAAACTTTCAAAGTATTTATCTTTTGCATTCCCCATGATGATACTTGCTTCTGTTCCAATTGCACGAACGGCAGCACCAGTTAATGTTGCAGCATCAATCACAATTTCAGGATTGTATTTTTTTGAATAAGCCAAAGCGTCTGCCAAAATCATTCGACCTTCAGCATCCGTATTTAGAACCTCAACCGTTGTTCCGTCAAACATGGTAATTACATCACCTGGCGTGTACGCATTTCCACCCGGACGATTATCTGTCGCAGGAACAAGTACTATAATGTGAACGTTTAGTTTTTGTAAAGCAGCCAAATATAGCGCACCAACCACTGCCGCAGCTCCAGCCATATCACTTTTCATTGTATCCATCGAGCCTGGAGTTGGTTTTAAACTCAAACCCCCTGTATCGTAAACAACTCCTTTTCCAACTAGAACAATTGGGTTTTTATTTACAGGTTTTTTAGGTTTGTATTCGGCAATTGTAAACGTTGGTGGATCGATTGAACCTTTGTTAACTGCTAATAAACCACCCATTCTAAGTGATTCAATTTGCGTTTTTTCCAACACTTGTACTTGAAATCCTGCTTCGTTTCCTAGTTCTACAATTTGATTAGCTAATTGCTCAGCGTTCAAATGAGAAACAGGAGTGTTTACAGAAGTTCTAGCCCAAAAAACAGCTTTTATGGTATTGTTTAACTCGGTAACTTTAGCTTCACTCACCTCATCAGTAACTGAAATAGCAGTTAATTTATGAAAAGTTGGTTTGCTAAAATGTTGTTTAAATTCATAGCTACTTAAAGCAATTCCTTCAGCGACTGCCAACGAAGCTTTTGAAGCCCCTTGAATATGAACGGATTCATTCTCTTTATTGATATAATCGAAAATTTTGGAACCCGCGATTCTTAAATCTTCTGCGTTTTGATTTTCATCCACCAAAAATACAAATCCAGTAGGAAGTTTAAAAAAGTCAAATTTCTTATCTGCATCACCTTGAAATGCTTTGATAATATCTGTTGAAAGTCCAGCAAATTCTTGTTTTTTCTTCGTTGATTTACCGATAATAAAGACAAGTGCAGCGCCTTCAATCGCGGAATTATTTTGTTTAATTTCAATCATTGTATCGCGGATTTTAAAAGTCAGTAATAGAATGTACAAATATAGGGAATAAGGCTTAGGTAAAGGCAAGGCGGTGGAATTGAATTTACTTCTCAATCAACCTCGATTTATCATTCATCCTGATTATTCTTGTCTATCAACTTTAACATCTCTTTGTCAAAATCGGAAATAAAATTTTGATCTTGAATGATTCTATATTTTTCAAACTCACTTTCTGCGTGTGCTTTGGCTATTTCAGCAGTTACTTTACCGGCGTTTTGTAAAATTTCTCTATCAGTGGCTTCAATAAATTTATTCAAACGATTTTCCCAATCTTCCATTGTCATAGGGATTTGTCGAATAGCCATATCTTCTGCTATATCTAAATAGGCAGAAACTAATCGTTGTAATTGTTGCATTTCGTTTTCTGACAAATAATTTTTTGCAACGTTTACATCAAACTTTTGAATTTTACCATTTGGAGCATCTTGCCAAGTAGTAAGTCCCATATTTTCTGATTGATGATTTGCTCTATTTATGATAATTTCTGCAGCCGTTTGCCCGTGAATGGCCCAATGGAGTTTGTTTTGAACGGTAGCGAAAAAACGTTTAGTTGCATTAGCAGTAATATCGTAATCAATTGCCGTACTGTATATATCCGTAATTTTTTGATAGAATTTACGCTCACTCAATCGAATTTCTCTAATTCGTTGGAGTTGTTCTTCAAAGTATTTTTTACCTAGTATTGTTCCGTCATTTTTAAGACGTTCATCATCCATAGCAAAGCCCTTAATTGTAAATTCTTGTACAATTTGTGTAGCCCATTTTCTAAACTGAACAGCTCGCTCTGAATTAACTTTATATCCAACGGCTATAATTGCAGAAAGACTATAGTGTTTTGTATTATAATTTTTGCCATCAGAAGCAGTTATCCGGAAATTCCGGATAACTGCTTCTTCTTGTAACTCGTTGTCTTTAAATATTTTTTGAAGGTGTTCGTTAATGGTTCTAACATTCACACTATACAATTCCCCCATCATTTTTTGTGAGAGCCAAATATTCTCATCTGCATAAATAGCTTCAACACCGCCTTCTCCAGTTGCTGCAATAAAAGTTAGATATTCTGCTGATGAAGAGCGAATTATTTCCTTTGATTTCGATTTTTTATTGTCTTTCATTTTAATATTTGACTAATTTGTTGGTGGTGTTTTCGGGGGTTGATTTTGAAATTTTAAGAAGTTTTCCTAGTTAAATATACATAAATTTCTGATGTGTTTTGCTTTTTTTTTACGATTGATTCCAAGTCATTAATAATTTAAAGCACTTGTGGTTTTGTAATATTGAAATCTATTAAATAAAAATCACAACCCCTCAACCAACCCACTATGCTCTTCCCAAAATTTATCAATCAATCTTGGAATCGGGAAATTTTGCAATTCCGAAAGTGCTATTTCGAGTTGATTTACTGGGATTTCTTTGCTTGGTTCAACAACCGCAAAATGAGCAAATAGTTGCTGGTGCGATAAAATGTGTTTGTATTCCTGAGAAATGAATTTAGTATCTAGCTTGGCGAGGAAATCTGTTTTTTCATCGGGAGAATCAAATTCGATAAGCGGAAACTGGTATAGATTCTGCCAAATTCCTTTGCCTTCCCGTTTTTCGATACGAATGGTTTTATGGGCAGCTAGTTCGATTAAGTAAACAAAATGTCGCGCTGTAACTTTCGTTTTTTTCGCTTTCACAGGTCGCTGCGCAATTGTTTTGTTCTTAAATGCAAGGCATTGAAATTGCAAGGGACACACCTCACAATTGGGGTTTACAGGAACGCATTGAAGTGCTCCAAACTCCATAATCGCTTGATTGTAAGTAGCAGGATTCTTCTTGTCAATTAGTTCATTAGCAAGTAATTCAAACGTTTTTTTTCCTTGGGTGGAATCGATTGCTTCTTCAATGTCAAAAACGCGACTTAGCACCCGATAAACATTTCCATCAACTACTGCTTTTGCCTCATCAAACGCAAAGGAAGCGATTGCTGCTGCGGTGTATGGTCCAATTCCAGTGAGTTTTAATAATTCATTGTATGTTGAAGGAAACACGCCGTTGTAAATCTCCACTACTTCTTTTGCCGTTTTATGTAAATTTCTCGCCCTACTGTAGTAACCAAGTCCTTGCCAATCATTTAGAATTTCTTGTTCATCCGCTACGGCAAGATCGGAGACATTTGGGTAATGTTGAAGAAATTTATGAAAATAAGGCAAGCCCTGTTCGACCCTCGTTTGTTGTAAAATAATCTCACTTAACCAAATAATGTATGCCTTTTTAGTGGTTCGCCAAGGTAAATCACGTTTATTTAGGTGGTACCAATTAATTATAAGTTCTTTAATTTCAAGCATTTAAAATATATTTTTGAAATTTTAATTGAAAATTAAGAAAATAAACAATCTTAAAGGTATTTTTGTGCTCGCTAAAAAAAATATTAATAACTAATAATCTCTAATTAAAATGACAAAAGCAGACATTGTTGCAGGAATTGCAGATGAAACTGGATTAGAAAGATCTGAAGCTTTAAGAGCTGTAGAATCATTTATGAACGCCATTAAAGTATCTTTGGCAAGTGGTCAAAATGTTTATTTGAGAGGTTTTGGAAGTTTTATTGTGAAAGAAAGAGCACAAAAAACAGGAAGAAACATTTCAAAGAACACAACGATTATTATACCCGCTCACAACATTCCATCTTTCAAACCATCAAAAACATTTGTTGAGGAAGTAAAAAATAAAGTTGTTGTTAAATAATTTGAGCAATTAAATTTTTTATAAAATTTTATTAACTTTGCACTCCCTTTTTCAAAGAAGGGAGTGTTTTTGTTTAGAAACAATCATTCTATATACTAATTAAATCAAAGCATTATGCCAAGTGGTAAAAAAAGAAAAAGACATAAAATGGCTACGCACAAGCGTAAGAAACGCCTAAGAAAAAATCGTCACAAGAAGAAAAAATAGTCTTCCAACGTAAATGAAAAAAGAAGCTCAGTAATTTTTTATTGAGCTTTCATTATTTAACTAAAAATCACATCGTGAATCTAGAATTAGTAGTCGATGCCAGGTCAAATGGTATTTGGCTTGCGTTGTTGCGTGATGGGAAGTTGATTGAATTACACGAAGAAAGAGGAAATTCCGAATTTGCAGTGGGTGATATTTATTTAGGACGAGTTCGTAGAATTGTTCCTAGTTTAAATGCAGCATTTGTCGATGTTGGTTTCGAAAAAGATGCTTTTTTACATTACCTTGACCTTGGTTCACAATTCAATTCTCTTACAAAATTTGTAAAAGATACGCTTCACGGAAAACAAAACTCATCTGATTTAATGTATTTTAAATCAGAGAAAGAAATTGCTAAAGAAGGTAAAATTGCCGAAGTTGTTTCTTCCTCTCAACCAATATTGGTGCAAGTTGCTAAAGAACCCATTTCCACCAAGGGTCCTCGTTTGTGTTCAGAAATAACATTAGCAGGAAGATATTTGGTATTAGTACCATTTTCAAATAAAATTTCCGTTAGTCAAAAAATTAAGGATTTAGAAGAAAAAGATCGCTTAAAAGAGTTGATGGAAAGAATTAAACCAAAGAATTTTGGTGTAATTATTCGAACTGTTGCAGAACACAAATCAACTGCTGAATTAGAGTCAGATTTGAATAGCCTGATGGAAAAATGGAAAACGATGCATGTCAATATGAAAGGTGCGCAACCTCCAAAACGTGTATTAGGTGAACTTAATACCACTACCTCTATTTTAAGAGATTTATTGAATGCCGATTTTACCAATATTTTTGTAAACGACGGAAAATTATTGGACGAAATGAAAGAATTCATCGGTTCAATTGCTCCTGGAAAAGAAAAAATATTAAAATTCTATGATGGAAAATTAGATATTTTCGAGAAATTCGGAATCAATAAACAAATCAAAACTTTATTTGGAAAGAAAGTTCCAATGGCAAGTGGAGGCTATTTAATTATTGAGCACACCGAAGCAATGCACGTGATTGATGTGAACAGTGGAAACCGAAAAGGTGCCGACGGTCAAGAGTCAAATGCTTTAGCAACGAACATTGAAGCCGCAGACGAAATTGCTCGGGTTTTACAATTGCGCGACATGGGTGGAATAATTTGCGTGGACTTTATTGATATGCACGATAAGGAAAACAATAAATTACTCTACGAGAAACTCAAAGAGCTAATGAAATCCGATCGCGCGAAACATAATATTCTACCTCCATCAAAATTTGGGGTAATTGAAATTACGCGTCAACGTGTTCGTCCTGAAACAGATATCAAAACAACTGAAATGTGTCCCACTTGCAATGGTAGTGGCGAAATTCAAGCAAGTATTTTGTTCTCTGATGAAATCGAATCGAATTTACATTTCTTGTTAGAAGACCGTAGAGAAAAAGACGTTGCCTTATTAGTTCATCCTTATTTGGAGGCTTTCTTCAAAAAAGGATTGATGTCTAAGCAAGTTAAATGGTTTTTGAAATACAAAAAATGGGTTCCTGTTCGCGGAATTGCCGCTAATCATTTACTACAATATTCGTTTGTAAATAAAACCAACGAAGAAATCGTACTTTAATTAATTGCTTTGTCGGATATAGAAAGCATAACTCGAAAATTGGAATCATTTTGTGCATACCAAGAGCGTTGCTTGTTTGAAATCAAAAATAAGTTAGAAGAATTCGATTTATCGGATCTAGAAAAAACATCCATTATTTTAAGTTTAAAAACCAATAAATTTTGGAATGAAGAACGATTTGCTGCAGCTTATTGTCAGGGAAAAGTACGCATTAAACGTTGGGGTAAACAAAAAATAAAAGCCGGTTTAATACAAAAGCACGTTGAAGCTGCAATTATTAAATCAGCTTTAGAATCAATCGATGATTCGGATTACTCAAACGCACTTCAATCACTTTATGAGAAAAAATCCCTTGAACTTAAATCTGAAAAAGATCCTTGGACTAAAAAACAAAAAATCATTCGCTATTTAGCTTCGCGCGGATTTTCGTTTGAGGATATTGGTTTAATGAAGTGAAAAGTAAAAAATTCTATCACAAAAAAGCCCCTCGAAAATAATATCGAGAGGCTTTTTTTAAGTGAAAAGTTCAAAGTTAAGAGTGAAAAGTTGCAACTTTAGTCCTAAACTTAAAACCTACTTTTTAGAGTTAATGATTTTTACTGCGCTTCCAATCCAAGTTTCAGGACCGCCAGCTAAATAACCTTGAGAACCTAATTGCGTTAAATTATATTTTCCTTCTTTTGTTTTTTCTGGAGAAACAAACCAACAAGTTGGATATCCTTGAACAGCAAATTGTTGCTGTAACATATTGTTTTGATTTTTTGTTTCTTGAGATTGATTATTTACTCTCGGAAAATCAACATCAACTAAAACAACATTCGCTTTTGCCCATTCAATAAATTCTGGTTTTTTGAACACTTCTTTTTGAAGTCGGATACACCAACCACACCAGTCACTTCCTGTGAAAAATAACATAATAGGTTTTTTCTCTTTTTGAGAAATAGAAATTGCTTTTTCCAGATCTGTATGCCAAGTTAAATCTTGAGCAAATGAAATAGTACTAAAAAGCAAGAAAAAAGCAGCTGTGAAAATTGTTTTCATAATTTAAAATTTTGGTTAAAGATAATAAGTTTTGTCCCTTTTCAAATACCGTGCTAAAAATTTAAGGTTTGTTTGCAAAAATGAAAATTAGTTTGTTTTCACCTTTATTTCAATAAAAATTTAGGGATTTTAACATTTGATTTTTACTAACTTGCATTATTTATTATTTGACGTCCTAATTTTACTATTAAATTCGTTCTACCAAAATTAGACTATGTTTAAATCTTTACTTCTATTTTCATTTCTTTTCGCCTATATTGGCGGTAGTTTTTCTCAAATTCCAACCCAAACCGTTCGAGGAAAAATTTATGACAGCGAAACGAATTTTTCATTGGTTGGTGTTAAATTGGAAATAAAAATTTTAAATAGTGAACCTTTCCGTTCGATTTCAAATCCTGATGGCGAATTTGAAATCAAAAAAGTACCTGTCGGAAAACATCAAATTACCGCTTCCTATTCCTTGTACGAAAGTAAGACAGTGACTATTGAAGTGAATTCTGGTCGCGAAATGGTTATCAATATTCCTATGACAGAATTAATCACAACGAAGGAAGAAGTAACAGTATCTGCCCGTAAAAAAGGAGATGTAATCAACGAAATGGCTTTAATTTCTGCGCAACAATTCAGTGTGGAAGAAACAAATCGCTATCCAGGTTCACGAATGGATCCTGCGCGAATGGCTTCCAATTTTGCTGGTGTTCAAGGTGCCGACGATTCCAGAAATGACATTGTAATCCGTGGAAACTCACCTCTTGGAGTTGTTTGGCGTGTGGAAGGAATCGATATTCCAAACCCTTCGCATTTTGCAATTTCTGGCAGTACCGGTGGACCTGTCTCGGTCTTGAATAATAAAATTTTAAGTAATTCCGATTTCTTTATGAGTGCTTTTCCTGCCGAATATGGAAATAGTACCTCTGGAATATTTGATTTAAAATTGCGAAATGGAAATAAAAATCAGCATGAATTTACTGGACAATTTGGTTTTCTAGGGACAGAACTTTTAGCTGAAGGACCAATGGGCAAAAATGGAAAATCAAGTTATTTGGTGATGGGAAGATATTCAACACTTTCCTTGTTTCAGCAATTGGGAATTCAAATCGGAACCGATGCAGTTCCTGTTTATGGCGATGGTGCTTTTAAATTCAATTGGCAATTAAAAAAAGGCGGTCAACTTTCTGCTTTTGGAATCGGAGGTAGGAGCAATATTTCAATCATGATTTCGGAGCAAACAGAGTACTCTAAAGAATTTTACGGAGAAGGCGATCGCGATCAATATTTCGGCACGTCTATGTTTGTGACTGGTCTAAATTATAAAAAAGCAATGAATGAAAAAACATTTATAACTTCAACACTAGCATATTCGGTAGAAGAGCAACGTTCTTTCCACAACTATTTACAGCGAAGTTTAGACACAAACATAACGACAAATGCGGTTTCAATTCGCGTTGATTCCATTTATCAATTGATGTCTTATAAATTTTCAGTTAATAAATTATCAGGTTATTTCAGTGTCAATCATAAATTCAACAAACAACATTTAATCAAAGCAGGAATTAATATCGACGGATTTTATACCAATCAATTGGATTCCGCACTCAAGAATGTTTTAGTACCAAATGATTTTGCTGTTCGCTGGGATTACCAAGGTTTTTCTGCTCTGATACAACCGTTTATACAATGGAAATGGCGCGCAAATGAAAACTTGGATATCACTGCTGGTATCCATTCTCAGTATTTCTCAATGACAAATAGTTTAAGTATTGCAGAGCCACGTTTGGGATTAAAATACCGAATGAAAGGCAATCAATCTGTTTTTATGGGTGCTGGTATGCATAGCCAAATTCAACCACTTTATACTTACACCTATCACCTGACTGCTGCCGATGGTTCTAAAATCTATCACAATAGAAACATGGATTTCATGCGAAGTTTGCACTCTGGAATTGGTTATGAAAAAGCCTTTGCTAAAGCTGGTCTGAATATCCGTACAGAAGCCTATTATCAATATTTGTACGATGTTCCTGTAACGATTGCACCATCTTCTTTTTCAATGATTAATATGGGCGGTGGTTTTGCTCGAATTTTTCCAGATTCATTGCAAAATACAGGAACAGGCTTGAATTATGGTTTGGAATTAACAGTTCAGAAATACTTTGACAAATCGTTCTTTTTCTTGTTTTCAGGAACGCTGTACGATTCTAAATACACTGGCAGCGATGGTATTTTAAGAAATACTTCTTACAACGGGAAATATGTTGCTAATTTATTAATAGGTAAAGAATTCAAATTAGGAGCAAAACATGTACTAGGAATTGGAGGGAAAGTAACGGTTGCTGGTGGAAGAAGATACGGATTGGTAAACATTGCAGAAACAGAAGACTTAAAGGAAATTATCTTTTTAGATTCTATGTTCAATGACTTACAATTTCAAGATTATTTCCGAATGGATTTGAAAATTAGCTGGCGAATGAATGCGGCAAAAGCAACACATGAAATAGGTTTGGATTTAGTAAACATTTTCAACACAAGGAATTTACTGAGTTTAGCCTATGCGCCAAGTCTCGATCCAAATGAAGTTGCACAACCAGGTTATCAGCCTACAGCACAAAAAACACAACTCGGTTTCTTACCAATTTTCTATTACAAAATAGATTTTAAGATTTCCAAAAAGGAATAAATAGTGTGAAACAAACCGATATTGGTATTTTAATTTACCGTAAAAACTATTCTGAAAGTAGTTTAATCTTAACATTTTTCACAGAAAAAGGAGGACTTACAACCTATATTTTCAAGGGTGCTAAGAAGAAACAGAAAGCTATTTTCGCCTTGGGAATTTACGAAATTACCTATTTCAAACGTCCAGAAAGCGACATGGGAATTATCAATTCCTTGGATAACGCTGTTCCTTTGAATGATTTTTTTTCCAATCCACAAAAGATAATTCTTGGGTTTTTCATTGCTGATATCTTAAAGCAAACGATTAAAATGGAAGAGGCCGATCCTTCGCTGTTTGAATTTTTGAAAAATCAGATCTTAGTGTTAGAATCAGCGCAAGATTGCTTTAATTTTCCCCTTCATTTCTTGGCAGGTTTAACCAGAGAATTAGGTTATTCGCCACTATTTGAATCAGAAAATCCGATAAGTTTTGATATCAAAAAAGGAGAGTTTTCAGATTTCAAATCTATAAATTCAATTGGGATTGAAGGTGAAGTAGTTGAATTGTTGAGCAGTTTATTTCAAGAAGAATTAAAAACCAATTATTCCAATGAAACAACGAAAAAAGCACTCTATATTTTGTTGGATTATTTGACAATTCACACCCCAAAATTTAACGTTGCCAAATCAACGGAAGTAATTCGAGATACGCTGTATGTCTAGAAATTCAGAAATGGATTTTGTGTTAACACTTCGTTAAATTTGGTCTTGGTTAGGATCTGCTGGAACTACAAAATAGGGATTGAAAATAGGTGGGTTGCTGTTCTCGACATTGAAAACCATACAGCATTTCATCTTGAGGCAAAGCAAACTTTTTTGACTCTCAGAAAGAAAACGTAGTGAGTCATTACGCCGAGTTATTGATTTATAGAAAATGAACTACAACAGCTTTAAAAGCACATCGTTGCAGCTGCATATTTTGCTAAAGAAACAATTAATTCTCAACCAAGGATGCATAATTTTGAGGCTGTAACCCTTTTGCGAGTTGACACCAACCTTATTTATAATTCATAGGGAAGCAAAAATAAATTCGATTTTCAATTTAATATATCGCTCTCAACTATCAATATTTCCACGATTACACATTAGTTATCGAAAAAATAAAGACGTAAGAAAACCTTTTTCAGTGGCTGATGTTAAAACAATGTATCACAACGAGTTAATGCTGAAAAGATTTTTTTTTGTGAAATAGGATGGAATTATTTCAATTTATTGAAATAATCAATCGTGATTTTCCCATATTCAAAGTAATAATCATTCTCCCCAAAACCTTTTGTTTTTAGCTTCTTAACATATAAGGTTTTATTATCTACCCAAAATAGTTCATAAGGAGCAAAGGAATATTGTAAATCATCCATAAGAACACTGCCAATTTCAGATATTTTATCATTTTCTATTTTGTAAAGCTCTAAAAACCCAAATGCACCTTCTTCTTCGACGTATTCGCCGATTACTGCAAGTTTTCCATCTGGAGAATATCTTGTAAAGCCACTAATTGTGTCCATTTCACAGGTTTTCTTATCAATTAAAAGCACTCGACCACTTGCACACGATCCATTTTCAGAAAAATTGACTAGCCAGTGTCTTTGATTTTCTGTTTCGCCATAAAACCGATAATTAAATGCTGCTTCTTCTCCTGAATCAAAGCTTCTTATTTGACCTTCGGAGCAATCAATTGTTAGATTATCTCTTTTTTTAGAAACAGAAGATTTGTTCTTTTTAATAAGTTTTAACTCTGACAGCGTCGCCTTTTCTTTAAGCAAAAAGGGGTTCGGAACCACATTTTCATACGCTTTGTAAAAAGTAGCAGAGTCAATTTTATCAACTCGATTGTAAATCGTACTATTTTCAAAATTAAAAATGTATGATTCGTCAAATTCACCTTTTTCAATTTCAGTCAATGTTTTTTTTGTGAAAGGAACGTGATTAAAAAAATCAAACTTTTCAACTTCGGAGTCTGACTTATTGTAGTACTTTACTAGGTAGACATTCGGATAATTTATTTTGTACCCTTGGAGTTCTTCCGTTAATAGGTAATTGTTGAATTTTTTTAATGAATCTTTCGGGCATAAATAGTAGGTCATTGCATGTTCATTTCCTATTCCAATGGTAGAGACAAAATCAAACGTTCGTTTTGATAAATCATACCAGGAATATTCTCCACCTAAAATCAATTTATTAAATTCCTTGTTATATTCAAATCGTATTCCATCTTGAGACATTAAGTAAACTTTTGGTAACAGACCATCAAACATATCACCATCAAAGCCGTAACCAAAATCATTTTGTCCATCAAAATTAAAGTCATCAAAAACTAATCCAAGATTCGAAATTATCTTGTCCTTTTTATCCCAGGAAAAATTAAAATCATCAACATGAATAGTATAAATTTTAGATTTATCCTTTTTGTTAGTTAAATAAATTTTTGCTTGTCCAAAACAATCATTTACCTCATTTCCCCAATCACAATCTTGCGATTCAATCCTAATATTCCAATCAAGCGAATCAACATCTATTTTGAATTCTTTTTCTTGCGTAAAATAAATAGGCGCGATTACGAGTTCAGGGTCTTTCGCGAATAGACGCACAGGGTAAAACTCCTCTTTCTTAACATGCCATAAATTAGTACTTGAACGATTTGTCCAAATTTGCACTATAGGGTCTGCAAATTCTTTCATTTCCCCTCCAACCCACCAATTGTAGATATCAATGTCGTTATATTTACTGGTTGGCCTTCCCGGAAATTTATTTTTTCTAAACCCATTTTTCATGTAATGAATTCTAACAGTTTCACCATAAGCCTCAAACTGTCTCCATTCTGGGATATACCAACCACTTGGTGCAATTCCTCGTTTATCATTTGTAGCATACCAATTATACCAAACTGAATTTCCAACTTTAATACAAGCGGGTTTTCCTAATTTTGAATATTTTATTGCTTCTACTTCCATTACATCAGTTTCTCTCTCTCCATTATTAAAACGAGTGACATTAAAAACAGGTATTTCATCTCCATTATTAAAATGAGTGACATTTAAGTCTTCGGTTGAAACGACATATTTCCCAATTCTTACAGCTTGACTATGTGAAAAGATTGTAATCCAAATAAAAACAAATAAGATTTTATAGTGCATGTTTCCGAATATTTTAATAAATCTAATAATAATCTAACTGTAAAAAGGGCGTCATAGATAAAAAGGTTTATCAATTGTTATTTCTTTTTACTTTTGAAAAAATTCAATTTATGTCCTACCCATATTCTGTTGAAAGTCGTTTCTTAAAATACGTTCAAATTGATACCACTGCCGATCCAAATTCTGAATCGTTTCCTTCATCCATGAAGCAAAAAGATTTAGCTAAAGTTTTAGTAGAAGAATTGAAAGATTTAGGTATCGCCGACGCTGAAATGGACCAATGGGGCTATGTTTTTGGAACAGTTCCTTCCAATTCTGAAAATAAAAAGCTACCAACAATTTGTTTCTGTTCTCACATGGACACGGCGCCAGATTGTAGCGGAACAAACGTAAAACCGATTGTTCACCGCAATTATGACGGAACACCAATCGTGCTTCCAGATGACGAAACGCAAATTATCACAACTGAAAAACACACGTATTTAAAATCAAAAATTGGTGACGATTTGATTACAGCGAGTGGTTTGACATTATTAGGTGCAGATGATAAAGCTGGAATTGCCATCATAATGGACTTCGTTCAATATTTGGTTCAACATCCTGAAGTGAAACATGGTGATGTGCGCATTTTGTTTACACCAGATGAAGAAATTGGTCGTGGAGTGGAACAATTGGACATGAAAAAATTAAACGCCGATTACGGTTACACTCTAGACGGTGGCCAATTAGGCGACATCGAAGACGAAACGTTTTCAGCTGATGCAGTGAAAATTACGTTCCATGGAATCAGTGCACATCCAGGATACGCTAAAAATAAAATGGTAAATGCAATCAAACTTGCTTCAGAAGTAGTTGCGTCTTTGCCAAAAGATCGTTGGTCACCTGAAACTACGAGCAATAGAGAAGGATTTGTTCACCCAACTTCCATTGAAGGAGGATTGGAACAAGCAACGTTACAATTCATCATTCGTGACCACCAAACTTCGAAATTAGAAGAATACGAAGCGGAATTGAAACGCATTACAGAGAGCGTTATGAATCAATATCCAGGAACGACATTTGACTTTAAAATCATTGAGCAATACCGCAATATGAAGGAAGTTTTACAAGAAATACCTTTCGTTACGGATTATGTGGAACAAGCAATGATAAAAGCTGGTGTAGAACCAAAACGTACAATTATTCGCGGTGGAACAGACGGTTCGCGCTTGTCGTTTATGGGATTACCTTGTCCGAATATCTTTACAGGTGAAATGGCGATTCATTCCAAACACGAATATGTAAGTATTCAAGACATGCAAAAAGCAGTTAAAACCTTAGTTGAATTGATTCAGATTTGGGAAAAGCACCAATAAAATTTTTAAACCCTAGTTTTCTTTTCAAGCTTGTTTTAGTTTGTTTAGCAATTTCATTGGTAATTTATTTTGGGACATTAAGTTTATTTGTAAGGCCTGCATCCGACGATTTTTGGATTTATTACGAATTTAAAAAACATGGATTCCTTGGTTTTTTTGAGTATTATCCCTATAATTTAAGACTTACATCACTCTCTATTTTTGGATTGATGGCTTCGTTCAGTTACTCTTTTGAGCATTTTGAACAACTTATTACCTACTATTTTGTGTTACTTTTTTCAGCTATGTATTTCGCTGTTTATCGATTTCTTAAAACACTTTTTAATCGGTTTAACATACTTCTTCACCAAACTAAAATTCATATTCTTTCAATTCTACTTTTTTATGCTCTTTATTTTGGAACGAGTAATGCAATTGAAGTTTGGTTTTGGTTTATCGGATCGTCAGTTTATTTAGCAGCAACCTTATTTTTTATATTAAGCATAACTGAATTAATAAAAATTGGTACTGCAAACTACAAACCATATAAAGTTTATTTGTTTTTTCTTGTTTTTAGTGGTACATCAGAAAACTTTGCTTTGGCAACATTTACTGTCTTAATTCTTCTTTGCTTAAAATTCAATTACTTGAGAAAACCGCTCTTTCCTATTATAATGCTTTTGTTAATTTTACCACTTTTAAATATTGCACGTAACGGTTATTATAATCGTCATTTGGAATCATCAAGACATTATCAATTATCAAGTTTTAAAATTTTCTATCCAGAAGAAACTACCTTTGATTTTTCCGCAAAACAGTTGTTTTTACCTTTGATTTTGTTCTTGCTTTTTTATGTTGCACAAACAGTTAAAAGACAAAAAATAATCGATTCAATTTCCCTATTTTACTACAAAAACAGGAGCTTTTTAATATTTATTATTTTTGCTTATTTAATAACTAGCTTTTTACCTTTGCTAATTGTTTTCAGGAGTTTAGGACCTTCAAGGGCGTGGATGGCTGGAAATGTAATAACGATTTTCACCCTATTCATTTTACTTTTTATAATTTGGAACCAGCGACGAATAATCAACAATACATACACCACAAAAGCTCTATTCATAGGATGCTTTTTAATTTTATTTGTACTATTGAATGTATATTCCTTCCAACAAATTTCAAGAGCCAAAACTTATGCAAGTGCATTTGACACCCTAGTTGAGAACGTAAAAAAAGTGAAACATCTTGACCGTAACTATCTACTTTCAAAGCCGTTACCCGATTCGGGAGTCATTTCATATTCCTCTTTTTCAAAATTGGCATCAAAGGATACATCCCTAACGAGCTATTACTTTTGTAAAGTGTTGAATCGTAATTCTTTAATAGTTCTACCATAATTTTAGAATAACATAAAGTTATTACCTTTATTGTTTTTAAAATGCTAAACAAACTACTTCCTCTACTAATTGCATTGCTCAGTTTAGCAAGCGCTTTCTTTTGGAATGAACTGAATTTAAAAAATCTGAAAGAAGCCAAAATTCCCTTAAGAAATAATCAAACGGTAATCACGGAAGATGATGCAAGCTATTTGAACCCTTATCTTCGTTTGTATGAAAAGGGAACTAAGAATGAAACCAATTTTGATAAATTTTCATCCTCTATTCGTCCTCCAGGATATGGTCTTTTTTACTATTTAACTTTAAAATTCACGGGTAAATCAAATGCGTTATTTGTGCTTAAAATAGTACAATGTTTATTATTCGTCATTTCTGTTTTTTGCCTTTATGAATTGAGTTTATTTTTTATTAAATCACATTGGCTTGCAGGTATAACAACAATCATTTATGGACTTTTACCATTGTCAATAGGCTTTTTGTACTATACTTTAACTGAAGGAATAACGCCTGCCTTATTTGTCATATCTGTTTATTTAATGGTCAAAATGACTACTGAAAAAGAAGTTCGTTTTCAATTATTGTATTTACTTTTTGCTGGTGGGGTCATTTCCATTTTGTTAATTATTCGACCTTTCTTAATTATATTTTTACCACTATTTATTTTTGGATTATTTTTTAATTGGATTAAACAAAAAGGTTTAAAAATAGCTGTTTTAAATACCTTTCTTTTCCTACTTCTATCCATTTCAGGTATTGCGACGTGGCAAATTAAATCAAAAATAGAACTTGGAAAATGGCTTGGCCTCCACCCTATTTATCAAAATGAAATTCCGGGAGTTTTCAGAAAACCGCATGCTTCACTTTGGGAATTATTTAAAGGATGGGAATCAAACGGTGCCCATTTTCACGAAACGATTGTACCATTTTGGGAAGCTACGATGACGTTGGATACTTGTCAAAAGCAAATTGATAATGTCATTGCTGAAATTCCTAAGAATGTTGTAACATCGATTGGTAAACGAGAATTAATTTGGGCTTTTCGTTTATATCAAAAGGCAATTATCGCCCAAAAACCTTACTATGAAAAACAGCAATTAATGCCTTCTTACTTGCAAAAAGATGAACAAAGGGCAATGAAAAATTTTGATCGCTTGGCAGTGAAATTTAGATCCAAAAATCTTTATCAGTATCACATTCAAACACCACTTCAGGTTTTAAAGTCAATGATTTTTCACTCGAATTTATCGCTTCACCAATTTCAACATCCTTACCGAGGAGCGATTTGGATGGAAACATTACGATTGCTCTGTTTTGGAATTCACAGCCTTGCATTTCTTCTTTTACCCTTTGCGTTTTTCGCTTTAAAAGATGCTCGAATTAGATTCCTCATTTTAGCCATTTTAACTTATTGTTTTTACCTCATTTATTTTCAAAGAGGAATCGAAGAGCGCTATACTTTGCCAATTCTTCCATTTGTGTTAATGATTGGAGTAATGACATTTAATTACTTAATTGAAAGTGTTAGAAGAATAAAAAAACATTCTTGATTACTATTTCTAATAGCGAATCCATACCTATTTATGTTTTTTCATCCACCCTTTTACAAGAAGATAATTGAATTGAGCGTTCTTAAATAGTCAGTGTTTCTAATCTCCACTTTTAAGGCAAAAAAACTACTTCTTTCAAATCATAAGCTCTAATCGAATCTGATTTTTCAATTAGAATTTTCCCCTCTGCTGTGGTACCCACTATTTTCCCTGAAAACTTTCCAAATTCGTCTTCATACGCTTTCAATTCATTTATTTGAAATAAATTAAATTCATAGTTTGTTTTCATAGAAGATAAATTGTAGCTATTTACTAAATCAAAATGCGCATTCATTTCAGTTAATAATATATCTAGAAAATTCCGAGGTTCAATAATTTTATTCGTTTCTAGTAGTAAACTTGTAGCATTGAGATTTTCAAATAAAGTTTGATTTATATTCATACCAATTCCAATAATTGAACAGGTGATTTTAAGGCCTTGAAGCTGATTTTCAATTAGAATTCCAGCAATTTTTTTTTCTCTTACATAGATGTCGTTTGGCCACTTTATTTTGGCTTCAATGTTAAATTTTCTTAATGTTTTTAGTAGGGAAAGACTTGTTGCCCAAGTCAAAACACTTTGCTTTTCAGCTGACAGATTGTCGGGTTTAAAGATAAAAGAAGTTAACAAGTTTTTCCTAGATTCAGACAACCAAATATTTCCTCTTTGTCCCTTTCCTTGCGTTTGAACGTCTGCCATTATTACCGCACCATTTTGACAAAGGTTCTCTAAAAGTAATTTGGCAGCAAAATTGTTGGTAGAGTCAATGTCACTTAAATGAATGATTTCTTTTCCGAAAAGGGCTTGCTTCACAGTATTACTTTTATTGGACTGGTCAAAATTAAAATTTATCCCTTAAATTTGCGATTCAACTAAAAAATTAAATGCGAAAATCAAAAAGTATAACTGAATCGGAATTATTGTGCAAAACGATAGTTGAAGGGATGCAGGATAATAAAGCCAGAAACATTGTAATTTTAGATTTACGTCACTTAACCAGTGCTGTTTGTGATTTCTTCGTAATAAGCAGTGGAGATTCAAGCACACACGTTGATGGTATATCAAACGCAACCTCTAGATTCACTAGAAAAGTTTTGCAGGAAAAGCCTTGGCATATTGAAGGAAAAAACAATAGTGAATGGATTTTGTTAGATTACATAGATGTTGTTGCACACATTTTTTATAAAGATGCAAGAGGTTTTTACCAAATTGAAGAATTGTGGGCGGATGCAATCCGAACGGATATACCAAATTTAGATTAAGAAAATTATGTCAGAAGAAAAGAAAAAAAGTCCATTTTCTATTTATTGGATTTATGCTGCATTGGGGATTGCTTTAATCGCATTCCAAATTTATATGAGTTCTGGCGGCACTGCTACAATCAAATATAGAGAAACGTTTTTTGAATTAGTTGATCAGGGAGGTGTAAAAAATGTCCGAATCGTTAATCAAAGTAAAGCTGATTTTAAACTTACTCCAGTAGGGTTGGATATTGTAAAGAAAGCAACCAAGGGTGAATTAGCTGAAATGAAAAAAGCATTTTCCCAAAAGTCAACAGTTAAAGGAAAAGAGGTAACTTTTGAATTGGAAAATATCGGAAATCACATGAATTTTGAGAAATCTTTAGATGATCGAGGATATAAAAATTACCAAAATGTAAACGAAGTAAATTATGTTGCACAAATTTTAAGTTACCTACTTCCATTTGCACTTATAATTATCATTTGGATTTTTGTTATGCGTCGTATGTCAGGTGGCGGTGGTGGCGGTGGTCAAATTTTCAATATTGGAAAATCGAGGGCGCAAGTTTACGAGAAAGGTAAAACAACAAATATTACATTTAAAGATGTTGCTGGTCTACAAGGTGCTAAAGAAGAGATTGTTGAAATTGTCGAATTTTTAAAAAACCCTAAGAAATATACTGAGTTAGGTGCTAAAATTCCCAAAGGTGCGTTGCTCGTTGGGCCCCCAGGTACTGGAAAAACATTACTTGCAAAAGCTGTTGCAGGTGAAGCTAAGGTTCCTTTCTTTTCACTTTCTGGTTCCGATTTCGTAGAAATGTTTGTTGGGGTTGGTGCTTCGAGAGTTCGTGATTTATTCCGTCAAGCGAAAGAAAAAGCTCCATCAATTATATTTATTGATGAGATCGATGCAATTGGCAGAGCAAGAGGCAAAAACAATGGTTTTAATTCAAATGATGAACGCGAAAACACATTGAATCAATTATTAACAGAAATGGATGGTTTTGGAACAAATTCGGGTGTTATCATTATCGCGGCAACAAATAGAGCTGACGTACTTGACAGTGCGTTAATGCGTGCTGGCCGTTTTGATAGACAGATTTATGTGGACATGCCAGACATTAATGAACGCAAAGAAATTTTTGCTGTTCACTTAAAACCTTTAAAATTAGAAGAAAATACAGATGTTGATTTCCTTGCAAAACAAACGCCTGGATTTTCAGGTGCTGATATTGCAAACTTGTGTAATGAAGCAGCTTTAATTGCTGCAAGAAACGACAAAAAACAAGTTGAAAAACAAGATTTCTTAGACGCAGTAGATCGTATCGTTGGTGGTTTAGAAAAGAAAAATAAAATTATTACTCCGCAAGAGAAAAAATCAATTGCATATCACGAAGCTGGTCACGCAACAATTTCTTGGTTGTTAGAACATGCTCACCCACTTGTAAAAGTTACAATCGTTCCACGAGGACAATCTTTGGGAGCCGCATGGTATTTACCTGAAGAAAGAAGCATTACAACAACAGAGCAAATACTAGATGATATGTGTTCTGCTTTGGGTGGACGTGCAGCTGAATTAGTAACCTTTGGAAAGATTAGTACAGGTGCCTTAAGCGACTTAGAAAAAGTTACCAAACAAGCGTATGCAATGGTTTCTATTTATGGTTTGAACGATAAAATCGGAAACATTTCCTACTATGATTCGCAAGGTAGAGATTCATTTACGAAACCTTACTCTGATGATACTGCAAGAACAATCGATGAAGAGGTGAGTAAATTAATTGAAAGTCAATATCAACGTGCTATTCAATTATTGAATGATAATAAAGAAAAATTGCAAGCGTTAGCGGACAAATTACTGACTTCAGAAGTTATCTTCAAAGAGGATTTAGAAGTGATTTTTGGAAAACGTCAATGGGACAAAGAAGTAATACTTGAAGTCAAAAATCAGGTTGAAGAAGTTCTAGTTGTAGAAGAACCTTCAATTTCAAGTGAAGAATTAAATGATTCATCAGAACAGTCGAATGATAACGTTCCTAGCTAATGAATTGGGTTTGCGTTTTTACTTCCACTGATGTGTTTCTATTTGAACAATTAAAAATGGTACTCGATAGAGAAGATATTGTTTTTAAAGAACGAAATACCGTGTCTTCAATGTATAACAATTTTGGAAGCTACGAGCTCTATGTTAATACAGAGGATCAAGAAAAAGCTGAAAAACTAGTAAAAGATGCCATTGGGTAATTTAGCAACTAGAGCTATAACAGGTGCAGTTTTCGCGACTGTTGTAATAGGTTCTATACTCTGGAATCCTTACGCTCAAGCACTTGTGTTCTCCGTTTTTATGGTGTTGGGGTTGATTGAATTTTACCGCTTATTTAAAAACGATAAAATAGTGAGCGTGAGTTCAGAAATTGGAATATTCATTGGCATATTCATCTTTACTTTATTAATTGGAATAAGTGCAAAAGTCTTACCAATCATTTCAATTACAGTCATTTTCCCTTTGTTTTTTACATTGGTATTGAGTGAGTTGTGGAAGAAGAAAGAAAATCCAATTATCAATATCTCAGTTTTGGTTTTTGGAATAATATACGTAGTTGTGCCCTTTTATTTAACGATTGATTTAAACCTTCGAGATACTTCTTATTTACCTGCAGTTGTCGGAATGTATTTACTGATTTGGGCAAACGATTCTTTCGCTTACTTAACAGGTAGAGCTTTCGGAAAAACAAAATTATTTGAGCGAATTTCACCAAAAAAAACATGGGAAGGAACAGTCGGAGGTGTTTTTTTTACATTACTTTTTGGATACATAATCGGTGCATTTGTAAACAGAGGTGAGGAAACATTCTGGATAATTTCTGCCGTCATAATTGCTCCTTGTGCTATTTATGGTGATTTGTTAGAATCATTGTTTAAACGCAGTTTAAATATAAAAGACACAGGTTCTATTCTTCCCGGACACGGTGGAATATTAGATAGATTTGATGCAGCTTTGTTTGGAATTCCATTCTTTTATTGTTGGTCAATGATTTATAATTACTGGTAAAAACGAATTATGAAATTACATAGAGAAGGTTATGGTATCATGCTCGGTACACTGGTTTTAATCTCAGGCTTAAGTGCACTGAATTATTGGGGATTTACAAAACATGAGCTGTTGCCAATCTTTATTTTGGTTGAATTAGTACTTGTTACTTTTCTGATGTTGGTCGTTCAATTTTTTAGAATTCCTTTACGCGTTTGTACTTTTGGTGAAAATGACATTGTATGCCCGGCAGATGGAAAAATCGTTGTGGTTGAAGAAACACAAGAAAATGAATACTTTAAAGATAGAAGAATTCAAATTTCAATCTTCATGTCACCATTGAATGTTCACGCTAACTATTTTCCAATTAGTGGAATAATAAAATATGCGAAATACCATCCAGGATTGTTTTTAGTAGCTTGGCATCCTAAAAGCAGTACTGAAAACGAACGAACAACTTTTGTGGTTGAACATAAAAATGGAAAAGAAATCTTATTTAGACAAATCGCAGGGGCGGTTGCAAGAAGAATTTGTTACTATGCCGAGATTGGCAAAGAAGCAAAGCAAGCAGAGGAATTTGGATTTATAAAATTTGGCTCGAGAATTGATGTATTTCTTCCACTTGACGCTCAAATAGATGTCAAGGTCGGCGACGTTGTTAAATCTAAGTTAACGCGCTTGGCAACATTTAAATAATTTATTAACTTTACAAAAACAAAAACTATGAAAAAGATTTTTTTAGCATTGGCTTTGACAACATTTGTTGGATCAATGGCATCTACAGCTTATGCAGCTGCAAACGGAATTGAAGTTGTTAAACACGACGACAAAAAGAAAAAGAAAAAGAAAGGTGCTTGTTGTTCGTCAAAAACAAAGGCATCTTGTGCTTCTTCAGAGAAAAAAGCTTGTTGTACTAAGAAAGCAGCAAACTAATTTAAAAACTTCATAAAAAAACCATCAGTCGAAAGATTGGTGGTTTTTTTATGACTATTTATGACATTAAGAATAGATAATAACGAAGTTGTTTTCAATTGTCGTGTAGAATACTCGTGGAAAACTAACTCGGCATTCTACCAGATAGATTTTCAATTGCGGCATTTATCAAGTAAATTGGTATAAGAACCTAATTTTTTAAACAAGTAAAAATTCAAAATTAAGATTACATTTAATTTTATAATTAAACTATTGAATAAACAAACAATATACTGGCAAAATTATTTAAATGGCAACAATGATTCCCTTGCTGAATTGTACATTGATTTATTTGAACCATTAGTTCTCAAAGCTGTTTATTATACAGCAAATACTGAAATTGCTCGGGACATTGTGAGTAGTTTATTCGTCTCACTATTAGAGATAGATAAAGAAGAACGCAAAAAACGCTGGAGTAAAATTGAAAATCATCACGCTTTCTTATTAGCGATTGTTAAAAATAAGTGTTTAGATTACTTAAAAATTTCACGAAATCGAGAGCGAATAAATAATGAGCTTTTTGTTGAGGTTAACTCTGATATTGAAAAAATAGATATGATTGCGCATTTGGAAGCCTGTATTCAAGAATTAAAATTTGATCAAAAACAATTGTTGGAATTGCATATCCAAGGATATACAAACGATGAAATTTCGACAAAGTTAAGTGTATGTGAAAAAACGGTTCGCAACAAATTGAGTTTAACAAGGAGGATAATTCGAAAATTCTGGCCGCAAATGAACCTAATAATTACAATAGTATGGATGTAAAAGACTTAAAGAAGCTATTAAATAACCCTACACAACTTCAAGTTGAAATTGAAAAATTACGACTAAATGCTACTATTTCAGAGGAAGTCAAAGGATTCATTATACTATACGATAGCTATGAAGGAAATTGCGAAGCCATATATAATTATCTAAAAGCAACTCAATCACAAATTCTTGCTCCACTGCAAGTGAATTTATTCCCATTTTATCTGCTTAAATGTGCTGCTGTAATTGCATTTATAATCGGGCTTGGTGGCTTTTTATGTTATTACTCAACTTTAACACCTGCAACTAATAAATCTTCAATAAATTCTGAGAAAAAAGAATTTTTCACTGAACCAGGTTTACCAATCTATATGGGCGAAGCAACGACAATAGAGTGGGGTAAATTGATGTTCGCCATGAAAAAAGAAAGTCCATCAATTGCAATTATAGAATGGCAGAAATTATATCATTTAAACCCTGACAACGATACGGTTATTTATTTCGGAGGGATCATTTTCTTCAATGCAAATCAATTAAAAAAGGCAGCGTTTTTTCTTAAGCAAAACAAGCAAAAACAAAGCGTATTTAACGACCGTTCACTTTATTATTTAGCCCTAATTGATTTAAAAAGAAATAGTCTAAATGAAGCCAATAAAAAATTCCATCAGCTTAGTTCTACAAAAGATCTAGAATTAAAAAAGGCAGTCAATCTTCACCTTCAAGAAGTTGATTAGTAAACAATAAACTTTTGCATTGACCCCATCTCCTTAAGCTAGTAGCCCCAATAAATCGTTGCTAATTCCGACACTCTGTCAGTAAACTTTCAAAGGCACATTCTTTGACAACTATGCAACGTGATGAAACAAAAAGCTTACTTTGAAAATCATTTGAGAAATGCTATTCCACCAGCGTTATTTGTGGTGGTTGTTATGTGGCTAATCTATTGGGCCGACTTTCTTTTCATCTTTGATTTTCACCAATTAGGGGTGCTACCAAAAACAATCGAAGGACTCAAAGGAATTATTTTTATGCCATTAATTCATGCACATTCTGATTTCAAACACATTATTAATAATTCTGTGCCTACCTTTTTGTTACTAACTCTTTTGTTCTATTCTTACAAAGACATTGCACTAAAAGTATTTTTTGGAACTTGGCTGATGACCGGAGTTTTAGTTTGGATTTTTGCCGAAAATAAAGGTTCATATCACATTGGGATGAGTGGCGTGATTTACGCACTTGCAGCATTTCTATTCACTTCAGGTGTTTTACGAAAATACTTACCCCTTCAAGCCTTATCTTTATTTATCGTTTTTTTATACGGGAGCATGATTTGGGGTATTTTCCCAACATCTCCAAGAGTTTCTTGGGAGGGACATTTAATGGGTATGTTTGTAGGGATCTTATTTGCAATTTATTACCGCTCTGAAGGTCCACAACGTCCAAAATATCAGTACGAAATTGAAAAAGAATTGGGAATTGACCCTCCTGATTTAGAAGGAATGTATTTAGAGCAAGTGCGTATTCAAGAGGAAGTAGTCCGTCAACAACAAGAGGCACTTAAACAATTGGAAGAAGAGAAATTGAATACTGAAATGAAAGTCATTTACGATTATAAAGAAAGTTTAAAAAAGCACGAAAAGTAGTCGTTGAATTGTATTTATTTAAATTGATTACGCCGATTTTATACCAATATACGAATCAATCGCCACGAAAAAATCGTACTTTAATTTATATGCAGTTATAGCACCGAATTAAGTTATCGTTGAAATGTTAAGACCGTTGCAAAACCCACTTCTCATCGTTACTTCAAAATTTAATGTCCTCATTAACAAGAGTTAACTCCGATATTAAATTTTTGCAAAGCCTCGATTAATGACTTTTGAAACAGTCTTTGTTTTATATGACTTAACAGAGGTTAATGAAAAACAACTTTGGTATTGGTTATTCAGTCAAAACTCGTTTTAAAAGAAATTCAAGGCAGCGAAACTGAAATTTTCATTTTGACAGATGGCCGTATTTTTAAATAACAACCAAAGGCTAAATCCAAAGGCCAACGATTGAAGTCCTAAATTTTACTTTTTTAGGGTAAACTATTATTAACAAAATCAAAAAAAAACACTAATTTTCTGCCGTAAAAAATTAAAATTCTTCTGCTTATGAAAAACCTATTCATGTTTTGTCTTGTGTTACTTTCATTAACATCGTGTCTTAAAAACAGACTTAAAAAAGATCAATCAGCTTTGATTAACTACAAAATTGAAACTGCATTTGATGAAATGACAAATATTTCCGACCAAGCTATAACAGGAAATATGGTTTATTACAAAAGCGGTCAAATCATCGTTGTAAAACCAGGGCAAAATATCGCCTTTGAAAAAGCAGACTGTAACGTAATTATTACGATTGATACAACAAGTTCGCCAAAATCTGTTACCGTTGATTATGGTTCTTCAAATTGTACGTGTAACGATGGCAAAACAAGAAGAGGAAAAATCGTTACAACATTCACAGGTCAATACATTGCGCCTGGAACAATCATTACGCATACACCCATTGATTATTATGTGAATGACGTTAAATTCGAAGGAACAAAAACAGTTCAGAACATGGGGCTTAATTCAAACGGTCAACCTTATTTTAATGTTCAAATTGATGGTACTGCAACACTTGAATCAGGCGAAGTGGTTGATTATATCTCAACTAGAGTGAGAACATGGACAACTGGCTTCAATACACTTTTAAATCGCTTCGATGACGAATACGACATCACAGGAACTTCAGAAGCTACATATTCTAGTGGAGAAGGTTACTCTGGAAACACAACATCTCCAATACATATCAAAGTAGGTTGCGGATTTCCAGTAAGTGGAACTTTGAATATCACGCCAACAGGAAAACCAGTTCGTCAAATCAATTATGGCGATGGAACTTGTGATTATAGCTTCACCGTTACTGTTAGTGGATATACCTTTACGATCAATTAATTAGTTTATTCCTTGATAATTTTTAAAAGTTCAAGCACCTTTTCTCCAAGGTAATTTTCATATTCAATTTTGGAAAAATAACAACCTGCACTCATTTGTTGATTGACTTCTAAAAACGATTGATTACTTACTGTTTGCTCTAAAATCAGTTGACCAAGTACGTTATAAATTCCAACTTTAAAGTCAATGATTTGTTCGGCCGAGGCCCGAATTATAAACGATTCGGATTTAGAACTTGGATTTGGATACACTGAGAATTGCTCAGGATTAGCTTGGTTTAAGAAAAAATTACGATCAAAATTAAAAAGAAAAAAACCATTATTTCTGTCGGAAACTAGAATTCGACCACTTGGCAAAAGCGTATGAATTCCCCAAGCGCCCCACATAGAGAAACCACTCGTCAACGCATTGTCTTGGTAAGTATCGTAAGCTGCTATTTCTTTTGGTGGGTTGTAGCGCAAATCATAAATACGCAAACCGTCGTTGTAATAAGCCACAAAAGCAAATTCATTGGTGCATTGAATGTTATGTGGTGTTTTGTCGTAAGGTGTGTTATCAGTTCCAAAAAACTGTTGAATTTGAATGGAAAAATCTGGATTTAGTTTTGCTTTCTTAATTTTCAAACCTGCTGTTTCATCTGCAAAAACATACGTTTCATTATTCGAAGCCAACCAACCTTGGTGATTGTAGCCTTGTTGTTGATAAAAGGGCAAATTATTTAAATAAACAGGTAAACTTGGATTCGTAAAATCATAGATTCGAATTCCATCGTAACCACAATTTAAAATCGCGAGGTTATTTCTCACAAATAAATCGTGAACTTCTAGAATATCATCAGGTCCATCCCAAACCAAAGTCGGAGCAACAGGATTTTCCAAAGAGAAAACACGCAAAGGAATTGTTGAAATTTCGGCATTATTGATTACTGGAGTTACCAAGCAAGCATATAATAATTCATTCGTGGTATCTACAAAAAGATTGTGAATGCGACCAAAAAGTTCGTTGCGATAATCTGCTACAACATGAACTGAATCTGGTAAATAAGATACATCCATAATTTGCAAACTACTCGGTCCTTCATCGCAAGATGCATAAAGGTATTTTCCGAAATTTTTAAATTCACGTGTGATTACTTGTGAAGAAACATATCTTCCCGGTATAAAATCAATGAAACGAAATTTATTTTCAGCAGTTAATTCAAAAAAATGACTTCCTTCAGTTGAACCAATAACGCCATATTCTTTTCCGTTTTGTTCAAAAGCCCAGCAACTAGTGTAACGAACTTGTGATGAATTAGTAAGAATTGTATCTGAAAACCAACGATCTAACAACTCAACATTCTTTTGATACTGACTTAAACCAGCGAATGAAAGCAAAAGAAACAAGTTAAAAAGTGGAATTATTTTCATTTTCGGATTTAAAGTTACTTGTTTTTGTGATTGATTAGAATAGGCACTATTTTTGTCTAAGGTTTAATCGTAAAATTTTGGTATGCGTCTTTTATTTATTTTGCTAATTAATAGCTTCATTTTCAATGCTCAAGTATCTTACAATGATTTTGTAGTGAAAGAAGCAAATAAATTTCAAGGCGGAACCTACGTTTGGAAAGGTTCTGGTTGCCCGATTGACATCGTTCATAAAGACCAAACATTAATGACAAAAAGTTCAGTTGGCACACATTGCTCTGGTTTTACTTTCACAATCGTTTTTAATACCTTAAAAGAACATCAATTATTAGATGCTTTAGAGTTAAATCAATTGAAAGAATTCCAAAGTCATTGGTACGGAAATACGGAAATTGGTGCAGAAACGCAATGCGTTTATGCGTTAACAAAATTTCAACTAGGAAAAAATGTTCCATTAGAAAATGCTCAAGCTGGCGATTTTGTTCAATTTTGGAGAAATAATAAAACAGGACATTCAGTAGTGTTTATTGCTTGGGAAAAAGACAGTAAGGGGAAAATAATTGGTTTAAAATACAGAAGTTCTCAAAAATTAACCAATGGTATCGGTGATCGAGTAGAAACGGTTGGCCTCGGGGAAAAAGATATTAATCCCAAAAGAATATATATTGGAAGGATTGAGAAATAATGTTGCCTTCGAGAGCCTCAGTCAACATTATTAATGACTTCCGTCAACATAAACCGAGAGCCTGAGTCAGCGGTTTAGAGAGCAATTATATCATTTTTCACAAACGAAAACTTTAAATTTCTAATCCACGAATGTCTTTAATATTTAGTTGCACATTTTTTTTACCATTAAATTCATTTGTTTCTAAGGTGTAAGCCATTTCAAACGGCACACCACTCACTGTTTCTAATTCTTTATGAGCCAAATTAAAACCAATTGCATCATAACTTAATTTAGATTTTGGTTGAATAACTTTTAGTTTTAAATGTTTTTCTTTTAATAGTCGAGAATCGGATGCAAACAAGTTCGTGCTGTAAAAAACAGGTTTCATATTTCCAGGACCGTGCGGTTCAAAAGACTCGATTATTCGTTTCAAACGAGGTATTTTATAATATTCTTCTTCGCCATGAATGTCATTAAGATCAATTTGAACATCAATTTCTTGTATTGGAATTTTATTATCAGAACGTAGATTTCTTTTTACTACTTCATCGAATTTTTTTCTGAAAGCTTCAAGATTTTCTTTTTTTAAGGTCATCCCTGCAGCATGTCGATGTCCACCAAATTGCTCCAATAAATCTTCACACTCTGTCAATGCTTTGTAAAGGTCAAAATTCGCAATACTTCGAGCTGAACCACCAATAAGACCATTACTTTCGGTCAGAACGATTGTTGGGCGATAATATCTTTCAATCAAGCGAGAAGCAACAATTCCAACAACCCCTTTATGCCAAGATGAATCAAAAACAACTGTAGAGGAAGTTTCTTCAAACGCTGGATTTTCTGTAATTTGTTGTATGGCTTCCTCTGTAATTTGCTGGTCTAAACTTCTACGCTCTAAATTATCGGCATTTATTTCTTTAGCCAAACGATTCATTTCTTCTTGATCTTCTGAAATCATTAACTCAACTGCCATTCTTCCACTACGGATACGACCAGCAGCATTGATTCTTGGAGCAATAATAAAAACTACATCTGTCAATGTTAAAGGGAATTTTTTGCCCGAAATTTCTAATAATTCCTTGAATGCAACTCTTGGCGCTTCATTTAAAATTCTCAAACCGTGAGCACATAAAATTCGATTTTCTCCTGTTATTGCAACAATATCTGCGCCAATACTTATAGCCAGTAAATCTAGAAATGGATAAATTTTTTCCATTGGTTCATTGCGATTTTGTAAAAATCCTTGTAAGAGTTTGAAACCGACTCCACAACCAGAAAGTTCTTTGTAAGGGTAAGAACAATCTTTTTGTTTTTGATCTAAGACAATACAATCTGGTAATTCGTTTCCAGGTTCGTGGTGATCACAAATGATAAAATCGATTCCTTTTTCTTTGGCATAATTTACTTTGTCGATTGCTTTTATTCCACAATCAAGTGCTATGATTAGCGTTTGACTATTTTCTTTTGCGTAGTCTATCCCTTGAAAACTAATTCCATATCCTTCAGCATATCTATCGGGAATGTAAAAATCAATGGATGGACAATAATTTTTAAGAAAGCCATACATCAAAGCAACTGCAGTAGTTCCATCTACATCGTAATCTCCGAAAAGCAAGATTTTTTCTTCGTTTTCTATTGCTTTTTCTAATCGATTTACTGCTAAATCCATATTTTTCATCAAAAAAGGATTGTGTAAGTCTTCCAATTTAGGTCTAAAAAAAGCTTCCGCTGCTTCAAAAGTTTCAATTCCGCGTTGTAATAACAATTCTGCAACGATTCGATCTACTTTCAACACATTTCGTAATTCCCTGATTTTCTCCTCGTTTTGTTGCGTTTTCATTAACCATTTCTTTTCCATTTCTGCTCGATTTTAACCTTAAGTTAGTGAAAAAAGTGATTTCGACAATTTTTTTTGGAAATTATTTATACAAACAAATTTTGGAGGAGAAGTGGCAATCTAAATTTACAGTGTAAGAAATTGCGAATATTATTCTTCACAAAAACTTAATCAAAAATCAAGAATTAAGCATTTACATTCTTTAATCAACGAAGCTCAATTTTAACATATTGGAGCTCCCAACATCCTCTAATGGAATGGAGGCTATATTGATTACCAATTCTCCTTGATTTAAGTACCCTTCCGATTTCATTATGTATTTTATATCTGCAATAGTGTGGTCCGTACTGATTTGTTTGTTGTAATAAAAAGCACGAACACCCCAAACTAAGTTTAATTGCGTTAGGATGTTTTTATTGCTTGTGAAAACGAAAATATCCGTATTTGGACGTTGAGAAGCAATTTTATATGCTGTGTAACCTGAAAAAGACATCGTAATTATTGCTTTTGCCTCCACTCGCTGGGATAAACGACATGCATTAAAACAAATTGAATCGGTAATAAAACGATTTTGATTGCGCTCAGGTAATTCTTCTTTGTTGTAAATACCGTGATGCGTTTCCATTTCTTTAATGATATTTGCCATTGTTCTAATAACTTCAATTGGGTATTTCCCCACTGAAGTTTCACCAGAAAGCATAACAGCATCAGCGCCGTCTAAAACTGCATTAGCAACATCATTAACCTCAGCACGAGATGGTGACATACTGTTGATCATTGATTCCATCATTTGAGTAGCAACAATAACGGGTTTCGCATGATGAATACATTTGGTAATCAACATTTTCTGAATTAACGGAACATTTTGAAACGGAATTTCAACACCTAAATCACCACGTGCAACCATTATAGCATCACTTTCTTTAATGATGTCGTCGATATTATCCAATGCTTCCGGTTTTTCAATTTTTGCTATCACTTTCGCGTGATGTTTTTGATTAGCAATGATATGTTTCAATTCAATTATATCTCTTGCTGAACGGACAAATGAAAGTCCAATCCAGTCAACATTTTGTTGTAATGCAAAATCTAAATCTAGACGGTCTTTTTGTGTCAAAGAAGGCATTGATATGTTGGTATTTGGGAAGTTTACACCTTTTTTAGACGACAAAACACCACCCTGAACTATAAGACAGTTTATTGTAGAATGTCCATCTGTTTCAATTACTTCAAGTACAATTTTTCCATCGTCTAATAAAATGCGCTCACCAGCAGAAACATCCTTAGGAAGTTGCGTGTAGTTAATTGAAAAACGCTCTATATTACCAACTACTTTTTCGACAATTATTTTTATTTCGTTACCAACTTCTAGTAAAACGCCATTATTTTCCATTTCATTGGTGCGAATTTTTGGACCTTGTAAATCAGCAAGAATGGCAACGTTTAATCCTAATTCGTCATTTAACTCATGAATTATTTCAACGGCTTTTGCATGATCTTCGTAAGCCCCATGAGAGAAATTCAAACGACAAACATTTAAACCTGATAAAATCATTTCTCTCAATACTTCTTTACTCATAGTTGCAGGACCAATCGTTGCAACAATTTTTGTTTTTTTCATCTTTTTATTTTCTAAATTTTTATTGTTAAATTGCTGAAAATCATTCAACCAAGTAATCTGTAAAATCAAAATCCGCACTCGCTAAAGGAAAAACCGCGACTACACCATTCATGTTTCTCATTTCAGAAAGTAACGTTTCTTCATCAAATGAGTTATTATCTCGAATGCACAAAAAATAGTCTACAAATTGTTTGTCGCTGACCAATAATTTGTTTTCTTGTTTGTTGCGAATAAGATAGTATTTTGTTAAATTTTCTTCATCAAAAAAGTAATAAAGAAAAAATGAATTCGTTAGTTTGGTTTTTTTGTCCTCAATTGAAAGTTTTTCGCTTTGTTTTTCTAATTGAATAGAAAGCTTTGAGTTGAGCTCCCACGCCAAGCGGTAATCGATATAAGCGGAAGAAATTCCAAAAACCTCAATGTCGGTATCGTATTCAAAGACTAATTGATGTTTTTTTGTTTTTGTCATTCTAATCACAAATTTAGTGATTAAATTTTTGGATTGAATTATTGTTTGTTAACGTACCGTTAATAATGATAAAAAAAATTACTATAATTGTTTTAAAATGAATTTAGTTAATGAATTTAGTTAATTTTGTCGTCTAATTTTTTCAGGAATTTTCAATGTCGTATTTTACTCGGTTTATTTTATTTTTAAGTTTGTGTTTTCAACTACAATTTTGGGCACAACCATCCAAAATAATAAATAATAAAGACAGTTACAACATTATGTTTGGTGCATCATGGGTAATGCTTGATGATGATGGTTTGGGAGCAAATCCTTTCAACTTCGGACAATATCATTCATTACTTTTCCCTACTCGCGTGTTTTTTGATAAGTATATTTACCAAGGGTGGAGCGTTGAAGGAGCTGGAGCTTTTACAAAATACAACCCTGAAAAACTTGTAAATGATTCGTTAAATATTACTGGAAGTTTATTCTCTATTGATGCCAATATTAAATATAGTGCTTACAAACTTCTAGGAAGCGGAGCTATTGATCCTTACGTTGGTCTCGGTGCTGGTGTTACATTTCGTTCTTTAGATGCTCGTAACACTGCGAAAACGTTTTCACCTACTATAAACGTTTCTTTAGGTCTCAATTTGTGGGTTTCAAATAATTTAGGATTTCAAGTACAAACTGCCGCTAAATTAGGTTTAACTGATTTCTTTAAAACTTCTGATTATTTCCAACATACTGCTGGTATTGTTATTCGAATAGAAAAAGGAGATGGTTCTAAAAGTGACTTTGGAAAATCCAAGTATAGTATTAAGAAGAAACACGGAAAAATTAAAGGCGGAGGTAAAAAACAGAAAGAATCTTAAGAATTCTGAATTTTAAATCTTTTAATTGTTTTTTGATCCGTCGTTTGAATTCCAAAAAAGTATTCTCCATCTGGTATTGAATTGGTGTCAAATCGAACAATGTGTCCACCTTTCGTAAATACTTCATTGCGTATTTCAGACACCCTTTCCTCCTGCTTCCAAATACAAAAAGCAACGTTCATATCACTTGGAGTGATGAAATAAAACTCAACTTGACCTTTCGCTAGATTTTTATCCAAACTGTAAAGCGTACAATACGCAGCTTGATTGATTCCTCCTCTACTCATTCGACGCAACATTAATTTGTAAAGCACAAAAGCTCCCAAAATCCCTAATGTCACAACCATTACATCAATTATTCTTTCTACCATTATAGTGAGATTATACCTTCTATTTTTATTGCATTTTCATAAATTTCAATTACTGAATCACCTGACAGCATCACTTCTTTTACACTCACACTAACATAGTTTCCTTTGCTAGAAGTGTGATAGGAGATAGTTGCATTTTCATCAAATAAGGCAGAAACTTGTGCCATTTTCTCATTGTCGTTTGGAACAATGAATTTGAACAAATAAACGCTAGGCCATTCTAAAACGTCAAGTTGCGCTCTTAAATTTTCAAAACCTTTCACGCTACAAAGTTAGAAATCCAATCCTTGTATTGACAAGTTAATTGTATTTTTGTTTTAGTGAAATACTATTCTACTATTTTGTTTATTTTAATCGTTCTATTAATTTCAATAGGCGTTGCAATCGAGTATTTTACAGAAAAGGATGAGAAGAAACAAACGGTAAAAGTGGAAAAGCCTGAAGTAGTTTACGACTGCAATTATTTCAAAGCTCATCAATTCCACGATTCCTTAAATAACAAGCTGGATGAATACCATTCAATCTCAGAAAAACAAGGGATTTTACCTGTAGATAATGAAAACGCATTTCAACCATACCTTGTTGCTGAAAAATTGGTAAAAGTGAAAACTTCCGATTATTTTTTTTTAGACAGTTTCAATTATTCTTTTCCTTTTTTAACTCCCGAAGCAAAAGATTTTTTAGATACAGTAGGCGCACGATTCAATAAATTGATTGACAAAACACACATGAAAGGATCAAAACTGATTGTAACTTCTTTAACAAGAACAACTTCAACTGTAAAACGACTTGTGCGTGTTAATCAGAATGCATCGCTAAGAAGTCCACATCTTAATGGAAACAGTTTTGATTTGTCGTTTAATACTTTCCTGTTCCGCGGGAAAAATGAACCATGCAATATCTTAATCCTGCAAGAAACGATTTCAAAAGTACTGTACGATTTAAGGAAAGAAAAAAAATGTTGGGTTACTTTTGAACATCGCCAACAATGTTTACATGTGGTTTCAAGAAAAGCAAAGGATTCATCAAAAAGAGGAAGTTTAAAAGATTTCAAATCGCTATTTTTGCAGCAATGAAATTAATGGCTTCCATTCTATTCTTTTTCTCATTCTATTCAGTCATTGCTCAAAAAGTAATTAATGCGCTCTCAATAAATGAAAAAATCATAATTGATGGTGAACTAAATGAAGAAGCATGGAAAAATGCCAACTTCACCTCTGGTTTCATTCAAATTAGTCCAATTCCTGGAAAAACATCGCAAAAAGAAACAAAAGTGGCCCTCCTCTATTCTGCTGACGCCATTTACATTAGCGCTATTTGCTACGACCATCCGGATTCAATTTCTCAAGTGCTTTCTTTACGCGATGATTACAATGCAAATTTAGATATTTTTGGGATTTTTCTTGATACTTATAACGATAATCAAAACGGGTTTTATTTTGGAATTACCAGCAAAGGAGTTCAATTGGACGCTAAAATCATTTCTTTAGATTTCAATGATCAACTCAATTTGGTTTGGAATAGTGCTGTGAAAATCACGGAAGAAGCTTGGATTGTAGAGCTTATAATTCCTTATTCAGCAATTCGTTTTCCGAAAAAAGAAGTGCAAGAATGGGGAATCAATTTTGCACGTCAAATCAGTCGCTATCGGGAGGAATCAACTTGGGTGACAGTAAATCCAGATATTACAAACTTCTTACTTGAAAGTGGCGAAGTTGCTGGAATTAAAAATATCGAACCACCTTTACGTTTAGCTTTAATGCCTTATGTTTCTGCCTATGTCAATCACGCTAATGAAAGTGGTTATTCACGTTCCTTAAATGGTGGAATGGATATAAAATATGGAATCAATGAGGCACTTACACTTGATGTTACCTTAATTCCTGATTTCGGACAAGTTGTTTTTGATCAACAAGTTTTAAATATTAGTCCATTTGAAATACAATTCAATGAGAATAGACAATTTTTCACTGAGGGAACAGAATTATTTAACAAAGCAGGTTTATTTTACAGTCGTAGGGTAGGTGTTCAAAATCCAGGACAAATAAATGTTTACTTGGATTCAAATGAACGATTAGTGGAAGCGCCAGGACCTGCCCAATTATACAATGCAAGTAAACTTTCTGGAAGATTCAAAAACGGATTAGGCATAGGTGTTTTTAATGGTGTTTCAGCTGCTCGAACGGCAAGAATAATTAATGAATTGACCAATATTGAACGAGAAGTTACCTATACTCCCTTAACCAATTACAACGTTTTTGTGCTAGATCAAAACTTGAAAAATAATAGCTCTATCACATTTACAAACACAAATGTTTGGCGTGCTGGGTATGCAGAAGATGCAAATGTGACCGGACTGAACTTTAATTTTAACACAAAAGATAATACCTACAATTTTTCAGGAGGAACAGCGCTTTCAGCTATTAGTGATATTTACAAGCCAAAATTTGGTCACAACATTAACATTTCCGCTGGTAAAGTTCGAGGTAATTTCATTTTTGGGAGCAACTATTTAGAAGAATCTGATACTTACAACCCCAACGATTTAGGGTTCAATACGGTTAATAATCGACGAATTTTAAACTTCAGTGGTGGTTATCGCAATTTCAAACCGAAATGGCAGAAATTAAATAAAATAGTTACAAATGCTTCAATTTCTTACAACCGTTTGTATCGTCCAAGTGTTTATACAACTACTTATTTTAATTCCAATTTAACGTTGGTTTCCAAAACTTTTGACGCTGCAGGAATTCGTTTCAATGGTTCGTTTACAGAATTCAATGATTATTTTGAGTCGAGAAATGGACAGTTGTTTATTGCACCGCGCTGGAGAACAGTTGGAGGCTGGATTTCTTCTAACTATCAGAAAAAAGTAGCAATAGATGCGGGCTTGAATTTTGCTTTTGTAGATAGAGACGATTGGTCAGAATACGATTATAACGTAAGCCCAAGGTTTCGTTTAAGTGATCAAATTTTCATAATACCAAGTTGGTCACAATCTTTTCAACTGAATTCGCAAGGTTTTGCTTTCCCATTTGGTGTCCCAATTGAAGGTTCCATGAATAAATCAATCTTTGGAAAAAGAGATCGCGTCAATTCTGTAAGTGCTATTAGTTTAGATTACAATATGACTAATCGAATGGGTTTAACTTTCCGATTGAGACATTATCGCTCCGTTTTAGTTTATGAATCTTTTTACAAACTTGAAGAAGACGGGAGTTTAGCAGAACTTCCAACTTATTCTGGGTTAGATGCATCGGGTAAATCAGCTTATAATGTCAACTATAACGCTTTTACTATTGATTTACAATATCGTTGGGTTTTCCTTCCCGGCTCTGAAATAAATGTCGTTTGGAAAAATTCAATCTTTACGCAAGATAAACGTGTTGATGATTATTTCTGGCAAAATTTCACGAGCACACTAAACAACGGACCAACAAATAGTTTTTCGATGAAAATGATTTATTGGTTAGATACACAAGATTTTAAAAAACTTTGTAGAGCGGATAAGATTTAAATTAGTGTTCAAAACCATTTCCAAAAAATCCTTACCTTTAATCTTCAATTTTAAAATCAATTCCCTTGGCGAAAACTTATGACGACAAAGGCGTAGCAGAAACTCCGTTGATGAAGCAATACAATCAAATCAAAGCGCGTCACCCAGAGGCTTTGCTATTGTTTCGTGTGGGCGATTTCTACGAAACGTTCCGCGAAGATGCAATCAAAACTTCAAAGATTCTTGGCATCATTTTAACCAAACGCAAAAATGGAACGGCGGCTGAAATTGAATTGGCTGGTTTTCCTCATCATTCGTTGGACACATACTTGCCGAAATTGGTGCGTGCAGGTCAACGTGTGGCGATTTGCGACCAATTGGAAGATCCAAAAATGACCAAAACGATTGTGAAACGCGGCGTTACTGAACTGGTGACACCGGGAGTTTCGTTCAACGACCAAGTTTTGGAGCAAGGAAAAAACAACTTTTTGTGCGCACTTCACTTCGGAAAAGAAGAAATAGGAGTGGCATTTCTCGACGTTTCTACAGGAGAATTTTTAGTCGCTGAAGGAAACAAAGAATACATTGATAAATTAATAAGTGGCTTCGAACCGAGTGAAATCATTTTTCAGAAAAATAGAAACAAAGATTTTCAAGGGCAATTTGGCGAAAACCATTACACCTTTCGTTTGGAAGATTGGATTTTTACGACAGAATACGCCAACGAAAACCTCAATAAACACTTCGGAACGAGTTCTTTAAAAGGATTTGGAATCGAGAATTTATCGCTTGCCATCGTTGCAGCAGGTGCAGTTTTTCATTATTTGAACGAAAATCAACACCAAAAATTAGGGCACATCACATCGATTTCACGCATCGAAGAAGAGAAATACGTGTGGCTCGATCGTTTTACCATCCGTAATTTGGAATTGGTTTATTCGACCAATGAAAATGCCAAAACACTAGCGGATATTCTCGACAAAACTTACACACCAATGGGCGGACGTATGATGAAACGTTGGATGGTATTGCCTTTGAAAGACGAAAAACCTATCAATGAACGTTTAGATGTCGTTGAATATCTAACTAAAAACGAAGATATTTCATACGAATTAGGACAGCGTTTGCGTGAAATTGGCGACTTGGAACGTTTGATTTCGAAAGTCGCGGTTGGAAAAGTGAATCCGAAAGAAGTGATGCACTTGCGACGAACGTTGTTACAAATCCAACCGATTAAGAATTTATTACAAGATAATAAAATTGCGTCGCTGAAAAAGATGATGGAGCAATTGAATACATGCGAAACGCTGGTTCAGTTGATAGAAACGAATCTTTGCGACGAACCAGCTGGACAAATTGGAAAAGGAATGATTATTCGTTCAGGTTTTCATCAAGAATTAGACGATCTGCGCGAAATTTCCTTCAACGGAAAAGATTATTTGGAACGCTTACAAGAACGCGAGGCGGAACGCACAGGAATTCCAAGTTTGAAAGTTTCGTTTAATAACGTTTTTGGTTACTACATCGAAGTACGAAATACACACAAGGATAAAGTTCCCGAAGACTGGATTCGCAAACAAACGTTGGTGAGTGCTGAGCGCTACATTACGGAAGAATTGAAAATATACGAAAGCAAAATTTTAGGTGCGGAAGAAAAAATCTATGCCATCGAAGCGCGTTTGTTCCAAGATTTGGTTTATGCGATGGCAGATTATATTCAACCGATTCAACACAACGCAACTGTCATTGCACGTTTGGATTGCTTGTTTTCTTTCTCTCAAGTTGCTACTGAAAATAAATACAATCGTCCTGAAATCAACGATGGATTGGTGTTGGACATCAAAAATGGTCGTCATCCAGTGATTGAAAAACGATTGGCTTTAGGTGAAGAATACATTGCCAATGACGTTTTGCTCGATAACAACAGTCAGCAAATCATTATGATTACGGGACCAAACATGAGTGGTAAAAGTGCCATATTGCGCCAAACAGCTTTGATTGTGTTAATGGCGCAGATGGGATGTTTTGTTCCTGCTGACGCTGCAAAAATTGGCTTGGTCGATAAAATATTTACACGCGTTGGAGCTTCGGATAATATCTCTTCTGGTGAATCAACGTTTATGGTGGAGATGAACGAAACGGCGAGTATTTTGAATAATATTTCCGACCGAAGTTTGATATTATTGGATGAAATTGGTCGTGGAACAAGTACGTATGATGGAATTTCAATTGCGTGGGCGATTGCTGAATTTTTGCACGAAAATCCGAAAGCGAAAAGTAAGACCTTGTTTGCAACGCATTACCACGAACTAAACGAAATGCACAAACGTTTTGAGCGCATCAAAAACTACAACGTTTCGGTAAAAGAAATGGGTAAAAAAGTTTTGTTCTTGCGAAAATTAGTTCCTGGTGGAAGTGCCCATTCTTTTGGGATTCACGTAGCGCGCATGGCTGGCATGCCGAATTTTGTAGTGCAACGTGCCGAGCAAGTATTGAAAGATTTGGAAAGTTCGCATGCGAGTGTGGGTAGCAGTTCAAAAGGTAAGAAAACAACGAAAGAAGTCTTGAACGAATCAGCAAATATGCAGTTGAGTTTCTTCCAATTAAACGACCCTGTTTTGCAAAATATTCACGATGAATTAATCAGCATCGACATCAATACCTTAACGCCTGTTGAAGCATTGATGAAACTACACGAAATCAAAAAACTAACTGGAGGATAGAAAAAATGAAAGAAGTAACACTTAAAAGTATGCAATGGAAAATGTTTCTATTGGGATTTTTCAAAATTCCGATATTACATTACGTACGACCAAGGTTGATAGAAATCAACGATGAAAAAGTGGTTTTAAAAGTCAGTTTACGTAGAAGAACCAAAAACCATTTGAACTCTATGTATTTTGGTGCATTGGCCGTTGGTGCTGACATTGCTGGCGGACTTCAATCCTTTTATTTTGCTGAAAGATATGGTAAAAAAATATCGTTTGCGTTTAAGTCTTCTACTGCACAATTTTTGAAACGCGCTGAAACAGACACTTTTTTTGAAAGTAATCAAGGTGCAGTAATCGTTGCGGCATTGAAAAAAAGCATAGAAACTGGCGAGCGTGTCAACGACATCGTAACCGTTATTGCCAAAAACACACAAGGCGAAATCGTTGCGACTTTTGAAATGGGAATATCGTTGAAGGTGTTGTAAAGTTTAAGAGTTTGAATTTTCACTTTTTTCAAGACTAACTTAATTAGCATAATGGACGTAGAACATAATATTCCACAATTGTTTGGTGATGTTTGTCAGATTATTGACGGCACTAGAACACGTATTGCAACATCGGTAAATGCTGAAGTTTGCTTAATGAATTGGCATATTGGTAAACGAATAAAAGAAGATGTTTTATTTAGTAAACGTGCTGAATATGGTAAGGAAATCGTAAAGAATTTATCAGAACTACTTACTGAAAAATATGGTAAAGGCTGGAGTGACCGAAAACTATTACATTGTATACGCAGCGCGTATACTTTTGACCTTGATGAAATTGTATACGCAGTGCGTACACAATTGACATGGACTCATTTACGTTCTATAATGTTTATTGATGATGAGTTAAAACGCAAGTTTTATATGGAAATGGCTCGTTTAGAAAATTGGGACACAAGGACGTTAGATCAAAAAATAGACAGTTTGTTTTATGAACGAACTGCACTTAGTCGTAAACCAGAAGAGGTAATTAAACAAGAATTGAAGCAAATTCAGGCTACGAATTCTATTACTCCTGATGTTGTTTTTCGGAGTAGTTATTTTCTTGATGTTCTAGGTTTAGCAGATTCCTATTCAGAAAAAGATTTGGAAGATGCGATTTTACTGAACTTACAGTCATTTATCAAAGAGATGGGTAATGATTTTGCATTCTTAGATCGACAAAAACGAATAACAGTAGATGCAATTGATTATCGCATTGATTTGTTGTTTTTCCACAGAGGATTAAAAAGACTTGTTGTCATAGACCTGAAATTGGGGAAATTCAAGCCTGAACATGAAGGTCAAATGCTTCTTTACTTACGCTATTTAAACAAAAATGAAAGAAAAGATGGAGAAGAATCACCAATTGGTTTAATACTTTGTAGCGAAGGGAATACAGAGCATATCGAATACTTAATGTTGGAAGATAGCGATATTAAAGTGGCGCAGTATCATACCCAACTTCCTGATAAAAAAATGCTTAGTGAGAAATTACATAAAGCAATAGCAATAGCAAGAGAGAATCAAACTAAGAATTAATTTTGATTGATTTTTTTCTATTTAAGTAATAGCTAAAAATACACAAGGTGAAATTGTCGCGACTTTTGAAATGGGAATATCGTTGAAGGTGGTGTAAAGTTATAATTCTTGTTTTAAACCTAAGTTTCTAAATTTCGTTTGCGCTGTGCATTCTTTTGTAGAAAATTAAATTGTGTATCCGCAATCGTACCAGTAAAATACTTAAATGTTAAAAATCAAGAATTTAATCGAAGTGAGAGCTGTTTTGCGAATATTAGCGAACAATCTTCGGCCTTGAATTTATTGGTTTTAGCTACTGAACTGAAACTGTTAATTTTTAAAATTTCTGCAAGAACATTTTTAAAAAATTTCAGTTTCAGAAAGGAGTTAAAATTGTTCGCTACGAGTTGTAAATACATGTTTAACAATAACTTGCGAACAAAAAGAAATTAAGAGCCTTGATTTTTTGTTTCTTTTGCATCAAGGAAAAAGAAAGGCAAAATTAATGACGACCCAAATTGATATTTTTATTCAAGTTATGAATTACAGTTGTATTATTTTTTAGTGGTACGAAAGCGTATACTCAAAAAAAAAATCATTTTCATAATTTTCTGTAAAAAAGTAATTTTATCTGTTAAAATGAAGTTAATTCCTTAATTTCGTTTTGCATCTATGACATCTGATACAATAGTTATTATTCCAACCTACAACGAAGTAGAAAGCGTTGATAAAATGGTGGACGCAATCATGGCACTACCTGAAGTTTTCGACATTCTTTTTATTGACGATAACTCACCTGATGGAACAGCAAAAAAAATCAAAGAATTACAAGTTCTTTATCCCGAACGAATCTATTTAGAAGAACGTGCAGGAAAAATGGGTTTAGGCACAGCCTACATTCATGGGTTTAAATGGGCAATTGCTAAAAAGTATCCAATGATTGTAGAGATGGATTGTGACTTTTCACACGATCCGAAAGATTTGATTCGCTTGCGTGTAGCTTGTTTAAAAGGTGCTGATTTAGTCATTGGTTCGCGTTATGTTTCAGGTGGAAAAGTTGAAAATTGGGATAGAAAACGTTTATTGATGTCTTACTTCGCAAGTGTATATGTACGTTTGATTCTTTGGATTTCAATAAAAGATACCACAGCTGGGTTCAAATGTTATAAAAAGAACGTACTAGAAACCATTCAATTGGACAATATTAATTTTAAAGGGTATGCATTTCAAATTTGCATGAAATATGCCGCTTTGATGCATGGATTTAAAGTAAAAGAAATTCCAATAACGTTTATAGATAGATTGTACGGAGAATCTAAAATGAGTACTGGTATTTTTAAAGAAGCCTTTTGGGGTGTTTGGAAAATGAAAAAAATGAAGTTATGAATTATTTATTGCGCAATGGTCTAATCATCAACGAAGGCAAGCGATTTCAGGGTGATGTTTTTTTAAAAGATGGCAAAATTGAAAAAATTGGTTCATCGCTTTCAATCACAGAAAATTATACAGAAATAAACGCTGAAGGAAAATACATTTTACCTGGTTTTATAGACGATCAAGTGCATTTTCGCGAGCCAGGATTAACTCATAAAGCAACAATTGCAACAGAATCCCGTGCTGCTGTAGCTGGAGGAATTACATCTTACATTGAACAACCGAATACCGTTCCAAATGCAGTAACGCAAGAATTCCTTGAAGATAAATACGTAATAGCATCAAATACATCTATCGCGAATTATTCATTTATGATGGGAGGAACGAATGATAATTTAGAAGAAATTTTAAAAACCAATCCAAGAAATGTTGCAGGGTTAAAGTTGTTTTTAGGTTCCTCAACAGGCGATATGTTGGTGGATAGCTCAGCTTCTTTGGAAAAGATTTTCTCCAATACAAATCTATTAATTGCCGTTCATAGCGAAGATGAAACAACGGTAAAAACGAATTTAGAACGATTTAAAGCTGAATACGGAGATGATATTCCTGTTCGTTTTCACCCAGAAATTAGAAGTGTAGAAGCATGCTATAAATCAACAGTTAAGGTGATTAATCTCGCGAAAAAAACGGGAGCACGATTACATGTTTTCCATATTTCAACAGCAAAAGAATTAGATTTATTTGAAAATACGCTTCCATTAGAGCAGAAGAAAATAACTGCCGAGGTATGCGTTCATCATTTGTGGTTTTCAGATGCAGATTATGCTACAAAAGGCAATTTTATAAAATGGAATCCGGCCGTTAAATCTGCTGCAGACAGAAAAGCATTATGGGAAGCCTTAATAGATAATCGCATTGATGTGATTGCAACTGACCATGCTCCTCATACTTTAGAGGAGAAAGCTCAAGTTTATACAAAAGCTCCATCAGGTGGTCCTTTAGTTCAACATGCTTTGATAGCTTTATTGGAGAAATCTAAACAAGGAATGATTAGCTTGGAACAATTGGTTCAAAAAACAGCTCACAATCCAGCAATTTTATTTAGAATTGAAGATAGAGGTTTTATTCGCGAAGGTTACAAAGCAGATTTAGTGATTGTTGACCCAAACAAATCAACTGTTGTTACCAAAGAACAATGTTTGTATAAATGTGGATGGTCGCCTTTTGAAGGTGAAGTTTTTTCACACACTATAGATTCAACATTTGTTAATGGAAATTTAGTCTGGTCAAACGGAAAAATTCAAGAAACAGGAACGGGAGAAAGATTACTTTTTAAGGTTTAATCTCAAATATGAAAGTTTTAGTTGCTCTTTTATTGACCTTGGGTCTTTTTTCATGTTCTTCAAATAATCCTAAAGGTATTCTTGATGAAGAAAAAATGACAGAAGTGCTTCAAGAAGTGATGCTCCTTGAAAATTACTATCAAACAAAGTATGGAAGTCCGAGTGTTTACAAAGCTGCCTTAGATTCATCAGTGGAAATTGTTTTTAAAAAACACCAAACCAACAAACTTCAGTTTTCTAAGAGTTTCGATTACTATGCTCAAGATCCTGAGCTATTCAAAAAAATTCAAGCTAAGATTATTGAAAATTTGAATTCTAAGCATTTGTAATCTTTAGCTGTAACTAAAACAGAACGTGTTCTGAGACAATTGCAGTTCTAATAAATTGAGTCGCTTTTTGATCAAAAACGGATGTATTTTCAGTAGTCAAATACCGACAAGTTCCATTTTTTGATAGTGCTTTTTCCATTTCTGGATGCACAACCAAATAGGTTTCTAATTTTTTTGCAACGATTGGACCTTGCGCAATGACTTTAATTGTTGGACCTACTAATTCTTGAATATATTCCTGTAAAATAGGATAGTGGGTACAAGCTAGAATAATAGTGTCAATTGCTTTGTCCATTGCTAGTAAACGTTCTACATCTTCTTTAACGAACATTTTCCCAGGAATACTTTCATGACTATTATTTTCAATCAAAGGAACCCACATAGGGCATGCATGTTGCACAATTTGAATAGCTGGAGCGAATTTTTGTAACTCAATGATATATGAATGGGACTGGACTGTTCCATTTGTACCTAAAATACCAACGTGATTAGAGCTAGTTAGCGATTCGATTTCTTCTGTGCTTGGGCGAATGACACCTAAAACTCTTTTAAAGCTATCTATCAGCGGTAAATCGTTTTGTTGGATCGTTCGAAGAGCTTTTGCTGATGCTGTATTACAAGCCAAAATTACTAAAGGACAACCTTGGTCGAATAAAAATTTTACGGCTTCTAACGTGAATTCATAAACGACATCAAAGGAACGATTTCCATAAGGAGATCGAGCATTGTCACCTAAATAGACATAGTCGTATTGTGGCAATTGCTTACGCATATCACTTAAAACAGTTAGGCCTCCATAGCCAGAATCAAAAACACCAATAGGATTATTCATAATTAGATTTCAAAACTACAAAAAAAGGCAACCATTTCTGATTGCCTTTTATATTCCTTACTAATTTAGTTACTTACTTGCTTCAGCATCCAATTTTAATACCTCGATAATTGCTTCTGGAGTACAGTCAATTCCACCTTTGAAATAAAGTGCAGCTGATTCGTCAATCACGTAGCTTAATTTTTTACGATCTGCAACGATTTCGATAGCTTTTTGAATTCTATTTAAAATTGGTTTGTTCAACTCTTCGTTATAAACTTGTAATCCTTGCTCTAATTCGCCTTGACGTGCTTCGATATCTTGTTGTTTCTTCATTAATTTATCTTGTTCCATTTTCAACAAAACAGGGGACATATCTTTACTTGTTGATTCAAATTTGACATAAGCAGCTTCAAACGCTTTTTGCATTTCTTGTAATTCTTTAATTCCGTCAGCTCTAAAATCGTCTAGTTTTTTCATAGCGATTCTACGAGATTGCATTGTGTCTAGCAATTTTTGAGAATTCACATGACCGATTTTAGATTGGCCAAAAACACTCAGACTCACAAAAACTGTCACTAATAATAAAAGGTTTTTCATTGTTTACTTTGTTAATTTATATTTATTTATCTATTCCCATAGCTTCTAGTACATCATTGCTGATGTCAGCTTCTTTTGCCGCATAAATCAAGTTACTTTGATTGGCTTTATCGAATACAAATTCGTAACCGTCTCTTTTCGCTACTTTTTTCATTGCAGTCATAATTCTATCTTGAATTGGTTTAATTAATTCCTGCCGCTTTTGGAAATAATCGCCAGTTGAACTAAAGTGTTGCGTTTGTAAATCAATCGCTTCTTTATCCAATTTTTCAATTTCTGCTTTTCTTTTTGCCTTCTCTTCCGCTGGTAATAAAACTTCTTCGCGTTCGAAGTTGCTTTTTTTAGTTTTTATAACTGTATAACGTTCTTCAATTTCTTTTGTCCAACGTTCTGCTAGTTTATCTAATTTATCTTTTGCTTCAACATATTCTGGGACACTTTTCAGAATGTAATCGGAGTCAATAAACGCATACGTTTGGGCATTTGCAATTCGCATGCCAAAAAATAATATAAGAACCAAAAAAAACTTTAACATGTTAAAAATTTCTTTTTAATGAACGACGAAGATACATATTTATTGTAAAATGCGACATTACAATTCGCCAAGATTCATACCAATTGTGAAATTCAATTTTGGATAAAACCCTTTAGTGCTAATTGATTGATCAGAGGCAGAACCAAAACCTTTGGACCATGAATCTAATTTATCAAAACCTAATCCATAATCTAACCCAAGCATACCAAACATTGGCAGGAACACTCGGATACCAACACCAGCAGCTCTTTTAACATTGAAAGGATTGAATTTATCAAAAGTTGGATACGTATTTCCTGCCTCTAGGAAGGTTAAAGCATAAAATGTAGCTGATGGATTCAAAGAAATAGGGTAACGCAATTCTAAAGTGTATTTTGCAATAATAGGGTCACCGCCATTACTTGAAACCGATTGATCTTCATATCCTCTTAAGGCAATGATTTCTTGTCCACCTAATTGATTTACACCAGATAATCCACTTCCCCCCATGTTATAGCGATCGAAAGGAGTGATACCTCTTGCTTTCGTATATGCACCGATGTAACCAAAACCAAAACGGGGCATCAGGATTAATTTTTTGTCAGAAGATAAAGGTAAGAACCATTCACCTGTAAATTTGAATTTATAATATTCTAAATAATGGTAACGGTCTTTGTTGCTCATCGATTCATAATCTTGTTCTTCTCCGAATTTAGAATAAGGAAGACTTGCTTTAGCTGTAAAAGTGAAATTTGAACCACCTTGAGGATAAATAGGTGCACTCACAGAACTTCTTTGTAACACATATTTCAAAGCGATATCATTTGCATATCCTTCTGTGAAAAGTGGAAAACGTGAATCTTTTACTACATCATAATATTGGTAACTAAATTCATAATAGGCTGTAAAATAATCATCTGGGAATTTTTTTCTCCTCCCCAAACCAATTCCTGTTCCTGTGATTGATAAACCCTGATAGGCATCGTTTGATCTTAAAAATCCGTTCTGAGAAAGTGCGGTATTATTAATCCAGAAAGAAAGTGAATTTGGTTTTTTACCACCCAGCCACGGCTCAGTAAACGAGAAGTTATAACCTTGATAAAAACGTCCATTAGATTGCGCACGAATTGAAAGTCGTTGTCCATCTCCTCCCGGAAGTGGTGACCACGCATCTTTTTTAAAGAAATTTCGAGTTGAGAAATTATTAAAAGTCAAACCAACCGTTCCAATGATTCTACCAGATTGACCTGCAGTTGCACCACCATAACCACCTGATAATTCGACTTGATCCGAAGATTTCTCTTCAACAATATATTCAATGTCAACAGTTCCCTTTGCAGGATTCGGCAATGGATTCACTTGGAAAGCTTGTTCATTGAAGAAACCCAATTGCGATAATTCACGCTGTGTACGCATGATGTCAGCTTTATTAAATAAATCGCCTGGTTTCGTTCTAATTTCTCTAAGAATCACAAAGTCATTTGTTTTCGTGTTTCCTTTAATCGTGATTGTTCCAATACGCGCTTCTTTTCCTTCTAAAATTCTGACTTGATGATTGATTTGATTATCAGTTACGTTAGTTTCAATAGGAATCAGTTGGAAAAACAAGTACCCTTTATCCATGTAAAGTGAAGAAATATCTCTTCCATCACCTGTTCCGAATAAACGCCCATCAAAAAGCGATTTGTTGTATAAGTCCCCTTTTTTAATTCCCAAAACAGAGTCCAAGAAGGAGGATCTGTATTTCGAGTTTCCGGTCCATTCCAAATCACCGAAGAAATATTTTTCACCTTCTCCAATTTCGATTTTAATCTTTAGATTTTTTTCGTCTAATTGATAAACAGTATCTCGAACTATTGCTGCATCGCGAAGTCCAATTGCATTAAATTTCGCAAGCAATGCAGTTTTATCTTTTTCGTAAGTAGTTTCTGTGAATTTAGAACGTTTGAAAATACGAAGAATCGACTTTTGCTTTGTGTCTTTCATCGCTAATTTCAATTTCCACATAGGAACTTCTGTGTTACCAACTATTTCAATCTCTTTAATTCCAATGCGTGCTCCTTTTTTAATGTCGATCAAGAAGATTTCAGAATCATTAATTAAAGTGTCTTTGATGCGATTGATTGTAACTTTCGTATTGTAAAAGCTTTTTTCTCTGAAATAGCTTCTGATTTTACTTTCAGTTTGAAACACTAAGTTTTCAGTGATTGTTTTTCCTGCGTATAACGTAATTTCTTCTCTTAGTTTATCAGCTTCACGTTTGTTCACTCCTTTGAATCTAAATTTAGAAAGCTTAGGTCTTGGTGCTAATTCAATTACAAGGTAAACAACACCCGCAATTTCTTTTTCTGCATAAATAGAAATATTAGAGAAAAGTCCTTCGTTCCAGAGATTTTTAATTGCTTTATTAATTTGCTCACTTGGTAAGGTGATTTTTTGTCCTTGTCTTAAACCTGCAATTAATTTAATTGCTTGGTGGTCGTAATTTTCTGCACCCAACACTTTTACAGGTCCGATTTCGTATTCTTTAGGAATTTTGTAACTAAAGTCAATCTCACCGATTGTTATCGGGCCTACTTGCGCAAACAATGAGAAGGAAAAAAATAAAAATGCTACTAATAAACGGATCATTCGTTGGTGTTAATTTGTTCTGAGACCATTCCGAATCGACGCTCTCTTTGTTGGTAAGCTAAAATCGCTTGAAAGAAATCATCTCGTCTAAAGTCTGGCCAATGTGTTTCTGTGAAGTAAAATTCTGAATAGGCTAATTGCCATAGCAGAAAATTACTAATCCGATGTTCTCCGCTTGTGCGAATCATCAATTCTGGGTCTGGAATTCCTTTTGTTGTTAGATGCTCAGAAATTAATTCGTCTGTGATTTCTCCCTCTGAAATTAATCCTGAAGCTATTTGTTTAGAAATCGTTTGAATTGCTTTTCTGATTTCCCACTTAGAACTATAATTAAGGGCTAGAATTAGAGTAATATCTGTATTTTCTTGAGTGCCTCGAATAGCATCTTTTAAACTGTTTGCACATTTTATTGGAAGTCCATCGATATCACCAATTGCTGTGAGTCTTACGCCGTTGTCATTTAACTCTTCCATTTCATTTGTGATAGAATGAACCAGTAAATCCATTAATCCGTCTACCTCCTCTTGTGGACGATTCCAATTTTCAGTTGAAAAAGCATAAAGTGTTAGGTATTTAATACCAATTTCTCTAGCAGCTTTAAGAGTAGCCCGAACAGAATCAACACCATTTGCATGACCAAATAATCGCGCTTCTCCATGTTGTTTTGCCCATCTTCCGTTACCGTCCATAATAACAGCAACATGTTTTGGAATGTTATTTAAATCAACAAGGCTTTTTAAATCTTTCATTGGCTAACGATTTGAACGAAATTAATTAAACTATCTTGTTTAAACAATTAAAAAAATATCGAACTTAACATGTCTTAACACAAAAAAAGGGATATGGACAACCAAATCCCTTTTTTTATATGGCTTTTTGAATCACTCAGCTAGAACAATCATTTTGTTATTCAGTAACTCAGCAACTCCACCTTTGATATTAATTCTCAAGGTGTTTTCTTTGTCAACTTTCATATTTTCGTTCAATTTCGTAGTATCGAATTTTCCTTCAACTTCCACTTTAACCTCTCCTTGCTTTAAGCTAGAGATAATTGGCGCGTGATTATTTAATACTTGAAACATACCATCCAAACCTGGAAGAGTAACAGCGATTACCTCTCCAGTGAAAATACGTGCTTCTGGCGTGATTATTTCTAATTTCATTTTTCTTTTTTAAGCTTCAGCTAACATTTTATCTCCTGCAGCGATTACGTCTTCAATTCCTCCTTTAAGGTTGAACGCTGCTTCAGGATATTTGTCAAACTTACCATCTAAAATATCATTGAATGCTTTGATAGTGTCTTGAATATCAACTAATACACCTGGGATACCTGTAAACTGCTCTGCTACGTGGAAAGGTTGAGATAAGAAACGTTGTACACGACGCGCTCTGTGTACTACTAATTTATCTTCTTCACTCAACTCATCCATACCTAAGATTGCGATGATATCTTGTAACTCTTTATAACGTTGTAAAGTTATTTTAACTCTTTGTGCACAGCTATAATGTTCTTCACCAACGATTTCTTGTGTTAAGATTCTTGAAGTTGAATCCAATGGGTCAACCGCAGGATAAATTCCTAACTCAGCAATTTTACGAGAAAGTACTGTTGTTGCATCTAAGTGAGCAAATGTATTAGCTGGCGCTGGATCCGTTAAGTCATCCGCAGGTACGTAAACCGCTTGTACAGATGTGATTGAACCATTTTTTGTAGAAGTAATACGTTCTTGCATCGCACCCATCTCTGTTGCCAAAGTTGGTTGGTAACCTACAGCTGAAGGCATACGTCCTAATAAAGCTGACACCTCAGAACCTGCTTGCGTGAAACGGAAGATATTATCAACGAAGAAAAGGATGTCTTTTCCTTGTCCTTCTCCGTCACCATCGCGGAAGTATTCTGCAATTGTCAATCCAGATAATGCTACACGAGCACGAGCACCTGGAGGCTCATTCATTTGTCCGAAAACGAAAGTAGCTTTAGACTCTTTCATTTCTTCTAAATCGATTTTTGAAAGGTCCCAACCACCTGCTTCCATAGAATGCATGAAGTCGTCACCATATTTAATAATTCCTGATTCCAACATCTCACGAAGAAGGTCATTTCCTTCACGTGTACGCTCACCAACTCCTGCAAATACAGAAAGTCCACCGTGACCTTTAGCGATATTGTTAATCAACTCTTGGATTAATACTGTTTTACCAACACCTGCACCACCGAATAAACCGATTTTACCACCTTTTGCATATGGCTCAATTAAGTCGATAACTTTAATTCCTGTGAAAAGGATTTCAGTTGCAGTTGATAATTGGTCGAATTTTGGAGCTTCTCTGTGGATTGGTAACCCACCTTCGTTGCTCACTTCGTTGATTCCGTCAATTGCTTCACCAACTACATTGAACAAACGTCCTTTGATTTTTTCACCTACTGGCATTTTGATAGAAGTTCCTGTAGAAATTACTTCCATTCCACGAGTGAAACCATCTGTAGAGTCCATAGAGATTGCACGAATCGCGTTCTCTCCAACGTGCGATTGCACCTCAAGAACAACTCTTGAACCATCTGCTCTATACACTTCAAGAGCGTCAAAAATGTTTGGAAGAGTAGTTCCTCTTTCAAAACGAACGTCCACAACTGGACCGATAACTTGTGAGATTTTTCCTTTAATTGATGACATCTAACGCTGTTTAAATTTGGGCGCAAATATACATGTTTTATTTTAGAATTTTCAAGCAATTAAATAGAAATCATTTGAAAATTAGATTGGAGGGTATTTTGGAGGAGTTTTTGAAGGGAAAAAAGCTGATAGATTTCGTTGTAGTATTGATTTAATGCCTTTGTAAAATTCTTTCTGATCGTTATACTGTTTTACAAAAAACACCACATTTAAAAAAAAGTTTTTTAGACAACTTCGGTACTAAACCAAAAATGCAATATTCTTGTTGACAAGTATATTATACCAATTTACTTGTTAAATGACGCATTTGAAAATCTATCTGGTATAATGCCGAGTTAGTTTTCAACGAGTATTTTATACGACAATTGAAAACAACTTCGGTATTATCCCGTTGTGAAACTTTAATCAGTAGGATTCTAGCACTGATTAAAGAAGTTTTGATGTGCTTGTTCTTGCTCCCCAATAAGTCAGAGCGCTTTGATTTTTGAAATTGTCTAGCTAGATTTATTAAAATTTGGGTTAACTATTTAATTGCACCAAAAAATGTAGCACCATTTGAATCAACAAATCGTAAACGTTCTTTCATCGGGAGTTGAAAAATATAATTGGGGAATTTCGTAAAAATATGAGGACACTTCAAGACTAATTGATTGAAAATTTCTTCTTGTAATTTCGGATAGATTTGTAAAGTGTCACAAACTGTATGTATGATTATTCTGGTTTCTATAAGATTTGCATTTTCTAATTCTCTAAAAATAAAATCTAGTAGCCAATCGAAGTAATTTTGATTGAATCCAACAGTTGCTTCATCGTAAAATAAACGATAACAGAAATAGCGCATTTTAGGAAATACATAAACTGCTCCTAAATCTTTTTCTGAAAGTGATAAATCTAAATAAAGTGCTTTCCCTAATTCCAAAACATTGGCTTTTTTTCCTTTAATAAAGTAATAGCGCAACAGCAACGAATTCGCAAAAATATAATCTTGCAAAGCTTTAATCGAATGATGAGGTTTTATGTTATTTAAGTAGAAACTTAAGCCCATTTCATAATCAGGAATCGAGAAATCTGGATCGGCTAATAATTCAAAAAACCCCTCTCGGATTATAGGCAGCGCATGAAATTCCTTGTAAAATTCAACATTGTTATTTGGGTTAGTTTTTAAACTCTTATAAATATCTCTACCTAAAATCAATTTTTTATCTATCGAAATGTCAGTTGGAAACTGTTCTAAAAAATGATACAATGGCTTCAAACTACCGTGATGAATATTGAAACTCAAAAGACTCTTATATTGTTGTTGATCAGGAAAAACGCCGTATAAGTTTTGAAAATCAGTGATTTCATTAAAATACTTTTCAAGCGAAAACCAATCTGCATAGCCAATAAATTGAGAGAGAATATCTAAAGTATGCTGGTAAGGCGTATTTTTATTTCCCTCTAATAGAAACAATCTGTAAATCGTACTTTCTGAAATTGATTTATCTCTTTCATGTTGAATAGCTTCACTTGCCTTTTTACAATCTAATTTTGTAAGGATTCGAAAAGTTAGTTTTTCTTCTAGTTTTGACTTTAAATAGCTTAAATTATAATCAGATATTTTATGTATCGGCTTTGGCATACTAAAATTTTAATTGAATTCCAGTTGTTATAGAGTAATAGTAGTTGTCTATAGGCAAGGGGCGATACGTATCAAAATTATGGTCGTAATGAATCGTAAAACCAAGGTGATTATTTACAGTAAAATAAAGGTTTGAATCGAAGAACCAACGTGGCGTTATGAAATTACTATTTAAAGGAAATTGAACGAAGGTTGTACCTGCAAAATCAATATTCTTAGCAATCTTAAATGCAAACTTGGCAGACGTGTTCAATCGAAACATATTTCTATTAACGATGCTCAAACTATCCTTTTGAAAGGCATAAGCGTTTATAAAAGGATTCCATTTTTCAGATTCATAAAAAGCTCCAATTGAGGTATATAAATCTGATTGTTTTTTGTCAAGCCAACGAAAGCGTGCATTACAACCCAAGAGTGCTCTATGTTCCATTCCTTGAACACCGTTCCATTGGTATTGAGTAAAAAAGTCAGGAGCAATTTTTCTTGAATCATTGTCGCGAAAACGGAGCTGAAAAAAACCATTATTTTCTAGAGTTTGTTTCCCATTGAATGAAACTTCTGTTTGAGAAAGCAAGATAAATAAATACTTGTTTTTAAGAAAATAATCTATTTCCGAGGAATTTGTAAAATCGACTAAAGTTCTTCTTTGTTTGTCGTTGGAGAAGTTAAAATTAAAGGTCGCCCTCACTCTTCGAAAAGTAGTGTCGGTTTCAATTTCACGATCAATATTTAAAACTTGAGCTTGTGATAAGGAGGTTAATCCTATAATAAAGAAAAATAACAGATGTTTCATTGCTAACTAATTGTGGAATGAATATAAGCAATTAAACTTGATTTAAAGATCTCAAATGTTTCTTTATTTTCTTTCGCGATGTGTAAATTCCCAATTAGATGGGGTATAAAAAAAATGTTTTTACCGGCAACCTTGTAATGGGTAAATGAAACCGAACCTCTTGAATTAATGGAACAAGCATTGGTCAAAATTTCTTCAAAGGTGTTGCCAAATTGCAGGCTTAAACTTTTAAAAGCATTTTGTGCAGGTTTCCCCATTAATAGTATTGCTTCCGGATTTACCTCTTGAATTTCAAAGAACAATTCATCTTTGCATAGCGTTTCAGAAAACGCAACTTTGCCAAATGTAGAATAGGCGCATTTCACAATGTCAGTAAAATAAATGTATTCCAAGAAGTTTTCGTTGCCAATTAAGTTTTTAAATAGGTCAAAATAGCCTTTGTGTCGATTTGAAGCACGAAAATAGGCCTCCTTATCAATATGTGCATTGTGAATACTAAAAACGGTATTCAACCCATAATCTTCCTCACCCTTGCCAGCATCTTGAGCGATGACCATTAACTTTTTATTGGTGTGCGAACCTAGCCAGAAAGGAATGTCTTGTCTGAAAATTCGTGCTGGACATTTTTGGCATTTATCAAAGTTTGGTAACTGATTTTCATTAATTTTTTCAGGTAGAAAATGTAATCCATCTATTTTTTCTACGGTCAATTCTTGGATTCTTTTTCCAAACCATTTTGTTAAAAATTCTTGAAATGTCATTTCACCAGACTTGATACAACCAACGAATTACCCAAACCCAAAAAGCAATCAATATACCAATTCCAATTATAATTGCCGCTCCCCCTACGATTTTAATTAACTTAAATCCAAACGAATCTAAATCTCTATTTAAAGTTGCATCGTGATCAAAATTCTTATCTTCAATTTTTCTTCTAAATAAAGATAAAATTGGTTTACGGGGTGTGTTTTTTTTCTGATTCATTTGATGTAAGTAATAATTTTAATTCTCAACAGCGCCGCAAAGAAAGCACCTATTGCGGTTTCTCCAAAAATTCTACCCGAAATCGGATTCAAATAATTTTCAGCAGGTAATACAAAATAATAGATGCATTGAAACCAACTAAAAATGGTACTTAATCCGCCAACAATAATGATAATCCAATTTAGCAGACCAAAATTTAATTGACCTGAAAAACAGGCTAAAACACCGAATGGAATAATTACACAATCAATAGTTTGGAAAATAAGATTCAAAAAAGCATGCGCTAAACGATTGACGCAAACCATTTGTTTATTCCCAATACTTTCATAATCTGCCTGTTTTGGGAACGGAATAATTTCATCAACCAGTGCTTGAATTAGTCCCATTATCTACGTTTAAAAATTGCTAACAATACAATAAATAGCGCCAATCCATTAGAAACTAAAGATGTAATTCCAAAATAAAACCAAAATGGATCTTTTGTTGGACTAGAGGTAAAATAGACGGCATAGCCCATGTACCCAAAAAATGCTATGCAAAGTAGCGACAATATTCCCCAACCGAATACAGAGCCACCATTTGATTTGGAACGCATCGCGAGGAAACTAAAAATTAATCCAGCAAAAATGGAAGAAAACAAATAACCCAACAACATAATCATTGATGTTTTTGAAGTTCCTTTACTTGAGCTATCTGTCATTTTCTTCGGAATAAAAAGTTAAGGAAAAGACGTCCAATTTTTCGTTCCACCCCACCACGAGTTGTTGGAACACCTGTTTTTTGAGCAATACTACTTCTGAAACCTGAAATCCCTAAAAGACGTTTCCAAGAGAAAGAGAAGCCAAATTTATTTTTGAAACCGAACATTAGTTCAATTGTTTTTCCGATAAATTATTAAATGCATCCACTAATTTATTCATCAAATCTTCTGTGAAATTTGTAGGTTCAATTATTTGTACAGTTTGACCTGAAAATTCAAATTGCACCAAATTTTTCTTAAATCGTATAAATAAAAAAGTTTTACTTCTGCCTTTTGGATGTTTACAAGTAAAAGTTATAAAATTAGGAGTGTAATTAATTTGAATTAAATCTGTAAATCTAGTTTCAATTTTATCGTGAATAATCTTCAAAGTTTCAATGTAAGTATCACTACATTTGTTTACTTTTAGTATTTCACCTAGTGCAGCAAACCCTTCAAATCGAACTTTTTCTCCTTTTGAAACAACTTTAGGAATTCGATCTAAATTGATACTTGTAACAGCGCTAAATCCAATTATTCTCGATATTTCCTCTGAAAAATTTATCTTTTCTGGCACCAATTCAATGATGTAATTCAACAATTGTGAAATTTGAAAAGCTCTGCTTGACATGTATGGATCTTGCTGACATTTTCTGAACAACACTTTTTCCCATTCTTCATCAAATTCATTCGTGCTGTTGAGCACAATTAATTGAGATTCATTTAATTCAGGAAGTCTTAATTTTTTGGCGGTTTGCTCAGTCCATTCTCTGAATGAAGGTTCTTGAGTCAATAATTCATATATTTTTGGGTAAGCAATTTGTATACATACCAATCCAAAATTAATGAGTAATTCATGGATTTCCTTTTCTTTATTTTCATCCATTTTCCCAATAATATTTAAAAGGGAAAGTGTGTTTATCAACCTTTTTAGAGAACGTGGATTAGTGCCTACAGATAGCAAAGTTAAATCTGCTAATTTTTCTTTTAATAAGTCATTTTCTAAAATGCGATTATCTATGTAACCAATATCTTCAAGAGAATGAATCAAAAATTTGGTCACATCATAATTAGCAACTGGCATCGAGAATGGAAGTTGAATAATTTTATCAAAGAACGAACGAAATTCGCGTTCATTTTTTTCTGTTAAAGGTCCAAATTTCGGAATCAATCCTTTTACGACAACCTCATAATCAATCGCTAATACGAATAAACAATTGTCAACTTCGAAGATGTTTTTGATGAGTTCTAAAATCTCTACAGCAACTGGTGGGTCAATTCGATCTAAATCATCGATAAAGAAAATAAAACCTTTGTTATTATTTCCATGTTTGCGGTCTTCTTCCAAACATTCATTAATCGCATCTTGTAAAGCACTTTTAAACTGAAGTAAATTAACTTCACCTTCTTCCCGTTCTAATAATGAATCAACGAGATCTGTTTCCAATCCGATGGAGCTAACCGCTGCTTTTGCACCTGCTTTCCCTAGTTTAGAAAATAATCCTTTCACTTTATTGATGGTTGTTTTTGCTTTCGATTCGTGTTTTGATTTAAGAATAGAAAGAATTTCATTGGTCAATCCTCCAATAATCGCAATAAGAGCCTCGTCTTTGCTTTTCATTAGCGAATACTGCCAAGTATTTACCCATATTCCATAAAATGGTCTTTTAATATTTAACTCTTGCGTGTTTAACGCTGATTCACATAAACGGTGGCGAATTTGATTCAGTAAAGAGGTTTTTCCACTTCCCCATTCTCCCTGAATAGCAAGAGTTGTTGGCATTTGACACGTTTCAATGAATTGAATTAACGCGTCTGTATATTTGTCAACACCTAATAAATCCTCAGCTCCTTCTTTGCGAGGTTTGTCTATAATGTTAGAAGTATTAGCCATACTTTATTAAGTAATTGGTTTATATTATTTTAAATATTATTTTTCACAATTACAAATTCAATTCTTCTGTTTTTTTCTTTATTTTCTTCTGTATCGTTGGGAGAAATACTTTCTGTTGAACCTTTACCAACTGAAGTTAACCGACTTTCCGTAATACCGTTTGATACCAACCAAGTTTTAACAGCTTGCGCTCTTTTCTGAGATAGTTGCAAGTTGTGAATTTCTTTACCTTCATTACTAGTGTGACCATTGATTTCAATAGCTAAATCGGGCAGTTCATTCAATAGATCCAACGCTAATTTTAAATCACTAAGAGAACTGTCTTTTATTTTATCACTATCAAATTCAAAGAAAATAGCGTTAAATGAAATCACTCTGTTTTCAACATTTTTACCTGCTTTAACATCCTCTTTCAATTGAGCAATAGCATCCTTTGGTTTATCAATAGGTTTGGATTTTACCGCTTCAACATTCGGTTTTTTAATAACTGTTGTTTCCTTATTACAAGCTTTTAGAAGGAAGAAACCTAAAATACCCGCCAATAACAATCCGATGAATAATACCCAGTATGGAAAAGATTTTTTCTTCGGATTTATCAATTGATTAAGTAATGCTGGATTTATTATTTCTAATGAATAACCTCCTTTTTTAAAGGACTTTTCCTTTTGGTATTCAACTACACGAACGCCATATTTTTCAACATGTTGAATTAAATTTTCGAGGTCATGCTCACCTGTTTCAGTGTCTTTTGATTCCCAAGATTTTGAAACTAAAACTTCTATTCCATCGGAAGATTTGAAAATTTCACATTCTTCAGTGAAATGAGAAGCATTGATATCTAATTCTTGTTCTTGACACTCTTTTCTAATTGAACCGGGTTGAATCACGCCATACATTCTTTCGGAATATGGATTGAAAAGTGAACGGTAGTTTTTTGGAGCTGCAGGATTTATTGAATCAGGCAACAATAGTTTTAAATCTTCGAAAGTTGCACTAGGATAAAGTTGAGTTACTGCATCTACAATTCCTAGTGCAGTTCTGTTCATGTGTCTTCCTGAAACTTCTATAACTCCGTTTTTAAGTTCGAGCTTTTGTTTTTCAGTTAGTTTATCGTAAATAATCATATCAAATTTTGTTTTTTGATAATTGATTAAAATATTCAGTAATTCCGTTTTTAACAGTTTGAGAAAAATCACCAACAGATGTTACGTCACTAACATTTCCCATGTATTCAAAGCGAATACAATTAGGTTTCATTCGAACAAAGCAAAATGTCTTTGAACGAGAAGCGGGATTTGCACATGCTAACGTCATGAAATTAGGCGTATAATTTATCGTTGCATTTTCTTGAAACGTGTTTTCAGTCCAATTTTGTACAGACTTTAGAACCTCAATCAAATTTGTTGGAAAGTTTGCTTCTAACAACATTTTTTCAAATGAATTCCAACTAGTATATCTCGTTTTTCCGCCAACAATAATAAAATCCTCCAAAATGTCTTCGACATCCACTACTAAATCACCTTCTTTTTCTTGAACTTGAAACAATAACCGAGCTACAGCTTTTTCAATGGGTATTTCTAATGCTTCTGCTATCGTTAGTACATTAGCTATTTCGTCTTCTGAAATTACACCATCAGCTAAAATAGTTGATATTGCAGCTTCGAACACTTTTGGTTTGTCCTCTGCCTTAAATTTAGATGCACTATTAAAAATTAAGTCGGTAAGTTGTTCATCTGAAAAAAGATGAGCCATTGACACTACTTGTTTAATTGCTGCTGCAAGACCTGGCAATTCAGTATCATGCTCTAAATCTTCAATCAATTTTGTTTCTTGATCACCGACTTCACCATCTGCAAGGATAGAAACTGCAAGTATACTTGCTAAATCATTTATATTTTCTTTCATACTATAATTAATAATTTACCAGAAGAAAAAAATTCTCTTCCAGACACTTTTTTTCCTTGCTGCACGCGCTTTTTCTAAACGTTGAGCAACTTCTTTTCCTTTACGCGTTCTTTGGTCTAATCTACCGTCAGATCTGCGTTTAGCTTTGATTTTACGTCTTGCCATTTTTATAGTTTGATTTTTTCACATCCCTCTTCTTCTAACAATTTACTAGCTGAAGCTAAAGTCATTCCATCATACTTAGGACCTGTTTTTACCCATTTTCCATTTTTCTTAAAATGAATTTGACATTTTACTGAAAAGGCTTCTTCAAAACGATTTTCAAAACCACCAACAGTAAGGTTACCACGCATAGAAATATCAGCATCACCTGCTGGCACATATTTTCCGCCCAAAGAAACGTTTTTTGCATTTGCAATTGTTGAATCTTCATCTACTACTTTATCATTTGGGTATCGTAAAGATGGATACAAGAATGGGTAAGATTTTAAAAATTCTTTTTGAAATGAAATTACTTTCATTCTTCCGCTAATTGAAATTTCTGACATATCGTTTAATTTTAAAGTTTATCAAACTTAATTTTTTTTTAATTTCAATTTAAGTTTAAGTAAGTTCAAGTATTAATTCGTTATAATCATTGAATTTTGATTAGGATAAATTTCGGAGGTATTCTTTATTATATTTCTTGAGAATGTTTGCTATAATTTCAACCTGCTCATCCAATGATAGTGCATGCGGAATATCAATAAAATTGGCCAAGTGAATAAAGAGAATATTCTTTTCAGAAAATTTATTCATTGATTGATAATAAAGGTTGTTACATAAATATTTTCCTGCACTTTCAGACTTTGAAACTGAATCGGGATAAATTGTTATTATTTGGTCTAAAAAGCTTTCACTAAAATTTGTTTTGACGACAGTCTTACCATTAGTATTAATCGCACCATCTTTTGAAACAGCATTATTATCAACTCCGTTCACGAAGTTTCTTCCAAATAATTCGAGTCGTATTATTTCTGATTTTGTCGCTACTCCCAATTCAATAATTGTATCGTAATGATTCAAATCTGTTTCTAAAAATTGTTCGATGGATTGATAGCTTACTTCTAAACGTTTGAATTCAATTGTAGCATCTTTTTTAAATAGAATTTGTAGTTTATTTGCAACAAGCTCAGCTGGATTTTCTTGAAATTGTTTGAATGGACCAAAATAGGTAATTAAAGTTCGATTTAAGGTCACAGGCAAGCATGTTGTATTGCATTTCCAAGCACTCCAATACTTTCATAATACTTTTCTGGACTTCCTTTCATTAATTCAATTCAATTCAATATTAACTTTAATATCTATTTACCTAGCAATTAATTCTTTTAGGCAATTAGTCTTTTAAATATCTAATACCATCGCCAACAATTTGAATTGTGTTGTAATATTTATCTGCTTTTTCTTTTAAAAGATTTGCACTTACATGAATTTGAATATTATCCATATTTAATTTGTTTTTCAAATAAACAGCTAAATTATTTTCTTGATTGTTAGTTAGTCTTTTATTGAAGCCTACCGTTTCATTGTTGTTTTCAACTATTTTTAGAAATTGATTTTTATAATTAGATAATAAGGTTGTGTTACCAAATGTCCCTCCAGACGAGCAGAAATCTTCTCCTACTGACTTTCCATTTAAAACCTCAAAACTATCAAAACTAGACCCAGCAGCTCTAACGAGAATAGTCAATTGATTTTTATTAGATAATTCAAGTAAGTCTTGCTTAAAATCTTCAATCGCACTACAACCTGTTTCGCTTGTATATGCATCATTCTCGGCAAAATTAATTTTTTTATTGGACTCAAAATCTGTCGCAGAATATTTTTCTACACTGATATAATTTGCTTGCAGATATTCTGATAACGCATAGCTAAAATGACCTAGAAAAGGTTGGTCTTTTGAATGCGTGCTAATTATTAAAATTTTACTATCACGGTTTGTAAAAGTTCCATAAGATGAATTACTATCGTAGAACTCTAAAATTGTTTGTTCTTCCCCTTCAATAGTATTATAATTTCGAACACGAATACCTTTATCTATTTCAGCAATGTTCAAAAGACTAAGTGTTGGAATATTTAATTTATAGTTTACGTCGCTAAGTGTAAAAAATTTTCTTCGAATATGTCCTAAATTTATTTTTTCCTTAGCTCTAATATAAGCAACTAAGTGTTCAATTTGAAAACCGGAACTAATTTTTTCGAGAAAATTTTGATCTTGCTCTGATTTCTTTATTTGTTCAATTTCTTCAACAAATCCAGAAGAAATGATACCTGCAGGAACTGCAAAAATTGCGATTCCTAGAATTCCCACGAAAGTGGCCAAAATTTTACCTGAAACAGTAATCGGCGCAAAATCTCCATAACCACCAATTTCTCCAATAAATTTTGAAATCGACCAAAGAAAAGCATCTGTAATACTTGAGAAGTTTTCTGGTTGACTCGGGTTTTCAACAAAATACAAAATTGCAGATAGGATAATTGTGACAATTATAACCACTTGCATTGAAATATATAATTCATGTCTTTTGTTTTTTACGGCATTGATAATCAACGAATGTGATTTTGCAACATTTAATAATTTTAGGATACGTAGCATTCGCAATAATCTCAAAACCGTAATGAATTTAAAACCCTGGAAGAGTAAGGAGATGAAAAATGGAATGATACTCAAAAAATCAATTAATAGCTCGAAACGAAAGAACACTGCGATTTTTTTACTTTTTGAGTACTCGATTAAAATCTTTCGAAGTTTAAAGTAAAAATCAACAACAAAAACTAATGTAATTAGGCCGTCAAATAAAAGTAAGAGCGTTTGATATTTTGAAGAAATGGAAGGCGTTGTTTCTAGTACTAAGTGAACTAGCGCAAGAAAAATAAAAAACAAAATAATTTTATTCCACTGTTTAAACATAAGATTCATATTTACAATCAGCAAAATTGTAGAATACTATTAGTAAAACAATATAATTGTTTTAGTTTAAGTTAGTTCAAGTATTATTAAAAACAAGAACTATTTAATTAAATATCGTGTCTAATTAATTGCGTTCAAGACAAGAATGAAAAGTAATACAGTTTTGTACAGTAGAGTAAAATGTTGATTTTTTTTGTCTTTGAGATCTAATTTCGGAAACACTATAAAATTTCTATAGCAGAAAACATAACAGCTAATCTTTTTTACAATTTTGATTTCGTGTTTTCGGAATTATAACATAAAAAGCTTTATATTGATTGTAGTTTTTTTAACGCAAACTTTCGGAAATTAGGGTTTGTTTTTATCGCAAATCCAAATATATTTTAAAAACTAGTTAATATGAATTCACTTCCCACGTTGCTTCAACAAAATTTTCGTGGGGAAATAAGAAAACAAAACACTTAAAATACTCACTGAGAAAAAAACCAAAAAGAAATCACTTATTGAAATATTAATCGGAAACGGAATATTAGGGCCTGGAATCACTAAAAGAGAAAACTTTAGCTGAAGAAAACAAACGAAATAACCTACGAAAAGTCCAGCGAGAATACCAATTCCTGAAATCAATAAACCTTCAAAGAAGAAAATTTGAAAGACTCCTTTTCTACTCAAACCAAAACTTTCTAAACTGCTGATATTATCCTTTTTTTCGATGTAAAGCATTGTCAAGGAAGCAATTAAATTAAATGATGCCAATATGAAAATGAAAATCATAATGATGATTACAACCATTCGCTCGGATTTGCTGGTTTGAAAAATTAATTCATTTTTCTCAAAATTGGTCTTCACTTGAAAGTTTGAACCTAGCGCAGATTGAATTTTTTCTTTTACTTCATCATTGGTGAATTCGCCTTTCACTTGAACATACACGTGCGTTAATTCGCTCGAGTAATTTAATAAATCTCGCGTTGCTGCTAATGGCCATAACAGTTTGTCTTCATTAACTTCTTTGTTGTAATTCATCACACCAGAAATAAAAACAGCTTGCGTGTAGAATGGATTTTTACCTAATCGGATTTTGATATTTCGCTTCGGTGCATAAATTATTAATCGCTCTTGCTCACCATCCGTTGGCATAATTCCATCTAGCTTTTTGAACAAATCAACCCCAATAATACCATACGATTCACCAGCACCTATGTCTTCAAAAGCTGAATTTCCTGCCCAAAGATGTTGTTTTAAATCAATTGTTTGAAGATAGTTTTGTTCCACGCCAATTAAAGAAGCATTCACCCATTTTTTTTCGTGGCGCAAAACAACAATTTCTTCAATTACTTTGGAATAGGATTTAACTTGGGGAATTGAAGCTAGTTTTTTCCAATCAATTTCGCGCTCATCGAAAGTTTTTCGTTTATTGGCAACAATCGTAATGTCGGCATCAAATTCACTATAAAGCGTTTCAATCATTTTTTCAATGCCATTGAAAGCAGAAAGAACGATCACAAGTGCGGCTGTGATTACAAAAACACCAACGGTAGAAATGCGAGAAATTAAGGTAATAATATTCTTTTTCCGTCCTGAACGAATGTATTTCAGCGCTATGTAAAAAGGAACGTTAATCGCTTACTTTTTTAGTAATTCACTAATTTTCATTGCATAGTCCATTGAGTCGTCGATATGAAAAGTCAACTCTGGAATCATGCGCATATTTTTCAATCGTCTACCTACTTCTCCACGAATTTTACCTTTGTTGACGAGAATGTTTGCCAATACTTTTTCCTTTTCAGGACCAGCAAAAATACTGAGGAAACATTTTGCGTAAGATAAGTCAGAAGTCACTCTGACAATCGTTACGGTAACCATTGCACCTAAGCAAATTTCGGAAGCATTGCGTTGAAAAAAAGTTGATAATTCGGCTTGAATTACTGCTTCAATTTTATTCTGTCTGATAGAACCCATGGTGCAAAGTTAAGAATAGTTGAGGTGCTTTCTGTTTTTTGGTGGGTTTAAATAAACTTATTGAATTTTTTAAATCGCGTTCCAAGGAAAAATTAAGAAAAAATTGTTTCATTCGCCGAAAATAAAATCAAATAAAATAAGACCATTTCAAAAGTCATTAATCGAGGCGTTTAAAAAATTTAAAAACGTAGTAAAAATTGTTAATGAGTATATTAAATTGCTGAAGTAACGATAAGCAATGGGATTTGCAACGGTCTTAAAATACCCTTTAAACTAACTTAGCATTATACTAGATAGATTTTCAATTACGTCATTTAATATTTAATGTGGAGTAACTTCTTAAATCTTGAATTTGAGCGCTATTAAAATAAGTTAAATTATTAAAAAACAATATGTTATAAAAAAAATTTAGTTTACAAATTTAAAAAGCTAATTTTCAAAGAAAGAAAACCAACTTGTTGTAGAACTTTTAGATAGAAAAACTAAACAAAAGCTTTTGATCTGTGTTTACAACTCTTACCTACTGTTTAATTTAAAATTGAAAATATGAATACTATTTTAACTCCAGAAATACAAGATAATCACGAACAAATCGGCGATGAACACATTTTAACTTCGATTGAAACTCCTATGATTGCTACTGCTTTCGATAAATCAGATATTGAAAAAATTGATGAAATCGCCATTCATTTTCAAGCAATAATGGAAACATTGGGTTTAGATTTAAGTGATGATAGCTTGAAGGGCACACCTTACCGAGTTGCTAAAATGTATGTACAAGAAATTTTCTCTGGTCTTAATCCGGCAAACAAACCGAAGATTGCTCTTTTTGAAAATAAGTACCAATACAATGAAATGTTGGTAGAAAAAAATATTTCCTTTTACAGTAATTGTGAGCATCATTTTGTTCCTATAATGGGTAAAGCACACGTTGCTTACATCTCAAATGGAAAAGTAATTGGACTATCTAAATTGAATCGAATCGTTCAATATTTTTCAAAGCGCCCACAAGTACAAGAAAGATTAACTGTACAAATTGGCGAAGAATTGAAAAAAATACTAGGATCAGAAGACGTTGCAGTAATAATAGATGCTAAACATTTATGTGTTTCTTCACGTGGAATTAAAGATGAATCTTCAGCAACGGTGACAAGTTTTTATTCAGGGAAATTTAAGGACGAAGCAACAAAAAACGAATTTTTCAAGTATTTGTAAACAATTACCTAACTTTTCTTTTGTAATAATGATTGCAAGGTGTAGAAGGAATGAAAAAATGAAGTTAGCGCGATTAATTAATTCGTAATTTTGCGCCCAATGACAACTGAAGTATTAAAAAAACCTTCCCTATTTAAAATCTATTTGGTCTTTACCAAATTTCGTCTTTCATTTTTAGTTGTATTATCTGCGCTTTCCGGTTATTTGTTTGCTGGAGGCTCAGATTATAAAGAAATATTCTATTTAATTTTGGGAGGAACATTAGTTACTGCTTCTTCAAATGGTGGAAATCAAATCTGGGAACGTGAATTAGACAAACTCATGAAACGAACAACTAATCGACCTTTACCTCAAGGTTGGATGAGTGTTACAGAAGCTTATATTGTTTGTGCGTTTTCTCTTGTAGTTGGCACAATTCTATTGTATTTAATCAATTGGCAGAGTGCCTTGCTCGGATTCATTGCTTTCTTCTCGTATGTTTTCATATACACACCAATGAAACGTGTGAGTCCTTGGGCGGTTTTTGTAGGAGCTTTCCCTGGAGCGATTCCCCCATTTTTGGGTGCGATTGCAGCAACCGACAAATTTGGATTTTTACCTGGGATTTTATTTTTTGTTCAATTTACTTGGCAGTTTCCACATTTTTGGGCAATTGCTTGGGTACTTTATGATGATTATAAAGCTGGGGGATTTTCACTTTTACCTTCAAAAACTGGAAAATCTAAACAGTCTGCTTTTCAAATAATGCTTTATTCACTGGCATTGATTCCTTTTAGTTTGGTTCCTTGGCTTTTGGATTGGACTGGTATATGGTCTTTAATTATAGCGTCGATTCTTGGAATTGGATTTTTCGTTTACTCGTATCGATTGTACATAAGTTGTGAAGTTGCAGATGCTCGAAAACTTATGTTTGCTTCGTTTGTTTATCTACCAATAATACAATTTGTTTATGTCTTTGATAGAAATCAAGATGTATTAAATGAGCTTCTAAAATAATTTTAAAATATAACTATGGATTACTCGAAAGAAATTGACCCGATTGTCAATGAAAAAATGAAAAAAAATCTTGTTTACGTTAGTATCTTCAGTATTATCATGCTTTTTGCTGGATTCACTTCTGCATATATCGTTATGATGGGAGATTCTTTTTGGCTGAAATATCCCCTTCCTTCGGGATTCTGGTTAAGTACAGGAAGTATCGTTGCAAGCAGCATTACCTTTATCTTAGCGATTGCTGCAATAAAAAAGAACAACCAGACATTACTAAAAATATTCATGGCACTAACAGTTGCTTTGGGGGTTGCGTTTATGTATTTTCAATTCAAAGGGTATAATCAATTAATTGATGGCGGAATTCATCCAATCAATAATCACATAATTGTAACTGATGGTAGATATGGTGATTACTTTGAAATAAAGTATAAAGGTGATTTTATCGAAGTGGACGGAAATAAATATTTATTAGGTGGCAAAGAAATGTCAGATTCACAATTCGATGAATTAAAAAAATACATGAGTCAATTTGCATCCATAAAAGAGAGAGATGCTCTTGTAGTTGAAAATAATGATAAAAATTTTGAATTTTATTTCAATAATCAACCTGCTCAAATAAAAGAGAAGCAACTTTACAAAAATGATTCCACTAAAATGGATTATGTTGATGAAATGCGTTTAAGTTATTTAGCAATGAATATACAAGACAGAAGAGGAGACTTTTTTGTGAGAGGTGAATTTGGTAAAGATTTCCACGTTTATTTTAAAGGAAAAGAACTAGAATACAAAAACAGAAAATTACACTATCAAGGAAAAGAACTTCCTGTTTATTTTCAAATTAAAGCGACTGAAACCGCAGATTCAGCTACCTCGTTTTTATATTTAATAAGTATCGTTCATTTGGCACATGTTTTCTTCGCGATGTTTTATTTACTAAAAGTCGCAATCTACTCATTTACAGGTAAATTCGATGACAAGAACAACCTCTCGTTACGACTTGGTGCAATTTTCTGGCACTTTTTAGGCATTTTGTGGATTTATTTGATAGTATTTTTGGTTTTTATTCATTAAACTTGCAAAAAAATCATAAAAAATGGCAGGACATACAGCTGAACTTGATGTAAAAACACTTTGGGGAGGAAAAGAGTCTCCTTTTCAAACAAGCTACGGAAAATTAATGATGTGGTTTTTCCTCGTTTCGGATGCTTTAACATTCAGTGGATTACTAATATCTTACGGTTTTACACGCCACAACGCACAGGATGCATGGCCGATTGGTGAAGAAACGTTCAACTCTTTACCTTTCCTTGGTCACGGTTATCCTTTAATCTACGTTGCTTTAATGACATTTATCTTAATTGTATCTTCGGTTACAATGGTGTTAGCTGTAGAAGCTGGACATCGAATGGATAAAAAAGGAGTAACTAAATGGATGATTGCAACTATTATTGGTGGATTTTTCTTCTTAGGTTCTCAAGCTTGGGAGTGGAGTCATTTTATCCACGGTTCAGAATTTGGAAAAATCGAATTAGCTGATGGTTCACAAGCAATTGTTAAAGGTCATTTTGGAGAAATCAAAAACTTTACGGTAGAAGTAGCAGGTAAACACCATAAAAAAGGTGATGTTATCAAAGACGATTTGATGCATACTTTTCAACATGCTGCTGAAAAAGGTCATTTAAACGACGGAAAAATCCGACTTCATGACGGTTCTATTGCCACAATAAATAAAGTGAAAGATGAACACCTAAAACTCATCGTAAAGAAAAATGGTAAAATAAATAAAATTGGAGACAAACCAATCGAAGGGGCTGCTGCAGAAAAAATGTACTACGAAGCATTATACGCTGCACAACCAAATCGTGTAATTTATGGCGCAAACTTAAAACAAAACGAATATGGTCCTCAACAATATGGTCAATTCTTTTTCTTTATTACTGGGTTCCACGGTTTCCACGTATTCTCAGGGGTTATGATTAATATTTTGATCTGTATCGGTGTAATGGCTGGAACTTATCACAAAAGAGGACACTACGAAATGGTAGAAAAAACTGGACTTTATTGGCATTTTGTCGATTTAGTTTGGGTGTTTGTATTTACATTCTTCTACTTAGTTTAATTATTTAAAAACAAGAACTCATGGAAAGAGACGACTTAATAGAATATTCTTTATACGGACATCACTCAGAAGAGCAAGGTAAAGCTATTCGCAAGAAAATTTGGAAGGTTACCGCACTTTTAACAGCAATTACGATTGTTGAAGTTGCTTTAGGTGCATTCATCAAACAAAGCTCAGGTGCTTGGCCGTTTGTAAAATGGTCCTTCATCATTATGACATTATTCAAAGCTGGATACATTGTAATGATTTTCATGCACTTAGGTGACGAGAAAAAAACATTTCGTTATATTGTTTTGGTTCCTTACTTTTTGTTCATGGCTTACTTAATTTTTATCGCTCTTTGGGAAGCTTTAGCAGTTGGTGAAGCATGGGCAACTTACGGAGTTTAAATATTTAAATTTTGGAAAAAACATTTGCCGGTCGAAGCAAAGTATTTATTGCATTTTTTCTAGTCTTTGGTCCAGCATTATTATTGATATTAATAGGAACGAGAGGTTGCGAACACAAGTTTAAGGAGCTAGATGATTACGGAGTCGTAAAATCTGTTCCCTTCACTATCAATGGTAAAGAATTAACTTTCGCTGATTTTAAAGGTGATGTTCTAGTCGTCACGACCCTTCAAAAGACATGTCCTGAAGATTGCGCCATTTCTTTTTGGCATATTGATCAAATGATTTATCAGCATATTCGAAAAAACAAACGTAAGAAGCTAAAACAAGTTCGTATAATTTCCTTCCTGACAGATGGGAATGGGAATCCACTACCAAATGAAGAAATACAAATTATTAAAGACGCATTGAAAGATAACATTGAATCGTACGACCCATCGCTTTGGATGATTACCACTGGTGATGCAAGAGCAGTTTACGATTTCAAACATAATGGTCAAAATCTGCTTCAAAAAGGTAAAAAATACTACGGCGGAGAGGGTTTTCAAGAATTAGTCCTACTCCTTGATAAAGAAGGGCACTTAAGAATGGTTTTGCCAGGAAATAAAGAAGGTTTGGTGAGAACAATGAAAGAACATATTGCCTTACTTCAAAAACAATATGACAAGAAAAAGAAATAAAAAATGAGAAACATTGCTTTAATTCTGTTTTCATCCGTTTTGTTTCTTGCTTGTGAATCGGAACCTAAATCCAAACTACCTTACATCGGAAACTTTGATATAACATATAAAAAAGTTAATGGTAAAACTAGTGCCGATACCCTTTATCCCACAATCCCAACCTTTTCTTACCGCAATGAAGATTCAGTTTTAGTTTCAAATAAAAATTTCAAAAATAAGATTTGGATTGTAGAGTTTTTCTTTGCTACCTGCCCAACTATTTGTCCAATAATGAATTCTCAATTAAAGAATTTGAACAAAGAAACTGAAGCTTTAAGCGAACATATTCAATTCATCTCTTTTACAATTAATCCCAAACATGATCAACCTTCTGTGTTGAAAGCCTACAAGAAAAAACATGGAATCAAAGCTAAAAATTGGTCATTTCTAACGGGTGAGGAGGCAGAAACCCACCGATTAGGAATTGAAAATTTCCAAACTTTTGCAGGAAGGGATGAGGAAGCTGAGGGTGGTTATGCGCATTCAGGTGCTTTCACGCTCGTAGACAAAAAAGGATATGTTCGTGGAGTCTATGCAGTTACTGGTTATGATGGGACAGTGAACAAAAAAGAATATCAAAGGTTAAAAGAAGATATATTTAAATTATTAGAAGATGAGTACAACGTCACTGCACCCTGACAAAGTAAAAAACGCCAGAAAATTAATCATTGTTCTTTCGATTGTGATTCCTTTAGCGGTAGCAATGCTATTTAAAGTAAAAATTCCTGGCTACGATTTATCCTTCTTACCTCCTTTTTATGCTGGAATAAATGGATTAACTGCTATACTTTTAATTGGAGCATTAATAGCAATTAAAAACAAAAATATCAGTTTACACAAGACTCTTATTCAATCGTGTTTGTTTTTATCCGTTCTATTTCTTTTGTGTTATGTTGCTTATCACATAACTTCTGATTCGACAGAATATAAAGGTGATATACCTAATGTTTACTTTCCGCTATTAATTTCACATATCGTTTTAAGTGTTGCTGTAATTCCTGTGGTTTTGTTTACCTACTTATTCGCTTGGCAAGGTGATTACGCCAGACATAAAAAATGGACAAAATTTGCCTTTCCTATTTGGTTGTATGTTGCCGTGACTGGAGTTATCGTTTATTTTATGATTTCTCCGTTCTACGCAAATTGACTTTCCGAATCAACTAAAAAAGGAACACAAACTCATTTAACAGATTTTTGTTCCTTACAAGCAGCAATTACTTAATTTTATGCTTTGAAAATGATAGAGAAAGACGAAAAACAAGCACGCTACGACCGAGCCTATTTAAGATTAGCAACAAGCTGGGCAAAATTATCGCATTGCAAAAGGAAGCAAGTTGGAGCAATCATTGTGAAAGATGCGATTATTATTTCTGATGGTTATAATGGAACGCCCGCTGGATTTGATAATTGCTGTGAAAATAAAATTGGTGAAACTCATTGGTATGTTCTTCATGCAGAGGCAAATGCAATTTTGAAGGTCGCAAAATCTACTAATAATTGTAAAGACGCTACGCTCTATCTTACCCATTCACCTTGCAAAGATTGTAGTAAATTAGTCCTTCAATCAGGAATAAAACGATTAGTTTATCAAGAAGCCTACAAAGACACTTCGGGAATTGATTTTCTCAAAAGTGCTGGACTTGATATTGAACAAATACAAAACATTGACGATGTCTGAAGCTCCAAAATCAAATTACACCTTGCCCATTTTACTTGCATTATTTCTATGCGTTGGACTTTGGCTTGGAAATGAACTTTCAAATCCAATAAATAACCTCGCTGATGCAAATGCTACGGAGGTTCAAAAATTGGAAGATATTTTAAGTCTATTGGATAATCGCTACGTTGATAAAATCAATAAGGATAGCATTTTTGAAAATACAATTTCAGAGATGTTACATAAATTAGATCCTCATAGTAACTACATTGCTGCTAAGGATATGAAAGCAGTTAATGAATCAATCAATGGAAAATTCGGAGGAATTGGAGTTCGTTTTTTATTGCTGAGAGATACAATTTGTGTATCAAACGTTATGGAAAATTCTCCTTCTTTATTAGCTGGAGTTAGGTCGGGTGATAAAATTATTGAGGTTGATGGGAAAAAAATGACTGGTAAAAAAATCAGCAATGATAAAGTAATGGCTAGTCTGAAAGGTGAAGAAGGAACTTTTGTTAAAGTTAAAGTAGTACGTAAAAACAAAAAGATCGATATAAAAATCAAAAGAGGTGCTATCCCAATTAAAACTGTTATTTGTGCTTATATGGTTAATAGTAAAGTTGGTTATATTTTAATCGACCAATTTTCAATTCCCACAGCTGCTGAATTTAGAGAGGCTGCTCTATCTTTGAAGCAAAAAGGAATGAAAGAACTTATTTTAGACCTTAGAGGAAATGGTGGTGGTGTACTTTCTGCTGCAACTGATATAGCTGACGAATTTTTAAAAGAAGGTTTGATTATTCTAAAAACAAAGGGACGAAAAACAAAAGAAGAAGTATATAAATCAAAAGCTGGGGGTATATTAGAAAACACGAAAACAGTAGTGTTGATTAATTCTTCATCTGCATCAGCAAGTGAAATTTTGGCGGGTGCTTTGCAAGACAACGATAGAGCGATAATTGTAGGAAGAAGATCTTTTGGTAAAGGTTTGGTTCAAGAGGATCAAAAACTAAGAGATGGAAGTAATCTACGAATCACAATCGCTCGTTATTACACACCCTCTGGAAGATGCATCCAACGTCCATACAAAGGTAGTTACGAAGATTATATGGAGGACGAGGAACGCTTTGCCAACGGTGAATTATACAAACCAGACAGTAGTATTTATATTCCCTCTTTAAAATACAAAACGAAAGGTGGTCGAACTGTTTATGGTGGTGGTGGAATTACCCCTGATGTTTTTGTGCCCTATGACTCAACAGGAACAAGTTTTTATCTAACTACTTTACAATGGAGTGGCGCAATGAGTGCATTTTCATTCGATTTCGTGAAGGATAAAAGAAACAAATGGGAATCACCTGAAGAATTTAACAAAAAGTTTTTTGTTACAGATGAAATCGCTCAAAAACTAGTGGTCTTTGCAAGTAAATTTTACAAAGTTGAGTACTTCCCCAATGAATTTAAGGTAAGTAGAACGTTAATTGGGGAACTTCTTAAAGCTGAAATTGCACGTCAAATTTGGACAGAAAAAGGATTCTACACCGTTTTTAATCCTTTAGATAATGAGTTTTTAGAGGCAATGGAACAGTTGGATTGAAGTAAATAAAACACTACTCTTTCTTCTTCAAAAACTCTTTTGATTTTTTCTTGAATGCATCCATTCGTGGATGACTTACACTTTTGACATAAGGATTATTCGGATTGTTCTTTTCGAAATCTTGGTGATAAGCTTCTGCTTTGTAAAAGGTTGTTAATTGCTCAACCTGCGTTGTAATCGTTTTGAATTTACCATCCTTTTTTAATTGCTTAATGTACTCTGAAGCAAGACTTTTTTCATAACTATTAGAATAAAAAATAGCTGAACGATACTGTGTTCCAGAATCTGGACCTTGTTTATTTAATGTGCTTGGGTCGTGAGAATTAAAAAAGACACGGAGCAATTCCCTGTACGAAATTACTGTCGTATCATAATGAACTTTTACTGTTTCTGCGTGACCGGTTTTTCCAGTGCAAATTGCTTCATAAGTTGGGTTTTTTATGCTTCCTCCAGTGTAACCAGATTCTGCATAATCAACACCTTTAACTGTCTCAAAAATAGCTTCAACGCACCAAAAACACCCTGAAGCGAAATATGCATCTTTATAGTTGGATTTACCTTTTTGAGCGTATAATGAACAAGTCACTAGAAAAATTAAGAAGAAAAGCGTCTGTTTTAACATATTACTAAAACACGCTTTGAGCATATTTGTTTAATGTTTGCCCATTTGACGTTCGATAATGATTGTAATCAAAATCCCCGTTAAGACAGCTCCACCTACTATTGCGAAGCCAACTAATCCTTTGATTGCTAAAATTGTTAAATACATAATTGAGGTTTTAAGTAAATGTAAAACCTAATTAACTGATTTTCAAAGCTAAATATATATTACATTAGAAATTTCGAGCAAAACAATCATTTCATCGAATATTAACAATTATTTGATAGTCAATTTATTACAACTTTGATTAAAATGAAAATTCCATTTCAATTGCCAACACCTGAAACGTTGAACTTTTCTTTACCAATCAAAAAGGAAAAATTGTTTATGAACGTTATTTTGAAAAGCTTAAAGTGGGTGAAAAAGCAATTGAGTTGTCCAAAAAAGTAAACCTAAGACCGTTGCAAAACCCGCTTCTTGTCGTTATTCTAAAAAATTAAAATCCTCATTTACAAGGGTAAACTCCGGGTTTAAATTTTTAGAAAGCCTAAATTATCGATTTTTGCAATAGTCTTAACCTAACAAATGGAATTTATTATTTCAATTTTCTTTTTGAGGAGAAATATAGTAGTTTTCAAAAGGTGGTGGTGGTAAAGTAATTCAAATCCGATTAATAGCATAATTTATGTTTTTTTAGGAAAATATATGTTTTTGCAAACACCTCTCGGCGTGTTTTTTTTGATTTGCGTGTTGGTAAACCATTGAAATGGTTTTTAAATATTGGTATTTTTCCCATAGGTGGGGGATTAATCCCGCACCTATGGAATCAATCGTGTGTGTTTCACAATCGTTTCAACGATTTATTTGTCATCCTCCGTTCGTCGGATTCACATCATTAAACCCATGCAATTCCATAAATTTAATTTATTCCGTTTCGAATGAGCGTTTTTGGTGATGTTAAACTATTGAAATGGTTTGGATAATTTGGGCCGGGTGCACTCCTGTGGTCAAGGATTACATTGATTTATCCAGTCGTAATGTTCTTTATTCGTCTTAAGAATGCTTTTTTTCTTCGCAGCAGCGAATTTCACTTTAGTTAGTGAAATAGTTCTTTGATACAAGTATAAGAATGAAAAAAATCGTACAAGCAGCCAATTATTACGTTTTATGGTCGGCACAACAGCCAAATATCAATTAAAACAGCTGTTTAACTAGCCATATATTATATGTTTTTGGCCAATTTTGGTACTTTACGAATAGTCCCTACTGCTTCATCCCACCTGGTTGGCAACAAAGCGGTAATTTTTGAACGTCTTCTTTCTTCGCTTTTTGATCATCCGCGTCGTAACCAATTTCGTTAATGATTTGTTTGATTTGAGCTTCCGTTATTTTTGAGGTTGCGAATTTCACCGACAACTTTTTGCTTTCAAGGTCTAATTCAGCAAATTTAATTCCGCTGGTATAGTTCAATTTTCCTTCTATACGTTCTTTACAATCACCACATTCTGCAGACGTTTGAATGATTATTGTTTTGAATTTTTGTGCTTTTTGTGAAAATCCAATTGTTCCAATGAAGATAAAAAGGGATAAAAAAAGAAAGTGTTTCATGTTTTGGTTTAAAGTTGCTATTGGTTGTAATCTGCAATTATTTTTTGTATTCTGTATCAGTTTGACAATTTAAAAGTAATAAAAAATTGTAAAAAAAATAAGTAAAGGTATCTTTTAATTAATCTTAAAATTACTAAATAGTAAACCAAATATTGATTTACTCGCTAATAAATTACAAAATCTGGACCCATAAGGAAAAGAGGGTTTGGTTGATCAGTCAACTACTTATTATTTTGCTCTTATGATTTCGAAACGCAATAAACGCAATAAATTCAATAAGCCAGTTATAGCCTTGATATAAAAAAGAGATATGAATTCAAAAAAAGATAAAATATAGCTGGGAACATTAACCACAAAGAATCCTTCATTTTAATCCTAACAAGCGTTCCGGAAAACATTAATAATGCTAGAACTCCTGAAAATATTGTTAAAAATAGGGGATATTTCAATCCAACTAACAATCCAACAGCGCCTACCAATTCAGTAACTGCGGTTATTAGACCTAATTTTTCCAATCCAAATCTTTTAAACTCGGATTTCATAGTAGTTGACGTAAAGAAAGTAACGCCGTAAAAAAAGAATGAGAAACTTGAAAAAAGAATTAAGAAACTATTATGTGTCACCTTAAATAAGTTTTCTTGCCACTGCTGCAATAAAAAGACACAGGAGTAATAAAATAAAAGATAAAGCAAAATACAACAATGGATGCTTCGCCTTAAAATGATAATACTGTGCGGCAACCATCAATAAAGCCATTAATAACGAAGCGATGAATAACAAATCTTTATACCAAATACCAACGATTAATAAAGTTGATAATGATATTTTGGACGCTCCGACAATATTTCGAGTTAAATCACTTAATCCATAAGACTTGAACTCCCTCTCGACTCTGGAATATCTGAATACCCAAATTATCATAATTGTTAAGGCAATTAAAATTTGAGCAATAATTGATAAATTTTCTTTCATCTTTTAAACTTTTATGTTTTGTTTTACAAAAATACACTATTTAAACTAAAAAAGGAGCTCATTGCTGAACTCCTTTTTTGTTGGCCCACTAGGGCTCGAACCTAGACTCTTCTGTACCAAAAACAGACGTGTTGCCAGTTACACCATGGGCCAATAGACAATTCCTTTACTAGAATTGCGATGGCAAATTTATAAACAAATTTTAGATTCGATTCAATATTTTTAAAAAAAGTTTTTTCTGATTAGAATTCTTTTGTCCATCATTACATCAACAATCAATCTTTTTGACTATCCGAAAAGAAAGTCAAAAGATATATTCTTAAATTCGCACTACCAAAATCAAAAAATAATTCCCTTATGAATTACAATAAATGGAACACTCTACTAGGTTGGTTGACTTTTTTAGTTGCATCAATCGTTTATCTTTTTACAATTGAAGACACCGTAAGTCTTTGGGATTGTGGGGAATACATTACCGCAGCTTACAAGTTAGAGGTTGGTCACCCTCCAGGAGCGCCACTTTTCATGGTGCTAGGAAGAGTGTTTTCTTTCTTTGCCGCACCTGAAAGTGTTGCGTTTTATATCAATAGTTTATCAGCTATTTCCAGCTCATTGACCATTCTTTTTATGTTTTGGTCCCTGACTTTACTGTTAAAAAAGATTGTTGCGAAAAAAGTTGCTGCTATTTCAGCAGGTGAGCAAACTGCAATTTTTGTTGCAGCAGCAATTGGTTCTTTAGCTTACACATTCTCGGATTCGTTCTGGTTTTCGGCAGTTGAGGGAGAAGTTTATGCAATGGCTTCGTTATTCACTGCTGTCATTTTCTGGGCAATGTTGAAGTGGGATGAAGAAATGGCCTTGGTGCAAAATGGTGAATTATCTATCGAAGCAAGACCTAATCGTTGGTTACTTTTAATTCTATTTTTACTTGGTTTAGCAATCGGTGTCCATCTTTTAGGAATCCTTGTCGTACCCGCAATTGGCTATATGATTTATTTCCGAGTGTATCAAAAAACGGACATTAAAGGATTTTTATTGACTGGCATTTTATCTGTTTTTGTTTTAGGATTTATTCAAGAAGCAATCATTCCTGGAACTATTTCTTTGGCCTCTTCATTTGAAGTTTCATTTGTAAATTCATTAGGATTACCATTTTTCACAGGTACTATTTTCTTCTTTATAGCTTTAATTTCAGCTTGTTTGTTTGGTGTTTATTACGCTAGAAAAAAAGGGAAGACTATCTTCTACAATGCGATGATGGGATTGGTTTTCTTATTAATCGGCTATGGTTCATTTGCTGTGATTGTTATTCGTTCGAACGCTAACACACCACTAGATGAAAATGACCCTGAAAACTTGGTAACACTTCACTCCTATTTGAAACGTGAACAATATGGCTCTGCTCCAATTCTTTTTGGAAATCACTGGAATTCATTCCGCAATGGTGAAGAAATGACAGAAAACGGTCCACAAATCGTTAGCCGTGATGGATGGAAAGATTTATCACCCTATTACCTAAGAAGATTTGTTGTTTTAGAAAATGATGAACCGGTTAAGGCTTTTACAAAAGAAGCAGAAGCGCAAGAATGGGTTAAAAAAAGTGGAGGAGCATACTCAATCGAAGAAAAATATTATGAAAGTAATGCCTCCATTCGTTCAGGTGCAGTTGCTACCTATTCTCAATCAGTTTTCTTCCCAAGAATGTATTCAGGAGACAATCAAATGCATCAGCAAGGATATGAAAGTTGGTCTGGTTATGATCCAACAGATGGAAAAGAAACAGAAATCGGTAGAGACGGAAAACGCCTTCCGACTTTCGGTGAAAATCTAAACTATTTCTTTCGTTACCAAGTAAATTGGATGTATATCCGGTATTTTATGTGGAATTTTTCAGGAAGACAAAATGATATCCAAGGACATGGTGATAACATGCGTGGAAACTGGATTTCTGGTATTTCTTTCCTAGACGAAATGCGCTTAGGAAGTCAAGAATATGCTCCAACTTACACAACTCAAAATCCTTCGCACAATAAATTTTATATGTTGCCTTTGATTTTGGCTTTAATTGGAATGTTCTTTCATTTTAAACGTGCACCAAAAGATGCATTCATCATTCTTTTAGCATTTATTTTCACAGGATTAGCGATTCTTGTCTATTTGAATCAGAAACCATTTGAGCCACGAGAACGTGATTATGCCTATGCTGGTTCGTTCTATTTCTTCGCAATGTGGATAGGATTAGGCGTGTTTGCAATTTATGATTTCATTCAAAAAAGAAAACTAATCAAGAGTCAAATTTACACCGCATCACTTTCCGGAATTATTGGTGCTGTTGTGCCGTTAATAATGCTTTCTGAAGGTTGGGACGACCATAATAGAAGTGGGAAAACTACCGCTCATGATTTGGCTTTAAATTACCTTGAATCGTGTGAGAAAAACGGAATCATGTTCACCAATGGAGATAATGATACCTTCCCGCTTTGGTATATGCAAGAAGTCGAAGGGAAAAGAACAGATGTGCGTGTATGCAACCTTTCTTTAATGGGAACTGACTGGTACACGAATCAAATGAAAATGAAAGCATACGAATCTGAACCACTTCCAATTAAGTTCAGGGAAGATCAAATTTTGATGTACGCTGGAAATACGGATCAAATTTATTTCTTGTCTTTATTAGAACTATTCTCGATGAATCCAGGAGAAGGAGTTTTAGACAAAGTATTAGATATGCGTTTGAAATACAATTCAACTCAGGCAAGTCAATCATTACGTTATTTTGATTTCAAAGCAAATGAAATTTTAAGTGGTGTAGTTTGTAGCGATGCGGGAACGCAACAGGCGAAAACCCAAATGTTGACTTCAGATACAACTGATTTAAAACAAAGTATTATTAAAAAATATATTGGTTTACTAAAATTATACGACGGAGCTCGAAGTGGAGCGGTTACCAATATGCAAGCTGCAGCACAACCGTTACAAGAATTAATCGAGCAATTTGAAATGTCATGGTCTTCCGTTGACTTAGAAGAAGCAATGGCATTCGTTCGAGATGATAAAAATATGATTATCAATGAAGGAAATCGTTTATCTTTCTTTCCTTCAGGTCGCTTTACGATGAAAGTAAACAAAGAAAACGCTGTTAAATCTAGAGTAATTACACAAGCAGAAGCAGCAAGATGTCCTGAAAGAATTGCATTTGAATACAATACTGATCGCGATCGTTACCTTGCAAGAGACGAAGCAATGATGTTAGATATTATTGCAAATAACGACTGGAAACGAGGAATTTATTTCTCAAGTAGCCGCGGTTCATCGCTTTCTATTGCTTTGTTAAGTGCTGGTCACATCAAACAAGTTGGTTTAGCGTATGAATTTAGTCCTTTGAAAGAAGAACCTGTTTTCTTCAACGTAGACAAAATGTACAAACACATGACCAAAACTTATAGTTGGGGTAATATGGCTGATCCAAAGGTATTGACCGATTATTATGCGCGTCGTCATACACAGCAATACCGAGTAAATTTCTTGTTACTTGCAGAGCAACTTTATAACAAAGGCGATAAGAAAAAAGCAACCCAAATTTTGGATATGTCTTTATTAGTAATGCCTGCTGAGACGGTTATTGATTTTGCTGAGGTGAACTCTTATGACGGAATGAGCTCTTTAAAAATTAACGCAACACACATGAATTTCAACTATCAAGGTCAAGATATTCGTGCTAAAACGAGTGGTACTTTACATGAATATGTTCAATTATATTTCTTGTTAGGTGAGAAGAAAAAAGGAACAGAGTTAGGAATGAAATTGATGAAAAATTATGAGTCAATTTTCAACTACTTTGAGCATAGTAAAGCTACTTTTGCTGGAAATCAAGAAAATGCAGAGGATTTGTATGCTGCTTTGGATGCGACCTTCAAAATGTATGTGATTGCAGCTGACAAAAAATCGGGAGATTTCAACGGTCCACTTGCGAAATATATTTATAAAAAATTAAATAATGTCTACAAAAGTATGATGCCACGAATTTACAACGAATTAGAGCAGGCAGCAAGCGACAACAGTGAAAGCCTTTCAGGTGGAACGGTAGGAACTTATGGTAAAATGATCATCGGATTGCAGATGAATCTAGGTGCAATGGGCGAACATTACGGATTATTAGCTCCAAGTAGCGCGCCAACACAAGCACCAACTTCAGAACCAACGATAAATATGCAGTCATTAGGCGCAGGACAAGTTCCAACTGATACAATGCGTTGATTATGCGTTTATTCCGAAGTCCATATATTGCACGTTTCGCTTTTAGAAACGGGATTTGGAAAGGAAGGGATAAGCGTGCAATATATTTAACATTTGATGACGGTCCACACCCGGAGGCTACACCTTATGTGTTAGACATTCTGAAAAGAAACAACATCAAGGCAACTTTTTTTTGTGTTGGGAATAATGTACAAAAGTATCCAGAGGTTTACAGTCAAATATTAGAAGACGGTCACCAAGTTGGAAATCATACAATGTCGCACGAAAATGGATTAAAAACAGCAAAAAAACAATATTTAAGTTCTATTGTAAATGCGTCAAATCTAATTGAATCGGAATTATTTCGTCCACCTTATGGTAAATTAACTCCTTTTCAATTCAAATATATTTATAGTTCATTAAAGAAAAAAGTAATTTTTTGGACGTGGTTAGCGTATGATTTTGACGCAAAACTTTCAGGAAAAGAAATAATTAAAAAAGCAGAGCGAATTAAAGGAGGCGACATCCTTGTTTTTCACGACAGCACAAAAGCACAAAAAAACCTTGAAGAAACATTGGAAACAATTATTCTAATGCTTCAAAAGAGGAATTTTCAATTTAAAAATAGTTTCTAATGGATTACTTTTTTGAGCATTTACTTTCTGAGTTTCAATTGCCTTTGCGCAATCCTGTATTGGTGTTTTCACTGTTGCTTTTTATTATTCTTTTATCACCAATTCTTTTACGTCGTGCGCAAATTCCAGCGATTATTGGTTT
>JBILOX010000009.1:0-80909 GCA_044374225.1 Crocinitomicaceae bacterium | reverse complement strand
CTTTAAATAACTATTAACAGATTCTCATTAAAAAATTAAGATTAAGATTTGAATTTGAATTCTTCGGTTTTTAGCAACTACGAATAAACAAATTATCAATTTTAAGCTGTCAGTTTATGGAAAAACTAAAAAAAAATTAATCCTCCTCGACATAAGCTCGATGTACTCTTTTCGAAATAGAAGTCATCACTTCATACGGAATGGTGTCCATAGCTTTTGCGAATGTTTCTATCGTTTGATTTTCACCAATAATCTCAACCTCTTCACCTTCAGCAACATTCAGCTTACTTACATCCACAATAATCATATCCATACACACTTTTCCAAGAATTGGACAATACGTATTTTTGATAAAAACACCTCCTTTTCCATTGCTCAAACTTCTTCTGAAACCATCAGCGTAGCCCACTGGAATGATTGCAATTTTCATTTTTTCATTAGAAATAAACGTTCTGGAATAACCGACGCTCTCCCCTACTTGAATTGTTTTTATTTGTGAAATCTCACTTTTCCAATTGATTACAGCTTGCAATCTCTTTATTAAAGATGGATTCGAAGAAATACCATACATTCCTATCCCAATGCGAACCATATCAAATTGTGCTTCGCTGAAATTGGCAATTCCTTCTGAGTTCAATAAATGGCGAATAAATGGATACGGTACTTTATTGGAAATCCAAGTACACGTTTCGTGAAAACGAGTAATTTGTACCTGTGTAAAACGTTTGTCTCTGCGATTGTCGGCATCCGCTAAGTGAGAATATACACCTGCAATTCTAACCTCAGGTTGTGCTTGAATTATTTCCATCAATTTCGACAATTCTTCGCGTTCAAAACCCAAACGGCGCATTCCTGTGTCTAATTTAATGTGAATTGGAAAATTAGATTTCTCCATCGAGATTAAAGTTGAAATCAAATCATCTAACTGATTTAAGGAATAAATAGCTGGTTCTAAATTGTACTTAATGCACGCTTCAAAACCTTCTTCTTCGGGATTCATTACTAAAATTGGAATTTTTATCCCACTTTTTCGCAACTCTACTCCTTCATCCGAATAAGCAACTCCTAAATATGAAATTCCGATTTTTTCTAAAAACGAAGCGATTTTCTCCAAACCAACACCATACGACTGGGCTTTCACCATCGCTAGTATTTTAGTGCTCGCTTGTAACTGATTTTTGAATACCGACAAATTGTGCTTTATCGCCGACAAATTGTAAATCACTTCCGTTTTGTGTTGTTTGGATTTAAACGAACGAGCAATTTTTTCCATTTTCGCACCGCGTGTACCTTTCACTAAAACAACGGCATCTTTCAACTCGGCATCTGTAATTTTTGGTTTGCGAGAAAAAACCAATAAATCAGGTTTGAAATCGTCTATCGTCAAACGAATTTTATCCTCTAAATGTGTCCATTCTTCCTCTAATCCAACAATCACAATACGTTTTTTCCCATCAGCTAACGCCAATTGATACTCCAAAGAAAGTTTTAAAGCGTCTAAATCTAAATTATAAGTATCGCTGATAATTATAGAATTTTCGCGTCCTTCAAAAGTTTCTAAACGCATAGCCAATCGAGACAGCGAAGAAATCTTTTGAATATTTAAACCTTTTAAAATTTTCGCCGTCGCAATTGCCAATAAAGCCGAAGCAACACTTCCACGATCTTGAAAAGGTAATAATTGTAATTCTTTGGTAAACTCTCCAACCGTTGGCTGATAGGCTTTGATGGAACGCATTTGTTCTTGACTAATCAAAAACCCAGTTCCTAAAACGGTTGTTTTAACGTTGTTGAAAAGCGCCATTTTCTCTTTCAAATGCACTTCATACGAAGGGAAATTATCGGCGTGAGCCTTACTTACAGACGTTAAAATTCCAATTGTGGGTTGAATCATTCGTTCCAAAGCTTCCATTTCTCCGGGTTTTGAAATACCCGCTTCGATAATAGCAAGGTCACATTCTTCGTGTAAATTCAATAAAGAAAGTGCAACTCCCAACTGCGAATTGAAACTTTTTGGACTTCTAACGATTCGATATTTATCCGAAAGAATATGAAACAACCATTCTTTAACCGTTGTTTTTCCGACACTTCCTGTTATTCCAATGATTGGATACGTGAATTTTTTACGGTGATAACACGCCAAATCTTGCAAAGCACGCAAAGTATCTTTCACAAAAATAAAAGTGACATCACGCAATTCAGGCAATTTTGGCTCCGAAACAACAAACGTTCGCACTCCTTTTTTATAAGCATCGCTGATGAAATCGTGTCCATCGCGATACGCTCCTTTCAATGCAAAAAATGCTTGATTGGGTAAAGGGTAAATTTTTCGCGTGTCAAATTGAATTTGTTGAATGATATCTTCTTTGGAACCATGCAAATGCTGACCGTTGATAGCCAAGCAAAACTCGTCGAACGTTAAATTTAGTTTCAATTTTGTGCGTTATTAAAACACGAACGACAAAGCGGTTTGTATTTTTCAACAGCACCCACCAACACTTGTCCCGATTCTTTGACCGTTCGATGTGAAAATTGAGCTAAATTACCACAAGAAACGCAAATCGCATGCACTTTTGTAACATATTCTGCAATCGAAAGTAAAGCGGGCATTGGTCCGAACGGAACACCCATATAATCCATATCTAAACCTGCTAAAATGATACGCACACCTTTGTTGGCTAATTTATTACAAACTTCAACAATTCCCTCGTCGAAAAATTGTGCTTCATCGATCGCAACTACTTTTTCGCTGTTCCACTTCTCTAAAATTTCAGCGGAAGATTTCACAACGATAGCTTCAAAATCATTTCCTTGGTGACTTACCACTTTTTTCTTTGAGTAGCGATTATCGATTTCTGGTTTGAAAATCACAAAAGCTTGATTCGCAAATTCAGCGCGCCGCATGCGACGAATCAATTCTTCAGTTTTTCCTGAAAACATCGATCCACAAATCACTTCAATCCATCCATTTTGACGGCTACTACTCGGAAATTGTTCTAAAAACATAGTTCTTTAAATTGTTAACATTTATTTTAATAAGTAATTGAGAATTTTTTACTCAATGACTAGTGTTGTTTTTAACTTTGGATTTTAAAAATCGTTATTAAGTTTAACCCCGTTGCAAATACGTTAGCAACTTTACATTTTTGTTGAAAAATTACCTAAAAATTAAAAATATGAAGTCTTTGATTACTGCCCTTGAAAGCTCACTTGAAAAAATTGAAAATGGATCCATTGAATTAGCTGAATTGGAAATAATGGTCAATCAATCCCGAGAACTGTATGAAAGACTGGTTGTTATTCGCTACAAAGTATATGCTGACTCAGTTTTGGGTACAAAAACTCCTTTAATCGATGAGCAAGAAGTGGTTTTCAATGCGCCAATTGTTGAAGAAATTCAAGAAGAAGAAAAAACAGAAGAAACACCTTATGATTTCTCATTATTCGACGAAGCAGCAAACGAAGAAGCTACTATCGAGGAAACAGTAACTGAACTTGTCGAAGAAAAAGCAGAGGAACCTATCGCAATGGATTTTGAAATTCCTGGTGAAGAAGAAAAGAACGACACTATTGTAGAAACAACTGTTGCGGAAGAACCTGTTGAAGAATTAAATATAACAGAAAAATTAATTGAAAAAACACTCTTTGAACAACCAATTTCATTATTCCCCGAAGAAACATCACCTTTAACTATCGAAGACGTTCAACCAGAAATTGAAACAGAGAAAAAACCAGTAACATCGAGTAATTTTAACGAAGTAAAATTCCCAACTCCTGTTTTTGCAAATGACCCAATTGAAGAAATACCAGTTGTTGAGCCGATCGAAGAAATAATACCAGAGGTTATTGAACAAATAGTAGAAACACCAGCTGTTGAGCAAGTTGCCCCATCGAATTCTAGCCCTGACAATGAACATCCTTTAGCTGGAAAAATTAAAAAAATCGAAACAAACGTTCGCCAAAACTATTCGATAGTTCCTTTAGATACGTTGATTGGGTCGTTTAGCTTAAATGAAAAGTTACAATTAATCAACGAATTATTTGGGGGATCAAGCGATGAATTTTCTTCTTCAATCAAACGTCTAGATACGCAAGTAAATTTAGAAAGCGCACGATCTATATTGGCTGAAATGGCAGAAAATCAAAATTGGGATTTAGAGAGTGAGACAACGGAGGAATTCATTCTAAAAATCTGCCGACGTTATGCGAATAGTTCTTCTAACTAGTCTTTTTTTTAGTTTACAAATTGTAGCTCAGAGCGATCGAGTAAAAAACTTCACGCAACAACTTTGCTCGCCTGAATTTCACGGTAGAGGCTACGTAAACGGTGGTGATTCCATTGCTGCCAACTACATCGCTAAAACTTTCCAAGAAATTGGTTTAAAAGCACTTAACGAAACATATTTTCAATCGTTTTCATTTCCTGTGAATACTTTTCCAACTAAAATGGAAGCTAAAATCGGTGACAAACAATTGACGCCTGGTGTTGATTTTATTGTTGATCCATCCTCTGGAGAAGGTAGCGGAACCACTGATTTTCAAACCTTTGGAATAGATGAGCTTTATACTGGAAAATACAGTTTTTCGAAGCTCGACAAAAATAAAATGTTCTATTTCGTAAACTTAGGTTACGGTGGTGATACACTTAAGAAAGTGAAAGAGAATCTAGTAAAAATCGCAAAATATGCGCCTGTGATGGAAGTTGTAAATACGAAATTTACGTGGTCGGTTTCTGGAACAGCCCACAAGTTTCCGTTTATTCAGGTGCAAGAAGCAGCATTTAGAAATTATTTCCTTTCCAATTCAACGATTTCTTATGCAATTGATGCACAAATCAAAAATCACACAGCTCGCAACGTAATTGGTTATCTGCCAGCAACTAAAAAATCGAAGAAAACCATAATGATTACAGCGCATTACGACCACTTAGGACGAATGGGTGCTTCGACTTATTTCCCAGGTGCCAACGATAATGCAAGTGGAAATGGAATGTTGATTTCGTTAGCTGAAAAGTTCAAAGCAAAAGGTTTGAAAAACTACAATCTACTTTTCGTTGCGTTTGCAGGAGAAGAAATCGGATTATTAGGTTCAATGTATATGGCTTCGCATCCACCAATTGATTTAAAAAGCGTTCAGTTTTTGTTGAACCTAGACATCATGGGAAGTGGCGAAGAAGGAATTACTGTTGTCAATGCAACACTTTTCCCTGATGAATTTACACGTTTAGAAAGCATTAATAAAGAGAAAAATTATCTTGCTCAAATCAAAAAACGTGGTCCTGCTGCCAATTCAGATCATTATTTCTTCACAGAAGCGGGAGTTCCTGCATTCTACATCTACACGATGGGTCCGAACAAACATTATCACGACATTTACGACACGTATCAAGAACTAAGTTTTAGCGCCTTCGGAAACCTTTCTAATTTATTGGAAGGGTTTTTTAGGGGAATGAAATGATAGTTAAGTTGAAAGTTGATAACTGAAAACTGAAAGTTTTAATTTAAGTTTTGGTCTAATTTGTATAAACGAAATTATAAAATCTAATCGGGCACATAATTTTATCTCGTTTCAAACATTAAATTTATACTTTAAAACACCTACCATGTTAAAATATTTATTCTTACTATTATTATCACTAAATGTTTTTTTTCACTATAGTCAATTGAATGGAACTTATACTATTGGTGGTATAAATCCGAATTATTCAACCCTTACCTCAGCAGTTAATTCTTTAATTTCTAATGGAATTAATGGTCCTGTTGTTTTTAATATCCGTAATGGAGTTTATCAAGAACGCGTGACAATTCCTCAAATAACTGGAGCAAATTCATTAAATACAATAACAATCCGATAACAAAAAAGAATAAAAATTAACTACATTTAAAAATATGATCAAAATCCTAAAATTTACTGGAGCACTTTGCTTTTTGTTTTTGCTTTCTTGTAAAAGTTCAAATTCAAAAATCGAAATTAAAAAGAAAGCAATTCCAACCTTCTTAAATGAATACAGATTTACAACGCTTCCATTAAAAATAAGAGGTTGTAAAGAAAATGGACTTCCGTTAATGAACAATTCAGATTTGGAGAAAACCCAGGATGATGGAACAATTCCCTATTGTACTTTTAACACAAATGGTGAATATTATGCTGTTATTCGATTAGGACTTGCTGACTGCTTTTTACCTCAATTAATCACTTATGACCTAAATGGAAAAAAGATTGATGCTAAAACAATTGCAATCGGATATTGCGGCTGTGGTCCAGGTTTTCATTGTGAGGAATTTACAGTTATTCAAAAGGATTTTACGATTTATACATCAGATACAATTTCAATAGCAGAAGTTGATAGTTTAGGATACGAAATTAAATCTACTTTAGAAAAATATATTGTCTATAAAAAAGGAAAACTTCTTAATACTGGTAAAATTGAATTGACGGGAGAAATTAAAAAAGTACTAATTCAGCCAAAGAAACAAATAAACGAAAATTAAACTCTTTTGAAAAAACAAAAAATACTGTTCATAGCATTAAATATTCTCTGCATAGTGGGTTGCATTGTAAGTTTATTTTATCCTTATTTACTTAAGCTAAATTTCCCTCAAAGCTTCCATTTGCCAGGTGTAATTTATGGTTATGAATACTCATTTGCACTATTTTCATTGGTTTTAAACGCTATAATTGTTGTGCGAATTATTAGAGGAAATAATATACTTTACACATTGATTATCTGCACCATCAACTTAATTTTCGTTTACCTCGTTAGAGAATCCATTCATTTTCAAGGGTTCATCGACCACGACTATGATAGCAAAACTGGTTTAGGATTTCACTTGCTTTTTTACTCATCAATTGTTCAATTTGTGGTGGTTCTAGGTTCTATTATCAAAAGTAAAAATTGAGATAGACATTTATTCATAAAAACTATATGAATAGCAATAAGAAAACCCTTAACATTATTTAAACAAATATATTTTTAGTAGTTTTAACATTGAAGATAAAAGTTTCAAAATCAACTTAATAGAATTGAAAAGTTAGAATTAAATATCATGATTACATTCGCTTGGTATTTCAAAGCTGGATCTTTTATCGATAAAAAAATAAAACCTATTAAAACTAAAATACATGGAAGAAAACCATTTCTGCAATCAAATATGGACTAAAGGATATTGTAAATCTTTACTTCCTGACTTTAACTTTTAATTTGTGAAATTCGTGTCCAAGACCTTCCCACCATGTTATTCCTCAATTCGTGTGAATTAATGTCTTTTGTGTCTAAATTCATCCATGCTTCATGTCTTCGAACGTGTGAATATTTACACCCAGTCTTTCATTAAATTCGTGCAAATCATTCTAATTCATGCTACTCCATCCTAAAATTGTCCAATTGTTTCAAATGATTAACTTTGCAACCTATTTATTAATTGGGTTATGGCACAAAAAAGCGTTACAAGAGCAGAAGATTATTCGAAATGGTACAATGATTTGGTATATGCAGCAGATTTAGCTGAACATTCAGACGTTCGCGGCTGCATGGTTATCAAGCCTTATGGCTATGCTATTTGGGAGAAAATGAGAGATGTTTTGGATATAAAATTCAAAGAAACAGGTCACTCAAACGCTTATTTCCCCTTATTCATTCCGAAATCTTACTTGAGTAAAGAAGCTAGCCATGTTGATGGTTTCGCCAAAGAATGTGCAGTTGTTACCCATTACCGTTTGAAAAATGCAGAAGATGGAAGCGGCGTAATCGTTGACCCCACAGCAAAATTGGAAGAAGAATTAATCATTCGTCCTACTTCTGAAACAATTATTTGGAACTCCTACAAAAACTGGATTCAATCTTACAGAGATTTACCAATATTAATCAACCAATGGGCAAACGTTGTTCGTTGGGAAATGCGTACACGTCTATTTTTGCGTACAACCGAATTTCTTTGGCAAGAAGGACACACCGCTCACGCAACAAAAGCAGAAGCAATTGCAGAAGCAGAACAAATGTTAGAAGTGTATGCTGATTTCGCTGAAAATTATATGGCAATGCCTGTAATCAAAGGAAGAAAAACCGAAAGCGAGCGTTTTGCTGGAGCAGAGGATACTTTGTGTATTGAAGCGATGATGCAAGATGGAAAAGCGTTACAAGCTGGAACTTCTCACTTTTTAGGACAGAACTTTGCGAAAGCTTTTGAAGTGAAATTTGCGGACAAAGAAGGAAAATTAGATTTCGTTTGGGCAACTTCTTGGGGTGTTTCGACTCGTTTGATGGGCGCTTTAATCATGACACACTCAGACGACGAAGGGTTGGTTTTACCTCCAACTTTAGCTCCAATTCAAGTGGTTGCAGTTCCAATTTATAGGACTGACGAAGAATTACAAGCCATCACTGAAAAAATGAAAGAACTAGCTGCGAAATTGAAAGCGCGTGGTATCTCTTTCAAATTTGACGATGACGACAACCGCCGACCAGGATGGAAATTTGCACACTACGAAGTGAAAGGCGTTCCTGTTCGTGTGGCAATGGGACCAAGAGATTTAGAAAACGGAAAAGCAGAAATTGCTCGTCGCGATACAAAAGAAAAACAAACAGTTGACTTTGAAGGATTAGATGCATTTATCGAAAACCTATTAGGAGAAATTCAAACGAATTTATTTGAACGAGCGAAAAAATTCAGAACTGAAAACACAAAGAAAGTTGATACATACGAAGAATTCAAAAGTCAAATTGATGGCGGTGGATTTTTCTTAGCACATTGGGACGGAACGAAAGAAACCGAATCAAAAATCAAGGAAGAAACACAAGCTACAATTCGTTGCATTGCTTTGGACCAAGAGCCAGAAGAAGGAGTTTGTATGGTAACTGGAAAACCTTCTGCTGGAAGAGTAATTTTCGCTAAAGCTTATTAATTTGTCTGTTTTTCGTTTCAAGCAATTTGACGTTAAACAAGCCAATAATCCATTAAAAGTTGGAACGGATGCTATGTTGCTCGGTGCATTTATCGACGCAACTGACAAAAAATTGGGTTTAGATTTAGGAACTGGGACAGGTGTGTTATCGTTAATGGTAGCACAAAAAAATACTGAAATCCAACTAGATGCTGTTGAAATCAATTCATTTGCCGCGGCTGAATGTTCCTTTAATTTTGAACAATCTGTTTGGTCCAATCGCTTGAAATGTTTGGAAGGTAATTATTTAACAATTGATTTTGAGAAGTGCTTCGATTTAATTTTCACGAATCCACCTTATCATATAGAATCGATAATCGGAGAGAATTTAGATTACAACCGAGCGAAACACAGTGATAGCAACGAATTAGCGGAATTATTTCGTTTAGTGAATCGAATTTTAAGTGAGGATGGGGATTTTTGGTTGATTCTTCCTTTTCAATTACAAACTTATATTCAAGAAATAGCAGGAGAAAATCAACTTTATTGCAAGCAACTGATTCAAATTCACGCTAAAGAAAACAAACGGAACACACGTGTCGTTTTTCAATTTCAAAAAAAGCAATCTAATTTATCTATTACCGACTTTTATATCCGAAACGCTGATAATTCCTATACAGAAGCCTATATCCAACTGACAAAAGCATATCATTTCGTGGAGTTGTAGATTTTTAATTTTTCAATCAGCGATTAGAACTTAACGCACTAAAATTGTTTGTAGTTTTATAATGTTCGCCAGAGAGATAAAAGTTAAAGTCCAATATCAATTTCAGTGTTCTATTTAAAAGTAAACTTTCGTTGTAGAAGATAGCTAACAGCAACAACCAAACACGAGGCTAATATATTCGCTATTGACGGGAAAATATCAAAAACTTCAATAAACATTTTCAATAAACTCCAACCAACTATCCCTGAGATAATTGAACTAAGGGCATAACGAAAAAATTGAGTTCGACCTTTTAATCCACTTCCTGTGAAAACAATGAACTTCATCAACAAAAAACCAAAAGTAAAAGTGATTAAAAAACATACAATTGAACTAAGTGTGTAAGCTGAAAAAGTGAAGTCGATAAATGCTAAGTGAAAAAACTGTTTTTCAAAAACGTAATTGAAAAAAACAAAAAATAGAATCCAGCTCAAAAATAAATTTGTGACACCACAAACTGCGTAATAATACGTTGTTTTGTCAAAAAGTCGTTTTACTAGCGGATAGAAAAAATCTAAAATACGGCGAATAATACTAACTAACTTCATTGATTTCGATTTCGTAGCCTGTATGACGGCGAATGTTTATTACATTTTTAGTATCAAATATAAGATATTGGCCTCTTATTCCTGTTAGCTTTCCTTGAACTTGGGCTGTTTTATCAAAACTCATAGATGAAACTTTCTCTGGGTATTCCACAACGGGATAATTCAAGTTTGTTATTTCATCATTTTCAATCCAATACTGTGTCAAATCTGATGGTAATTCATCGTGAACTCGCCATTTCTCTTCCTCCAAATCAATCGATTCATCTTGAAAATTACGCAGCATATTTTGCCAATTCGTTTTGTCTGTATAGAAATCCTTTAAAGCAACCTCAATGCAACCTGCTAAATATCTATTCGGTGTCTCAGCGAGAATAATGCTCGAATTTGCGCCTTGATCAATCCATCGAGTTGGGATTTGTGTGGCACGTGTCACCCCAACTTTAACTTTATCAGTTGCAGCCAAATAAACGAAATGCGGTTGATTATGATTGCGTTCTTCATAGTCTAAATCTCGTCCTTTACCTAAATGTGCTTCACATAATTCGGGATGTAATATACAAGGACTAGCTTCAGCAGCACTCGAAAAACAAGTATAACAAAAGCCTTCACCAAACGATTTCTTAGTTACTTTAGCGCATTTAGAACAATAAATAATTCCACTCCAAAGTAATGAAATCTCTTTTCCAATTAATTCATTCATTGAAATTGAATTGTCAGGAGTGCGCAAAGAATACTGAATAGTTGACTCCAATTTGGAATCCATTTTATGAAGAATCAATTTCATTTTTCAGGTAAAATATTCATTTTTTCAGCGAAATGATAGCAATAATCTCTTAAATCTTCGCAAATCAAACTTTCACCAGTAGCTTTTTCAAAAGTATCTGCCATTGTAAGCAAGGATTGGTGAAAAAATTGCTTCATCTCATCAACCGTCATATCTTTTGTCCACAAATCAATTTTCATTGTGTTTTTTTCTTTCGGATCCCAAATAGACAAAATGAATGCACTTGCAGGTGCTTTGTCAATACCTCCATCTGACGCTGTCCAATGCATCGCAAGCGGCAAATTATTTTCATTTAATCCAACACTTATGTTAATCTCAGACTTTTTTGAAATTTTATCTTCCATTTCTTTATTTCACTTTATATTTTTGAAGTAATTCATTGTAAGGCATAGCAACTAATTTTTCTAAACTAATTTCTTCTTCCTCCATGAATTGTTTCACGATTTTATATCCCATAAATTGTCCAATTCTATCCGGACTTTCTTTTGGTAATCCGATTGAATAAGGCCCTTCTTTTAATAAATTAATTCTAGTTTCTTCGTCTGTTTTAAAAAGTAATTCTTTGTCAACCAAATAACTCCAAACCGCTTTTTCACTTGCATTTGCCCATTCTAATTGCGCGGCTGTATACCTCAAAACAATTTCTTCCTTTTCCTCAGGTAACAAAACCTTACATAGAAATAGGATTTTGCCCCAGCGAATCATTTCAGCTGCGTAGTTCTCGTTTGTTTCTTCTAGGTAATTGGTCATCAACCAAGCAGCCAATACATCTCGCGTTAAATAACGAGGCTCCATACCAACCTTTATCCATTCATAAAATTGTTGAGAAGGCAATTCTTTGATAACTCGCGCATTTGCTCCTAAATATCTATCAAGACCAATTGCAACTTCTTTTTCAGTGCAAAACACACTTGCTGAAAACAATGAATTTATGAAGAAAATTGAATTAGGCACTTTTCTATTTGGGAAATGATATTTCATGCGTTTGAACCCATCCGTTATTTCAGTTTTAAATACTTCTTTTTGGAATTTAGAAATAGTTTTTTCTAGTCTTTTAATGTATGCATCGCTTTTAAATTCATTCACTTTTCGTAAAAATGCAGAATCAGGTTGTAATGGAATTCCCAAACAATAGCCAAAAGAAAAATCTAAAATTTCACGATGGTTTCTTATTAATTCAGTTTTAGAAGAAATAAGTTTTTGCTTGTTTGAAAAATTAACTATCGAATCAAGATTGATAAACTCCAATTTTAAATTCACCTTAGATGTATCGACCTTGTATGGGTCTGTCGAACAACTTTCTAAGATTGTTAAAATTAAAACAGTAGTAAAAAATTTAAAAAAACGCATTTAAAGGATTATTCTTTATTTTTGTTTCAAAATTAAACATTAAAACCAAATCTTATGAAAAGTATATTTACTAATAAAATTAAATTCCTTGGAGCATTCTTATTGGCATCAGGATTAGTATTCGGACAAGCAGCAGCTGATAAAAGAGTTCAAGCAGGTTTAACAGGTAATTTTGGATTGAACATGGTTAAAATGGGAACTTCTAAAATGCAATCAAATGGAATTGGTTCAAATTTGAGTATTGGTATTAATTTACATACTACTTTTAAAAATTCGAAAAATTTAGGAATTGCTTCTGGAGTTGAGTTTGACTTTGGTACTTTAAAATACAAACCTTCGGCTCCAACCTATTACAGTTACAACGATACTGAAATATTATCCAAAGACGATGTAGGTTCTCAAGCTGGAATTTTCCAAATCTCGGAAAGAACTCAAAAACCTGTTTTTGTAACCGTTCCACTTATGTTTTTATTTAGAACTGACTATATTGGTGATTTTAGGTATTTCGGAAAATTTGGAGTTAGAAATAGCTTCTTAGTGTCACAAAAAATTAACGATTCAGGAACTGATTTTTCAGTTGCAAATCCTTTAGGAGCAGCATCAGACAATGAAAACATGAAGGCATCCGGTGAAATGTTTTTTTACAATGGTTCTGTTGGAATGTCAGCTGGTGCTGAATGGAACTTCGTTGGCTCAACATGTTTAGTTGCAGAAATTGGATATTTTTATGGAATCACACCAATGTATTTAGACCGTAAAGAAGAAAACAAGACTTTATTCACTAGCGACAATGTTAATCCAGTTATCGGGAATAGAACATATTTCTCCAATAAAGCGAATTTAAACCAATTAATGCTTAAAATTTCAATCTTGTTCTAAATTGAATTTAGTCGCAAATTATATTGTAGATTGGCTAAATTCCTATTCACAAAAATCAAATACCAAAGGTTTTGTAATTGGAATTTCAGGAGGCGTTGATTCAGCATTGACTTCAACTTTGTGTGCTTTAACTGGAAGAAAAGTAATCTTGGTTAATATGCCGATTTTACAAACGTCTGCAGAATATCAAAGAGCACAGAAACACATTGAAAATTTAAAAAGTCGCTTTGAAAACGTCAGTTCTTTTGAAATAGATTTAACATCTGTTTTTCAAAGTTTTAGCTCAAAAATGCCATTTGAAACCGATGATTATTTATTGGCTATGGCAAATTCAAGAGCGCGCATCCGAATGACGACTTTGTATGCAGTTGCACAGGTTAATGGATGTTTAGTGGCTGGAACTGGAAATAAAATTGAAGACTTTGGAATTGGATTTTATACAAAGTATGGCGATGGTGGTGTTGATTTAAGTCCAATTGCAGATTTAACGAAAACGCAGGTTTTTAAAGTTGCAAAAGCCGTTGAAGTTATTGACGATATTTTAATTGCAAAACCAACTGACGGACTTTGGCCTGATGGAAGAAGCGACGAAGATCAAATCGGTGCTACTTATCCTGAATTGGAATGGGCAATGGATTTTGAAGGGGATGAAAACGAACTTTCGGATCGACAAAAAGAAGTCTTAAGAATCTACAGATCTTATCATAAAGCAAATAAACATAAAATGGAACCCATTCCAGTTTGTGAATTACCAAAAGAATTGAAAGAAAATCTTTTAAGCCTTTGATTTAATTTTCAATAAAAATGACTCGTTTTCTTACGATTACACTGCTTTTGATTTTTACTTTTCCTGTCAATGCGTCCAAAATTAAGAAAGGATTTCAGGAACTTGAAAGAAAGAACTACTTCAACGCTCATGAATATTTTCAAAAATCACTTAAAAAGCACAAGTCAATTGCTTCGTTTGGATTAACAAAATTGTATTTAACGAATGATTGGCAAAATTTAGACAGTGCCTATCGCTTAGTGCTGCAAGCTGAGATCAATTTTTCAGGTATTAAAGTAAAGAAAAAAGAAAAATTAAAAGAAAAATTTGCTTTTGACTCACTTGCTATTCAAGAACTAAAACAAGAGGTTAGTACTGCTATTTTCAATCAGTATTTAAAAAGTCCAAGTGAAGAACTATTTGTTCAATTTATTGCAGCTAATGAATGGTCCTTTTTGATTCCTAGAGCTATTCATTTGAGAGATTCTATTGCTTACGCAAGCTCAGAACATGCCAAAACTTCACAAGCATTTGCAGATTTTTTAAGTAAATATCCAAACTCGTATTTAAAAGAAAATGCCAAATATAATTTTGATGAATATCAATATTTAGAATTCTCACGTAAAGGAAAAATTGAGGATTACGAAGCTTTTTTGAAGTGTTGTGCTAGTAATCCACACGCTGAAGATGCTGAGAATCGACTTTTTGAATTAAGTACAATTGATAAATCGCTCGTATCGTATCAAAATTTCGCGAAGAAATATCCAAAAAATAGAAACACAGAAGAAGCTTGGCGAATGGTTTACAAACTATTCATGAAAGAATACTCGAAAGAAAAATTCCTTGAATTCAAAGAAAAATATCCTGATTATCCTTTCTTAAACGAAATTGAAGAAGACTTAAAATTATTGAATGCCACCTTTTATCCGTTTGTTCAAAATGGACTTTATGGCTACTTCGACAATGAAGGTAAAACGGCAATTGCGCCACAATATGAACATTTAGGAATTTTTCAAGATGGTTTGGCCGTTGCTTCTAAAAATGATAAATACGGCTTAATCAATAAAAAAAATCAAGTAGTTGTTGACTTCGTTTTTGATGAAATCCTCGAATTTGTAGATGCTAGAGGGATTGTTTTTAAAGGAGATAGCGTTGGACTAATCGATCGTTCAGGTCGTGAAGTTGTGCCAATTGTGAATAATGATATAATCGCTCTTGGAAAAGGTTTGGTGGCTATCAAAGAAAAAAGTGATTCAAATTATTACATCTCAGATATTAATTTTTCACCTAAAACTAGTGCGGTTTTTGAGGAAATTCAAGAGTTTAAAAAAGGGATTTCAGTAGTAAAAACGAAAGAAGGATTTGGCGTGTTAAACACAAATTGTCAGTGGTTGATCCCTGCACAGTATGAATCTATTCGTTTTCTAAATGATACTTTGATTGAATATGGTTTTGCTGGAAAAAAAGGATTGCGAACTCTTAAAAATGTTCAATTAACCGAGGCAATTTACGATGAGTTTTCAAAATTTGATGCCTTTGAAAAGCAACTAATTGCAAAGCAAGGAACATCGATTTTTTATCTAAACGACCAAGGAAAAATGCTTTTTGAAACTCCAATGGAATATTTTCCAAACGCTTTTGAGGTTGCGCTTTTTTACAAAGGAATCAGTGTTTTTCGGAAGAAAGGAAAATACGGACTCATCGATGCCACAGGAAAAGAATATTTAAAACCCACATTTGATGCGCTAGGAAGACCACTTGTTGCGATTCCAGCAATTAAAGATCAGAAATGGGGAATTGTGGATTGGAAAGGACGTTTAATCCTTCCATATGAATTTGACAATATTGAAACTATTGGCTATTTCGGCTTTATCGTTGAAAAAAATGGTTTACTTGGTTTTATGGATCAAGGATTTAGGTTGACGATTCCAATTTCATTTTCAATAATTAAAATCTTCGAAAACGACTATTTATTGGTTTCTAACGGTACAAAATATGGGTTGTATTCTAAAAAAGGAGAATTGATTATTCCATTGGAGTATGATTTAATTAAAGTTTTTGATGGGGATTGCTTATCTTTAATCAAAGAAAATGAAACAGCTTATTACTTTTTGCGTTCTAAGATGTATCTAAAACCTTCTAAATGAAAGGAATTTTAAACCGTCCAGATCACTTTTTCATTGCAATTATCGTTGCTTTGTCGGTTTATGTTTTTCTTTTTATGTACTTCCAAATTTCCTCCTATAAAGAAATCGTTTACATCGAACCCTTCGAAAAATACTCACGAATCGAAGAACCAGAGGAGATTGAATTATCAAAAGACCAAATTCAAGTACCGCCTTCTAATCTGAATGGTGAATTGACAAATGTGGTGCGTGACAACAACGATACACGTAAAAAATCGGACAAAAATTGGTCGCAAGATCAAGCAAGCGGCAATCCAGAACAAACAGCGAAAGATTTTGAAAAGCAATTATTTAAAGAAGCTGGAGGAGAAAAAGAAAGAGAAAAAATCAAAAGTGAAGCTGAAGAACAAAAAAAGAAAATTACAACAGCTGCGAATAGTAAACCAAACACCTCAACTCAAACTTCAAAATCTAATCAATATGCTGGAAATGTGATGGTTGATTTTAGTTTAAAAGGAAGAACTGCTTACGAAAATAATAATTGGTTTGTTCGAAATCCAGGTTATACTTGCGGTTATGGCTCTGCTGGAACAGTGGTTATTTTGATTTCAGTAGATAATTCAGGAAAAGTAATCAGCACCACCATTGATGAAAGCCGTTGTGAAAATGCAACTACGTGTATGCGAGATCAAGCACTGAAATATGCTGGAATGTCAAAATTCAATGCTGGTTCATCGAAGCAAGATGGATATATTCGCTATCGTTTTGTGGCGCAGTGAATAAAGTAGAATTAAATAAAACAATTAGACCTTTTCAGATCAAACTCACTTTTCAGTTTTTAACCATTCACTTTTAACGAGGTTTTTTAAGAATTAATTAACTTCGCACCAAATCTTTTAAATGCGTAAATTCTTTAACAACAAATGGATTAAGATTCCATTTACAATTTTCCTTTATGGCTTTGCCATTTATGGTTTTATTTTAACAGCAACCTATTTCGCAGTTACTTTTCAATGGACGAATGAAGCCGGAAGATTGGACGAAAACAACCGCTATTTTCAGGAAATGCATAATAAATACAACCAAGGTTTCAAGGTTGATAGTGCATCAATGGTTCTTCACAGACAAGAAGCAATGAGTAGAATATTGGTTTTACAAGAGTATTATCCCGTTAATGCAGCTTATATACTTTCTGTTTTATTGAAAAATAAAAACGAAAAATTAGCCCTTCGTATGTTAGATGCTGTTGATTTACGTTTAATGAAAAACAAGAACTATCGTAAAGCCATTTTGAAAATGCGTGCAGAAATGAGAAAAAAGAAAAAAACGAATGGTCTTTCTGCTTTTGAATGGATGAATATCGCTGAATGGCAAGACTTCAAAATTGCTGTTGCGAAGGATAAATACTACATCGATTCAGCAGCAAAAGTTACTGGTGTTGAACCACGTTTGATTGTTGCATGTTTAGTAGGAGAGCAAATTCGTCTGTTTAACTCCAGTCGTGAATCTTACAAACGCTACATTGGTCCGATGAAAGTTTTAGTACTAGAAAGTCGTTTATCTTATGGCGTTACTGGAATTAAAGAAAATACTGCAATGAAAATCGAGCGGTATATGAAAGATAAAACAAGTCCATATTACATGGGAGAGGAGTATGAACATTTATTGGACTACGATTCAACAAATAGCTATGTAAACAACATCAACGATTCAATGAGTGTTCGATTGAGACGATTGGTTCAGTTTAAAAATCACTACTACTCCTATTTATATACTGCTTGTTTCTTGAAACAAATCAAAATGCAATGGGAACGCGCAGGCTATCCTTTAGATGAGCGTCCAGAAATTTTAGCTTCTTTATTCAATTTGGGGTATCAAAAATCAAAACCAAAGAAAAATCCTGGTGTTGGTGGCTCAAACTACAAAATTCATGACACAGATTATACGTTTGGTTCAGTCGCTTTTGAGTTCTATTACTCAGGAGAACTGATGAATGCTTTTCCATACAAGCAAAGAAGTTTTGATTACGAAAAACCGAAATTGAAAATGTAGAATGTAAAATAGAGAATCTTAATTTTACATCCTCAATTTTACATTTCATATTATGCATTACACTGGTTCTAACAATCGTAAAAGTTTAATTGACTTAGTCATTCCTGTGAATTTCAACGGAGAGTTGATTGTTTTTGTACATGGTTTTATGGGATTCAAAGATTGGGGTGCTTGGAATTTGATGCAAAATTATTTCACTGAAAAAGGTTTTGGTTTCTGTAAATACAACGCTACTCACAACGGAGGAACGATTGAAAATGGTATTGATTTCCCAGACGAACAAGCTTTTGGAGAAAACACTTATTCGAAAGAGTTGAACGATTTAATCTCGGTTTTGGATTGGTTAGAAACAAAAATCAAAATTCCATTCAAAGTGAATCTCATTGGACATTCGCGCGGCGGAGGAATTGCGCTTTTAGCAAGCAACGAAGACAAACGCATTCAAAAAACGGTAACACTTGCAGCCATTTGTGATATCGCTTCTCGCTTTCCAACTGGCGAAGCTTTGGAAGAATGGAAAAAATCAGGTGTGCGTTATGTTGCCAACTCAAGAACAAAACAAAACCTCCCGAATTATTACACCTTGTATGAAGATTTCAAGGCAAACGAAGAACGATTAAACATTCATAAAGGTTGTGAATCAGTTACTATTCCAGTACTAGTAATTCATGGCGACCAAGACACAAGCGTTCCCATTTCAGAAGGCAAGCAAATCGCAAATTGGTTAAAAACAGAACTCATTACTATTCCAGCAACCGATCACGTTTATGGTGCCACTCATCCTTGGAATAAAGAAGTTTTACCTGAAAAATTGAAAGAAGTTTGTGTAAAGATTTATGGTTTTCTAAAAGCTTCTGTAAGCACTGAAAGTACGAAATAAGGCGTAAATCTTAACTGAATAAAAAAATACCATTTTCTGCAATAGAACTTGCCAAGCATCATTATCTTTATAACTCAAAAATAAACGTAAATGTCAGCTACTCCAAATTACAAGGCATACATCAATAATTATAGTTCTCAGACAATCCGCCAAAGAGCCAAAGGAATTAAAATAATAAACCTTGAAATTTCCGAACTTTCAATCGTAGCTTCAGTAATTGGAACAGACGTTTATACCATAATAATTAGCATCAAAGAAGGACAAATTAAATCTACAAAATGCTCGTGCCCTTATGATTACGCTGGTATTTGTAAACACATTGTTGCCACTCTAATGAAAGCAGATGAAGTAACAAATCCCATAATAATTAGTACGGTAAATCTTTTTGGAGAAGAGGAAATTATACCTATTAAACCCCAAGTTGTTAATCTAAAAGATTATCATATTTCCAATTTCAGCTTTGATTTATTGACTGATACTTATATTCAAGAAAATTCAGGAAGAAATTTCAGTAATCATTATAATTTTTGCAACATAGAGCAGCTAGTAACTAATCACGCAATACTAAAAATAACCACAGCTTACGGCGATACACAACGAGTGAATTTATTTTTACAAGATGATTTATTAACTATTGCGTGTAATTGTAAAGCTATCAAAAACTTAATGTGTTCACATCAAGCATACGCATTGAAAGTTTTGCGAAATGGCGATGAAGTCCGCAGCTATTTTGACCTAAATTTCAAACAAAATAAACTAAAAGAACATGCGGTAAATTTTGGAATGGAAAGAGAAGAAAATCTTGAAGACTACTTTGAATTGATTTTTGAAAATGGGAAAACCAAGATTAAAAACTTGAAAAAAGGACTCATGCCAATTACAAAAAATGAAATCGACTCCTTTAAAAAAGTCATCCCTACAACAGTATTTAATCCAAATTTAACGAAAAATGAAAATCAAGAAAAATTAATAATCGTTATTGGAAAGCAATATTATCACGATTATTTTTTTATGCGACTGATGAAAGTAAAATTGGCGAAAGATGGAAATATTAAAAACCCTATCAGCCCATTGGAAGCAAAACAATACTTATTACAAGCAGAGAATAATGAAGAGATGAAATTTTATGCAGGAATTGATTTCTTTGATAATTCATTTGAACACAATCGACACAAATACGACTTACAAGATATGCTGAATTCGTTGAAATCAGTTATTAAAAATCCAAATAACTATCCATTTTATCATTTCGATTCAACTATTTCTGACAACATAACAACAAAATCTATTGAAGAAGTTCAGCTATTAAACGAAACATTAAGCTTGTCTTTAAAGGTAAATCAAAAAGATAATTTCTATGAAATTTCACCTTATATCATTCAAAATGGAACATCAAGTGCTTTTTCAAATTACAAACTAAAGTTCAATTTCTTCCTTGAAAAAAATAAAATACTCTACCCTTTTCATAACCAAAATGAACTGAAACTATTACTATTTTTGAAGGGAAAAGGAGACAAACTAGTAATTTATAAAACACAATTTGAGGAATTTAGAAACACATTCTTAAATAATTTGGAAGGAAAAGTCGAGATTCAATACACGTATTTAAAACCTGCAACCAAAAAACAATTAGAGGAAAATGGCTTCGGTCAGGAATTGAAAAAAATCGTCTATTTGAAAGACAACGAAGATTTTGTGACGATTACGCCAGTTATCAAATATGCAGAACGCGAAATTCCAGCGCGAAATAAAATGCGTTTGTATGCACTCGACTCCAAAGGTTTACAATTTGAAGTAAGCCGTGATTCCGCTTTAGAAGCTCGATTTATTGAATTGATAAAAAGCACGCATACGCACTTCGAGGAACAAGAGACGGAATTTGAATTTTTCTATTTGCACAAACAGCGCTTTTTAGAAGACGGTTGGTTTTTAGATGCCTTTGAAGCTTGGCGCAAGGAAGGAGTTGAAATTCTTGGTTTTAACGAACTTAAAAACAACAATTACAGTCCGCATAAAATCTCAACTTCTGTTTCGATATCTAGTGGCATCAATTGGTTCGATACCTTGGTGGATATTAAGTTTGGTTCCGAAAAAGTGAAATTGCGCGACATTCAAAAAGCCGTTTACAACCAAGCAAAATTTATCAAACTTGGCGACGGTAAATTGGGAATGTTGCCCGACGAATGGTTGGAAAAATATGCCAAATTCTTCCGCTCGGGAGAAATTCATGACAATGCAATTCGCAGTTCAAAAGCCAATTTTACAGTGATTGATTCCCTATTTGAAGACGAAGTGTTGCCGTATGAAGTGAAAGAAGAATTGACACTTTTCAAAACGAAATTTGAGCAATTCAACACTATCGATGCAGTTGCAGTTCCAAAGAAACTAAAAGCAAAGCTCCGTGATTACCAAAAAAATGGACTGAATTGGTTGCATTTTCTCGATGAATTCAATTTTGGTGGTTGTTTGGCAGACGATATGGGATTAGGAAAAACCATACAAATCATTTCGTTTATTTTGTCCTTGAAAGAAAAAAATGGAAAACGCACGCATTTAATTGTGTTGCCCACTTCTTTAATTTTTAACTGGCAAGCAGAATTGGATAAGTTCGCACCAAGTTTGAAATACCACGTCATTTACGGCTTGAACCGCGAAAAAGACCACGAGAAAATTGACAATTACGACATCATCATTACGACTTACGGAACGATGTTGAGCGACATCACCTTTTTGAAAAAAATCAACTTCGATTACATTTTCTTGGACGAATCACAAGCGATAAAGAATCCAGAATCAAAGCGTTACAAAGCCGTTCGTTTGCTGCAATCGCGAAATAGAATTGTATTGACAGGAACGCCAATCGAGAACAATACCTTTGATATTTACGCTCAGTTTTCCTTTGCGAATCAAGCATTACTGGGAAATCAAACACATTTCAAAGACAATTATGCCATTCCAATTGATAAATTCAAGGACAGCAAACGCGCGAAAGAATTACAGCAAAAATTGAGTCCATTCTTGTTGCGTAGAACGAAAAAACAAGTAGCGAGCGAGCTTCCCGACAAAACGGAAATCGTGATGCATTGCCCGATGGGAGAAAATCAGCGCCGCATTTACGAAACATACCGCAATGAGTTCAAATTATTCTTGGAAAAAGCAGACAAAAACGACGAGTTGACCAACAAAAACATGCACATTTTGCAAGGTTTAACGAAGTTACGACAGATTTGTAATTCTCCTGAATTGCTAAACGACGAAGCATTTTACGGCAATGAATCCAGTAAATTGGACGAATTATTGGCGCAAATCGAAGAGAAAGTCGGTGAACACAAAATATTGGTTTTCTCGCAATTTGTGGGCATGTTGGAACTCATTCGCAAGCGTTTAGAGGAAAAAGAAATTACCTACGAATACTTGACTGGAAAAACGAAAGACCGTTCGGCGCGCGTGAAATCATTCCAAGAAGATACAGAAAAGCGCGTGTTCTTAATAAGCTTAAAAGCTGGAGGTACCGGTTTAAATTTAACCGAAGCAGATTACGTCTTCATTGTTGACCCGTGGTGGAATCCAGCGGTGGAAAACCAAGCTATTGACCGTTGTTACCGCATCGGACAGAAAAAGAACGTAATGGCAATCCGCTTAATTTGCCCAGACACTATCGAAGACAAAATCCTACAACTCCAAGCAGGCAAAAAAGAACTCGTTGAAGATCTCATTAAAGTTGATGAGAACGCAATGAAATCTTTAGCTAAAGAAGATTTAATGGCGCTATTAGGGTGATTTATATGTTTTTGAAAAAATAAAAAGGACCCAAAAGTAAAATTTATATCTAAAGCTACTTTTGAATCCTCTTCAAAATTTTATTATACCGAAGTTGTTTTCAATTGTCGTATAAAATACTCGTTGAAAACTAACTCGGCTTTATACCAGATAGATTTTCAATTGCGTCATTTAATAAGTAAATTGATATTAGTTCTTAGCGTGCTTCAACACTTTTGACTGACCATTCTCACTTTCAATCGTAATGAAATAAACTCCGTTTTCGATTTCCGTTGCTGAAATTGGGAATATATTCGTTCCATCTACAATTGAAATTGCTTTCACCAAGACCACCTTACCCATAGCATCACGAATGATTAAACTTGCATCACCAACTAATTTTTTGTCGCTGATTGCAACGTTGAAGCCATCTTTACTTGGATTCGGATAAGTTATCAATTGATTAAAATTTCCTTCACAATCTATAAAAATTGGATCGTACAATTTATTTTCTCCATTGAAATCAACCTGGTTCAAACGATAATATGCGTTGTTCGACTTTTCTGTTTCTATGAACGAATACATTTGTAATGTTGTAGAGAAACCTGCTGCAGCTTGTTTGTTTATTATTCGCCAATTCTCACCATCTTGTGATTTCAACACTTCAAAATAGTCAGAATTATTCTCAGAAGCAGTTTCCCAAATCAATTGAGTTTGATCGTTTTCACAATTCCCGCTGAAAGAAAGCAATTCAACTGGAAGAGGATTATTGTTGTCATCACCGCCTCCAGCAAACCAACTGAAACCATTTCCAGAAGCAGTTATTGAATAATTAGAATTTGAACCAATTGAACTAATATGAGTTAAGGCTTGCCAAGTTGTGTGAGATGGACCCTTAGCTCTAATTAAACGTGTTTTAGTATAATCATTCACTCCTCCAATATTATTCATTTCAAGAGTAATTTGGTAATTTTTAATATCAATATTTTGACCATAAGCAGTTGGGTTGATTTCCCAGTAACCCTCGTTCGAATAATTTTGAATCAATTGACCATCAGCTGTTGTAAACGGTAAACCACTATAAAGTGCTTCTGTCTGACCAGCCAAAACTGGCTCACCACTTCTGTAAGCAACTGTTAAATATTGATTTTCTCCAGGTTCCTCTGTGAAATTTATAGTTACACCTCTTTTATAGCTTGCATTTCCAACAGGAAAGATATAGTTTGTTCCAGAAGAATTTTCAAAATATCTTCGAAGCTCTCCAATTATTTTACCAGAATTATAAGTTAATGTACCAGGAACTGATGAGCTACTTCCAAGTGTTATAGAATTTGCACCCGTATTGATATCAGCATTCATCGTTAATGTTCCTAAAATCGTTTTCGAACCATTCAATGTCAAATTAGAGTTATTTTGTACAGTAACATTTCTTGGTGAATTACTTGTTGGCCATTCATTATTTGTCGATGAGATTGAACCTCCTGTATTGTAAACCAAGGTAGCAGTAGCACCATAAATAATTGGATTTGAAGAAACTGAACCTCCATTATTGATTGTAACTATTCCATTTACAGTTGGTGAAGTGTTTATGCTCAAAGCTCCATTAATAGTTAAATTATTAAATGTTGTTGCAGAACCACCAATACTTCCATTACCTAAAAAGCTTAAAGTTCCTGTTCCTGTATTAAAGGTTCCATTATTTGTAAATGAACCTCCATTAGCAATTGAAATTGTATTTGCTCCCATATTCAATGTCGAACCCGAAGCAATCGTCAAATCTAATATACTTGTTGAGAAATCCAAATTGACTGTAACACCTGAAGGTATCGAAACAACTGATGTATTAGAATTTGGAACGCCACCACACCAATTATTAGCATTATTCCAATCATCATTAGAATCTCCTATCCATGTTCCGTTGGCATTTACTGTTACAGAAACACTAGTTCTTGTTGCACTCTCGCATCCCGAAACGGTTTGAGAAGCGTAATAATTCCCTGAAGTTAATGCTGTTTCACTTGCTACTAAGTTTCCATTTGTTGACGCATCGTACCATTTGATTGATGAACCAGTAGTAACCGTTAAATCTCCAACCGTTGGTGAAGCTGATGTACAAAAACTTTGACTTGCCGCTGTAGGAGCCGTTGGATATCCAGGAGCACCTGGTTGTGTGTTAATAGTTGCGCTTGCTGAAGCTACGGATGTTCTTCCGGTATAAGAGGTTACAATGAACGTATAAGTTCCTGCTGCAAGATCACTAATGGTTGTGCTTGAACCTGTTCCAACTGCACTTCCAGAAGGGAAGCCATATATTCTCCATTGTCCGGAAGGTAAACCCGTTAGTTCAACTGAACCTGTTGAGGTAGAGCAAGTCGTTTGGGTTAGCGTACCAATTGTTGGAGCACTAGGCGCAGCAGCAGGTGAAAAATCTACACCTCGGAAAATATAATTCGAACCAGCAGATAAAACATCAGAAGAAGAAGCACTTGACCCAGTGTCTTCTATTTTGATTATTTTATTGTTATCTATGGACGAAATGACGACAGTTGTAGCATAGATCACTGGATTATTGCCTGAATAATCAACAGTAATTCCACGTGCTTGAATTGCAAAAGTATATTGTCTAGTCCATGTGGCCCCCGATTTGGTCCATTTTTGAACCCCACCACCCGTATTTAAGTTTACAGTTCCGTCGTCAGCAATATACATCGTATTACCATCTGGACTCATTGAAAAACCGTACGGTGAAGTTGAGGCGGCAATTAAGGTTGCCGTTTGACCAGAACTAGTTGGCAGACCAGTTCCTACTTGATAAATACCTGCTGTAGAAGAACCAGTTGAAAAATATAAATTCCCATTAAATATTTCTACGTTTCTTGTGTTGGTTTGCGTTATACTGACTTGTGTATAACTAGTTCCATTGAAATACCAAATACCACCTGTTGATGAGCTACCTGCTCCTGATGCATAAAAAGTTGTTGCGCTTGTTGGAATAATGCTTCTAAAATTATTTCCCGTAAACGGCAATGGTGAACCAGAAGTTGGGAACACCACTCTATTTACAACAGTTGCTCCACTTCCAATGATATTAGTTGCTTTGGTGTTTAAACCAGCTACACTTGCTGTGCCCAAAGCAGAATTATAACCAGAGACACCAAGCAGCGTGTTGTATGAATTTAAATTTCCATTTGAGGTTCCAGAACCTGTTTCAGTGAGTAAGTTCGTACTGGTAAATAATGTGCTTATCGTTTGTTGAATTGTACCAGATGTGTTTAATTCAACAACATTAATGGCAGAAGCTGCACTAGTTAATGTTGTCGAACCGTTGCCAATGCGTTCAACAACTATATTTCCAGCTGTAAACCCAGAAACAATAATGCTTCCTGAACTGAAGGTAATCGAATAATTGGATGTATTAAACGTACCACCTGTTGCCGCTGAAGGAGTTACTTGACCGCTATAAGTTCCAGGTGTTGCACCCTGCCCGGTTGTTCCTGCTGCAGCGCCATAAGTGATGGTTACTGAACCAATGGTTTCACTTCCTGCAAGTCCGCTTGAAGTAAACGATGTCGATCCAGCACCCCCTGTAAGCAACACTCCCATTTCTTTCGATACATCGGTAGCAGTAATCGTCAATGCTTTCATGGTAATATCACCAGTCAACCCCGTCGCTTGTGTTAAAGAATAATTTCCTGCATCTGCTCCACTTAATGTAGCTATTGAAGTTACACTAATTCCTATTCCAACATTAGCTGATGCAAATGTTCCTGTTCCCACCAAAGTGACAACATCAGGCGAAATAACTCCAGAAAGCGTTCCGGTGATTGTTGCTACTGTGGTTCCGTCGTATACTTTTGAGGAAACGGCTGCACTTGTAAGGGTCAAGGTTGAAGTTGTTATGTTTGCCAACAGGCCACTCGGTTGGCTAAAGGAATAATTAGAACTCGGTGAAGAATACCCAATCACCGTGATCGTTTTATTGGTTCCAACATTTTCATCACTGAAGGTAGCACTCGGAGTTCCAGACACAGCGAACGAATCTCCGTTGACCAAACCTGAATATGCCGCTGTACCAGAAATGGTAGCTGTTGCATTACCGTCATAGACTTTATTTGAAATGGAAATTCCAGAAATGGTCAATGCTTTTGCAGAAACACTATTTCCAGAGGATGAAGTTGAAATATTTACATCAGTAGCTCCGGCATAAGAAAGAACAACCGCCGTGGCATTATTATATGTTCCGGCTGCTTTTGTCGCTTCGAACCTCACATAAACTGTTGTCTCACTTGAGACAGATACAGAAGATCCAAAACTTGAATTATCATCTGAAACTTGATAACCGCTTTGCGCTGTCAAAGTAATGTTTGTACTTAGATTTGAACCACTTGCTACAAAGCTTACCCCTGTGGATGCTGTTCCATAGGTAGTGGATAAAGCTGATGCGAGTGTAACTGGATTTAATGTTGGAACGCTTGATACAATGATATTTCCTGCGACATACGAAATAGAATAATTTGAAGCTGTAAAAGTTCCACCTGTAGCAGCAGAAGGCGTCACCTGACCGGTATACGTTCCTACGGCATCTGTCGCTGCTGCTCCGTTCCCATAAGCAATGGTCACCGAACCAATGGTTTCTGAATTTTGCAAACCACTGGAAACAAATGCAGTTGATCCAGAAGCTCCCGTGAGTGTTTCACCAAAGGGTTTATTGACAACGTTTGCTGTTACTGTCAAGCTACGTGTGGTGATGCTTGCAGTAAGTGAAGGTTGAGTCACCGTGTAATTGGCGCTTGGCGCAGTGTAACTTCCTGTTCTTGTTAGGGTTTTATTGTTTTCAACGGTAGCATTTGGAAATGCCCAGCTTACAGATCCGCTCACGCTGAATGACTCACTATTTTCCAAACCACTGTACGCAGGGGTTCCGCTGACAGTGACTGTTGTTAATCCGTCATAGATTTTATCGGATGCGGTTAAGTTGGTAATGGTAAGTGTTTTTGTTGAGACCGAACTGGAAACTGTTGCCACATTGACAGAGGTCGCTCCAGTGCTGCTTATCACAATATTCCCTGAATACGTGCCGACTGCGGTCGTTGCAGCCAAGCGCACATCAATGGACGTAGCTGCAATGGCTCCACAAGCATTTGGCGAAATGGTTAAACTTGTAGAATAACTTGAACCGCTAGAAATTTCAAAACCACTCGGTGCAGTCAAGGTAAGGCCTGCTGTAAGGTTGCTTGCACTTACACTAAAACTCGTTGGTGATGCAGAGGCCGTTCCGTAGGTGGTATTTACAGCGGATAATGTACCCGATGAATTGATGAGTGGTGAAGGAGAAACAGAGAATGACCAGTCTGTTGCGGCAAATGAAGTCGCACCTGTTGTATTCCAATTTGAAGATGTATTTCCAATCGCAGTCAATAGAGTTGCTTTTGTTCCTGAATAGGTTGCACCAGATGCCGCATATCTTAAAGCAGTTCCACTTGGAGCAATTGCCGTAGTGCCTAAACTTAATGAAGAAGGAATGGCACTTGTTGATGCACCAATTTTAGCATAACTGATAAAAGCTGTAGGAGTTGTCGATGTAATAGAACTTGCAGTATAAATATAAATTTCATCATCATCATTTCCTAATCCACCAGAAGCACTAGACCAATCATATTTCAAGGTTGATTCAGATGTTCCCCAAGGAAGTACGATAACAGTTCCAGCTGCAATGGTTTGTCCTGCTTTAACAGTAAATGATGCTTCCGCTTCACCTAAATTAGTAAAACTCGTTGAAGATGATGATGCCAATTCATTATCATTGACATAAAATACAGTCCCAGCAGCAACATCAACGGTAAAAAGTATCGCAAAATTATCTGGAGACCCTCCAGTATTGTAGGCGATAACGACAACATCTCCAGCAGTTAATGTTGATGTGGGATTCATCACCGTTAAAGTCTGATTAACTGAACTCGCGGCTGAATAATTCCCTCCCCCACTTTGTGAAGCCGTAATGGTCGTAGTTCCTGCACCAACGATATGAATATTTCCAGCAACAATGGTTGCCACACATGGGTTTGAACTGGTATAAATCACCGTTAAACCTGAAGAAGCTGTTGCTCCCGGTGAATAATCCGCAGTGCTCAGTGTTGCTGGTGTTAAACTAGCAAAAGTGATGGTTTGTGATGCTCCTGTAATATCCCCTGACAATCCTGTAGGTTGAGTCAATGAATAATTTCCAGCATCAGCCCCTCCTAAGGTAGAGGTTGACGTCACTGAAATTCCTGTTCCGACATTGGCAGAGGCAAAGGTTCCGGTTCCGACCAAGGTTACGGCATCAGGCGAAATTACACCAGATAGAGTTCCCGTAATGGTTGCTGTTGTGGTTCCATCGTATGTTTTGGATGTTACGGCTGGTGAAGAAACGGTAAGTGCTTTGGCGGTGATATCTCCTGTTGCGATGGTATTAGCAAGAGAATAATTGGCAGCCAATCCACCATTCGTGCCATTCCCAAGTGTGTAAGAGATAGTCGCTGTTTTTCCAGTTCCAACATTCCAATCAGCATACGTTCCAGCAGCAGATGAAACGACCACCGTTTCAGATCCCACAAATCCTGATAATGTGCCTGGTGTAACCGTTCCACTCGTGGTTGATTGGTTATACACTTTTGAAGCGACCGTTGCCGTTGTTATGGCTAATGCTTTTTGAGAGACCGTATTTCCTGATGATGAGGTTGTAATATTTATTGATGATGCTCCTGTGCTGGATAAGACAATATTTTGGCTGTTGTAAGATCCACTAACCGCTGCTGCAGCTGTCAAACGAATTCGTAATGTTCCACTCGCACTACCTCCGCCTTGCGTAAAAGTTGCGGTTGAACCGTAGGTCGTTCCATCATTGGAAACCTCAAACCCAGTTGGCGCTGTTGCAATGATATCAGCAGTTAATGCAGAACCTGAAATTGAAAAGTTTTGAGCAGTTGATGCTGTTCCATAAGTAGTAATAAAAGCCGTTGCTGTGGCAGCACCACTAATAGTTGGAGAAGAAGGTGCCGCAGGTGTTCCTTGGGTTGTTCCAGTTGCCGTGCCACTTCCAGCAGAATTCACTGCACGAATTTGCACGTCATAAGTTGTACCGTTTATTAATCCAGAAATAGTAAAGGGACTTGTCGTTACCGCCGGACTAGGTGTTGTCCAATTACCACCTCCGTTGATTGAATATTCGTAATTGGTTATACTTGCTCCTCCGTTGGATGATGGAGCCGAAAATGCAACACTTAGTTGGGTATTCCCTGGAGTTATTCCAGTAATACTTGGAGCAGATGGAGTAACTGCTGTAACAGAAATATTTCCATTTGCTGCTGTGAACGAATAATTGGTAGCGGTTAAACTCGTTGTGACAGGGGTAATTGTTGCGACATTTGACCCCGCGGCAGTTGTAGTGGTATATGTAGTATTGTAGGAAGCCGACCCTCCAATTACAGAAGAAGTTTCACTATTTACAAACCCCGTTGGTGTGTAAGATCCATTCCCTGTGACCGTAGCCACAGCCGTTCCGTATGCGACCGACTGATTAGCTGCTGTAATCGTCAGTGCTTTTTTAGAAACAGTACTTGAAACCGTTGCAACATTTACATTTGATGCTCCTGAACTTGAAAGTACAACATTACCTGAATAAGTGCCAGGAGCTGTTGTTGCAGCCAAACGAACATAAACAGTTGTACTGGCAATTGTACCAGCAGCACCAACTGTTATACTTGAAGCAAAACCACTTGAAGCAGAAGTTGATACTTCAAATCCTGAAGGTGGGGTAACCAATATTCCAGCAGTCATATTTGCTCCTGAGACTGAAAAAGTTGTGTTAGATGACGCTGTACCATAAGTAGTAGAAACCGCAGATAATGAACCTGATGAAGATATAGTTGGGGTGGCAACCACATAGTCTGATAAAGAGATATCATCTATATTGAATCTTCTATTTGTAGATGTATTTCCTCCACTTACATGAATAATCCTAATACGTACATTACCAGTAATATTAATTGACGATGCAGAGAATGTCTGTTCATTATTATTTGTTGGTGGTGTAAAATTAGATCCTGCTTGTGTCCAACTTGTACCATTATTCGTTGAATATTCAACTTTCCAAGTTGCTTGTCCATCGGTTCCATATCTCCAATATTTGAAAGTAATACTACCTAAACCATTTGATTTATTAGCGTTCATTGTCATGGATGAAGAACTAATACCTCTCATTCGAGCAGAACGAGATCCATTTTTATAGTCAGCAGCAGATGTTCCTATCAAAGCTTCAGTCAAATTCCATTCAATCCCACTAAGTGTAACGTTTCCAGATGCATATCCAGTTTTAGTTTCACTAGCATCTTCAAAATTAACGGTGTACTGCCCCCACCCAACATTCCAGCTCAATACAAAAAACAAACAAAGAGGCATAGTAAGTGGCAAAACAGCCAGGCGGTTAAAGATGCGGGAAACGAATTTGTGTATGCCTTTACGCGGGGTGGCGGTAGTAGTAGGTTTAGGGGCGGCCACCACCGGCAGCAGCATTTTTGTTTCTAAGTCAATGATTTTTACAAACTCTACCTCATCAATGACGCAAGTACAATTTTCAGTGAAGATTTCAAACTCTTTTTTTTCTATGCGGATGTCAATGGTTGCATTAGATGTTGATGGCTTGTCTAAAACTTCAGTTTCAATTGTAGTTGTTTTCATAGTAAAATTTTATGATACAAAATTCATAAAACACTATAAATTGGATTTGACGTATAAATTATATTTCAATTAAACTAATGTGAAGTTGAAACACAGAACTGTTAACATGCTTCCTAACGAATACCTATTTCTTTACAAATCGGAGAGTTTCTTGTGTCCCATTAACATGAATGGTATAGGTTCCCGTAGGTAGTTTTGTTAATGAAATTCGGTTGGTTTTTGAGTCTAATTTCCCTTTTTTAACCAATTCTCCGGAAGAAGAATATATTTGAAAGGATTTGCCTATGAATGCTTCGTTTACCTCAATGTTTAGTTCATCACTGGCAGGATTTGGATATAGTGTAATACCAAACGTTGAAATGCCAGAAACAGATAGTTGTGGATTAAAATAGACGGATTCAGACAAGCATGTTCCATAAAAAGTAGAAACTGAATAGTTTCCGGCCACTTGTGGAATAAAAAATGTGCCATTTGCTCCATTGATCGGTTGACCGTTCAAATACCATTGGTAATTGTTTGCTACTCCTTGAGCATATAGCGTGTCGTTTTGAGCAGTGATGGTTAAGTCATTTCCTTGAAGAACAGAAAACGTTTGTGTAACTACTTGCCCTGTTAGACTATCGGTTACGACCAATTGATGATTTCCGAGTTGTTGGTCATTAATTGATAGACTATTTGAAGTGTTATTATTTATGCTCCAAGCATAATGTAAATTGTCGGAACCACCGGAAATGACTGGTTGCACGGCGATTTGCCCTTGTCCACAAGCGTACACATTTGGAATTTCAACCGTTAAGTTGGATTTCAAAATGGTAAATTCATCCATAACTGTACCATTCATGTGCAAGTATTTACCATCAAGACGGTTTTTATAAATATCCATAATAAATGAACCACAAGCTTGGTCTCCCCCATCCACAAATTCCATCATCGGATAATCTAATGAAGGTGCAGTTTCCCTACTTCCTGAATTTCCACAAACGACATAAATTGTTCCGTCTGGAGTTGATTTTAATCCATCTTTGCGGTAGGCATTTCCTTGAGCAAAATTTCCATTTGTGCTATCTTTCAACATCGTCGAAGGATCGAAAGAAAATGAATTTCCGTAATGTCCATGAATTAGTTTACTGCGTTCAAAAACGTGACTGTGACCACAAATTACTAAATCAATATCATAAGCTTCTAACAAAGGCACAACTCTTTCGCGCATGGCTTTCATTACCAATTCTATGGCATCATCACTATCGTGAGAACCCTTGGAATAAGGGGGTTGGTGGAAATAGGCAATGGTAAATGTTCTTGTGTTTTGAATTAAATCCTGCTCAATCCATTGTTTCATTCGATCGATTCCTTCAAAAGTTTGGGTAAAATCGAATACCTCTGAGTTGAGAGATAGAAAATGCACATCGCCATAATCAAACGAATAAAATAACTCTAATTGCGATGGAAATCCACCTGCCTCTGCTTGCGTAGGAACATGAACCATATCAAAATAAGGCCCTTGGTGATCTTCAAACGGAATATTTGAGTAAGGAATTCCAAAAAAAGTACTTTCTTCCCACACGGTATTATAATCGTGATTTCCCGGACTTGGCCAGAAAGGTAGCCAATTAAAAACGTTAGAAAAACCGTTCAATTGAAACAATTTCTGCTGGTACTCTGCATCCGTTCCATCGTTATAAACATTGTCGCCTAACCAAATCCAAACATCGGTATTCGAAGAATCATCGTATTGCATGTATGAATTTTTAACCGCAACTTGCTCTGCGTTTCCTTTTCCAAAATCGCCAATTGCCCAAACTCTGGTTGGAACAGCAACACCTGGAATTGGATTAGTTTTAAATCGATAAGATTCAGAAGGAGTTGTTAACTGAGAAGTTGAATTTCCAACTGCGTAATAATAAGTGGTAGATGGAGTTAAATTCGTTAGAGTAATTGTATGTTCGGTTTTTGGGACTGAAATTGAAGCTGTTTGATTCAAACTTCCCAAGCTCGTTCCGTAATTCACTTTGGAATTACAAGAGACATCAGTACGCCATTTAATGACAATTGTATTTTCTGTCGGTGATTGCAAATAAGGTCCACGAATAACAGATTGTGCTTTGACAAAATTACCAGAAATCAAAACAAACCAAAAAGTAAAGTAAGAGAATAAAATGGACTTCATAATAGATATTTTTCTGTCGCAAATTTAAATCTCATTTATTAACCAAAAATGAAGTTAAAAATAAAAAAAAACATATTATTAACTTCTCCCCCACTTATTAACAGATGATAATTTTGTCCTAAAAGCTATGAATTTTAATTATTGGGGTAAGAAAGCATTCACTCATTTAAGGGAAATAGAAATTGACCTTTGAAAAGTTTATTTGCCTCCTTAGAATTATTTATCTTAAAGCACAGTAAAGTAAAACTTTTTCTAATAACGTAATTCTTATTATCGAATCAATGTCAGAAATCCATGACCGGATAAACTTTCGCCATTAAAAGCTTTTGCTGTGTATTTGTAAAAATAAGTTCCGTCAGTTGCGTCATCACCAGTAGCTGTTTTCCCATCCCAACCAGTAACTAAATCATTGACTTCAATCATTATATTTCCCCAACGATTAACAATGACTAATTCAAGGCTTTCGATGCTCGCTGTTTGAATAATCCATTCGTCATTGGCGGCATCTCCATTAGGCGTAAAAACATTCGGAATAACAATCTCTGGAGCCCCAGCCGGTAGTACGATGATTGTTGCCAATGCAGAATCAGAACATAAACCATTAGATGCCACTAACCAAACCTCATATATTTGAACTGATAAATAGTCTGCTTCAACTGTGTTTGTATTTGAAACAGCCAATGAGTTGCCATTTCCAAAGTTCCAAACATAAGAATTGGCATTGGAACTTGTATTAGTGAACTGAACTGTTAAAGGGGCAATTCCAGTGGTCACATCAGGAGAGAAAGCCGCAATTGGACTTTCTAAAACCGTAATGTTTACCGTATCAAATCCCTCACAACCATTAACATCAATTGCTGAAACAGTATATACAGAAGATGTTACTGCTTGGAAAGGTAAGCCATTTTGAACGAAATTTGACCAAGTGTATTGTGCACCACCTGTTGCTGAAAGTGTTATTAAATTTCCTGCACAAATGGTGATGTCGTTCCCTCCAAATATTATCGGAGTTGGAAAAACTTCTACTAGTAACTGAAAATCGGAAGCGCATTGACCAGCAGTTGGTGTAAATGTATAAGTTGAAATTCCTACTGTAGCAGTAGAAACCATCTGTGGATTCCATGTTCCTGTTATTCCATTAATCGATGTTTCAGGTAAAATGACTTGGGCAAGAAGCGCATCTTGACAGAAAGGACCCCAACTTGCAAATTGTGGTATTATCGAGTTATTTACCGTCACACTTGAACTTGCAGGTAAACTAGCACAACCTGAAACGGTGTAAATTACAGTATAATTAGTTGAAGTTGCAGGATTCACCGTAATCGTTGGTGTTAATTGTCCCTCTGGATTCCAAGCAAAAGTTCCTCCAGAAATACTTGTACTAGTTGTCAATAAAGTTGATTGCCCAGCACAAATAGTTGGATTTTCTAAAATAGTAACTGTTGGAATGGCATTAATGGTTACCGATAAATTAGCTGTTGTAGCACATTGACCACTTGTCGGAGTAAATAAATAAGAGGTAGTTGTTGTTGCGTTTATTGCAGGCGACCAAGAACCAGTAAAACCTTCAATACTTGAGGTTGGCAAGGAAAAAGATGCATCAGCACAATACGGTCCAACGGCAGTAAAAGTCGGTGTTTGTGGAGCACCAACAGCAACTTGCAAGGTAGTTGTGTTGGCACATTGCCCAGCAGTTGGTGTAAATGTATAGGTTGTTGTTTGCGTATTATTAACCGCAGGTGACCAAGAACCAGTAATTCCATTTGTGGAAGTAGTTGCAAGATTTATTGTTCCGCCAGCACAAATTGGCGCAATCGGATTAAATGTTGGGGTAATAATTGCATTTACCGTCACACTTGAACTTGCAGGTAAACTAGCACAACCTGAAACGGTATAAATTACAGTATAATTAGTTGAAGTTGCAGGATCTACCGTAATTGTTGATGTTAGTTGTCCCTCTGGATTCCAAGCAAAAGTTCCTCCAGAAATGCTTGTACTAGTTGTCAATAAAGTTGATTGCCCAGCACAAATAGTTGGATTTTCTAAAATAGTAACTGTTGGAATGGAATTAATGGTTACCGATAAATTAGCTGTTGTAGCACATTGACCACTTGTCGGAGTAAATAAATAAGAGGTAGTTGTTGTTGCGTTTATTGTAGGAGACCAAGAACCAGTAAAACCTTCAATACTTGAGGTTGGCAAGGAAAAAGATGCACCAGCACAATACGGTCCAACGGTAGCAAAAGTAGGTGTTTGTGGAGCTCCAACAGCAACTTGCAAGGTAGTTGTGGCAGCGCACTGACCAGCAGTTGGTGTAAATGTATAGGTTGTTGTTTGCGTATTATTAACCGCAGGTGACCAAGAACCAGTAATTCCATTTGTGGAAGTAGTTGCAAGATTTATTGTTCCGCCAGCACAAATTGGCGCAATCGGATTAAATGTTGGGGTAATGGGAGTAGTGCTATTATTAATTGTAACCAAAAGTGTATCTAAGCAATTGATCGAGGAACTAACGATGCAGTAGTAAGTACCAGCACACAAGTTAGTTGCCGTTACAGTATTTTGCCCGATTGACACAAACGAAGAATTATACCAAGTGTAACTATAACCTGGAATGGATCCTGATGCAATTACAGTAGCTTCACCATTACAAAGACAGTTACTGGCATCCGTTGAACTAATTAGTGTTACAACCAAAGGGCCCGCACAATTATTATTTAGTGAGGAGATGTAGGCAGCATTTGCCGCATTGTTTGGTAGCCCTGGAGTTTGATTATTTGGAGCTGAACACGTACCCGCAATCCAATTAGCTTGATTTGATGGGTTATTATCAATTGTGTTTCCAAAATAAAACACTGAATTCGATGCTAAACTATTGAAATATATAATACTGTTTACATTGTTGTTTGCCCAACTTACACCATGAATTGGAGTTGTTAAATCACTTGGATTATATATTTGAAAGGAGTCACCGCCAGTGTATAACCCGCCCGAAATAGTACCATTTGCCATGGATATTGGGCTCCACACCCCTCCAGGTAACCATCCAGTAGTTGGATAAGTAGATACTGTTGGTGTTGGGGAAGTTGTCTGGTGTTCAAGAAGGGTGGAATTAACTGGTATCACTAACTTGCAATTACCGTCTGTAGTTAAAAGATCGTCTGCGGGCAGGGAAGCATTAAGATCTGAATTATTGTAAATCACAATTAAAGTCCCTATCGGGATACATTGCCAGAAAGGGTCGTTTTTAAAACGAACAGCTCCATTTGCAATTCCAACTCCAGATGTTGCTCCTCCCGAAAAGTAACCATTATTGTCATCTAGTACCCAATTGCGTAGATCGAGGCAATAATTGGTGCAGTTGTAGGGAGATGTTCCAGGAATAACTAATAATTCAATATATTCCTTTGATCCTGACGGTCCCTGAGAAACTTCATTTATAATTAGAGATTGACTGAATAAATAAAATGTGGAAAATAGGAATAAGAAAAACGTAAAACGAGATGAAAGTGATAACTTCATTTTTTACAAAAAATTAATACAAAGTTCAGAGTTAAAAACTAATAAATCGTTAATTAAAAGTTGTATTAATATTAATAACTAAATTATCTAACGCTATTTACAGAATTAAATAATGAGTCAAAATAAGTTCTAAAGTCACAATCGACAAAGATTAAATTGAGTATTTAAAATTGGTAAAAAATTTCAATATAATTGACGATTTTAAATTTTGATATTCTTTTGAAATAAAATTAATGGCAATAAATTGACAAGCAATAGTTAAGCAATTTAAAACCTATGCAATCTCCGTCACAATATTGTGTTTTTCAATCAATTTGCGGATATTAATCAACGCATATCTCATTCTACCCAAAGCTGTATTGATGCTAATATTTTCCATTTCGGCAATCTCTTTAAAAGACATATCTTGAAAAATACGCATTTCAATCATCTCACGCTGTGGACGCGGTAAGTAAGTTACCAATTTCACCATTTGACTTTCCAACTCATCGTAAGTTGTTTGTTGTAAATAATTTTTTTCTTCTGCTGCGATTTTGTAGAATACAGAATATTCTTCATCCAAAGAATTACTTTCCGAAATCATTCTTACTTTGCTCTGACGTCGGTAAAAATCGATAATTAAATTGTGAGCGATTCGCAAAGCCCAAGGTAAAAACTTACCTTCTTCGTTATAATTACCCAACTTCAAAGTATTAATGATTTTTACAAAAGTTTCCTGAAACAAATCATTGGCCAAATCAAAATCTTTGACTTTATGCTTGATAAATCTAAAAATACGGTCTTTGTGTCGAAGTAATAACACTTCAAAAGCTTTTTCATTCCCTGCAATATACAATTGAATTAAGCTACAATCGTTCTCGTTTGTTAAAAACATAATTTACAAATTCTGTCGAAAATCAACAATTAAAGGTAAATTTGAACTATAGGCTTTTAGATTTAAATTTCAGCTAAAGTAAACAATACAAATCAATCTAGCAAACATAAGTTAAAAAAAAGATGTCGCTTCGTAACAAAATGCTTTTTTTCGGTTGGGTTACTTTAATTATTTTTCCGATTCCGGGATTTCTCACACGTTATTTTATCGATGATATTTCGTTCATTGAATTTATTGAACTCCATAACATTCAAGTTATTCCAATTGGTCTTGGTCTAGAACTCGGATTTATTTATGGATTTATTGCTTACTTATTGATGCAAGCGCCATTCTTCGATACAGTACCAATGAAGATTGACAGAATTGTGGGCGAAATGAAATTGAAATTTCACCACGGAATTTTTCTTTCATTATGTGCGGGAATTGGCGAAGAATTCCTTTTTCGTTCGGGAATGCAACCTTATTTTGGTTGGTTTATCACGTCCATTTTCTTTGTGGCATTGCACGGTTATTTGAATCCTTGGAATTGGCGATTTTCAGTTTACGGTTTGATTATTATTCCATTTATTTTCTTGATTTCTCTTGGTTTTAATCAATTTGGAATCTGGTTTTCAATCGCAGCACATTTTTCATACGATGCCGTTTTATTTACCTTTATGATTAGAGAAACTAAAACAGATAACTAATTTTGCGCATGTTTTCAAATTATACTATTTATCAAATCGGTGTTCGCTTATTTTGGATTGTTGGTTTTACAATCACTTTTCTTCAATCTAAAATGGATATTCATCGCCATTTAAATACTTATCATTCTTCATTTTCAGATACAATTGCTAAATATTCTACTCACATTGGGGATGGCTTTTTTTTTACGTTAGTAATCATCGGATTTCTTTTTGTTTCTCTTCGAACAAGTTTGCTTTTGCTTCTTTCCTTTTTAACATCCGCAGGAATTACTCAGTTTCTTAAAAAAGGAGTTTTTCCAGATGTGATGCGACCAATGCATTATTTTCAGCACGATCCAAATTTCCACCAAATAGAAAATTTTACCTACCATTTTTACAATAGTTTTCCTTCTGGGCATGCAACAAGTTGTTTTGCTTTGTTTACTGTGCTTGCCCTCACCTACTCCAATAATAAGTTGATTCAAGTTGCTTGTTTAGTCGCAGCTATTCTTTTTTCTTTCACACGTGTTTACCTTTCGCAACATTTCTTTCAAGATATTTTGGCTGGTTCGATCATTGGTACTTTCGTTGCGCAATATGCGTTTCAATACTTAAATCCGTATTTTGAGAAATGGGATTATTCGATTCTGAGAAAGAAGAAATAATTAGTTAAATTTGCTCACCTTATTAATAAAAACGTATGCCAAAAATTTCTGAAAAGGCTATTTTAATGCCTGCATCACCGATTAGAAAATTAGTTCCTTATGCTGAAAAAGCGAAAAAAGCAGGAAAAATCGTTTACCACTTAAACATTGGTCAACCAGATATCGAAACACCTGAAGTGGCTTTAAATGCTGTCAGAAATATGGATAGAAAGGTGATTGAATATAGTCACTCTGCTGGGTTTGAAAGCTATAGAAATGGTTTGTCTGCCTATTATATTAAAACTGGAATTAATGTGAAACCAGAAGATATTATAATCACAACGGGTGGTTCAGAAGCTTTGATTTTTGGTTTCATGACTACTTGTAATCCAGGGGATGAAATTATTATTCCTGAACCTTTTTATGCAAACTACAATGGCTTTGCAGTTACAGCAGGATTGACGGTAGTTCCTGTTACAGCAACAATAGAAAGTGGTTTTGCTTTACCTCCAGTTGAAGAAATTGAGAAAAAAATCACTTCTAAAACAAAGGCAATTGTAATCTGCAACCCCGGAAATCCAACGGGTTATTTATATTCAAAAGAAGAATTAGAGCAATTGGCAGCAATCGTTAAAAAACACGATTTATTCCTTTATGCGGACGAAGTTTATAGAGAATTTTGCTACGATGGCGCAGTTCCTTTTTCAGTGATGAATCTTGCTGGAATTGAAGACAACGTGATTATGATTGATTCGGTTTCGAAGCGTTATTCGATGTGTGGAGCTCGTATCGGTGCTTTGATTTCTAAAAATAAAGAAGTGATGGCTGCCGCATTGAAATTTGGACAAGCACGTCTTTCTCCTCCAACAATTGATCAAATTGCTTCAGAAGCAGCTTTAAATACACCTCAATCCTACTTTGACAATGTTGTTGCAGAATATGTGGAAAGAAGAAATATTATGGTAGACGGTTTAAATTCAATTCCAGGTGTATTTTGTCCAAAACCAAGTGGTGCTTTTTATTGCGTAGCGAAATTCCCAGTTGACGATGCCGAGAAATTCTGTCAATGGCTATTAGAAGACTTTGAATTTGAAGGTCAAACAGTGATGATGGCACCTGCAAATGGTTTCTACGCTACAAAAGGTGCAGGTCAACAAGAGGCTAGAATTGCGTATGTTTTGAATCAAGATTCATTAAGAAAAGCTGTGATTTGTTTACGCGAGGCATTGAAAGTATATCCCGGAAAAACAGCCGTTTAACATTAAAAGTATGACTGTTGATGGATACATTTCTCAAGTTCCTGAAGATAGAAAAGAAGGCATTAATACCTTACGAAAAACTATTTTAAAGAACTTACCAACTGGTTTTGAAGAGTGCATTAGCTATGGAATGGTTGGTTATGTCGTACCTCAATCTATTTATCCAAGCGGCTATCATTGTGACCCAAAACTTCCTTTACCATTTATGGCTTTTGCTAATCAAAAAAACTTTATTTCCTTTTATCACATGGGAATTTATGCCGATCCAAGTTTAATGGATTGGTTTACCACTGAATTTGGAAAAAGAAGCAAAGCAAAATTGGATATGGGTAAATCGTGTATTCGTTTCAAAAAAGTGGAAGGAATTCCGTTTGACTTGATTGGTGAGTTAGTTGCAAAGACTTCAGTAAACGATTGGATAGGAACTTACGAGAAAAATTACAAGCGATAATTCAATTTCTTTTTATATTCGTTAAAAAACTATCTTTTGGCAAAGAAAAATTCAGAGCAAAAAATTACAATTCAATCCAAGTCGATATCAGTTCGGACTTTCGCTATTTTCTCTTTTTTGATTGCTTTTTTGTTTTATGGAAATTCTATTTCAAATGGTTTTTCATTGGATGACGAATTAGTTACGACCACGGATAGAAAACAGCATCTCAACGTTGAAAAAGGAATTGGAGGTATCAAGGATATTTTCACTTCCAATTATGCCATTGATGGTAAACAAAATTACGAATACCGACCAATTGTCACTTTAAGTTACGCTATCGAATGGTCGCTTTTTTCAGATCACCCAGAAAGAGCAAGTATTTCTCACTTCATCAATGTTTTACTTTACGCGGTTTGTGGAATTTTATTATTTCAATTAATAAACGTACTTTTTCAAGGTAGAGCATCTTACTTTTCTGCTTTTGTTGTTTTACTTTTTATGATTCATCCAATTCATTCGGAAGTAGTTAACAATTTAAAAAACAGAGATGAAATGCTAAGTTTTATTTTTGCTTTACAAACTGCAATTCAAGCTTTTAAGTATGTTGACAAAGGGAAATTGTATTCAATATTTATAGGTTTAGGATTTATCACGTTGTCCGTATTAAGTAAAAAATCAAATCTACCGTTTGTTATTGTTATTCCAATGATGGTCTATTTTTTCCGAGAAATTAGTTGGAAAAAAATTGGAACTGTCTTTGGTGTTTTGATTTTAACACAAGTAATTTTTAAGTTAATCAAAGTCTCCTTTCTGAAAGAGGAAAACGTTCGCTTGTTCAATTACGTAGAAAATCCGTTGTTTGAAATGAGTTTCTTGGAGCGAATTCCAGTCTATATTTACACCAATTACCTTTACATTCAAAAACTTTTTGTTCCTTATCCTTTGGGTTATTATTACGGATTCAATATGATTCCAATTGTAACTTTTTATGATTGGCGTTTCTATTTAAGTTTAATTTTCGTTTTGGCTTTAATTGGTTTAGCGATTTACGGTTTTTTCAAAAAATCTTACTACTCATTTGCTATTTTGTTCTTCTTCATGATGATTGGCGGAATGGCAAATCTAATAACTCCAATGGTTGGTATTTTTGCTGAACGTTTCACATTTACAGCTTCCATTGCATTTTGTTTTGTTGTAGTATTATTAATTTACAAACTACTCAAACTCGATATTTTCAACGATAAAAGCAATGTAAAAATCTACGCATCAATCGCCGTAATTGCTTTGCCCTCCTTAATTTTCACACTCAACAGAAACAAGGATTGGAAGTCGAAGAAAAGCTTGTATGTGGCAGATTCCAACTATTTAAAAAACTCAGCAAAATCGAATTCGCTTTTAGGTTCAGAAATGCAAATTGAAGCTTACGCATTAAAAAAAGAAGGTATTTTCCGTTTTCCTGAAATGATGCAAAAAGTAGATTCGGCAATTCTCTTTTACAATCGTTCCTTGGATTTATACTCAACTTATGAATCAAATTTGAATAATCGGGGAGCACTTTACTTTGAGTTTTACTTCGATTATATTGAATCAATTAAGTCAATCAAAAAATCAACAGATTTCAATAATTCCTATTACGAAGGAATGTTGAATATTGGAAATGCCTATTGCAAAATGGCGGAAGGTTATGAAAATATTTTGAAAGTTTTACCAGCCTCTACCTCTAAAAGTACTGGTAAAAAAGCAGCTATCGACAAACTCTATCGCAACAGAAAAATTTATCGAACGTTGGGATTGATTCGTCAATTTGAAGTGAATGCAATATCTATTTTAAAACAAGGATTAAATTCTAATGCAGTTAATACGTTAACAATTAATGCTCAAAATTCAGAAAGCTTAGACCCAATTTTGAAAAATCTAGAATTTTCAAACAAAGTGGCGATTTATTTAAACAATTTAATTGCTACTAAACAAAATCCTTCATTACAATTTATCAGTGATTTTCGTTTGCAAATAATCCAATATATTGCTGCTAACTTATCCATTTCGAAAGAAGAATTGAGGGCAAATACTGTTACACTAAAGAAAAACTACATCGATTCAGCTAAAGTTTATCATGATAAAACCTATAAGTTAAAACCAAAATTAGAATCTTATTACACTGCGCTGAATGGATTTTCAATGTCATTATCTGATTACGAAATGTTGATTGATGTTCAGCTTAAGTATCTCAAAAATTTCAAAACAAAATACAATGCTCCCCAATATATCCAACTTGCAAATGCTTATTATTCACTTAAAAATATGGATTTAGCAAAAGTTAATTTCAAAAAAGGAATGAATGATTTGAAACGTGAGCGTGACGATTTAACGAAGAAAATAAATAAATCATCAGAAGAAGAGAATAGAATCGTGGCGCTTGATAATGAAATCAATAGATTAACCCAATTTGTTCAAGATCTTAGAAATCGAAAATTATTAAAGTAAAACTAGCATAATCCGATTAACTTTACAGCTAAGCTTCAACCAGGAAAATAAACTAAATGTTACTACTTGAAATTCTCTTCTGGACAGTTTTTTTGTTGATTGCACATAGTTATATTTTTTATCCATTTTTCACACAACTATACGGACGAAAACGGAAGAATAATTCACTCGTTTACTCAGAAGAAGAGGACTTGCCAATGCTCAGTATTTTAATGGCTGCACACAATGAAGAAGCTATTATTGAAGAAAAAATTGAAAGTATTTTAAATTCTGATTATCCGGCATCAAAAATTGAAATTCTTATTGGTTCAGACTGTTCTGCGGATCGAACCAATTCTATTATTGAACAATTTGCAGAAAACAATTCTCAATTTCATTTCTTTGAATTTTCAAATAGAACAGGTAAAATTGGAATCGTTAATTTCCTTCACAGAAAGGCTACAGGCTCAATTTTGTTACTCACAGATGCAAATGTAATTCTTCAAAAAAATACACTTTTTGAGTTGGTAAAACATTTCAAAAACCCTGAAATAAGTTTAGTTGATTCCTTTATGAAACATCGTAATTTGAAGGCCGACGGTATTTCATTTCAAGAGAGTAATTATATTTCAAATGAAGTAAACACCAAACATGCAGAAGGTAAAATTTGGGGAAGTTTAATGGGGCCATTTGGTGGTTGTTTTGCGATTCGTCGTGTTGACTTTCAGCCAGTTCCAAATAATTTTTTAGTAGATGATTTTTATACCTGTATGCAAGTTCTTCAAACGAAAAAACGCTGCATTAGTGATGAAAATGCCATTGTTTTGGAAGACGTTTCCAATAATTTAAAGGCAGAATTTAATCGTAAAATCAGAATTTCAGCTGGGAACTTTCAAAACCTTGCGAAATTTTGGCCACTATTATTAAAATTTAATGGAACTGCTTTTGCTTTTCTTTCACATAAAGTTTTGCGTTGGCTGACACCATTTTTCATAATCTATTTACTAATTGTTTTTCCTTTTTTACTAGAAATAAAAGCCAATTATTGGTTCTTCGGATTATTTATTGTTACAATGTTTACAGCGCTTGGATTTGATTTTTTACTAAAAAAGTTAAACATTCACATTACAATTTTACGTTTTCTAACCCATTTTACAACGATGAATATCGCGCTATTTATCGGCTTTTTTCGTTATTTGAAAGGCATTAAATCTAGTGTTTGGGAACCAACAGAGAGAAATCAATAATGAATAATAAGAAGTTTTAACAGACACAAAACTTTGAATGCTCAGGATAATTATATTTTTTGAACCAATTTAAATAAGTCGTTCTTACATCTTTATAATTAAACCTTAAATCGGGTAATTCTATTATTTTTACCAAAAACTTTTTAAAATGAAATTCGGTACAAAAGCAATCCATGCGGGTGTTCACCCAGATCCTACGACAGGAGCAATTATGACACCAATTTATCAGACTTCTACCTATGTTCAAGATGGTGTTGGTAATCACAAGGGATATGAATATTCGAGAACTTTAAACCCAACTAGACATGCTTTAGAAAAAAACATAGCAGCTATTGAAAATGGAAAGTATGGAGCTTGTTTCGGTTCAGGAATGGCAGCAATTGATTGTGTAATCAAAATGTTGAATCCAGGTGATGAAGTTATTTCTACCAATGATTTATACGGTGGTTCCTACCGAATCTTCAAAACAATTTTTGAAAAATACGGTATTAAATTCCATTTTGTAAATATGCAACATCCTGCTGAAGTGGAAGCTTTAGTGAATGCGCATACAAAGTTAATTTGGGTTGAAACACCAACAAATCCAATGATGAATGTCGTGGATATCGTTGCGATGGCTGAAATTTCTAAAAAAGCGGGTGCAATGTTGGCGGTCGATAACACATTCGCAACGCCTTACTTACAAAATCCATTAGACTTAGGAGCAGATATCGTAATGCATTCAGTTACAAAGTATTTAGGTGGTCACTCAGACGTTGTGATGGGCGCTTTAGTTACCTCAAACGACGATATCGCAAGCGAAATGTACCGCATTCAAAATTCATCGGGAGCGGTTACTGCACCAATGGATTCTTTTTTGGTTTTGAGAGGAATAAAAACGCTCCATTTAAGAATGCAACGACATTGCGAAAACGGTGAAAAAGTAGCACATTTCTTAAAAACACACCCAAAAATTGACAAAGTTTATTGGCCCGGTTTTGAATCACACCCAAATCATGATGTTGCGAAAAAACAAATGCGTGGTTTTGGTGGAATGATTTCGTTCAATTTAAAAGGAAATAAATTGGAAGACGCACTTGAAATAGTGAAAAAAGTAGAGATTTTTGCGTTGGCTGAATCATTAGGTGGTGTTGAATCATTAATTGGACATCCAGCTACAATGACACATGCTTCCATTCCGAGAGAAGTTCGTGAACAAAGTGGTGTAGTTGATTCATTAATTCGATTGAGTGTTGGTGTAGAAGATGCAGAGGATTTGATTGAAGACTTGACAAGAGCACTAGCTTAAAATATATTTTATTAAGAATAAAGCTCATTGAAATGGAATTTTTATAAAGCAAATATGTCACATTTATAATAAATACAAACACAAATGTTTTATATTAAGTCTTATTATCGATGAATAATTCCATTAAACTCCCATTAAGTGCTAAAATTTCTTTTGCATTTATAATTCTTTTTGCTGTCACTTATTTTCTATATGTTGCTCAAGACATCTTGATTCCAATTGTAATGGCTACAATTTTCGCAATACTTTTAAATCCCGTAGTCAACTTTTTGGAATCTAAAAAAATTAATAAGTTTTTTGCTATTTCACTAACCGTATTTTTTGGATTACTAATTGTTTCAGGATTATTGTTCTTTTTAATTTCACAAGCATCCAGTTTTAGTGACGCCCTTCCAATCTTAAAAAAGAAATTTAATGATAGTAGTGCAGAAATTATTGCTTGGATTGCTGAAAAAACGAATTTAAAAGAAGCGAAAATTCAATCTTGGATGTTAGAAGCTCAAAAAGATCAAATCAAGCAATTCAAAATTGGAGAAAAAATTAGTAGTGTAGGGAATGTAATAATTACAACGGTTTTAATGCCTATTTACTTGGTTATGATTCTGTATTACAAACCTTTACTACTTCATTTTTTTAGAATACTTTTTCTTAAAAAAGATTTTACTACTGTGGAAGAAGTGCTACTAAACACAAAAAAAATAATTCAAAGTTACGTCGTTGGTTTATTTATAGAGTTCATTATTATTGCGATTTTAAATTCACTTGGATTACTAATGATGGGAATTCGTTATGCCTTTTTATTAGGAGTAATAGGTGCTTTACTAAACCTAATTCCTTATCTCGGTGCAATGATTGCAGCTACCATTTATATGTTAATTGCATTTATCACGATGCCTCCAATTTTTGTTTTGTATGTTTTGATTATGTATGGTGTAATTCAAGTGATTGACAATAATATTTTAATCCCTCGAATCGTTGCTTCAAGAGTACAAATCAATGCTTTAGCTTCGATTATTTCAGTTATTATTGGTGGAGCAATTTGGGGAATTCCAGGAATGTTTTTATCAATTCCGTTGATTGCAATTGTGAAAGTTGTTTGCGACCACGTTGCTTCTTTAAATGCTTGGGGATTTTTACTTGGTGATAAATTCACTGATAAACCGTGAAAAAATAGCTTTTTTAACATTCAAAAAAGAAACAATTAGTTGCTCTCGTTTGTGAATTTAGCGAGTTAAATTTTTAAATTGAAAGCAAAACTAGAACTTACAACTTTACTCTCCGCTTATTGTCAAGGAATTTTTCCAATGGCAGATGAAGCCAATGAAATTAGTTGGTTTTGTCCAGACCCGCGTACAATTATTCCAATCGAAACTTATAAGCCTTCAAAATCGCTTCGACCAATAATCAATCGAAATACGTTTGAAATCAGAATAAATAGACAGTTTGAACAAGTGATGCGTAATTGTGCATTACCACGAAAAGATGATGGTGGTATTTGGATATCGGAAGAAATGATTAAAGCTTTCACACAATTACACAAAATTGGATTTGCTCATTCTGTTGAAGCATATCAAAATAATGAATTAGTTGGTGGTCTTTATGGTGTGTGTATTGGAGGAGTTTTCTTTGGAGAATCTATGTTTTCAAAAGTCTCAAATGCTTCAAAAGTTGCTTTTCATTATTTGATTAAAATCTTAATCAGCAATGAATTTGTTTTACTAGATGCTCAATTTATGAATGATAATGTAAAAAGATATGGTGCAATTGAAATATCCAAGAAAAAATTTGATGAAATCTTGAATTTAGGAATTAGAAAGAAATGTGAATTTAGGTTAGTTTAATTAAAATTAACTTTATTACGGCTTATTAAACAAGTTTTAAATCTTTCATAAAATCCTCACTTACACATCTTTCTACAATTTTAGCACTGTTTAAAGCTAATGGAATTCCTCCACCAGGATGAACAGTTACACCCGTAAAATAAAGTCCTTTTAGTTTCTTCGAAAAATTTGGGTGGCGATAAAAAGCTGCTAACGAACTATTGGAAGAGTTTCCATAAATTGAACCTTGTTTTCCGCTATAAGTCGCTTCTATTTTCCTAGGTTCATTGATTTCTTCCACTTCAATCAAAGGTTCGATACTTTCTCCCAAAGCATTACTTAACTTTTTTAAAATATGAACTCTTAATTTTTGAATTTCCGCATCCCAATTTTGGCCAACATTTATTGGAGAATTTATCATTACAAACCAATTTTCGCCAGTTGAAGGTGCATCAGCTAGCTCAACTTTAGAACTTATGTGAACATAAATAGTTGGGTCTTCATAAACTTCTTTTGTGTCAAAAATCGCTTTAAATTCTTGATCATAATCTTTTGCAAAGAAAATATTGTGCACACCTAATTGAGGAAATTGCTTTTTAATTCCCCAATAAAATACAATTGCTGAACTTGATTTTTCTTGATTTAAATTCAATCTTGGAGCTCCGAAATTTGAAAGTAATTTTTCGTACGTAAAATGCACATCCATATTACTTACTACTACTTCACTTTCATATTTTGCTTTTGCTGTTTCTACCCCATTTATAGAATTATTGTTGTGCAAAATCGATATAACTTTTTCCTCAAAATTAAATATCACTCCTAATTTGACACATAAATCGTAAAGTGTTTTTGAAATGGAAACCATCCCTCCTATTGGCATTGCTGGCCCCTCATTAAATTCAAGATGTGAAATTATGTTCAACATTCCCGGTGTTTTGTATGGGCTGCTACCGTTATAAGTTGCCATACGATCTAAAATTTGAACTGTCTTCTTATTTTTAAATGTTTTTAGGTTGACCTGGTGCATACTTTTGTTTAAACCGTATTTAAATAGTCTTGAAATGGCTTTAAAAAAAGAATTATTTGTAAAATGTGAAATCTTGTGTAATGAAACAGTAATAAAAACCGGGTAAACGGCTACAAAATTCTTTTTTTGACGATTCAAATATGCCAAAACAACTTTTTCATCCTCACCGAGTTCCTTGGCAAATGTTGCAGCCACTTTTTCAGCGTTTGGGTGTACTGTAACTTGTTGTTGATCTGAAAAAAAATAGCGACAAGATTCTTCTAATTTATGGTAATTAAAATTTACATTTTCAACTCCAGCTAATTCAATCAATTGATCAATCAAATAAGGCTCAGTAAAAACAGATGGACCAATATCAAAACGATAATCACCAATTTGTCTAGAATTTACTTTTCCACCGGGAAATGGATTTGCTTCAAAAACTTGAACCTTCATTCCTTTTTTCGCCAATCGAATCGCTGTTGAAAGTCCACCAACACCAGCACCAATAATAATTGCCTTCATATTTTCAAAAACATAGTTTAGACTTTAAAGTTCAAAGGGATTTCAATTCTTACTTCCACACAAGTATCAATTTCAATGATAGAAAAGGAAAAATCTGTATTATATTGTAAATTCAGTCGTTTATTCAAATTTGAAAGCCCAATTCCTAAATCTACTTCTGTACCAAGCTTTCCAGAGTTAAGTACTTTAATTATGCATTTGTTATTGTTTTGATAAGTAGAGATTGAGATAAATCCTCCATTTACCAACTTTGAAATTCCATGTTTTATTGCATTTTCTACAAGTGTTTGAATGGTAAATGCGGGGATTTCAACGAACAAACAATTATCATCAATACTTTTTCTAAACGACAATCGTTCTTCGAATCTAATTTTCTCTAGTTGCAAGTAGGCATCGACTAATTCAATTTCATTCATGATTGTAACTGTTTTGTCAGTATTTAACTTCAGCGTTGAGCGTAATAAATTCGATAATTGATTGATAGCCATTTTTGCTTTAGCTGGTTCAACCTCGATTAATGCGCGAATTGCATTTAAGGAATTGAATAAAAAGTGAGGATTTAATTGAGAACGTAGATTTTGTAATTCCAGCTCTACTTGTGTTTTCGTTAGCAAAATATTATTGATTTCCTTCTTTCTCGATTCTTCAAACAAATGGTAAGTAATATAAATTGAACTCCAAAGAGAAAAAACCACAAAATTCGATGCGGTACTTAATAAAATGGATAAATAATCCAACTTGGGAAAACTCAAATAAACAAAAGAGGTAATTAATTTATTTGATATTGTAAAGAAAAAAGAAACCAATCCAGAATAAAAAATAATTCCAAAAACTAATTTTGGTGCATTAGAATGAAAATAGCTTTTCCTTAAATATATGTTACGTAGAAAATGGCTTAAAATAATTCCAACAAGAATATGTAATGATAAATTAAAACTAAATTTAAAATCAAATTGATTGTCAGCATTACGATAGGCGGCAAGAAAAAGCAAGGTTCCGTAGAACAACCAACCAAAAATTTGTAAAATCCAATAAAATATTTTTTTTCTTAGCTCTTTCATTATTGTTCGAAGATACGCCGAAATTTAATACGTCAATTCAAAGAGTAGAGGTACTTCTGGGGGAAAAACATCTACTTTTATTAACAAAAACCTCGTTTTTTCAACATTTAATACTTTTTTTATTCATGAAATGGTTGACGGCATTGATATTCAGATACATTTGTTGTGATATAAATTTTTAATTAACTCATTTAAACAAATTACTATGAACAAAGCAGAATTAATTGACGCAATCGCAGCAGAATCTGGATTATCAAAAACAGACTCTAAAAAAGCATTAGATGCATTTGTAACAGCTACAACTGGTGCATTGAAAGGTGGAGATAAAATTTCTTTAGTTGGATTCGGTTCTTTCGACGTTCTTTCAAAAAGTGCACGAGCAGGACGTAACCCTAAAACAGGTGCAGTTATTCAAATTGCAGCAAAAAACACAGTACGTTTCAAATCAGGTTCAGATCTTTCTTCAAGCGTAAACTAATTAGAATATTTTCTAAGTTGAAAGAGGTTTCATTTTGAGACCTCTTTTTTTTGTTTATTTCTAACTTATTATTTCGATAAAATTCTTTGATGAGGTTGGAAATTAGTATTCAATCAATAAATTAAGTTGATCGAAGAAATCATATATAACTTTTTCACTTTCAACTACTACCATCCATTTTGCAAAAAAAATAACGTATTAGAAAAAAGTATTTCATAAAACCTCGGTGTAAATAGCCGACTCAACCTATTTTTTGTTCCTATTTCATACCTAAAATTGAAGGGAAATACACTTTCTAAGCAAAAATAACAGACTTAATTTCTGATAATCAATGTTTTAATTTAAAATTATTTCCCTACCACTATAAGACTGTTTCAAAAGTCATTAATCGTGGCTTTGCAAAAATTTAATACCGGAGTTAACCCTTGTTAATGAGGATATTAAATTTTTGAAGTAACGATAAGAAATGGGTTATGCAACGGTCTTACTATGTTTAAGTAATTTTAAAAAAAAACAATTAACCAAAAAAAATTGCTCCGTAATTAACTTTTTTCATAATTTAATACCTAAAAGAAAATGACAAAGGACGAATTAGGGAAGTGGGGGGAAGATTTTGCAAGCAATTTTTTACTCCAAAATGGTTATTCTTTAGTAGAAAGAAACGTAAGGTTTAAAAAATACGAAGTCGATATAATTGCAGAGAAAAACAATGAATTAATTGTTGTAGAGGTAAAAGCTCGAAACACGGCTGAAATCGGTGAACCTTGGCGGGCAGTTACAAAATCTAAGCAACGCCAAATAATTACAGTTGCAGATAACTACGTGCAGAAAAATCAAATTGATAAAAACGTTCGCTTTGATATCATTTCAATTGTTCACAATAGTTATCGAACTAACCTTGAGCATATTCCTGGAGCGTTTGACACACTAAGATAAAATGAAGTCAATAAAAGACGTTGATTCAGTCATTTTTCGTAAACTTGAAAAAAATATGCGATTAAGTACTTTATTTATATTTTTTTTGATTCGGTTTATTGCCGTAAGTCAAGAATTAAGCATTGCTTTTGGCTCGTGTGGTCATCAAGATAAACCTTTGACAATTTTAAAAGAAATTGCTAAAATAAAGCCCGACTACTTTATTTTTTTGGGTGATAATATCTATGGTGACACGAGGGACATGAATCAACTTGCCTCAAAATATGAACAACTTGGGAAGAATAAAAACTTCAAAGCTTTAAGAAGAAAAACAAAAATTCTAGCCACATGGGACGATCATGATTTCGGTGAAAATGATGCTGGAAAATACTATCCTAAAAAGAAAGAATCTAAAGAATTATTCTTAGATTTCTTTAAAGAGCCAAAAAAATCAGAGCGTCGAACACAAGAAGGAATTTACACTTCTTATATGATTGAACATGAAAAAATGCTCGTTCAAATTATCCTCTTAGATTGCCGAACTTTTAGAAGTGACTTGAGAGTTTACGACCCCTCCTACAGCGCTGACACCATTTTTCGTCATCAATTAGAATACTTACCTATTGTAGATGAAGACTCTACCTTTCTCGGAAAAGAACAATGGTATTGGTTGACGAGTGAATTGCGTAAAAAAGCAGACTTAAGAATTATTGGTTCTTCGACGCAGTTTGGAATATCTTTTAATGGCTACGAGTCGTGGGCAAATTTCCCTTATGAACGTGAAAAAATGCTAGAAATAATTAGCAAAACAAAAGCTAACGGAGTGATTTTTATCTCAGGAGATGTTCATTACGGCGAGTTATCGAAATACTTCAATGATAAAACGTATCCAATTTTTGATTTGACTTCAAGTGGCTTAACCCAAACATGGAGTTTTGCAACACCTAATTCGAATCGAATTGATGGACCCGTAATGGAAAACCATTATGGTGTATTAACAATAAATGCCAAAGACCAAAAAGTGCGCATGCAAATTATTAATATCAATAAGGAGAATAAGATTGATGTCAAAATTCCTTTTAAAGAATTGCGGTTTTAAATGGTCTAAACTTCTTGAAACTGCTATTGATTTTGGGTTCAATTTGTAAAGATGACTAACTTCTGTTCTTTTTCAAAAATAAATTTACCAATGTGCTAAGTTGAAATTTATTCGATAAAACCTATCCCCTCCGCCATTTTCAAAACAATTCCGTAATAATTGAAATCTTGGGATGTTGGTTTTTCTGATTCAATCATATTTATAATGCAATCTTTCTGAGGAATAGGCTCAAAATAAAGAGAAAAAAATTGCCAATCTTCGGTTGATTTAAAATTAGTGCGTTTAGGTGCTATAGGAATTCCATCTGTGCTTTTCAAACGGTATTTATCAGTCAATCCTGCGATTTCCAGAAATGTAGTGGTAGAAATTTTAATCCAGCCACCTTTTTCGTAATACCAGGGTGTTGTGTAACCAAAATCAATGCGAGTAAACTCTTTTGTTAATAACACACGTAACACTTTAGGATTTTGTTTCGATGTGTCCAAATTTGGTATTTCAAAAAGTAACGAAGTATTTTTAACTGCCATTTTATTTAAGATTATCGGTATATTCTTTGAGCCAAAGTGGTTGAACTATTTCTAAGGTTTTTCCGTGCGACAAAAATAAGCGCGTTAACTCCATTGTTGGAACAAGCTGAAAAGTTACAATAGAAAAACCGTCAGGTTCCTTTTCTATTTTCTGGCTTTCGTGAATCGGATAAGCTTCAAAATAATTAGTTATTAAATCGTTTATACGGATTTTTATACGCTGCTTTTTCTGATTCAGAATGGGGAAAACACCATATAAATCTGAAGCTTCACTTTGTTTAATTGCCTTGTCGACAGTGACGAACGATTTTTTTAAAAGAAACGGGGCGAAAATTCGATCCATTCCAAAAGTTCTGCGTGTTCTGTGCTTTTCGGAGTAACCAATGATATACCATTTGTTTTCAAACTCTTTTATTAAAAATGGATGAATTGTATTGGCTTTAAAACACCGCTTATTGTAGTTATAGTGCACAAAAGAAACAGGGGTTTTTGACCTACAAGCATTGTAAAATAAATCAAAATGTTCAAATCCTCTTGACTTTGGAGGAGTCATTGTTTGTAAAAATGACAGTTTATTTGTTCCGTCTGGGAATTCCTCTAAAATAGTTGAAAGAATTTTCTCCATCGCATTATTAAACTTTTCACCCACACGAGAACCACCTATACTTCGAATCAAATCAATAGATTCCTTTATGGCACCAACGTCCGAATCATTCAATGAAACACCCCCAAAAACAAAATCAGCATCTAAATATTCATAGCCTCTTTTTATTTTATTATAAGAAATTGGTGCATCAAAACCACTTGGCTGGGGTTCGCGCATATGTTCAATATCCTTTCGAATGGTTTCGGTTGAGAGTCTTCGTAAATCTAGTTTTTCCTTACACATTTCTGTTAATTCTTCCAGCGTTGGAAACCTTCGCATATTATTCCGAAGTAACATATCTATTACCTTGTAGCGTTTAAAAGCGTTTTTGTTTATCGGCATTTTTTTGACTGTATTTAGATTCTATGGAGAATTTATTTTTACTAATCTAAAGATTATTTTTCAAACGGTAGATTGAATACCGAGTGACCTATTTCCTTTGTCTCATAAAATTTAAAAATATGGAAACAAAAATTGAGAAAATTATTGAAGTTGATAACACTGAGAAAAGTGTTTCACCAATGAAATTGTATAATCCAAATGGAATGGATTTCAAAACAGATCACAGGATGAAGAGCATTGAAGTCACAGACGAATATACGCGGATTGATTTTATTTTTCGATCCTCAATGATTTATATAAATGGTGGTTGGATTCAAATGGAACGTGATGCTTACATTCAACCAAAAGGTTCCACCACTAAATATCGATTAGTTAAAGCTATCGGAATACCAATTGCGCCTGTAAAACACTATTTTAAACAAAAAGGTGAGTTTCATACCTACACTTTGATATTCCCTGCTTTACCTACAGCTACTCAATGTATCGATATTATTGAAAAACAGGCTCCTGGTGACTACTTTAACTTCTACAATGTTGACTATTCAAAATGGATGACTGTTCCGCATACGTTAGATATTCCTAGAAAAAACAATTAATATGGATACTTTTCTACTCACAAACGACTCTTACTTTAAGAACTTTCTTCAAGATCAAAACGAAGAGACAATCCGCATAATGGGTTGGAAATTTACTTCTCGGGAAGTGATGTTTATGACGTTGTTTTATCACGAAGAAAAATTGTTGGAACACTTAGAAAACGAATACGATGATTTTCCAATTTCTAAAAATCAGTGCCAAGAAGTGCTAACATTAGAAGTAGCTCGTTACTTGTATGCAATGCAAAATGATGAAATACGAGAATTATACCACACTTTTATTGAACAAGAAGAACTCATTGCTGATTTAATGCTACTAAATCGATTAGAAAGGATAGGACTTCTTGTAGAATTATTAGATTGGAATCCGTCTGATTTGAATAGAATTAATCTGATTACAGCTAATTGAAAAATAACATTCCGTAAAAGCTAAAACACTAATAATTAATATTTAAAACAATTTAAAATGAACTATTTACAAGAAAAAAAAGAAATCCTTGAATTAAAATTGAAACTAACTTCAATATTAATCGACAAGAAATTATGTATTCGGAACCAACAATATGAAAAGGCAGCAGATTTGAGAGATGAAGAAAAAGAATTACTTCAATTATTGGATAATAAAGCCATAGAAATCAAAGAACACCAACAAGTTTTTGAGGAAAAAATTCGTACTGTTGAAGACCGATATCTATTTTTATCCTTGCTCAATGAAATCAGTATTTACTACACGCCATACAAACAACATGAAGAAACGATTGATGATTTCTATTCCAAGTTAAGAGAAAATTACGATAAGTTAATAAAGTTAAAAGACGAACTCTCTAAATTGCACCAATTCAAAGAAGCAAACCAAGTAAGAAACGACCTTTTAGATATTGGTCGATTTTTAAGTCGGGAGAAATGGAGTGAGAAGTTATAAAAACATACTAAAACCAAGTAAAAATGTCAATAATTAATCCGAATTAAAGTTCATAAGTAAATCAATTTGAACATTTTCTTTACTGTTTTCTTTGAAACCCAAGAACCATCTGGCGAATATATTCCTCTAAAAGAAATGCTTAAGGCCAAATAGGGAGCATTTTTTATCGCTGATTTGATAAGAAATAGAAATACAGTTCTGTTTTTAGGTTTTTTCAAATTCCGTGAACAATCAATGCTATTACAACGGCAAGTATGCCACAATTAAAAGTCACAACCTTTTATAATTTGTTGTTCCTTAAAATCATGAATATTTAATTTGTAGCGTTCGCTCGATCTAGACATTCTTGCATTTTGGCTTTATTCCCCAATTTTTCGTGGTTGATCGCATTGTTTTTCCACGGACGTTTGTCGTTTGGATAATACTGAATTACTTTATTGTTAAAGTTGATGGATTTCTGATAATCTCCCAACATTCCGTAACAATTCCCAATGTTCAAGAGCGCATCTAAACTGGTAGGATTCATTTTTAATACTTCACTGAAATTGTCGATGGCTTTGTTGTAATCACCTTTCGAAGCAAAATCATAAGCGATAGAAAAATAATAATTTGCATCTTTTTCGCCATTTAAAGTATCCACTTTTTGGTTTAACGGTTCCAATAAATTATTGATTCCCACTTTTTTCAATGCGTCGCGTGCTACAATTGCAGCCTGAAATTTAGAATTAAACTGAAGTGCTTGATTGTAACAATAAGACGCATACATCATATCTGCCTTACTGTTTTGATAAACTGTTCCTAAATTATAATAAGCTTCCGATCTTAAATTCCTACTTGGTTCACAAGCAATACACTTCTTATAATTTTGAATGGCTTTGTCTACGTCTTTCAAATACAATTGATAAATAATAGCTGTTTTCAAATAACTTTCCGAAAATTTAGGATGCATCTTTAAAGAAATAGCAAAAGCTTTCAATGATTCTTTTGCCAATTCAATTTGCTTCGATGAATCTTTTTCTGCCATTGCTTTTACCAATGTTTGCTCAGCAAAATGACGTTGATTTTGAGCACTGTTTTGTCCTGTTTTGATATCCGTTGAAAAAAGCGTGTAATTATCTTTCCAAACTTTATTTCTGTCCACCGTTTTGAAGGAATAAAGAAGAAAAATCAAACTTGAAATGGCTAATAATGGAATTGCTTGAAAACTGGCTGGTTTTGAAGGGAATAAATTCAATTTACGTGAAAGTTCAATAATTACAATTAGCAACAACAAAACAAATCCCAAAGTGGAAGTAAAGAGAAAACGTTCGGCGAAAATACCTCCTCGAAGTAAGGTAAAAGCTAATGCAGGTCCAAAGTTTAAATAGAAAATCGCAAGCGGAATTCCAAGCATTTTTTTGTTCAAAACGAGTTTTATCGTGAAATAAGCACCAATAAAAAACAACGATAAGCCAAACAATGCAAGCGGACTTGAGAAATCAACTGCTGGAATTTGATTGTAGGAATAATCGTAGCGCAAGTTAATAGGCAAAGTCAACAAGCTCAAACCAAAACCAAAAAGGTAAAAAGCCATTGAAAATTTTGCAGAATCGTTTACGTGAGGCGGAATGTAAGGGTAATTGATAATGTCAATAGGAATCAAAGCTTCAAGTGTTCCCAAGGCGATTTTTTTCTGAACAAAAAAGAAGAAAATTGCTAAAAATGCAGGAATACTCTTTACAGCGCTTTTGACAATCGTTTGCTTATCGAAAATGTAGTAAAACACTGGAATTAATACTAATCCTGTAAGGGCAGTTTCTTTGGAGAGCATTCCTAAAAACGAAAAAGCAAAAACGAAAAGGAGATACCACCATTTTTTGGTTTTAATATGTCGAAGCACAAAGAATAACGCAACGAATAAATTTAAAAAACTCAGTAATTCATCACGGCTCTTAATATTCGCAACTACTTCTGTATGAATAGGATGTGCCAAAAATAATAAGGTTGCAACAAGAGGTAACCATTCATTGAATTTTCCAAAAATTTGTTGTAAAACCAAAAATAAAAACACACCACTCAAGGCAAAAATCAGCACATTATTAAAGTGACTTATATGAGGCGCATTCCCAAAAAACTCAATTTCTATGGCAAAAGTGATTAAGGAAAGTGGACGATAATAACCCAATTTCACATCTGAAAACTCCCATAAATCCATCGTTAAAATTTTAGGAATTCCTTTCAAACCAGCTTGAACATTTAAGTTTTGCTCAATCGCCCCTGTATCGTCAAGTACGTAATCATGATTGATAGTATTTGAGAAAAGTAAAAAACCCGTCAGAAAAACCAATAAACACCAGCCAATCAATTTGCTTTTACCAATGCTTGAATAAATATCCAAATCAAACCACGAAGTTTGATTTAATTCGTTGGTGTTAGCAGTTGAAATTGACGATTTTTTTTGTTGATTTTTAGCCATTAGTGTTGTTCTTTTGGTTAGTTAACAATTCGAAAAAATCCAAAAATGTTTTTATTTACTTTGATAATTAAACTTGATTGGTTAATTTTAGGAACAAATCTAAAAATATGTTTAGAAAATTAAACTTGCTTTTTGCGATTACTTTTGTTTCAGGTGGAATTTTCGCTCAAGAAACTACTTCTATTTTGACGGTTTTAAACAATCAAGGTTTGACTTTGGATGTTGTTTCTACTTCACAAGACCAATCGACTTTTGCTGGTATTTCAAAAGAAACATCCTCCTTAATTGTTGCTCAAAAAAAAAATGGTAATTACAAACTTCCAGAAAAAATTGATGCAAGTTTAACAGAAGGTGCGTTTCGTCCTGAAGGTTTTTCTGAAAATGAGTATTTGTTTTTTAGTGTTTACGATGCTTCGAGTTTTATTATTGAAAATAAATATTATGTCTTGAGACCAACTAATGTGAGAAGAGAGAATTATATCACCAATTCAAACTATGCAAATTTAGTTATGAATTCATTTGAAAGAAATCCGAATCGAGCAATTGCAACTTTTGGATATTACCGTCCACAACGATTTTCTCCATACCACCGATCCAATCAACAAAGAAGTATTAGAAGAGTTGGAATTGACATTAAAAAGATTGATAAAACTGTATATTTATTCACAGAGTCAAATGCAATTGTAATGTTTACTGATAACTTCTCTGCATTTATTCGCTTCAATCTTGACGGCACAATTGCTTCTGAAAATGAAATAGAACTTAAAAATCCACTATTCTGGAGCAATAAAGGTCGTGGAGTGGTGAAAGATGAAGTAACGAACGAATATTACATATTTACTGAAACTAATTTTTCTTACAATTGGTACAGTTTAAATTCAGAAACAGGAGCAACAAAATTCATTACTAAAATGAACGATGTTTGGGAAAATCCAAATTTTAAAATTGATAATGGACAACTTCACTATCAAAAAATGAAAACTGAGAAATTGGAAAATCACATATTGGATTTAAAAAATTGATTGATTCGTAAACGATATTTTCCATTTAAATCCACCTTCGTTTCCATAAATTTCTAACTTCGTAAAATGAGTTGGTTAGAAATGGTAAAAAAGTACTTTCCGGATGTTTGGCAATATTTGATTATCGTCTTGATATTTATCATTGCTGCCTTGTTTATTCTGTAAAGTGCTTTTCGATAGAAGATTAATTGCAATTTAAACAAGTTTGTTTACTTGTTGTTTTTTTAGAAAAAAAAATTATGCTTAAAAAAAATAGTTTTCTTGGTTTTCTTTCGAAGGCAATTTTTACATTCATTTTCCTATTTTATTTCGATAATGTATCAGCTCAAATTGATGCTTCGCTAAACATTGATTCACTTTCTCATATTGATTATCAGCAATTACATCAAGCCAACTTAAACGATGTTTGGGCTTATGCTGATGGACAAGGAAATGAATACGCAATCGTTGGAACGTCAAAAGGAACCTCAATCGTAGATGTTAGCGACCCAAGCAATCCTGTTGAAGTTTTTTGGCTTCCCGGAACAGAATCAATTTGGCGCGACCCATGTGTTTATGGAGATTATGCATACATTACAACGGAAGCTCAAGACGGTTTAACAATCATTGATTTAAGTCCTTTACCTGAATCAACAAATTTACCTCACACACTTTACACCGGTCCACTTGGGAATTCGTGGCAAAGCGCACATACTTGTTTTGTTTCTGAAGATGGTTACGCTTACATTTTTGGTTCTAATAGAGGAAATCGTGGTGCAATAATCTTAGATGTTCATTCAAATCCAATGTCACCAATTGAAGTGGGCGATTTTGATGAATGGTATGTACACGATGGTTATGAACGAAACGACACGCTCTACTTGGCGCATATTTACGAAGGTTTCATCAGTTTAGTGGATGTTTCAGACAGAGCAAATCCTGTACTTATCGGAACGCGAACAACACCCAATAATTTTGCACACAACATTTGGCCTTCTGAAAATGGACAATTTATTTTCACCACGGATGAAGTTTCTGGAGCTTATCTGGCTGCTTACGATATTTCTAATCCAACTGCTATTGTGGAAGTCGATCGCATTCAAAATTCACCTGGTGTTGGAGTAATTCCACATAATACACATGTCAAAGGCGATTTTACCATTACAAGTTATTATTCAGACGGTGTGATTATTCACGATGTCACTTATCCCTACAACATTATTAAAGTTGCTTCTTACGACACTTATCCAGGGCAAACAATTGGTTTTGATGGCTGTTGGGGAGTTTATCCTTATCTTCCTTCGGGAACAATTTTAGCATCTGATATTACAAAAGGTTTATTTATTTTAAACCCAAGTTATCAAAAAGCTTCTTATTTGGAAGGTACAGTTCGTGATGAATCCAACAATCAAGTGCTAAATGACGTTACGGTTCAAATTATATCAAACGACCAAAAAGAAAGAACCAATTCCAACGGTTTTTATGCAACTGGACTTTTCGGAACAGGAACTTACCAAGTTTCATTTTTCAAAGTTGGTTATTACCCAAAAACAGAAACTGTTCAATTAACTCAAGGACAAATAGTTATTTTAGAAACTGTCCTCACCCCTATTCCGCCTTTTGGGTTGAATGTTCGTGTTTATGAAGCTGGCACTTCCATTCCTATAACTGATGCAATAATCAACTTACAGATTCCATTAATCACTCACGTAGGAAACTCGAACGGATTAGGTGAACGTGATTTTGCACTTTATTATGCAGAAGAATATCAAATAACAGTTGGGAAATGGGGATATAATTCTAATTGCTTTAGTCAAGTTTTAGATGAAAACACAATGACTTTAAACGTTGAATTAGCAAAAGGATATTACGATGATTTTGAATTGGATTTTGGTTGGATTGTAACAAGTACGGCTTCAACTGGCTTATGGGAAAGGGGAATTCCGAATCCAACTGATGGTACAATGGTAGGTTTTGATGCACCTTACGATTGTGGCGCGATTGCTTTTGTTACTGGAAATGACCCCAACTTTGATTCTGATTTTGACGATGTTGATGAAGGTCAAACTATTTTGATTTCTCCTCAGATGGACTTAACAAGCTATACAACACCTTACATTAACTTTGCTCGTGCTTTTTACTGTTACCATGGTGAAAGTCCATTCGATGATACATTGAAGATATTTCTTTCTAATGGAACGAATTCAGTTTTAATCGATCAAATTGGAGCACCACAAGGAAATTTAATGAGTTATGAGTATGTGAGTATTCCAATTTCAGGTTTGTTGCCAATAACAAATACAATGCAATTGACTGTTAAAATTTCTGATGAAGATCCAACTATTAATATCACTGAAGCTGCGTTCGATCATTTTAGGGTTACAGAGAATAGTACATTGTCCGTTGATGAAATTACAAATCAAACAAATTCGGTTATTTTTCCAAATCCGACGAATGAACATTTTCAACTCTTAAACTCAAAAATTGGTGAAGAAATTTCGATTTTTGATCTTCAAGGTAAGTTAATGTTGGGTTTACAAATGACTGAAGAAAACCAAAAAATAAATATCGAAAGCCTAGAAAATGGAACCTATCTTGTTTATTACAAAAACTCTTATTTGAAAGTTATAAAGTTTTAATTGTGTAATATTCCACAAAAGATAAGCGCAGAATTCATTTTAACCTATTAATTTTGATCAAAACAATTGGTATGCAACTCGATTTATCCATAGTAATTCCTTTATTTAACGAAGAAGAGTCTTTACCTGAATTGCATTCTTGGATTCAAAAAGTGGTTAATCAACACGGTTTTTCTTACGAAGTAATTTTTGTTGACGACGGAAGTAAAGACAAATCATGGAAAGTGATTGAGGAATTAAGTCAAAAAGATTCGAATGTTAAAGGGATTAAATTTCAACGCAATTACGGAAAATCAGCTGCTTTACACAATGGTTTTGAAATGGCTTCTGGTAAAGTCGTAATTACGATGGATGCGGATTTACAAGATTCTCCTGACGAGATCCCTGAACTTTACAAAATGATAATGGAAGACGATTTTGATGTCGTTTCTGGCTGGAAGAAAAAAAGACACGATCCAATTTCAAAAACAATTCCTACAAAATTATATAATTGGGCTGCTAGAAGAATAACAGGAATTTACTTACACGATTTTAATTGTGGTTTGAAAGCCTACAAATTATCCGTTGTAAAAAGCATCGAACTTTATGGCGATATGCACCGATACGTTCCTGCTTTAGCGAAATATGCTGGTTTTGTGAATATTGGTGAAAAAGTAGTGCAGCATCAAGCACGAAAATTTGGCGTTACTAAATTTGGATTTAATCGTTTTTTAAATGGCCCACTTGACCTGATGACGGTTGCCTTCATGGGGAAATTTGGTAAAAAACCAATGCACTTCTTTGGAGCGTTAGGAACACTAATGTTTTTTATCGGTTTCGGAATTGCTGTATATCTTGGAATTGATAAACTTTTCATTCATAAAACAGCAAGAAATTTAGCTGAACGTTCGGAGTTTTTTATCGGTTTGGTTGCAATGATTATTGGGGTACAATTTTTCCTAACCGGTTTCATTGCTGAAATGATTGGTCGAAACTCTTCTTCTCGTAATCAGTATTTAGTCGAAAAAGAAATCAAATAATGCTCAATTGGTCAGTGGATGAAAATTGGACGCTTTTTCTAGATAGAGATGGTGTTATCAACGAACGAATTATGAGCGGATATGTCTTGGACTATAAAGACTTTCATTTCAAACAAGGCGTTTTAGAATCATTTGCTTCATTGAGCTCTAAATTCAAAGATGTTTTCGTTGTTACCAATCAGCAATGTGTAGCACTTGAAAAAATTTCAGAAGTCGCATTAGCAGAAATTCACCGCCAAATGAAAGTCGATATTGAAAAAGTTGGTGGAAAAATAACACAAGTATTCGCAGCAACTGAATTAAAAGATCAAGAGCCTTTTATGCGTAAACCATCAATGGGAATGGGGAAATTGGCAAAATCACTTTATCCTGAAATTGATTTTTCAAAAGCCATTATGGTGGGCGACACCAATACGGATTTGATTTTTGGCAAGAAACTTGGAATGAAGACAGTACTCATTGTTACCGAAGAGAAAGTTTCCGTTAAAGCTGATTGTGTCGTAAAATCTTTGTCTGAATTAAATCAATTGATATGAAAAAGTTTCTTTTACTTTTTATTTTGTTGCCTTTTTTGTCAATTACACAAGTGAATCAGAAAGATGCGAAAGGGAGAAAACAAGGCGTTTGGCAAAAAAATTATCCGAATAGTTCTGTCCTAATTTATAAAGGTCAGTTTAAAGACGATATTCCTGTTGGTGAATTCACCTATTATTACCCAACCGGAGAAGTTAGAACAATTATTGAACACATACCAAATAGCAAGCGTTCATATGGCTACTATTACCATAAAAACAAAGAATTAATGAGTGAGGGTCCATTTTGGGATCAGAAAAAAGATTCTGTTTGGGCAAATTACAATCCAGAAGGGTACGTTCTTGGAACGGAAGAATATAAAGATGATAAACTAAATGGAAAAAAGGTTCTTTATTATTTACGAAGCCAGCAAGAATCTGGGAAAATGGATATTCTTTCTATTTCCAATTACAAAGACAGTATTTTACAAGGTGAATTCAAAGAATTTTTCTCCAATGGGAAGTTAAAAAAATCGGGAGTATATACAAAAGGATTGAAAACTGGAGAATGGCAAGAATTCGACATGAAAGGTATCTTAATTGGAAAAGTTCGATATAAAGATGGTTTGCCACATGGTTGGGCATCTGCTTACAACTCGAAAGGAATTAAAATCAATGACACTTTATATCAAAACGGTGTTTCATTAAAAGGAAAAGAATTAGAAGAATTTTTACTTAGATGCGAGCAGAAAGGTATTGACCCTAATCAATAAGTTTTGTAATTTTGACAAATATGAATACTCGCTTACGTTTTTTCTTATTTGCAATAGTAGGTTCGATAACGCTTTTAAATTCTTGTAAAAAAGAATTAGTAAACAGTGATCAATTCTTATTCACCTCTTATTTTGAACTTAAAACTGGAAAGTTTATCGAATACGATGTAATGGAAATTACGCATGATGAAAATGCTTCTCTTCAACACGACACAAGTTTCTACCAATTAAAATGTGTAATCGAAGACACTTTCACAGACAACGCTGGAAGACTTGCTTTTAATTATGTTCGATACAAACGAACAAATTCAACAGAACCTTGGGCGCAATCTGATTTATGGTCAACTACGGTTTTTAACAACAAAGCCGAATTAGTAGAAGAGAATCAACGCATTGTAAAATTAGTTTTTCCTATTTCTGAATTTACAACTTGGAATGCCAATCAATTTAACACAGATATTAAGTTAAATTGTAGTTATGATAAATTACACGTTCCGAAAGCAATTAATGGTTTTTCTTTCGATAGCACTTTGGTTGTTGAACAAGAGGATAAAAGAAATTTAATTGAATTCAAACGAAAATATGAAGTTTATGCCAACCGAGTGGGAATGGTTAAGAAATACTATAAAGACTTACAAATTTCAAACTTTGATACCTTAAATATTAAATCAGGAAAAGAAATTTTTATGACTTTAAAAAACTTCGGTAACTAAAATATAATTTGAAAATTAGGTAATTTGAAAATTTCAAAAAATCAAAATAAAAAAAGGCACTTAAGCAAATGAAAATAGTTTTCCTCTCTACATTTTATCCTTTTCGAGGTGGTATTGCACAATTTAGCGCACATTTATACAGAGAGGCAGAAAAAAAACATGACGTGGAAGCTGTTACTTTTACTCGTCAATATCCAAAACTTCTTTTCCCAGGAAAAACCCAACTAGTTAGCCAAGAAGACACTGCTGATAAAATCCCCTCTAAACGTTGGTTAGATTCCATTAATCCATTTACATACATTTCAACAGCACGAAAAATACGAAATCTTCAACCTGATTTGATTATTTCACGTTATTGGATGACATTTTTTGCCCCAAGTTTTGGTTGGATTTTAGGTAAACAAGACAAAAAAACCATTCGTTTAGCGATATTGGATAACGTAATTCCACACGAAAGACGTTTTTACGACGATGCTTTTAACCGTTTTTTCTTAAATAGAAATGATGGATTTATCGTAATGTCTGAACAAGTTCAAAAAGATTTACTGTTCTACTTACCAAAAGCGAAACACATTTTAATTCCTCATCCAATTTACAATCACTTTGGAGAGAAGATTTCAAAAACTGAAGCACTTCAAAAATTAGGAATTTCAGAATGTATTAATAAAAAGGCGCTACTCTTTTTCGGAATTATTCGCGATTATAAAGGCTTGGATATTTTATTAAATACGATTCAATTTCTTGATGAAAGCTACATTCTAATTATTGCAGGGGAAGTTTATGGTAGCTTTGAGAAGTATGAAAATATCATCAAAGAAAAGAAACTAGAAAAAAAAATTAAGTTATATAATCGATATATTGATGACTCAGAGGTTACTAACTTTTTCTCCGCCGCTGATGTTTGTGTTCTTCCTTATCGTTCGGCTACACAAAGTGGAATCACAAATATTTCTTATCATTTTGAAGTTCCTGTTATTTCTACAAATGTTGGAGGATTGGCAGAAACAATTTCTCATGGTAGAACAGGTTTAATTACTGAGGAAGTGAACGAAAAAGCGCTGCTTAAACAGATTAAAAATTTTTACGAGATTTATAATCCAAACGAATTCGCTAAAAATATTCAACACTATAATAAAGAAAATAGTTGGGAGAATTTCGTTTCAAAAATGATTGAGTTTTCAACGCGATTAAAATAATAAAAAGTACTAAATCAAAGTATTTCTTTAATAAACACTGTGAATGTTGATTTTACGAAACGTAAATTATATATTTGCAACCTTAATTCAAATTCAAATATACAAAAATGCGTTTAAAAGGATTTTTTTGGTTTCTAACTACTATATTAACAGTCGTTTGCGTTTATCAATTGTCGTTTACTTGGGTAGCAAGTAACGTCGAGAAAAAAGCAGAGAAGGAGGCAGTGCTGAAAGTAAATCAGCTGAAAGAGCAAGTGAAAACAACGAATCAACCTGCGTTGTTACCAAATAATACCTACATTGATTTCAAAAGTCCTGAAGATTATGATTTAGCAAAGGCAGCGTTCATCAATGAAATTCTAAGAGATAAAGGTGATAAACCAGTTTATCCTGTAATTGGATCAACATTCTCTGAAGTTAAGAAAAGATCTTTGGCTTTTGGCCTTGATTTAGTTGGTGGTATGAGTGTAACTCTAGAAATCTCTATTCCTGATTTAATTAAAAGTCACGCTAAAAATCCGAAAGATTTGAAATTCATGAAAGCACATGATGCAGCAATGACAGCCTACAAAAAAACAGGTGGTGACTTCTTATCTTTATTTATTGATGCGTATAGAACTCAAAACGGAGGATTGCCATTAAACTATATTCTAAAAGGTGAATCAATTGGTATTAAATCAACTGACGCTGATGTTGAAGATTATTTCAGAAAATTGATTTCTTCTTCAATGGACGGAGTTGAACAAATCATGAGCCGTCGTATCAACCAATTCGGTGTTGCTCAACCAAATATTCAAAAAGATCCAACAACTAATAGATTATACATAGAGCTTCCAGGCGTTCAAGACGAGAAAACAGTAGGTGAAAAATTATCCTCAACTGCAAATCTTGAGTTCTTTGAAACATACATGCCAAGTCAATTCCAAGTTCAATGGCAAGAAGCTAGCAGACTTTCTAAAGAAGCAGAACAAGAAGTTGCTGCTATTGATGATACAACTGCTATTGAAGACACATTAAATTCAACTAAAAAAATAGAAGATTTAACGTTAAACTCACTTTCATCAAAGAAAAAAGGTTTAGCAGAATTAATCACACCAGTCGGAGATTATGCGCTAGGTTACGTAGATTCAAAAAATAAAATTGAAGTTACAACTTTATTAAGAAGAAAAGATATCACTGCTATTCTCCCTCCTGATGTTGAGTTTATGTGGTCAGCAAATCCAGAAAAAATTGACGACAAATCAACAAAAACTGCTTATTTCCTTTATGCTTGTAAAGTTCCTGAATCAGGAAAAGCGCGTGTAAACGGAGAGCATATTGCAAAAGCATCAACAGGTTATGACCAAAGAGATGGTAAAATCACTGTTGACTTGGAGATGACAGCTGAAGGTTCTGACGAATGGGGAAGAATGACTTCAGAAAATGTAGGTCGTGTTGTTGCAATTACTATGGACAGTGTAGTTTATAGTGCTCCACGTGTTATTAATCCAATCACGACAGGTAACACACAAATTTCTGGTTCATTCACATTTGAAGAAGCGCAAGATTTAGCTGGTTTATTAAACGGTGGAGCTTTACCTGCTCCTTGTGTTATTAAAGAACAAATGAAAGTTGGTCCAACGATTGGTGCTGAAAATACACGTGCTGGTTTAATTTCTTTTGGAATTGCTTTAGTGTTAGTATTTGTTTATATGTTCTTCTACTACGGAAAAGCAGGTTTAGTTGCTGATGTCGCTTTATTAGCAAACATTATTTTCATATTTGGCTCATTAGGTTCATTTGGTGCTGTATTGACTTTAGCTGGTATCGCTGGTATCGTTTTAACAATTGGTATGGCGGTGGATGCTAACGTACTTGTCTTCGAGCGTATTCGTGAGGAATTAGCAGCCGGGAAAGAAATGACAGAAGCAATCGATACTGGTTTCCAAAAAGCCTTATCTTCAATTATCGATGCAAACGTTACAACTTTGTTAACGGCTATCGTACTTAAGATTTTTGGTTCTGGTCCAATTGAATCATTTGCTACAACTTTAATCATTGGTATTTTTACTTCTGTGTTCTCAGCATTGGTTATATCTAGATTGATTTTCACTTGGATGTTATCAAGAGGTCAAAAAATCACATTTGATACTGCTGTAACTAAAAATGCATTCAAGAACTTAAACATCAATTTCTTAGGAAAAAGAAAAATATATTACGCAATTTCAGGATTTTTAGTTATTGCATCATTGGTTGCTTTGTTTACAAAAGGATTAACTCCATCTGTTGAATTCTCTGGAGGTCGTACCTATCAAGTGAGGTTTGAAAAATCAGCTGATAATAAAATTGAGTTCATAAAAGCGAATTTAGGTAAATCAATGAAAGGTGCTTCTATCGATGTAAAAACTAAGAAAACAAGTTACAACGTTGAAGTAGCTACAAACTTTATGCAATCAGATGAAACAGCAAATGATGAAGTAAAATCAAAATTAGTAGAAGGTTTAGAAAATTGTAAATCTAAATTAGGAAACTACGAGATTGAACCAGAATCTAGGTTTGTTTCTTCTACTATTTCTAATGAATTAATTTCATCATCAAGTATTGCAATCATTCTTTCTTTATTAATAATATTTGCCTACATACTTTTACGTTTTGGATCTTGGCAGTATTCATTATCTGCAATCCTAGCATTAGGACATGACGTTGTAATTGTACTTGGTTCGTTTGCTTTATTCAATGGTATTCTTCCTTTTAATATGGATGTTGACCAAGCATTTATCGCAGCTATCTTAACTGTAATCGGTTACTCAATCAATGACACTGTGGTTGTATTTGATAGAATACGTGAAGATTTATCCTGGAAAAAAGATGCAGATTTCCATACTGAAATTAACGGTGCAATGAACTCTACATTATCTAGGACATTGAATACTTCCTTTACAACATTTATCGTATTGTTAATCATCTTCTTGTTTGGTGGTGCTGCAATTAAAGGATTTATCTTTGCTTTATTAATCGGTATCGTTGTAGGTACTTACTCTTCAATTTTAGTTGCTTCTCCTTTATTAGTTGACTTAACTAAAAAGATTAAAATGAAATAAGATCAAAATTTATAATTTTATAAAGGCTGTTGGTTTTCTAACAGCCTTTTTTTATTGATCTAAAACTTCGAGGGATGAATAAATTTCAAGATTGGATTAAACCGACGCTTCAACTTTTTACTTTTTTATTTACCTTAAGTCTAAATGCACAAAATCCAGTTGTGAGCAAAGGAAGGCTAAAGATATATGAAAATTTTCCTTCCAAATATATTGATTCAAGAACAATTTCTATTTGACTTCCCGAAGGTTATGACAATTTAAAGAAGTATCCTTTACTCTATATGCACGATGGGCAAATGCTTTTCGATTCAACAACAACATGGAATAAACAAGAATGGAAAATTGATGAAACTTCTACCAATTTAATCAATAGAAATAAAATAAAACCGTTCATTGTCGTTGGTATTTGGAATAATGGCGACAAAAGAAGATTTGAGTATATGCCTCAAAAACCATTTGAAAAATTACCGAAAGAAACACAGCTTTCTTCGGATCAAGTCAAAAAGTTGGGGACTAGGTATAAATATCAGATAATCTCAACCCTTTCTTATTGACTAAAAATATAGATACTGTATTTTTTCGTCATTAAAATGTTGTTTATTTTGAATTACTAAGACGCGGTGGAAAAATTTATGTTGGAAAAAACAACGACAAGGAGATTGAATTTATCGTGTAAAAACCCAGTAATGAAAGGGAATATTATCAGGTAGCTTACAGTGTTAATAACGAAAAAACATTTAATCGAGAGATTTCGGCATTTAGAAATATTCGTGATAATTATCTAAAATTTTTACTAACATTAGACTATGATAGCGTCAACATTGATGGCGTGCAAAAGATAAATGTAATAGATTGGTTATTAAATCAGTAAAAAGCGAATGGGAACTGGTACGGCAGATATGATTCGAATTGCTAAAGAAATTCTACACGCATTGGCGTTGAAACATACGGGTAATTTCAGAGAAAATTATCTCGAACCGACATTGAAAATAGGACTTATTGAACGAATCTATCCAAATAATCCGAGACAAAAATATCGATTGAAAGAAAAAAAACTCAAAATTAAGGAAACACTCAAGAAACATTAAACTATTTTTTCAAAATGATCAAACAAGGCATTATAACTGTTTTAACCATATTGTTTTGGTGTAGTCAAAAATTTAATACCAAACCATCCAAAGTTCATTCCCTTCACTTTTCAAGCAAAAGGTGAAATTTGGTGAGTTTCATGGGTGAATAATTATTACCATTGTAATCCCAAAATACCTAATTCGGGGTGTTTTTTTTGGTATGGATAAATCATTAAATTGGTTGGGGAATGTAGTGTGTTTTACCCCATAGGTGTGGGTTTAAACCCACACCTATGGGGTTCAATCATGGGAATTTCACAATCGTTTCAACGATTTTGAAAGTAGATAAAATTATGGAACGAAAAGGATAAAAAGAAGGAAATTGGATGTTTTTAAAATTCAAAGTAGAAGACTATTCTGAAAAAGCTTGGCCAAGAAGAATGAATTATTCCCTTCAATTTATTTTAGGGAAGGAATAACTTACCTTAAATTCAAGGAATAAAAAACAAACACTATCTTAGGACATAAACATTTTAAGAGACATTGCTAATCGATTACGAATCTCTGCTCTGTCAATTATGTAATCTAGAAAACCATGTTCCAATAGGAATTCTGATGTTTGGAAACCATCAGGTAAATCGCGACCAATTGTTTCTTTAACAACACGAGGGCCTGCGAAAGCAATTAAAGCTCCTGGTTCGGCTATATTAATGTCTCCTAACATAGCAAATGAAGCTGTAACACCACCTGTTGTTGGATCTGTTAAATACGAAATATAAGGCAATTTTGCTTCTGCTAACTGCCCTAATTTCCCTGAAACTTTTGCCATTTGCATCAATGAATAACCAGCCTCCATCATTCGTGCACCACCTGATTTCGAAATAATCATAAAAGGAGCATTGATTTTTATTGCTTCATCTATTGCTCTAGCGATTTTTTCGCCCATAACAGAGCCCATTGAACCTCCGATAAACGAAAAATCCATTGCAGCGATTACGAAATCCATTCCGTCCAACTTTCCTTTTGCTGTTCGAATTGCATCTTTTAATCCTGTTGATTTTTGTGTTGCAACAATTCTGTCGGTGTATTTTTTTGTGTCTTCAAAATTTAAAGGATCTCCAGAAGTTAGATTTTCATCTAACTCGGTGTATTGTCCTTTATCAAAAATGATGTGAAAATACTCTTCAGAACCAATTCTCTCGTGGTGATTACATCGGTCACAAACGAAATTCTTTTTAGCAAAATCATCCGTTGTATACAACGTTTTACAGTTGGAACAATGTATCCATAATCCTTCAGGCGTTTCTTTCTTTTCGCTTGTTGAAGTCGTAATTCCTTCCTTTTTTCGTTTAAACCAACTCATTTTTTTCTATTTTTTAAATTATAAAGTGTTCACGTTATTTAAATCTGCAAAACACTGTTCCAATCTTTTATTAAATGTCAACTCTCCCTCTCTCATCCATTTTCGTGGATCGTAGTACTTTTTATTTGGAATATCATCCCCGTCAGGATTTCCAATTTGAGTGCGAAGATATTCAATTTTTGCTTCAACGTAATCTCTAACTCCTTCCGTAAATGCAAATTGTAAATCTGTATCGATGTTCATTTTCACAACTCCGTAGCTAATTCCTTCTCTAATTTCTTCTACTGTTGAACCTGAACCACCGTGAAAAACAAAATCGACTGGATTAACACCAGTATTGAATTTTTGTTGAACAAAATCCTGAGAGTTTTTAAGAATAATTGGAGTTAATTTAACGTTTCCAGGTTTATAAACACCGTGTACATTTCCAAAAGCCGCTGCGATTGTAAAACGTGGCGAAACTTTCATTAACTCTTCATAAGCGTAAGCTACTTCCTCTGGTTGTGTATATAATTTTGAATTATCAACGTCTGTATTGTCAACGCCATCTTCTTCGCCACCTGTAATACCTAATTCGATTTCCAAAGTCATTCCTATTTTGCTCATACGCGCTAAATAGTGCTTACAAAGGTCAATGTTTTCCTCAATTGGCTCTTCAGACAAATCAATCATGTGCGAGCTATAAAGTGGTTTTCCTGTTTGACGAAAATGCTCCTCTCCTGCTTCTAATAAACCATCAATCCAAGGCAATAGTTTTTTCGCGCAATGGTCTGTATGAAGTATTACAGTCGCACCATAAGCTTCAGCTAACTGATGAATGTGTTTTGCTCCTGAAATACCACCTAAAATTGCTGCTTTTTCATCCTTATTTGATAAACCTTTTCCTGCAAAATAAAGTGCACCACCATTTGAAAATTGAATGATTACTGGAGCTTTTAATTTAGCAGCTGTTTCCATCACACCGTTTACAGTGCTCGTGCTTGTTACGTTAATTGCTGGTAAAGCAAAACCTTTTTCTTTTGCGTATTGAAAAATTTGTTGCACTTCATCGCCTGTTGCTACCCCCGGTTTGATTGAATGACTCATGCTTAAATTGATTTTGTTGATTGATTAATAAATGATGGCAAATATAGTTAAAAAGGGTTTAAAATATTCACATTTTTTACGAATTGACTAGGTCAAAAAACGGGTAATCAGTTCTTTTTTAGAAAGAAATAGAAATAATTAAAATAAAAAAATAATCTATTCGTTTAATATGAAAACGTATTTAGCCTATGACAAAAAATTACTCTACAAATTCTTTATTGGCAAGCAAATCAAGCGATAAAGTTCTAAATTCCACTCTTCAATTTTTGCTCAACTATAGTAAAGCAAATGAATCTGTGAAAATAGGAAAACAACAAATTTTGATTTGTAAAAATTAATTAGAAACGCCAAAAGGCGTTTTTTTTTTATAATATTCAAAAAAAACAGAGGCACTCTTCTGAGCACCTCTGCATTTTGATTGATTGATTGATTGATGAATAAAGTTCTATTTATGCAAGAACTTTTGGAGCCGCAGCCAAGATTTCAGGACTTGTTTCTGCAGCAAATTTTTCAAAATTGGCAACAAATTTTCCAGCAAGGTTATTTGCCGTTGCATCAAATGCAGCTTTGTCTGCCCATGTATTTCTTGGGTTTAATAATTCAGATGGAACACCTTCACAAGATGTTGGAAATGCTAAATCAAAAACTGGAAGGTTTTCAAATTCAACATCGTTTAATTTTCCAGTTAAAGCTGCTGTAATCATTGCACGTGTGTAGGACAACTTCATTCTGCTTCCAACACCGTAAGATCCACCAGACCATCCAGTGTTGATTAACCAAACTTTAATATCTGTACCATGTAATTTATCACCTAGAAGCTTCGCATATTTTGCTGGGTGAAGCGGTAAAAACGCTGCTCCAAATCCAGCAGAAAATGTAGTTGTAGGTTCAGTAATACCAACTTCTGTTCCCGCTACTTTCGCCGTGTAACCAGACATAAAATGATACATTGCTTGCTCTTTCGTTAAACGAGAGATTGGAGGCAATACACCAAAAGCATCAGCTGTTAAAAAAAAGATGTTTTTTGGTGCTCCTCCAATTGAAGGCACTGCAATATTGTCGATAAAATCGATTGGGTAAGAAACACGTGTATTTTCTGTAATCGAGCCATCTGTGTAATCTGGTGTTGAAGATTCATTTTCAAAACCGATGTTTTCTAATAAAGCTCCAAATTTGATTGCATCGTAAATTTGTGGTTCTTTTTCTTTCGATAAATCGATTGTTTTTGCATAACAACCACCTTCAAAATTGAAAACAGTATCGTTGCTCCAACCGTGCTCATCGTCACCAATTAAGCGACGATTAGGATCAGAAGATAAAGTTGTTTTACCAGTTCCTGAAAGTCCGAAGAAAATTGCAGTATCTCCTGCCTCGCCAATATTAGCTGAACAGTGCATTGATAAAACATTTTTTTCGTGAGGTAAAATGAAATTTAAAGCTGAAAAAACACCTTTTTTAATTTCACCTGTATAACCTGTTCCACCAATTAAAATCATTTTTTTAGTGAAATTCAAAATTGCAAAGTTATGTTGACGCGTTCCATCTATTGCTGGGTCTGCCTTGAAACTTGGCACACAAACGATATTCCATTCAGGAGTGAAATCATCAATTTCAGCATCTGTTGGACGTAGAAACATATTGTACGCGAATAAATTCGACCAAGGTAATTCTGTTACCACACGTAAATTCATTCTGAAAGAATCGTCTGCACACGCATAAGCATCACGAACGTAAACATCTTTTTCAGTCAAATATGCTTTCATTCTGTTGTAAAGCGCATCAAATTGTTCAGGTGAAAAACCAATATTTACATTTCCCCACCAAACAGTATTTTCTGTTTTTTCGTCTCTTACAATAAATCTGTCTTTTGGTGATCTACCAGTGAACTCTCCTGTTTCGATTGCTAATGCACCAGTATCTGATAGCATTCCTTCACCTGTGATAATACAATCCTCAATTAGTTCAGATGGGGTTAAGTTCCAAAATTGATTGCCTAAGTTCGTCAATCCTAAAGTATCTCCTAAGTCAGAATTTGAACCAAATTTCCCTAACAATTCCATATTTTTTATTTAATTAGCGATAAGCTGTGTTTAGCGTGCAAAATTAAACTTCTATTTCGATTTGTAGAAGGATTAATATCAGTTTTTTATAACAATTTTTAGCTTTCACGCACTTAATTCACACTTTACATATAGTGTGTTTTTGACACTAAGTAAAGTAGATTGCTGAAATTTAAAACATACTTTAGTGCGGTGTATTTCAATTTTAAATTAGGTGGGAAATGAGGATATTAAACTCAATTTAAAAGACATAAAAGCCAAATTCTGGGCTACTAACATAGGTTTGTTTAAAGTATTTAAGAAAACCTATAAAGCAGTTAGTCAACTATTCTATCTTCGTAGGTAATCACAAGATATAATGGAAGAAAACGAATTTATACCAAAAGAAACAATTAATAACGAGGATAAAAAAACGAATCCAAAGAAAAAAAAGGAGGAAAAAAACTCAATTTCGGATACTTCCGATAAATCGAGAAAAGTCTCTAAAATCAATATTTTTGAAAAAATAGACAAACAAAAATTCAAAATTATTTTCGGTTCTATCCTTACGCTTCTATCTATTTACCTATTTCTAGCTTGTATATCCTATTTTTTTACGTGGACAAAAGACCAAGATCGACTGCTAAATCGGAGCTTAATTGATTTTTTATTTGATGCTAATCAAACTCCTGTTTCTAATTGGTTGGGGAAATTTGGAGCTTGGACTTCGCATTTTTTAATTTATCGGCTTTTTGGAATTTCTTCAATTAGTTTATGTTTTTTAATGTTCATATCTGGCTTTAAGATTTTGTTTGACATAACCTTTGTTAACATCAAAAAAGCCTACACAATCAATCTTACTTATCTTCTTTGGTCTTCGTTGTTCTTGGGTTTTTTCTCTTCAACAGTAAACTATTTAGGTGGAACTTTTGGTTTTTATCTTAATGAATGGCTAAAACTTACAATTGGTTCATTTGGTACAATGACTTTAAGTTTGGTTTTATTTTACGTGGTTTCGACTTTGATATTCAATCCTAATTATAGTGAGATTTTCAATAACTTGATTAAACCTAAAGAAGCAGAATCCACCGATACTATCGAAAGGAAAGACCTTAAGGATAATTTCTTCGATCAAGAAAATGACATTGTTATTATAAATACGATTAAAGATGATCAAATTAAAGCAGATGACATTTCTGAAACAGTTGATTTTTCTAAAAGAGATGAAGAAAAAAGAAGATTAGCGGAGGAAGAAGATGAAAATGAATTTGATGATGGGGATTTAATCGTAACAATCAAAGAGGAAAAGCCTTCTTCAAGTTTAGATGATTTTGAAATAGAAGTTCCCCAAGAAGAAGTCGTAACAAAACCAATTCCAACCTATCAGAAATTAGTAGACGAAGATGATTTAGCGGACGGTTTAGTAGCTGAATATGGTGAATACGATCCAACGAAAGATTTAGAAGGGTATGTTTTACCTCCGATTGATTTATTAAGAGACTGGGGGACAAGTGGTGTTTCTTCTGTCAACAAAGAAGAATTAGAATCCAACAAAGATCGAATCATTGAAACGTTATCACATTATAAAATTGACATTGCGAAAATCAAAGCAACAGTTGGTCCAACAGTAACTTTGTATGAAATCGTTCCCGCACCTGGTGTTCGTATTTCCAAAATCAAAAATTTGGAAGACGATATTGCTTTAAGTTTGAGTGCGCTTGGAATTCGTATCATTGCTCCGATTCCTGGAAAAGGGACAATTGGTATTGAAGTTCCAAATTCAAATCCTGAAATGGTGAGTATGCGTTCGTTAATTGCTTCGGATAAATTTCAACATTTTGAGGGTGAGCTTCCAATTGTTATGGGAAAAACAATCACCAATGAAACCTTTGTTTTTGACCTTACGAAAATGCCTCACTTATTAGTCGCAGGTTCAACAGGTCAAGGTAAATCAGTAGGTTTGAATGCGATTATCATTTCCATTTTATACAGAAAACATCCTGCACAAGTGAAATTTGTTTTGGTCGATCCGAAAAAAGTGGAGCTTACACTTTACAATAAAATTGAACGCCATTTCTTAGCTAAACTTCCAGGTGAAGAAGATGCGATTATTACAGACACTTCAAAAGTGGTAAACACCTTGAACTCTTTGTGTATTGAAATGGATGACCGCTACAATTTATTAAAAGATGCTGGTGTTAGAACAATCATTGAATACAATCGTAAGTTCATCGGACGTCGTTTAAATCCTGAAAAAGGTCACCGTTATTTGCCTTACATCGTTGTTTTGATTGATGAGTTTGCGGATTTAATTATGACCGCTGGTAAAGAAGTAGAACATCCGATTGCCAGAATTGCTCAGTTAGCCCGTGCGATTGGAATTCATTTAATTGTTGCCACACAGCGTCCATCGGTAAGTGTAATTACAGGTATGATCAAAGCCAACTTCCCCGCACGTATTGCGTTTAGGGTTTTATCTAAAATAGATTCTAGAACGATTCTTGATGCCTCAGGTGCAGATCAATTAATAGGTCGTGGAGATATGTTGATTTTGACTGGTTCGGATATGAAACGTTTACAGTGTGGATTTGTAGACACCCCTGAAGTTGAAGAAATTTGTGGATTCATTGGTAATCAACGAGCTTATCCGGAAGCGTTAATCTTACCAGAATATATTCCTGAAGGTGGAGAAGCAATGGGAGATATGGATATGAACGAAATTGACCCAATGTTTGTAGATTCGGCTCGAATTGTTGTAATTAGTCAACAAGGTTCGGCTAGTTTATTACAACGAAAACTAAAATTAGGCTACAACCGCGCTGGTAGAATTGTCGATCAATTAGAAGGAATGGGAATCATTGGTGCCTTCCAAGGAAGCAAGGCGCGCGAAGTACTTTTCTCAGACATTGAAGCATTAGATGAATTTTTAAAAGTAAAAGGTTTACTCTAGTTAAAAAAGCGCTGATTTATTGAACAAACTCAGATTGTATGTGTTTTTTTTGAAATAATTCTTGTTTAGAACAATTCAAAATAAGCTTATTTGTACCTTTGTAACCATTATGGCAGATTTAATTAAAAAACCTTTCAATGTTAAAGAAATTCGCGAGCAGTTTCCAGCATTAAGACAAAAAATATACGGTAAAAACCTAGTCTACTTTGACAATGGAGCAACCTCACAAAAACCACAAGTTGTTCTTGATGCCATTAATCTTTTTTATTCAAAAGAAAATGCGAACATCCATAGAGGAGTGCATTATATGAGTCAAAGAGCAACAACGGAATATGAAGCATCAAGGATTAGGATTCAAAAATACTTGAATGCGAAGAAATCGGAAGAGATAATTTTCACAAAAGGTGCAACTGATAGTATTAATCTTGTTGCTTTCTCTTACGGGGAGCTACTGCAAGCTGGAGATGAGATAATTATTTCTGCAATGGAACACCATTCAAATATTGTTCCGTGGCAAATGTTATGTTTGAGAAAAGGACTTGTACTTCGAGTTGCGCCAATCTCTAAAAAAGGGGAACTTCTAATGGATGAGTTTGAAAAAATGCTATCCAAAAAAACCAAGTTAGTTTCTATTATTCACATTTCAAATACATTAGGCACCATAAATCCCATCAAAGAAATCATTCAAAAAGCACATGCTGTTGGAGCAAAAGTATTAGTTGACGGTGCTCAAAGTATCCAACACATTAAAGTTGACGTTCGTGACTTAGATTGTGATTTCTTTGTTTTTTCAAGCCATAAAGTTTTTGGCCCTACTGGAATTGGTGTTTTGTATGGAAAAGAAGATTTATTAGACAGAATGCCTCCTTATCAAGGTGGTGGAGATATGATATCGAAAGTTACCTTTGAAAGAACAACTTACAACGAATTACCTTTCAAATTTGAAGCAGGAACGCCACATATTGCTGGTGGAATCTGCCTTGGGACAGCATTTGAATACCTAGAAAGTATCGATATGGTAGCAGCTGAAAAACACGAAAGAGAGCTTGCAAAATACGCTGAGGACATCCTTGACACTTTTGAAGGACTTCATATCATTGGTGAAGCGAAGGATAAAACAAGTGTCGTTTCTTTCACTGTTGACGGTTTACATCCATTTGATATCGGGACTTTACTGGACAAACAAGGCATTGCAGTTCGCACCGGTCATCATTGTACGCAACCCTTAATGGATTTCTTTAAAATTCCCGGAACTATTAGGGCGTCTTTTGCTTTTTACAATACGAGACAAGAAATTGATTTATTTGTAGAAGCCTTTGAGAAAAGCTTATCCATGTTAAAATAAATTCATGTCAATAGAAGAAAAACAACAAGAAATCATTGAAGAATTCAACGTTTTTGACGATTGGATGGAAAAGTATGAATATATCATTGATTTGGGCAAGGATTTACCGTTGATTTCTCCTGAGTACAAAACGGAAGAACGACTGATAGAAGGATGTCAGTCTCAAGTTTGGTTACACTCAGAGTTCAAAAATAATTTAATGGAATATTCAGCTGACTCAGATGCTATAATTACAAAAGGAATTATTGGGTTATTGATTCAGGTGTTGAACAAAGAAACACCAGAAACGATTTTAAAAACCGATTTGCATTTCATCAAAGAAATTGGGTTACAAGAACACCTATCTCCTACTCGCGCTAATGGATTAGTGGGGATGGTAAAAAGAATGAAAACAGAAGCACTAAAACACATTAATAACTAATGGGAACAGAACAATTAGAAGATAAAATCGTCATGATGTTAAAGTCAATTTACGACCCGGAAATACCTGTGGATATTTATGAATTGGGATTAATTTATGAGGTAAAAATCGACAAAGAAAATAACGTTGCAATTGATATGACCTTAACTTCTCCCAATTGTCCAGTAGCTGAAAGTTTACCAAAGGAAGTTGAAGATAAAGTTGCTTCGGTTGAAGGGGTTGTTTCTGCTAAAGTAAATATCGTTTTTGACCCTTCGTGGGATAAAGATATGATGAGTGAAGAAGCTAAATTAGAATTAGGGTTTTTGTAAAATTGTTTTAATCAAAAAATCCCCGTTTCAACAAATGAAATGGGGATTTTTTATGTTGACTAATTAATTCTACTTACATTTTGAAATAAACTTCAACTCTTCTATTCAAAGCACGGCCTTTGGGAGATGTGTTTAAGAATTTTGGTTTAGATTCACCGAAAGAACCCGTTTTAACTCTATTTGGATCAATACCTTGACTTAATAAATACTTACGCAAGGATTCCGTTCTTTTTTGAGATAATAATTGGTTGAATTCATCTTCTCCAGTTGCGTCAGTATGACCTTCAAGAACAATTGATGAGCCAGGATTTGCTTTTAGTAAGACAACTACTTCATTTAATAGTGAAACTAAGTTAGGTTTGATACTTGCATCATTCAATTCAAAATTAACATCCACTAGGCTTGTCAATCCCTCTTTACTCGTAACAACGTTTGGATTAGAATTATTATTTTGGTTATTCCCATTACCCTGTCCATTATTGTTCCCAGTGCCGTTTTGTCCACCGTTGTTTCCGTTCTGACCAGAATTATTATTACCGTTCTGACCGCCGTTGTTATTGTTATTCTGTCCTACGTTGTTATTCCCGTTCTGTCCATTATTGTTATTACCGTTTTGGCCGCCGTTGTTATTGCCATTCTGACCAGAATTATTGTTATTTCCGTTCTGTCCACCGTTATTATTGCCATTCTGACCACCGTTGTTATTTCCGTTCTGTCCTACGTTATTTCCGTTTTGTCCACCGTTATTATTGCCATTCTGACCGCCGTTGTTATTTCCGTTCTGTCCTACGTTATTTCCGTTCTGTCCAGAATTGTTGTTACCGTTTTGACCACTGTTATTATTACCGTTCTGACCACCGTTATTATTGCCATTCTGACCAGAATTATTGTTATTGCCGTTCTGTCCTACGTTGTTTCCGTTTTGACCA
>JBILOX010000008.1:0-81657 GCA_044374225.1 Crocinitomicaceae bacterium | reverse complement strand
GATGCTTAGTAATTGCGAACGGTAGAATTGCGAATTGCAAATGGAAGTAGATGATGCTTAGTAATTGCGAACGATAGAATTGCGAATTGCAAACGGATTCCCATAATGCTTATTAATTGCGAACGAAAGAATTGCGAATTGCAAACGGATTCCCATAATGCTTATTAATTGCGAACGGTAGAATTGCGAATTGCAAACGGATTCCCATAATGCTAATTAATTGCGAACGAAAGAATTGCGAATTGCAAACGGATTCCCATAATGCTTATTAATTGCGAACGGTAGAATTGCGAATTGCAAATGGAAGTAGATGATGCTTAGTAATTGCGAACGATAGAATTGCGAATTGCAAATGGAAGTAGATGATGCTTATTAATTGCGAACGGTAGAATTGCGAATTGCAAACGGATTCCCATAATGCTTATTAATTGCGAACGATAGAATTGCGAATTGCAAATGGATGTAGATGATGCTTAGTAATTGCGAACGATAGAATTGCGAATTGCAAATGGAAGTTGATTATGCTTAGTAATTGCGAACGGTAGAATTGCGAATTGCAAATGGATGTAGATGATGCTTAGTAATTGCGAACGGTAGAATTGCGAATTGCAAATGGATTGTTATTTCTGTGGAATGTTTGTAGGAATTAAAATTTTTGGAAGTCATCCCTTCACCGTTTCACTTCGGATAAAACTAAATCTCACTTCGTAAAAAGGTTAATTGTAATTTTATTCGACCAAAAATATAATCAAAAATCAAGCATTAAAAATCAATAATTCTTTCGTGCTTTTTCTTTCAATTTGTCGCAAACAGGATATTTTTCGACGAGTTTAAGAATTTTAGTTCTTTGTGTTTTTGTCAATGATTTACTTTTATTTTTGAGTTCTGCAATGTCTTTTCTCCAGTAATAAAATTCTTCTTTGTTAGGCACAATGTTCGTTCGGAAAAGATAATGCCATTCTTTTTGAGCAATAGAAAGTCCTGTGTTAAAGTTTGCTACTTGATTGTTGTTCAAAGAAATTACTGTTCGTTTGTTAGGTATCGGCTTGAGTAAACTAAAACCTGAATAATTCTTATAAAAGTGGCTCAGCTTTTCTTCCTTTTCAAGTTCAAATAAATCAAATAGGGTAGGAGCGATATCGATATTTGAGGTCAATTGATAGAGGTTTTTCTTAAGGTTTTTTCTTTCTGTTTTATTCAATATTCCTTTTGGAATGTATGCAATCAAAGGAACACTTATCGCTTCAGTGTAATTCGTTTCTACATGTCCAATTGTTCGATGTTCCATTAAGGATTCTCCATGATCGCTGGTTATAAAAACAATCGTATTATCCATCAAACCTTGTGTTTTCAAGTTTTCAAAAAAGAGCTTAATCAACTCATCTTGATAACGAACAGCATTATCATATGAATCGCTGAATGTTTCTGTCCATTTATTGTATTTCTCAGGAATTTCATACGGATAATGAGTAGTGTTAAATTGAACAACACCAAAGAAAGGTTCTTTTTTAAAACGCTTGATTGTTTTATTCAATTTTCGAACGGTATGCTCATCTTTAATACCTAAATCATTGAAGTAAGGTAAACCGGAATTGTCTTTGTTCCACCAAATATCTAATTTTTCTTTTTGGTAGAATTGATCAAATCGGTACCATTTTAAGGTGTGAGAAGAAATAAAAAAGGTACGGTAATCAAATAGTTTTGCATATTCCCAAAGTAATGGTTGACGGTATAAAATACTGGTGTCTTGATACGGTCCAATTCCTGTTAAAATCGCTGGGACTGCTAACATCGTGGTTGAAGAAACAGACACAGGTTGACGGAAATAGAAAAATTCATCTGGATAGTTTTGAGCTAACTTTTTGAAGTAGGGTGTTGTTTCATGCTTGTTTCCGTAAAGCGAAGCACTTCTTTTTCTGTAAGATTCAAAGACAAGCACAACTACATTAAAGTCTTTTTTGGCAAGATTTAAATCTATCTTTGGAAGTGTTCGTTTTTGTAAACCTCGCCCTGTAACTTCAGAATGATCGTCCCAAGTAAAAGCATGGCGTTGAACACAAGCTGCGAAATTGGTATCTACCATTGCACATTGGTCAAATTTTTCATGGAAATAAATCAGTGTTTCAAATGCACTAAGTTGAAAAACAGCATAAACTAGTAAATAGCGCCAATGAATTTTCGGAACATGATTTTTAGAGAACCATTTTATTAAAACAAATAATAATGAAAACAAAAGAAGAATGGAGATTATTTCTTTCCATCCTGTTGCATCTTTTAAAATCATCATTGCACTTTTGGGCTCAGTTTTGAAATATAGAAATGTGTAATAATTTGGAAAAATACCATTTAACGAATAAAAAGTAAAGGAACCAAAAAAGGAAAAAACGAACCATGGAAAAATCAAAATCATCAATGAATAGAACAACCATTTTTTATGCTCTACAGCCTTTAAAATCAATAAAATCAGCACGAAATAGCCGATTGAGATTACTACAGATGATAAATAGAAGTTTAATTGCTTGTCATTGTATCTTTCCAATAATTCAGAGCGAAAATATAGATCAAGTACTGCTAAAAGTAAGGGGATTGAAATGAGTTTGAGAAAGATCTTCATGTTAAATTAAAATTAAGAAAACTTTAATAAACATGTAAGGTTATTTACTTTATTTTGCTTTTTTCTTATAAATTAGTTAAAGCCTGTTGAAGTAAACTTTCGGAACTTTTTGGATTTAATCGTTGCAAATCGTTGTAGCGTTTCAGCCACGTTTCTTGACGTTTGGCGTAATTGCGCGAATGTTGTTTTATTTTTTCAATGGCTTCTTCTAAAGTCATTTTTCCGTCAAAATAATCAAAAAGTTCTCTGTAACCGACTGTATTTAGCGATTTTAAATTTCTAAATTGCAAAACAGATTTTACTTCATCCAATAATCCGTCTAACAGCATATTGTCTACTCGCTGATTAATGCGTTCATACAGTTTTTTGCGTTCCCATTGTATCGAAAAGCGAACAATTTCGCAGTCTAAATCATTCTTGAAACCTTTTCTTTGTGCTGAATATTTTTGACCACTTGAATAGATAACTTCCAAGGCACGAACAATTCTAACTGGATTTTTTTTATCGACAACTGCTGCAAATTCAGGGTCTAATCTTTCAACTTCCTTTACCAAAGCATCAAGTCCTTCTGTTTGAAGTCGTTCTTCTAGTTTAAGTTTAATTTCGCTTGATGTTTCAATGTTGTCTAAACCAAAAGTCAATGCATCGATAAACATTCCTGAACCACCGACTAAAACAACTTCATTTTTCGTTTTAAAGAGTGCATTCACAATTTTTCGAGCTTCGGTTGCGTATGTTGCAGCTGTAAGTTCGTTTATAATTGAATGAGAATCAATTAGGTGATGCTTAATCGCGTTTAACTCTAAAGTCGTTGGTTTGGCTGTTCCAATGCTAATTTCCTTGTAAAACTGTCGTGAATCTCCTGAAATTATCTCTGTTTGATAATGTTTTGCAAGTGCAATAGCCAAGCTTGTTTTTCCGGAAGCAGTTGGACCTTGAACAATAATCAATCGCTTATGAGCATCCGGAATTATTTCCATGAATTATAAATCTGAATTACAGATTCAACATATTTTACGGCATGACCTCGATATGCACCGCATTTTACACCTGGTTGACGGTAATAATCTGGATCGGAAAGTTTTTCAACCATCAAAGCTACATTTCCATCCCATAATTCAGGATTTAAACCTTTTTCTTTAGCTAAAGCTTGTGCATCAAAAATATGACAAGGACCAGCATTGTAAGAGGCAAGAGTAAATTTAAAACGCTGTTCTTTATCAGGAATTGAGTGCCACGTTTGGTAAATTCGATCAATTAATTTCATTCCTGCTGTAATTTGCACTTCAGGGCTAGACATTGGATTCACTCCAAAATTATTCCCTGTACTTGGCATGAATTGCATGATTCCAAAAGCGCCTCCTGCTCCTTTTGCATAAGGGTTAAATCGAGATTCTTTGTAAGCAACTGCAGCTAAGAATTTCCAGTCCCACCCCGCGGATTTCGCAGCTTGCTTGAATAATTTATCATATTGTGAAATCTTTCCTCTTCCTAACGGAGCAACCTCACCCGTTTCCTCCGGAATAAAATCAAAATATTTGTGTTTGAGTACTTTGTATTCTTCCGATTCACAATATTTTTGAAGAAATTCGTTAAGTTTCTTTTTTAATACTGGGCTATTTAATCGCAAACCGAAAGCAATTCGTTGTTTAAAAGAAACTTTTGTTTTAATATCAAGTTTTGGATGTTCTTCTTTACTTAATCGCGCTAAGTTCTCGTGTGCAATCGTGTATTTGATCTCACCTTTCACTACTTTTTCGATTAAATCCTCTACAATTAAATCTTCTTTGGCGTATTTTATTTTTATGAAACCTCCAACTTCTTCTTGTAGAGCACGTAATCTTCGGTCGTAAATCGTATTTTTTCGAACAATCACCTCTTTACCAATTAGTTCAGAGGCATCCAAAATTAGACTATCACTTTTTATTTGAACAAGTACCTGATTCGAATAATAATAAGGATGAGAAAAATTAATTTTTTTTTGTCCAGAAAGTGTTACAGCAAGGTTAGCAGCAATGATGTCACCTTCTCCATTATTTAAGAACCGGCGTAAATTGGAATATTTTGGAACCACTTTAATTTCTAATGGCATATCAATATGTTTTGCAAACGCATCCAAGATTTCATACTCAAATCCTAAATTCTTCTCGCGGTATTCAAAAAAGGATAGCGAACTATTTTCAGTTAGAACGGTTAATTTACCTTTCTTTTGAATTTCTTTGAAATCAATTGCTTTTACTTCAACTTCTTTTTTAGTTGCTGTTTCACAAGCAATTAATAAAAAAATACCGAGTAAAAATGGTAGTATTTTTTGAATTTTAGTCATCAAGAAAACTCCTACGCTATTTTTTGATAAATGTTACATATTTTTTGATATATAACTTAAAACAAGGAGGTTAAGAGTTAGGGAATGAATATTTTAAAATGTAAAATTCAATCAACATTCCATTTATCATCAAAAATCAACCATCAAAAATCAAAAACTACCTTATCAAGTACATTTTCCCTAATCCTTTGTGGAAGTAATTGTCAGCGCCAGATTCAAGTTGTTTAATTTCTTTGCCGTTGATTCTGGTTTTAACACGATATAAGTAAACACCATTAGCTAAAGGATCTCCAAATTGATCTTTTCCATCCCAAGCGTAAGACGAAATATTCCTGCCAATTTGAATTGGACCAAGTTCTGCTTCGTTAATTTCACGCACCACTTTTCCGCTTACCGTCATAATTTGAATTTGAATGTCGTCTGGAATTGCGTCGCCAGTTACTGTAAACACAAATCGTGTGCTGGTAGAGAATGGATTTGGGTAATTCATCATTTGGCTTATCATCGATTCGTGAATGACTTCAAAACTGATTTTATATTCTAAATCGCCAGATAAATTTCCTGAACGGTCTGTTCCTTGAACAAGTAGTGTGTAGGTGCCTGATTTTTCAAAATAGGTCGCATAAATAATTTTGAATTTTTTATTTTGCGCGTTTGCTGGAACGTAAGTCATAATTTGATTTCCAGAATTATCGGTAAAGAAAATACGTCTTTGAATTCCCTCGGGATCAGTTAAATAAATACCAAATAAAGCAGTATCAGCATCGCTATTCATTATTAAGAATGGATTTTCATCTTTCAAAGTGATAACGATTTCACTTGTGGGTGCTACGATATCTTTATTCATAATGTGGCGACCATTTACGATTACATCCAACAATGGATTTTTATCTTCTCCAACAACTTTAAATGGAAATTGAAGTACGTTATTAATATGTGACAATTCTGGTTGATCTAATAATGTTAAGTTGACGTCAATATATGGGTTTACTTCCATATTGAACCAATTTGTACCAATAAGCCCATTCGTTGAAATAATAATTGTATCTCTCAAAATTGCGCCAACTCTAAGAGAATCTTTTCGGGGATAAGTCAAGTACTGTTTTACTTGATTTGCGTCAGTTATGTAATAATTCACCAATAAAGAATCCATTGGAACATTACTTATGTTTCGAATATCAACAGCAAATTTCGCTTGATTTCCTTCTTGAATTGAGTCAGTATTTGGAATCCAAGTAATTCCTGCGGTACCATCAATTGCAGCTTCAGGTAGTGGAGAATACACAACGTGCCAGTTTTGTAATTGACTTGGTGTTAAATTGATATTGTCTTTGTATTTTGTCACTAATCGAATGTTCGGATAAAGATTTGCATCAATCAGATTATCAAGGTTTAATAAAGAATCTCCAGAAGTTATTGTTGGATTAAGTGAAAACTGATAGGTTCCGAATGCGTTTAATACCTGAATCTCAAGGGTTGTACTGTCTTGGGAATTAGCTTCCATTTTTTTGTAGTTCCAATACAAAGACTTCCAATCGGCAACAGGACCAATAACTGGGCTAGTTTCTACTCCAAAAGATTGAACTCCTGTAATAAGTGTATCTAAGAAAATTGGTTCATTATTCTGAGAACACAATTCAACCACAAAATTAGGGTCGCCTTTTCGCGTTAAAAAGATAAACGGTCGATTTGGTCTTCCTGGTACAATACTATCTGAACCTAAATTCGCAAAGGTTTGAAAAACTGCTGAATCAAAAGTGCTCAACCAATCATAACGTGTTGTTAAAGGAGAATAAATCAAAATGTAATCTCCAAAAGGAACTTCGTTCTCTACAAGATTTCTGAAGGCTGCCAGTTGCGTGGCGTTATTTTGGTTGTAGGTAAAAAACTTCATTGGTCTTTGCTCGCATCCGCCATTGTCGTTAGCATTTCCAAAATCATTTTCTGGATTTGCAACCGTACCATTTGAATAAGTATACCTTGTTTCCCAAGCAGTTAAAGTAGAACGATCGATTACTGCAACTTGAAATTTTGGGGTAACAGTACAAATGCTATAGTCTTGTTGAATTCCATTGAGGTACCACGCGTTTTCGTAAAAGTTTGACCCCGGAGTTGCGGCAAGTGCTAAACAGGAAATATCAGAATAATTAGGTTGAAATTCTCTAAACTCGGTGGAAGAATTCAATGTTAAACCACTGAAATTATTTGCTGTAAACTGATGATAATCTGCTTGTCCCCAACCTGTTTTATTTTGAATGTATTGAAAAGATCGTTGTTTCCAAATCAAAGTTGGTTCAACAAGTGCTACACGCCAATAGTAAACAACACTATCTTCAAGAATTAAACTTGAAAGTTGATTATTCGAGGATAATTTCCATTGATTTGGATTTACGGATTTCACACCACCGATTTCACTTATTTCAGCGAAACGTTTAAAATTTGAATTAAACGTTGGTAACGTATCTATCTCAAAACGATAGGTTTGAAGTTCTGCCATTGGATTTAAAGTAGAGGCATAAACCGTAACTTGATTCGATGGAACAACAGCAAAATCAGTTGGTTGAATAGGTTCAATTCCATCCACACCAATGAAGAAGTTTCTTATTATGCGATTATTTGCTATTTCGTCGTATTGTTCAGCAACAAGGTTTGGAATATCAACGCTAATGTTAAATTTATTCAAACCAATTCCAATTGTAGGTTGAAAAGGCATTTTTTTGGTTATTAATTTTTCATAATCCATCCCAAATACCTTGATGTTATAAACAGAATCAATTAAGGAATTCGGAAAATCACGTTTAATTTCAATATTAAAAGTGTCAATTATTGATTTGCCTAAATTTCTTAATTGAATTGTAACTTCAATAGAATCTGTTGCATAGGAAATGTTTTCTGGTCCAAAGTTTACTCTTGATTCAGTGAGTTCAATTTCTGGTTTATTGTGATAATTTAATCGAATCATCGGATCACCATTCAACGTCATTTGGCAAAAAGTAGCCTCTGTTATTAATGATGGAATTGTAGTTAATGCCGAATCAATTGTATTTTTAATATGTTCTCCGATAGTTCCTCCATAATTATGAAGACTAAATTGCTTGTAGAAATTTCTTGAAAAAGAATTCAGGGCAAAAGAAAATCCATAATTAATTGTTCCGATGTAAGCAATTACGCCACCATTTGGAGCCAAAACAAAATTTTGGGAATTAGAAGTTGAGTTATGAAAGATATTTCCGTTGTAACAGGAATTTGCGAGTAAAATAGGGTATTTACCTTGATTGTTCCAAAATTGTGGTTCGTCTAAATTAACATCAAAACCACTTTCAGAAGTAGTAAAGTGACCAAAGAAATTCATAACACTTACGCCCTCACTTATTCTGTTTTTAATAGATTGCAATTCTGAGGGTGTTATCGGACTACTGCTTTCTTTTTTTACCAATCTCGTATTTCCTGCGAAATTATTGCCTTCTGCAATGTCCCCCAAAAAATTTAAATAATTCTGAAATTGGTTTTGTTCTGCTAAATTCGTCCCACCTGCAAAATGTAAGAGTTGTTTTTGCCAGTCTTTTGTTGCACTAGAATAAATTGAGTTCTGCTTTTGTTGCTCTTCATATTGCAATACTTTTGAAAAATAAATTTGTAGTTCCTCCTCATTAACAACCGAAATTCTGCCTGTTGGGATTAAAGGTGTAAATTTGTTGGTTTGTGGAAGATTGGAGGTAATACAAGCATCACAAGAAGGTTGTCCGAAAGAGGGAATTAAATTATTTAAATAAGCTGCTGAATTCGTTCTCGAACCAGGACCTATATTAGTTGCTGAGGTTATATTAGCTTCTCGAATACCTTTTCCAACTAAAAATAGACCCACAGGTTTTTGGGTTGAAGCAACAAATATTTTGTGAGCAAACCTTCTAACTCCATTGATGTGTTTTGGAATTCCGCCACCGTATTGTTGAAAAAGTTCCTCTACTTCTGCTAAAATCACATTGTAGTTTCCTCCGTTTGTTGAATTTCTATAGGCAGCATATTCTAATGCTTTGTTTTTTAATTTCTTTGGATAAACAAATAATAAAACGCTTTCAATATTTGGTATCGCAGTAAAATTTGTAAAATCTCCCGTACCATTAACCGCTTGTAAATTGACCACATTGATAAAAGTTGTTGCATCTTCTAAAACAACTTGTTGTAAATCACTTGAACCGTTATTTGGGATAATTACGGCATAACCACCATTAAAAGGTAAAAGTGGAATTTTACGAGCTACAGTTCCAAAAACAAACATCGTTGGGTTAGGTATATTGACATTTGTAATATTCAAGCGAATTTTATTTTGGTTAATTGAGTTGTAAACATTACAAGTAACTTTACTTAGATTCGAAAAGGAAGGAATTCTTGGATATTTAAAAGACCAATAGTTTAAAGATTGAAAATCCGTAGCTACTCCCAAACTATTAACGATTTGAACCTTATAACCCAAATTTCCTGAGCTTGGAAAATTGGAAACAGGAATGCTTTTGTTTATCGTAACTGCTTTGTAGCCTCTAAATGTTGTGTCGTAAATTACAAAGTTGGAAGTTCCAATCGTGTGTCGAGTTCTATGATTCGGTTGATTGGAGGGTGCTGCTGCGTTCGATGTACCAACAACAACAGCATTATATTTTACATTTGGTGCGTTCGCTCCTTGATAGATATTTGACAATTGAGTCGTACTCATATCCCAAGTGTAAGTGTTTACTGCACCATTCTGTGGAGTTCTTCCCCAACCTTCGCCCTCAACGAAGAACGAACTTGAAGCGTCAGCAGATTTTTCACCCTCGTTGTATTGTTGATTATAAAAAGTAAAAGCTTCAAATTCAACAAAATCAGTAGCTGTCAAACCACTGAAATTAACATCTGTTTCTACAATGAATCGTTTATTATTAGAGGAATTATTCCAAGTGAAAAAATATTGAATAGTATCGTTATAAAGACTATATTTTGGGTTACCCATACTCGAAGGATTGTCGTAAAGTGTGGTGTCTAACCAACCATCATTGCGTTCTCCATAAAAGAGTAAATAATCACCAATTCCAAAGATATTATCTCCACCATCTTCAATGTGAATAGGAATTTCTTTTTGTCGTCCAAAAATTTGGATATTACTAGAAGAAAAAGTGGACAAAGGAATACCAGATGAAGCTAAGGTATTATAATCAACTTTATAAATTCCAGATTGGACGACATTTATTGCGAAATACTTTTGGCTATAGTTAATCCATTCGTTACCAAAAGTTTGCGAATGCCCAATTGAAATAAAAAAACAAGTAAAAATTAAAGTGTAAAACTTCCTCATTTAACTGCGTTTTTAGGTTTGTCTAATTTTAAGCGAACTGAAAATATGTGCGTATAATAATTTGCCTCAGAAGCACCAAGTCGCGTGAAGGCATAATCCAAAGAAAATCCTTTAAAAGCCAAGCCCATTCCTATGTTAGGTTGAATACCCCAATATTTTGAATCGTCAAGATTTGTGAATTGTTGAACATTTGAAACTCCCATTCTAACTTTTACTAATTCTTTAAAACCGAAGAATAAACCAGCGTGTGGATCAATGGAGATTGGATTTGCACTAAGTAAAACGTTTCTTTTTCCGTCTGTTGTAATATCAAAGTCGATTTCACCTCCAGCGTTTAGACCTTTTGAACCAATATCAAAATTTCCAGCTGCTGCAAGTATAATTCTTGGTAAGGTTAGTTCTAAGCCATTTTGAGGGATCGCATTTCCAGTGTTGATATAAACATTTCTAGTCGCATCATCTAATTCAAAAACCCAAGCATTAAAGGTTGAGCTAACATCTCTTGCCATTAATCCAAATTTCCAATGTTTTGGTAAGTGATACTGTAAACCAGCATCGATTCCAAAGCCAAAAGATTTAGCAAAATCACCAACTTTGCGATAGATTACTTTTGCAGTACCACCTAAACTTAAACCTGGAACTTTTAATTTTCGTGCGTATGACAGCATAAATGCATAATCTCCAGCAGTAAATGATGTAACATTATCATAATTTATAACGCCATTGTTATCAATAAGTTGAGTGGTGTTAGGGATGTCATCAACGCCAAAACGAATAGCAGCAAAACCAAGCGCACTCTTATCGTCAATAGAATGGGCAATTCCTAGGTAGTCGTATTTAGCAATTCCTGCAAAATATTCAGAATGCATAAAAGAAACTTCAGCCCATTTATTTATGCTCGTCAAACCTGCTGGATTCCAATAAATTGAATTGGCATTAGCGGTGCTTGCAACAACTGCATTTCCCATTCCAAATGATTCAGCGCCAACACCTAAAGACAAAAACTCATTTGAATATTTAGGAGCTATTGTTGTTTCCTGCGCATTTAAAAGTGAACAAGCTATAACAGCGATTGAAAGGAAAATTGGTTTAAGCATTGAATTTTTATTTATATCAATAACTAACAGTTTAACGAAAAATTGTGTTCTTTGTCAAGTTGATTTGCATTGAATTGTAAATTTATAGCAAACAAAGTTAGTATTAACACTTTTAAAAAACAATTGATCGTAAAATGTTCAATTTAGCTAATCTTTTTACTGCCGCAAATATGCTTTGTGGTTTTGTCTCCATTATTTTAACACTAGCAGGACGAATTGATATTGCTCCGTTGTTCATTCTTGGAGGTGCGGTGCTCGATTTTTTCGATGGATTTATTGCGCGAAAATTAAAAATTGCAGGCCCAATGGGTAAGCAATTAGATTCTTTGGCTGATATGATAACTTTTGGTGTTGCACCCGGTGTTTTGATGTTGGTAATGATTATTTTAGGAATTGATATTAGTTCTTTACTTCCGGCTGAAGATGGGGCAAGGGTTTATCAAAATGATTTAAGTTATTTCGTATACTTTCAAGTTGCAGCATGGTTTCAAGCATTGGTTTACGAAGTGCCCAATAATTTTGATGCGAGTATTAAATTTTTACCATTTGTAGCAATGGTAATTCCTTTTTTCTCTATGTTTCGTTTGGCAAAATTTACTATTGACGAAAACCAAAGTGATAAATTTATTGGTGTACCAACGCCATTAAACACCATTTTCTTTTTGTTTTTTCCTTTATATTTCGCCTACAATCTTCAAAATTGGGGCCATCAGCCAAAGTTCATTCACGCGCTTTATGATTGTTACACCTTGAGTGCTATATCAGTCCTGTTTTCGCTGTTAATGGTTTCTAATATCCCGATGATTGCTTTGAAGTTTAAAAACTGGACGTGGAAAGACAATTACTTTCGTTTCAGCTTAATAGGAATTTCGTTGATAATTATTCCGCTTTTAACCTTTTGGGCTATTCCAATTATCGTATTTTTGTACTTGTTTTTATCGCTAATTGAAAATTATCAAACCAAGAAAAAAAATGAAATTCAAAGCTGAAATTGACGTAATGCCACACGACGCATTATTAGACCCACAAGGGAAAGCAGTTACTAATTCTATGAAAAATATAGGTTTAGCTGAAATAGATGGAGTTAGAATTGGTAAACATATCCGTTTATTTGTGGAAGCTGATTCTAAAGTACTTGCTGAAGAAAAAGTAGATGAAGCTTGCAAAAAAATGTTAGCGAATCAGATTATGGAAAGCTACGTATTTTCACTTTCTGAAGTAAACTAAAACAATGAGGGGATTTCAAACTTTTAATCCTCAACTCAATGATTTTAACCCAACAAGCTATTGTTCTTCCACTTACGAGGAGGTCGAGCTCTCCTTGGAAAAATCACAAAAAGCATTTCTAAGTTATTCAAAGACAAGTCCAACTTTAAGGAGCGAACTTTTGCTTCAAATTGTTCAAGAATTAGAAACTGCTAAATCAACAATTGAATCATTTTATTGCAATGAAAGTGGTTTATCGAAAGCGCGATTTGAAGTTGAATTTATTAGGACTATTTTTCAATTAACCTCATTTTCTGATTTTCTGTTGAACAATTGGAAGCAGCTGGAAACCTTTACTCCGTCTAATCAAAATTTACCTTCCTTAAGAAAAACACCACGAGCAATTGGTCCAGTTTTAGTAATGGGCTCAAGTAATTTTCCTTTAGCTTATTCAACAATTGGAGGTGATAGCGTTGCTGCATTAGCTGCTGGATGTTCAGTGGTTGTTAAGGCTCACCCGATGCACGTTGGGACAAGTTTAGAAGTTTCAAACTGTATTCTTTCAGCAATTAGAAAATTAAACTTAGAAGAAGGGATTTTCCAACATTTAATTGATAATGGATTTGAAGTCGCAACACAAATGATTACTGACGCTCGAATTCAAGCCGTAGGTTTCACGGGAAGCATTCGTGGAGGAAGAGCAATTATGGATTTAGCAAGCAAAAGAAAATCACCTATTCCTGTTTTTGCAGAGATGGGAAGCGCAAATCCTGTTGTTTTTTTAGAAAATGGGTTTGAAGAAAAAATAAATCACTTAGCTCCCCTTTTTGCAAGTTCGATTTGTAACGATGCAGGACAATTTTGTACCAAGCCAGGATTGTTTTTCATTCCAAAAAGTGAAAAAGGAATTCAATTAACAACAAGACTTTTTGAAGAAGTAATCGAATATGCTTCTTTTTATATGCTTCACCCATCTATTCAGAACAAGTTTGAATTACTAAAAAAAGAGCGTGAAAGTTTAGCGGCAAATTCATTGTTAGAAAAAAAAGGACAATTGGAACCCTTACAAGGAAGACAAGCGATTTTGCAAGTTGATGCAAAAGAATTTTTAGCGCACAATCAATTACAAGAAGAAGTATTTGGACCTTTTGCTTTGATTATAAGTTATGAAAACAGCGCTGAATTGAAGACTTGTATAGCAAAATTGGAAGGACAATTAACAGGTACAATTGTAGGAGATAGCAGTAAAAGTCCTGATTTTGAAGAAGTAGTTGATTTATTATCCTTAAAGGTTGGTAGAATGATTTTAAATGGTATTCCAACAGGCGTTCGTGTTGACGAAGCAATGAATCACGGTGGCCCTTACCCAGCTTCATCCGATAGTCGATTTACTGCAGTTGGCACTCAAAGTATTACAAGATTTATAAGAAACCTTACATTTCAAAATTTCGATTAGTATTCTTAAAAATGAAATAACTAATTTTGAACTCCAAAAACAAACAAAATGAGTGAAACAGAAAACAAAAAGAATTCCAATGGAGTTTTTATGATTATTATATTCCTTCTTTTAGGAGGTTTAGCAGTAATGTCTTACATGTGGTCAACAAAAAGAACTGAATTAAACAATTGTTCAAACGAAAATCTGACTTTAAAATCTGACATGCAAGGAATGAACGATATGATGCAAGGTTATGTTGGGAACATTTCTAACGATATCAAAAAAGATTTCAAAAACATGTTGGCAACTTACGATAAATTAATTGCTAAAGATGCAACTCAAGCTGATAGCTTAAACAAGCAAAAAGAGAAAATAATGACGTTGATGAATGAATTAGACGCAGCAAAACGTAGCGGACGTTTAACGGCATCAAAGTTGTTTCAATTAAATAAGGAAAATGAAACATTGCGCGACATTATGAAAAGTTATGTGAAGCAAATCGATTCATTGAATACCATGAATATTAAATTGACTTCTGAGTTAGATGTAACAACAACTAAACTTACTACAACTACTGTTGAGCGCGATAATTATAAAAAAGACGCAGAAGAAAAAACAGACCTCGTTAAAAAGGGAAGCAAGCTTTCTGCTTATGCTATAAATACAGAAGCTTTACGAATGAAATTGAACAAAACTACTGACCCAACTGAAAAAGCTAAAAATGTTGTTCAATTCCGTTCAAGTTTTACTCTCTCTGAAAACACATTAACAACACCCGGAAAAAAAACATTGTATTTACAAATAATTGCTCCAGATGGTCAAACTTTACAAACACGAGGTGGCAATACATTAGAATCTGAAAATGGTACAGTGGCATTCTCAGATAAAAAAGAAATTGATTATCAAAATCAATCGGTTGATGTAACTATTTACTACGATTTGAGAGGTGAGGGTACGCCCAAAGGAAATTACAAAGTAAAAATCTATTGTGATGGAACTTTAATTGGAACAGATAGCATTAATTTAAAATAGTCAATTGATCTATGTCAACAATTATCGAACAAGGAAATGTAGCCCATATTATTGATCAAGCAACGGGAATTGGAACTATTACTTTTGGACACCCAATGAGTAATTCATTGCCTGGAAGAATTTTACAAAAACTTGCTGAAACAATCACTCTGTTGGGAGAGGATGATAGCGTTAAAGTTATTGTTTTACAATCGGAAGGAGAAAAAGCATTTTGTGCAGGAGCGAGTTTTGATGAATTAATTTCAATTACTGATTTAGAAGTTGGAAAAAAATTCTTCTCTGGATTTGCAAGTGTGATTAACGCTTGTAGAAAATGCCCAAAATTCATTATTGGTCGCGTTCAAGGAAAAGCAGTTGGAGGTGGAGTAGGAGTGGCATCTGCAGTAGATTATTGTTTAGCAGTTGATGTTGCATCTGTTAAACTTTCTGAACTAGCAGTTGGAATTGGTCCTTTCGTTGTGGGACCGGCTGTTGAACGTAAAATTGGCTTGTCGGCAATGAGTGAATTAGCAATAAATGCAACAGAATGGCGATCAGCTTCTTGGGCAAAATCCAAAGGATTATATATGGAAGTTTTTGACACAGTTGCAGAAATGGATGTAGAAATTAACCGTTTAGCATTGCAACTTTCCAAATCAAATCCGGAAGCGATGCGTATGTTAAAAAATGTTTTTTGGCAAGGAGCAGAAAATTGGGACACTTTATTGGTTGAGCGCGCAGAAATGAGCGGAAAATTGGTCCTAAGTGACTTCACTGTAAAGGCCATAAATTCTTTCAAGAATAAATAAAACATATTTATTTTCATTTTCATTTGTAAATAAAAACTAAAATAGTATCTTTGCACCCCTAATTTTAGGTAATAAGCATTTTATTAAAATTATAAATACCGTGAATACATTAAGTTACAGAACGTTATCAGGCAACAAAGAAACTGCAGATAAAAAGTGGTTTATCGTTGATGCAGAAGGTCAAACCGTAGGTCGTATGGCAAGTAAAATTGCTAAAGTCATCCGTGGAAAATATAAAACTTGTTATACACCTCATGCAGATTGTGGTGACAACGTAATTGTTATCAATGCAGAAAAAGTTGCTTTCTCTGGAACTAAATTGGTTGACAAAGAATACGTTCGTTTCTCTGGTTATCCTGGTGGACAACGCTTTACAACAGCTGAAGAAATGTTGAGAAAACACCCTGAGCGCCTGATAGAAAAAGCGGTAAAAGGTATGTTGCCTAAAAACACATTAGGAAGACAATTATATAGAAATTTAAAAGTTTATACTGGTACAACTCACAAACATGAGGCGCAAACACCAGAATTATTAAATCTTGATACACTCAAATAAAAATTATGGATATTATTAACGCTTTAGGAAGAAGAAAAACAGCAGTTGCTCGTGTTTACTTATCAAAAGGAACTGGAACTATCTTGGTAAACAAGAAAGATGTTAATACAGTTTTTCCAATTGATGTGTTGCAAGCAAAGATCAATCAACCTTTCATTCTAACAAACACAGTTGGACAATTTGATGTTAAGGTAAATGTAAATGGTGGTGGAATCAATGGCCAAGCAGAAGCAATCCGCCTAGGTATATCAAGAGCTTTAGTTGAGTTGGAAGCAGATAACAAACCTTTACTGAAAGTTGAAGGATTAATGACTCGCGACCCACGTATGGTAGAGCGTAAAAAGCCAGGGCAACCTAAAGCACGTAAAAAATTCCAGTTCTCGAAACGTTAATCGATACAACAAGTTTAGCATCCAAACCGCAGAGTACTTTAATAGTTACTATTACCCTCTTTGGTTGTGCACAAGTATAAATAGGAAAGTAAACAAAAAAATATGTCTAAATTAAATTTTGAAACATTATTAGAAGCAGGTGTTCATTTTGGTCACCTCAAAAGAAAATGGAACCCAGCAATGGCTCCATACATTTTCGAAGAGAAAAAAGGTATTCACATCATTGATTTAAATAAAACAATGGTGCATCTCGAACAAGCTTGTGCTGCAATGAAACAAATTGCTAAATCAGGTAAGAAAGTTCTTTTTGTTGCAACAAAAAAACAAGCAAAAGAATTGGTTTCCGAAAGAGTATCTAAAGTAAATATGCCTTACGTGACTGAACGTTGGACAGGTGGTATGTTAACAAACTTTAAAACAACAATCAAATCAATTCGAAAAATGTCTACGATTGATAAGATGAAGTCTGATGGTTCTTGGGAAACATTAAATAAAAGAGAGAAATTATTTAAAACACGTCAAAGAGAAAAACTAGAAAAAACATTTGGTTCGATTGCAGACATGACTCGCCAACCAGCAGCAATCTTTATAGTTGATATTTTAAAAGAACATATCGCTTTAGCTGAAGCTCGTCGTTTGAATATCCCGACTTTTGCAATGGTAGATACAAACTCAAATCCTAAATTGGTTGATTTTCCTATCCCTGCAAATGATGATGCTACAAAATCAATCTCTTTAATACTTGATCAAATTTGTAACGCTATCCAAGAAGGTTTGGAAGATCGTAAAAACTTGAAAGAGAAAGATAAGGATGGTTCATCAAAAGACGAAACAACAAAAGCAGTTGCTGCGGAAGAGATTGTAACTGAAGTTGCACCAGTTGCTGAGGTGGTTTCAATTGCTAAAGAAACTGCAGTTGTTGAATCTGAAACAGTTGAATCCGAAAGTGAAAAAATTGAAATTCCAGTTGTTGAAGACGCACCAGAAGCTCCAGCAGCAGACGATAAATCAGCAGAATAATTTATAACTAACTATTAAATATATTTATCATGGCTATCACAGCTTCAGATGTAAATAAATTGCGCCAACAAACAGGCGCTGGGATGATGGACTGTAAAAACGCATTAGTTGAGGCTAATGGTGATTTTGAAGTAGCAGTTGACGTTCTTCGTAAAAAAGGTCAAAAAATTGCTGCGAAACGTGGCGATAATGAAGCTAAAGAAGGATTGGTTTTAGCACAAACTTCAACAGATGGCACAACTGGTGTTATCTTGACGTTGAATTGTGAAACTGACTTCGTAGCAAAAAATGAAGGATATGTAAACTTCGTTCAATCTATCGTAGATATCGCTTTAGATAAATTACCTGCAACAGCAGAAGAACTTAAATCTTTGGCTTACAACGATAAATTGACTGTTGAAGAAAAAATTACAGAACAAGTTGGTGTAATCGGTGAAAAATTAGATTTATCTAGTTTCGCTATAATTAATGCTTCAAAAGTTGTTGCTTACAACCATCCTGGTAATCAATTAGCTACTCTAGTAGGTTTAAATAGAAGCGTTGAAGAAGTTGCTGAAGCAGGTCGTCAAGTTGCTATGCAAATCGCTGCAATGAATCCTATCGCTATCGATAAAAATGGTGTAGATGCTCGCACAATAGAAAGAGAAATCGAAGTTGGGAAAGAATTAGCAATTCAAGAGGGAAAACCTGCTGAAATGGCTGAGAAAATTGCAATGGGACGTTTAAATAAATTCTTCCAAGAGAACACATTGTTAAGTCAAGCTTTTGTTCGCGACAACAAAATTACAATTGAACAATTCTTAGATTCTACTGAAAAAGGTTTGACAGTCACAGACTTCAAGCGATTCTCATTGAGTTAATATTTTAAAAGCTATCGAATTCGGTAGCTTTTTTTTTGCATCTTTTTCTAAGATTCATACGATTATTTATCTTTGCCTACAATTATGAAATATAAAAGAATACTCTTAAAACTTAGCGGTGAATCTCTCATGGGAGACAAACAATTTGGAATAGATAACAATCGTATTCATTCGTATGCACTTCAAATAAAAGAGGTCCGCGAAATGGGAATTGAAGTTGCAATCGTAATTGGTGGTGGAAATATTTTTCGGGGAGTTCAAGCCGAAGCAGGAGGAATGGATAGAACCCACGGTGATTATATGGGAATGTTGGCAACTATGATTAATTCAATGGCTTTACAAGCGGCACTTGAAGCGGTAGGAGTTCACACACGTTTGCAGTCAGCTATTGAGATGAAAGAAATTTCAGAACCATTCATTCGAAGAAAAGCTGTTCGTCATCTTGAAAAAGGTCGTGTTGTTATCTTTGGTGCCGGAACTGGTAATCCTTTTTTTACTACGGACTCAGCGGCATCATTGAGAGCTATTGAGATGAATGCTGATGTTATCTTGAAAGGAACGCGTGTAGATGGAATTTACACAGCTGACCCTGAGAAAGACAAAACAGCAACAAAATACAATGAAATCACCTTTGATGAGGTGTATGCTAAAGGATTAAATGTAATGGATTTAACTGCATTTACCCTTTGTAAAGAAAATGATTTGCCAATTATAGTATTTGATATGGATACACCTGGAAATTTAATTAAATTGGTTGAAGGGGAACAAGTAGGAACAATTGTAAAAAATTAATAGTATCTGTTATGACAGAAGAATTAGATATGATTTTTGATGAGTTTAGAAGCGCAAATGGTAAAACGCTTGTTCATCTTGAAAACGAATTAACTAAAATACGTGCTGGAAAAGCTTCACCTGCCATGTTGAATGGAGTTATGATTGAATATTATGGTTCAATGACTCCTATTCAGCAAGTAGCAAACATTAATACTTCAGATGCACGAACAATACTTGTTCAACCTTGGGAGAAAAATATGTTGAGTGAAATTGCAAAAGGAATTATCAACTCCAATCTAGGTTTGAATCCGCAAAATAATGGCGAACAATTGATTATTTCTGTTCCACCTTTAACAGAAGAACGCAGAAAAGATTTAGTTAAGAAAGCTAAGGCAGAAGCTGAACATGCGAAAGTTGGAGTTCGAAACAATCGCAAAGATGCTATCGATATGATTAAGGACCTTAAGAATGAGGGATTGTCTGAAGATATGGCTAAAACAGCTGAGGAGGAAGTTCAAAAAATCACGAATGGAGCCATTAAAAAAGTGGATGATTTAGTTGAGCTAAAGGAAAAAGACATCATGACAGTTTAGAAAATAATTAATTTTTAGAATCGGATATTGGAAACAGCATCCGATTTTTTTTTTTGAATAAAAAAAGCATTCGCCCTTAAACGAATGCTTCTCCATTAACTCAAAAAAGAATTAGAAATTATATCTTCCGTCGTTGATCAATTTTTGTGCGATTAATTGACGAGCCTCTTTTATATTAAATATCTCTGTTTTAGTGAAACGTTTTAATCCCATTGTCATCATGCGAACTTCATCACCTTCAGCGAAAGAATAAATTGCATCTTTTGCAGATTTATTAATTTTATCTGAGATATCGTGGAAGTAAGTCCTACAAATTGCAATATCAACTGCACAAGCTTCTTCACCAACACGAGTAATTTTCTTTTGAACTCTTAATAAAACAGATTCTGCTTGGTAGGTCCAAATTGCCATGTCTGCGATGTTCATCAGAACCTCTTGTTCTTTAGATAATGTTTGCATTAATTTTTGAACAGCTGAACCAGCTACCATTAAAATACATTTTTTGAAACCTTCTAAATAGCGTTCTTCGTTTCCTAATGGAGTTGTTACCGGCTCTTGAATAGGAGGTATGCTCATTAATTCTCCAGCAACTTTCATCGCGGGTCCCATTAAATCTAGTTCTCCTTTCATCGCACGACGCAACATCATGTCAACTGTCAACATGCGGTTGATTTCGTTTGTTCCTTCAAAAATTCGGTTAATTCGCGCATCACGATAAGCTCTTTCAACATTCGATTCTGCAGAATAACCCATACCACCATAAACTTGAACAGCTTCATCAACCACGTAATCCAAACATTCTGAACCGGCAACTTTTAAAACAGCACATTCAGGGGCAAAATCTTCAATACCTTTTAATGTTGCAGCCCCTTTATCCATTCCAGCCGCCATGTATGCAGCAATTGCATCGTCAATATTTTGACCAGCGCGGTAAGTTGCAGATTCAACAACATACGTTTTAATTACCTGCTCGGCTAATTTATAACGTATAGCTCCATATTTAGAAATGGAACGTCCAAATTGTTCGCGTTCGTTCGCATATTTAACTGTTTCGTTTATTGTTTCTTTTGCTCCTCCCATCACACCAGCAGCTAATTTTATACGCCCGATATTTAAAATATTTAACGCTATTTTAAACCCATTCTCCCTTGTAGAAAGCATGTTTTCAATTGGAACTTTAACATTATTAAAGAATACTTGACGAGTTGAAGATCCTTTAATTCCCATTTTTTTCTCTTCAGCGTTCAAACTAATACCTTCGCTATTTGCCTCTACTAAAAATGCAGTAAGGTTTTTATCATCATCAATTTTAGCAAAAACAGTGAATAAATTTGCAAAACCAGCATTCGTAATCCACATTTTTTGTCCGTTTAAAAGGTAATGTGATGTATCTTCTGAAAGAATTGCTTTAGTTTTCCCAGAATTTGCATCTGACCCCGAACCCGGCTCAGTTAAACAATAAGCGGCTTTCCATTCACCTGATGCTAATTTCGGAATGTATTTTTTTTTCTGCTCATCGTTTCCATAATAAAGTAATGGTAATGTGCCGATACCTGTGTGTGCTCCGTAAGCTACAGAAAAGGAATGGCCTGGTCCAAGACGTTCCGTTGCTAAAAGTGAAGTTTTAAAATCAACACCCATGCCACCTAATTCCTCAGGAACTGATAATCCTAACATACCAAGTTCACCAGCTTTTTCAAGAATCGATTGCATTAACCCATCTTCCATTTTGTCCATTCTATCTAAAACAGGTACCACCTCTTGGTTGATAAAATCATCACACATTTTACCAATCATTTGATGTTCTTCTGTCCATTCTTCTGGAGTAAAAATATCTTCAGGATTGGTTTTTCTTATAATAAACTCTCCTCCTTTAATTGCGTTTGTGCTCATATAATTTAGTTTTTAAATTTCAGTTTCATAAAAGTAAAAGAAAATAATTTATTATGCATGCATAATTATAAATAATTTCTGTAAATATTTTAATTTCTTGTATTATTGAGGTAACAAGGTTTTTCCATTTTCCTTTATTCGCTTAGTATTTAGCTTTATTTAGGGTTTGTTTTTAATTGCGATTTCTTTTAAATCAGACCTTCATCACACTTTATTTTTAACGAATATAAATTTCTTTTTAATTAAGTGAACATTCGCAGATTTACTTTGTTTATGTTTTTATGACAGGATATAAAATCAAAGATATTGAGGTGATAACAGGCATTAAAGCTCATACTTTGCGTATTTGGGAAAAACGTTATGGAATCTTAGATCCTACAAGAACAGAAACTAAAATCAGAACTTATTCTGATAAAGAGTTGGCTTATATTCTTAATGTAAGTATGTTAAATAAGTCAGGTCATAAAATTTCAAAAATTGCAAAGCTTGAAAATGATGAGCTCTCTAAATTAGTTTGGAATTTAAAATACAATTCTTCTGAAAATTCGGACGATAAACTTATATTAGCTTTAGTTGAATTGGATGAAATACTCTTTCGCGACACCCTTACCCTTCTAATTGATGAAAATGGTCTTGAAAAGACGTTTACTAATTTCATTATTCCCTTTTTAGACAGAATTGGAATTATGTATTTAATTGGGACTATCAATCCAGCTCAAGAACATTTTATTACAAATCTGATTCGTCAGAAGGTAATAGGAGAAATTGATAAGTTACCAATTCCTGACCCAACAAAAGATGCTATAATGCTTTACCTTCCGGAGCACGAATGGCATGAATTGAGTTTACTTTTTTATCAATTTATACTTAGAAAAAATGGCGTTAACACTTTTTACCTAGGTCAAAGTTTACCTTACGACTCATTGATTGATTGTATTGTTAAAATAAAACCAAAAGCGTTAATGACTTCTTTGCTTGCAGCTGTAGATGGAAATTTCATCGAAACGTATTTTAAAAAAATTGAAAAAGATACCGATTCAATTCCAGTATTTGTAGGTGGAGCTCAGATCATGAATTATAAATATCAATTACCAGCATCTGTAAAAGCGATTAAATCATACGAGGATTTTGAGTTATGCATGAAAACGTTCAATATTTCGTAAAATCACCAACTAATTCCTGTTATAACTCGATCAAGTTGATCTTTCTTTTCTATTGTCATTTTTTTATGGTCTGCATTTTTTTTACTTTTTTGATAAAGTACTTTGTGATTTAAAGCGATTTTAATTCCCTTAATTTTATCACAAATAGTAGTTGTTTTATCAGTTAAAAACGTAGCTGAAAATCTCTCCCAGATGTAGTTGATTGCTATATCATTTGGATGAGCAAAGTCATTTTTGAAAAAACGATAATCTCTTAATTCATCCATCACAATTTCATAAGAAGGAAAATAGTTACAATTCTGAAGTTTCGACAAAGTTTCAACTGCCAAAAGTAATTGAGCTTTTGACCGATTATTTTCTACAATACCATCTTTCAAATGTCGCACTGGACTAACTGTAAAAACGATTTGAATAGTTGGATTGAAAACAACTAACTTCTCGAGAATTGGTTTCCAGAATTGAATGATATCCGCTGAGTTACTATTTTGAACTTCAAACAAAGATGGATGCTGTTTGTGACAGTTCGCAATTAGTTGGTTACTTGTTTTGTGAAGGTATCCTTTTGAAGTACCAAAAGTCACGAAAAGATGGGAAGCATTTTGCAGATATTCCCTCATATTTTTTCTTTCGGCAATAATCTTTGATTCAAGTTCTTCTTTCGAATAACCAAATAGTTTACCTGAACTTCCCCAATGAAAAAACACATCTTCCTGCTGTATTATCTCGCAAACTGTTTTTTCCTCTATACTATCAATGATGCCTTGTCCAATAGCAAAAGGATGAAACAAGGTTCCAAAAGGATTTGAAAAAGCTTTTAAACCGTGTAGCTGTGCTTGATTTCCAATTTCATCCGAGAAACAACTTCCAAGAAAAAGTATGGATTTCCCAATTTCAATCTTAGGATCTTGACTTGGAATCTGAAAACTAAATTGAAAGGAATTCATCTATTGTACCATTAAAAATTCAGCATTTTTCAAAGCTGCCTCCGTAATTTCTTCTCCACTCATCAAACGTGCAATTTCTTTAACACGTTCTTGTTGTGTTAATTGAATCACTTTTGTGGTCATTCGATTTTCTTTTAATTCTTTAGAAACGACAAAATGATGTTTTGCTTTTGCTGCTACTTGTGGTAAATGAGAAATGGCGATCAACTGAACACTTTCGCCCATTTTTTTCAATAAATTCCCCATCTTTTGAGCAACGTCACCAGAAACTCCAGTATCAATTTCGTCAAAAAGAATGGTTGGTAGAGCTCTTTTTTCAGAGATGAGTTGTTGAAGAGCAAGCATCAAACGCGAAAGTTCACCGCCACTTGCAGCTTTTTCAATCGGAACTGGTGCAACTCCTAAATTCGCAGAAAATAAGAAGGAAACGTTACTATTTCCAAATAAGTTAAGGTCTTCGTTTTGTTCGAGCTTGATTTCTAGCTTAGTGTGTGGAAGTTTCAATTCAGTCAAAATCGCATTCAGTTCTTTGATGATTTTTGGAACAGCTTTTAATCTTTTTTCGTGCATCGAATTTGCTTTGACTAACAATTCTTGTTGTGCCTTTTCAATCACTTTATTTATTTGGTCAACTTCTAATTGTAGTTCTTCAACACTATTTGTTTGTTGCGAAATTACGTCTTCTAATTCCATCAATTGAACTTGTGTACTCAATCGATGTTTATTCAAAATTCGATTAAAAGCATCTACTTTTTCAGTTAATTCATACCTTGAACTTGCTGAATCAACAGTCGATTCCATAAACGAAACGGCATCATTGGCCAATTCTTTTAATTCGATTAAAACACTTGTTGCACGTTCCTTTATTTCTTTAATTTCAGGATCTAAGTGAGCAACTTTTTCCAGTGCATTTTTGGTATGTAAAAGCGATTCGTAGAAATTATTATCATCTGTTAAAGAAGCTAATTCACTAAAAATGGCATTTAATTGTTCGGATTGCTCCAGCTTCAACAACTCACTTTCTAATTTCGAGTAATCCGTTTTTGAAAGTTGTAATTGTGATAATTCATCTAGAACAAACTGATTGTAGTCTTGAGATTTTAATGCCTGATCCAAGGTTTCAACTTTCTGTTGAAGTTCTCGTTTCTTATGTTGATGCTGTTTAAAAGCAGAAGCAAATACTCCTCTTTCGCTCGTTAATCCAGCTAGAATATCAAGAATTTCTAACTGATAAGTTTTTGACTTTAATTCTAGTGTATTGTATTGCGAATGAATTTGAACTAACTGAATCGCAAGTGACTTAAGTGTTGTCAATGAGGCAGGAGAATCGTTGATAAAAGCTCGCGATTTACCATCTTTACTAATTTCTCGACGAATCAAAATTGAATCTTCAAAATCCAAATCATTTTCAGTGAAAAAAGCTTGAAATTGTGAACATTCGTGAAATTCAGCTTCGACGATTGCTTTATTTGATTTTGGTCCTATTACCCCAAAGTCAGCACGTTCACCAAGAATTAAATTCAAAGCATTCAATAAAATTGATTTTCCCGAGCCTGTTTCTCCCGTAATGACTGTGTATCCATTTTCCAAAAGGATAGTCGTTTCATCAATTAAGGCGAAATTAGAAATATAAAGTTGACGAAGCATTTTAGTTGAGTATTTCCTGGTAAAGCGAGGAATTTCCAGAATCAAGTTTTTTCAAAAGATTAACAAAATCAGTTTTTTCTTTTGTTTCAGAGTCTGAAAGAACGTTTTTAAACTCTTGAATTTTGCTGTAAAGAAAATTCAAAGTATTTAAGTTATTTGGATTACGTTGCACTACTAGTGTTAATTTATTCAAGGCATCAAACATGGCTTTTTTACCAGCCACTTTATTTTCGTACAACATATCGATTCCTTTTCTGTGGTACATATAATTGCATTCTCTTACAGGTTCAAAAGCTGGTTGAAGGATATTCTCAACTAACCAATATCTATTTCTTTTTCCTGTTTCGTTTGCTTTCCAACCTGCAGCTCCAGAAACTTGCGCATTGGTGACAATTTGTTGTGCTTTTGTAAAATAGGGTGCTCCTCCTTTAAGTGAAAATGAATCGTAATCCATTCCTAGGATAAAATAGGCATAAAAGGAAAGAATGGAGGTTAAATTGTCTTTGTATTGATTTTCATTGTAAAGTAAAACTGCATTTCTGGAGAATGAAAAAGCAACGTCATCATCTTGGAAATTAAAGAGTACCGAATTGTAATTAGAATTAAAAGTAGGGCGGTTGAATTGAACTTGAATAAACCCTGTGTAGTTCCCTGTGCTCGGAATCGTTTTTATTTGAATCTGAATATTGCAATTGATGCGTTCTTCAGTTTTAAACTCATCTTCTGTCCATTTTGTGTCGTTCATGAAATCATAAACACTTTGTTTCATTTGTTTGATGATTTCTTGTTCGGTTGAATTTACTTCAACTCTAGCATCTGTCAATACAGAAACTTGGCAATTTAATTCTTGACTAAAACTTGATGAAATTGGGAAAATCATCAAAAGAAGTAAGTGAAATAATTTCATTTTAAATTTAAAATTGATTCTATAATATCTTCTGCCACTGCGGTTTTTGATTTTAAATCAAATTCTTTTTTAGCATTGCTTTTTTCTAAGATAGTAATTTTATTCGTATCACCTTGAAATCCTGCTCCTCTATTTTCAAGGGTGTTTAAAATAATCATATCGAGATTTTTTGACTTTAATTTTAATAACGCATTTTCTTCTGCATTATTTGTTTCCAAAGCAAAACCTATGACTTTTTGTGCGTTGTTTCTATTCTCTGAAGCCCAACGTAAGATGTCTGGATTTTTAACTAGTTCCAAAGTTAAAGTTTCTTCTTTCTTTTTAATTTTTTGAGCTTCTTGATTTACAGGTCGATAGTCAGCAACGGCAGCAGCGAATATCCCAATTGAACAGTTATCCCATATTGACGAAACAGCCTTCAACATTTGTTCTGCTGATTTTACTGAGATAAGTTCTAAGTTCGGATGGTGTAATTCTAATTGTGTTGGGCCACTTACCAAAATTACATTCATCCCACGATTTAAGCACGATTCAGCTAATGCAAATCCCATTTTTCCACTTGAATGATTGCCAATAAATCGAACAGGATCAATTGCTTCATAGGTTGGACCAGCAGTTATAAGAACTGTTTCAGAACTTTTTGTTGATGTTGAAATAAAATAATTAGCGATAAAAGCAGCAATTACTTCAGGTTCTTCCATTCGACCCTCACCTTCAAGTCCACTTGCGAGTTCACCTTTTGTTGCTGGAATCACTAAAACGCCATCTGATAAAAGGGTGGAGATATTTCGTTTAAAACTTGGATGTTTATACATATCTAAATCCATTGCTGGAGAAACGATTGTTTTCGTTTTCATTGAAAGATAAGTTGCAAGTAATAAATTGTCGCACAAGCCATTTGCCATTTTGGCGATAGAATTTGCTGTGGCTGGTGCAATTACAAAGACATCAGCCCATAGCGCTAATTCGACGTGATTTGTCCATACTCCTGTTTGCTTGTTCCAAAATTCAATATGAACTGGATTTTGAGACAAGGTAGAAACAACTAGGGGACTTATAAAATTAGAAGAGGCAGGAGTCATTATACATTTGACTTCTGCCCCTTTTTTCTTTAAAATTCTTATGAGATACGCAATTTTGTAAGCTGCAATACCTCCTGTTATACCAAGAAGAATGCGCTTTCCTTGCATTATGCTTGCTCTTCTGGTTTACGCATGTAGATTTTGTCATCTAATAATTCTTGCGTTGCGATTGCAGTCGCTTTTGGCATACGTTCGTAATGCTTTGAAATTTCAATTTGCTCACGATTTTCAAAAATCTCTTCTAAGTTGTCAGTAGTTGTTGCAAATTCTTGCAATTTTTGAGTCAACTCTTCTTTCATTGAAGCGCTTATTTGATTTGCTCTTTTTGAAACAGCAACAAGTGATTGATAAATATTACCAGTTTTTTCTTCCAAACGGATAGTATCTCTTGTAATAGTTGATTTTTCAGGTAGTGTTACTTTTTGACTCATTTTAAATCGATTAGCTGTTTAATTATTTTTTTCTTTTCCTATTGAATCAATATATCCTTTTAATTCTTTAAGATAATTTGATTTAGGATAAAGGACTACAAAGTTACTGAATCTTTCATTAGTTTGTTCAATTCTTTCCAATTTTTTACTTGGAATACTATTTATAGATAGCAAATACGAATTTTTAACCAATAAATAATAGGTCTCTTCTATAAATTTAGATTTAGAATACTTTTCCATGTAGATTTCAGCCGCTGTTACTGCCGATCTAAAATTTTCAGTTTTGGAATAGAGTCTTACCTGTTCGAAATCTTTTCGTTCAAGCTTAAAACGTAAATTATCAATTACTGAATTACATGAATCAATTAATTTAGAGTTTGGATAACGGTCAATAAAAGATTGAACACTAATTATTGCTTGTTCTGTTTCTGTTTGGTCAAGTGCAAATTCTGGCGAGTTTTTTACGTTACTAATTGACATTAAAAAGTAAGCTTCTTCTGTTTTAGCGCTGTATGGAAAACGTTGAATATACGAACTGAAATAATAACCAGACATATAATAATCTTCCATTTCGAAATAGCTTTTCCCCAAACGGTAGTAAGCTAATTCGCCTTCTCCTGATTTTGGAGTATGTTGATAGACTTGTTCGTATAAAACTATACAGCGGTCGAATTCTTTTTCGTCAAATAGGTTATTAGCGCGTGTAAATTTTGCTTGATAATTATCGCTTTTCACAATTTTATTGTAATCTGAACATGCAACTGTTGCGACAAGAATTAACAAAAACGCTAAATATTTTGATAGATTATTCATTTTATTTTATCCTTAAACTTCTACCCACTTGAAGTACGCTTGTTAGTTTGATTCCGTTCAATTGGCAAATTTTTGAAACAGTTGTATTATTTCTATCAGCAATTTCTGTCAAGGTATCCCCAGGTTTAACCCTGTAAAATTTCGTTTGCTGAGTTGTAATAACGACAGGTTTTACTGTTTGTTGCCGCTGAGTTTGTTGACCAACCGATTCATTGGAGTGCGCTTCGTAAAAATCACTTGGTTTTGCTCCTGGTTTGAATAACGTTTTGTGGACGAATAGATTTTCATTTTTCAATTTCTTAGTTTCGAAGTTAATCATTTCCTCAGGATTAATTGCTCCATCATAAAAACGTACTTCAAAATGCAAGTGCGCTCCAAACGAATGGCCAGTATTTCCGCCTAAACCCAAAACTTCTCCTGATGTAACTTCTTGATCTGGAAAGACTAATAATTTACTTAAATGGGCATAAAAAGTTTCTAGACCATTGTAATGTCTTACAATTACCAAGTTTCCAAAACCTCCTTCATTATATTTTGCGTAACGAACTTTACCTGCCCAAGCAGAAACAACGGTGTCGCCCGTTTTTAAATTTAAATCAATTCCGTTGTGATTTCTTCCGCTTCTTAGGCCATATCTAGAAGTTACAACCCCGGGTACTGGGATTGTGAAATTTGAATGCACTTCATCATTTAGACACAGCCAAACTGTATCTCTTAGTTTTGAAATATCATTATTTCGCATTGTAAAGCAAATATCGTTGTTCCATGGGAGTAAATATGGAGCGTCTTGTTGTGTGGTCATTATTTTGTGAATACGAGGATTCAGAACCCCATCAAACGTATTTGTTTTTACCAAAGCCCAAGTTTTGTTAGAAAAAATCACCATTCTTCCAAACTGAGTATCAATGGTATCTAACACTTTTTGAGCTTCCAATGCAACTGGAAGAAACAGAAATAGTAAGGGAATAAGATGAGTTAACTTGCGCAAGCTTATTTTTTGGAAGACCAAATATAGTGATTTATACTTAAATAGGTTTTACGTCAACGATTTCTATATTGAATAATACCGATTCGTTGGGTTGGATTAAATTCGCATAACCTCTGCTACCATAAGCTTGAGGGCTTTCTAAAAGGATTAAATACCGCTCGCCTTTTTGCGCATTTTTAAGAATTTTTCGCAAACCTGGAACAATTGATTTTTGTCCGGGAATATACTTAATAGGAAAATTCGAAAGATAGGTGTTCATTACAGCAGCTTTTGATTCTGTTGAAACGATTGTATGAAAAGAGATTTCACGGTCTTCAGGAATTTTCTGATTGGTTTTATCAGCATCTTTTAATTTCCAAGAACTAATTCCTTCCTCCTTAAATCCAGGAGTAACAATGGCATATAGTTTTGCAAACAACCAATTGGGAGAATCAGGAGGAATTACGCCTTTGATACTTTTTTTACCCAAAGCAAGTTCTGCGGGGATTTCAATTTTAGCAAAATCACCAATGTTTAATTCTTCAAAAGCATAGTCCCAACCAGGAGTTTGCATATTAAATCCAACAATAAATGGAATGGCTGGAAGGTTTAATTTATTGTTTCCATCAACGATTTTTCCATCTGGAAGCGCTAAACGGTATTCAATCAAAACCATGTCGCCTTTCTTGATCTTTTGTCCTTTTCCTTTAACCATCCATTTGATAACGATTCCATTATCCAAGGTTTTAGTTCGTTCGATTTTTCCTTTTTCAAAGTTTTTCAGATTGCTTTTGGCGGCTGTGAAACTGGTGTCAACTTTCTGATTTTTAGCTTCAGTTTTTGCAGTATTTTTTGGGTTTTTGGATGATTTAAGTTTACTTTTCTTCGGGTCATTGCACGAAAACAAAGCGACTGAAAAAATCAAAATTAGGGCAAATAGTTGTTTCATTTAAGGCTAATTAGTTCTAAATCAATATATAATACTGCTTGTGGTGGAATTCTTTCTCTGTCACCTAATAATCCGTGTCCTAAGTAACTGGGTAAAATAAGTTTTGCTCGGTCTCCAACTTTCATGTATTTCAATGCTTCGTGAATTCCTGATTCTTTTTCGCTTTTGTCAATAGCAAAAGATTCTGCAGTTTCTTTTTCAGTTTCATAGCGAACAACCCGATCCAAGGTCTCAACGCGAACGCGAATACTTGCTGTTTGTCCAGTTTTTGCTAATTCTCCTGCTGGACCTTGCTTGTAAATCATATAACGCAATCCTGACTCTGTCAATGTCATTTTCAACTTGCTGTAATGCGCTAAAAATAAATTGATTTGAATTTGCTCGCGTTCGTTGATTTCTTGGTTGTAATCTACCGAATGATTGTCGCTCCATTCATTTTTTTCAACTTTTTTCTTCTCTCCACGACAAGCGCTTAGAACAAAGAGTAAAGTAAAAATAAAAAATGCAATTTGTGTTTTCATGGAATCAATTCCTCTACTAACGATTTGAACCTAGATAAAGTTACATTTAATGATTCTGAACTAAAACCACCTGCGGCATATTTGTGACCACCTCCTTCAAAATGTTTGGCTGCGAATTCATTGACGAAATAGTTTCCTTTTGAACGGAAAGAAATTTTTATTCCATCTTTATGTTCCATGAAAAGTGCTGCAATTGACATTCCTTCGATGGATAAAATGACATTTACTAAACCTTCTGTGTCACCTTTTTGGTAATTGAAACGATTTAATTCTTCCAATGTCAACGAAATGAAACCAATAGGAAGATTTGGAATGATTTCTAACTTGTCGGCAATTGCAAAACCACGCAAACGCAAGCGATCCATTGTGTTGACATCGTAAATAGCCTCGTGAATTTTGTAATGTTCCACACCAATTTCTAACAATTTTGCAAGCGCTAAATGTGTTGAATGGTCAACTGATGGAAAGCGAAAAGAACCTGTATCGGTTAAAATACCAAGATAGATTCCATTTCCAGCTGGAATAGTTAATTTGTCGATTAATCCTAATTCGGAAATACAATCAAAAATCAATTGTGCAGTGGAACAAACGGTTGGTCTTGAAATGGTTAATTCACAAAAGTCTTCCGGATTGGGATGGTGATCAATCATCACTTTAACGCCTGAAAACAGGTCGAAAATTCCTTCCATGTTTTTCCCAACGCGACTTTTACCGTTATAATCTAAACAGAAAAGTAAAGGAAATTCGTTTAGCAATGAATTAGCTCGCTCTTCGTTTTTATCGTAAATCAAATAATCAACATTTGACAAAAAGGGTAGGAGAGAAGCGGAAGGTTCATCGGGAATGATGATTAAAGCTTTCTTACCTAAATTCTTAACGAATTCATACCAAGCAACAGAACTCCCGATAGCGTCACCATCGGGAGATTTGTGTGTTGTAATTAAAATGGAATTATTGTTTTCTAAAAGTGATTGCAGTTGTTGTATCATGCTGCGAAATTACTCTTTCTTTTGCATCTGTTCGTCTTCCTCTGGATCTGGAGGAAATAATTTTGGTGCATCTGATTTATTTTGCAAACGATCTAAAATATCCTCAATTTGAGAAATAGAAACTCTTTTTGCAATGATTTTTTTGTCTTTATCTAAAATGTAAACAACTGGATTCGAGAAAATATCATAAGTTGTTTGGTAATTTAAGGACTCAAGATTAGTTGGTTTTCCTTTTTCACCTGGATAAAGCGGTACTAATTTCTCTGGTTCTTTTTTAGCGATTTCGAATAGTTTTTCAGTTACAGCAACATTGATAAATTTCAAGTTATTATCTCTGATGAATTTTTTCCAGCTCACAAAATCCTTACCTGTAGCTTTTCCAATTGCAAAAACTTCAACGTTTCTAGCTTTCAGTTTTTCTTCATACAAACGTCCTAATTTTGGAGTCGTTTTTTTACAATGACCACACTCTGGGTCCCAGAAGTAAAGGATTGTATATTCAGATTTTAAACTATAGAAATCACGATAAGTAACATCTGTTGTATCTCTCAAAATCAAGTTTGGAGGACGAACTCCCATCACTAAGTTCAATTTATTTTTTAAGTTGTCACACAATTCTGTGAATTTTTCTTCTGCAACCCAAAAAGCTGGATATTTTCCTTCTGCATTTTTTGTACAGAAATAACGGTCAAGCATGTACAAGTAAACTTTATCCATTCCCATGATTTCGCTTTTGCCGTAAGTAGATGCAATCCAGCCAACAACATATTCATACATTTTTGATTTTGGATTTAAACGGTCACAAAAATCGAATGCTTGAGCAATAACCGTATCCCAATGCTGAAGAATCATATTTTTACTAAAGTAATATTCCATTTTATTATGAAAAACAGGGTTATTTACTAAAGCGTCGTCGTTCAAATCAACGTTATCCCAGTAGTGTTTTCTGTAATATTTGTATTTGAAAGTTGAATCAGTTACAATACCTTGTTCATTTTTTGGTGGCTCAGGAATGTCAATTTCCATCGACATTTTAACGATTTTCGCTACCAATTTCCCTTGGTTGTTATTGATCAATAATTTTTGATAATCCTCAACTTCAGTATTTATTCCATCGATTTGGTCGGATAATCTTTTGTATTCTGGGTCTTTTGGATCTAGATTTTTTAGTTTGCTTCGTTCTTCAGCAAGTTTATTGATGTTTGATTTTTTCCCGCTAATAAAGTTCACATAAGGAATGAAAACCGTGTTTTCTGCTGATTTTTTAACTTTCATCGTTGCCATGAAATCAGGACCTGTAGTTTCTAATTGAACATCTTCATTGTTGTAAACGAATTCAAAATAACGTTGCCCAGGTAAATATAATCCAACGATACCTGGTTGTTGTTTTTTTCCTTCAAAAACGACTTCTCCGCCTTTCATTTCAGCTGTGTCGGCATAGAATAATTTTTGCCCAAAGTACTTGATCAAATAAACGGTAGTATCTTTCTGAGCGTTTACTTTGATTCTGATTTTCTGACTTGTCGCACTTAATGAAATGCAAGTAAGTACTAAGAATAGAACTTTATTTAATTGAATTTTCATGGGATTAAACGTGTTTAGTTGATACGAATTTGATTTAAATTTAACAGAAAACAAAAAAATTAACATTTCTTTAACCTCCTATTTGTTGTGAAGCGAGAGCACGCCTTTGTTTGCGGTTATTAAGCTTGAAAAGGCAAAAATGAGCAAACTAATGATAAGTGTAATAACAGAAATCAAAGAAATTGATTCGTTAAGGTAAATACCCCCAGTTTTAAAGATTTCATCAATTATAAACTTTAAGCCCACGAAAGAAAGGAATCCCAACGAAGCAATGATTACAAAAAGCTTAAGGAAATACCAAAAAAATGCATTAATTAGTCCTTTTGGGGCGTATCCTAAACGAAGTAATGTTCGGATTTCATATTTATTGTGTGTCATTAAAAGCTGTAAATATTGAATTAAAACTAAGCCAGAAAGTAAAACAGTAATAACTGAAATTCCTGAAATAACTCCGAAAAGCGTTCCTACGATACTTTTTAAACGACTGACGACTACTTGAGAATTTCTTGATTCTAAGCCGTGTTCATCCATATACGCTTCCAATTTACCAAATTCTCCTTCTTTTCCTGCAATCATCACTTGTGTAATATTCGCTTCAGAGCCATCAGAGAAATTAGCGTTGGCATAATCCATAAATTCTTCAGGAACTAATAGCGCTGGAATTTCATTCGTAAAGCCAATAATTTTTGAATCGACCCATTCTTGTTTTTGACCGTTAGAAATTCGCAACTTGAATTTAATATCCAAAGCAAGTTCATCTGAAATTTGAGGTATTCCGCTTGCACTCATAAAGGTGTTGAGCATAACGATAAAATCGCGAGGCATAATAATCGGTACAAATTTGTCTCCTTCTTTCCATTTCCATTTATCCGATTTGACATCTAAGAATTTTTTGTCAACCGCTTGAATGAAAACATCCGTTTTGAAAGGTGGAATTCTTTTTTCATTGAGTTCAAGCCAAACACCAAAATTGTTACTCACGACAGCTTGCACATCTTCAATGAAAGGTTCTTTTTTCATTTGTTCAATTTCTTCTAACTCAAAATCGGTTTTGGTTAAATTCAGTGTGCTTGAGCTGGTAACTTTTCGTTGAATTACTAAAATATTTGCACCAATAATCTCAGTATCTTTTCCAAATTCACTTACGCGAAGCAAGTAATGAACAGATGTGACAAGAAAAGTGATTCCAATAAAAACGCCAAGCAGAGCAATATATAATTGCTTTTTATCTTGATGATTGAATAATAGTTTTCGGATCATTTTTTAAAGTTTTATTTCTCTATTAAATGAAACTGAATCGGTTGAATTTAAGGTCGTCAAGATAAAACCCGCTTTTAATTCATCACATCTTTCATTGATTAGTTGCATACATTTAGACGCATTTTCAATATCTAAATGAGAGAAAGGTTCATCTAAAATAATCCACTCGAAAGGCTGTAAAAGCGCACGAATGATTGCTACGCGTTGTAATTGTCCCATCGAAAGAATGGCGCATTTCTGATTCCATTTGTCTGCTAAGCCTACAAAATCGAGATAATTTTTTGCTTTTTCGCTATCGAAATTTCCAGTTAATGATGCCTTTAATTGAAGATTATCTTCGACAGAAAGTTGTGAAAAAAGTTGTAAATCCTGAAAAACGACAGCCAATTTTCGTTGACGAATTTCAGTCCATTTTTCAATTGAGAAATCTTTTATTGATTGATTGTCAAATGAAATAGTTCCTTTAAAATCTGTTCGTAGTCCATAAGTGAAATGGGTAAAAGTTGTTTTACCTTTCCCACTCGATGCATTCAAAAGTACGCGTTCGCCTTTTGATAGTGTCCAAGAATTTCCCCAAAAACTGGTGGAATCGAAGGTCAAACTAGCGAAAGGTTCTGGTACAACATTTTCAAATTTCAATTCCATTTCTATCGATTTTGTTGTGTAATTTCAAGAATCATTCCACAAAAGAAATGTTTAATTTTTAAATGGAAGTGAATTTAGTTTTTAAAACAAATCTGAATGACTGCCAGTTCTCGTGAGAGAGATTAATTTGATTTCTTCATCTTGTTTCCAAATCAAAAGCCAGTCAGGTTGAATGTGATATTCCCAAAGACCTTTGTAATTACCTTTTAGGATATGTGGCTTGAATTTAGGAGGATGTAGCTTCAAGTTGTATGACAATTTCTTTGAATAAACTAAAATCTAAACCTCTCTTTTTGGCTAGTTTGATGTCTTTTTTGATTTTTCCAGTATATTCAATTTCATAGCTCATAAGCCTAATTCTTTGAATAAATCTTTCGTGTTTTTTACTTTAAAAGTTCTTCCAGCTTCAACATCTTCAATCGCTTTGATTGTTTCAGCGTTAAACGTTCGAACTACTTCTACACCTTTTTTATCTGCAGCAGTGATTTTTATCAAGTCAAGGATAACTTTTCCCATTTTGGAATTTTCGTTGATTCTTAGTGTTATCGTTTGCATAATTCAATTGATTTGAAACAAAGTTAAGGAATCTGACTTAAAATAAAAATTGATTCTTTTTAATTATTTGGTAAATGTCGAAGTACCCTCTTTTGATTTCGTTACTGTTTAGCTGTAACAAAGTTTCAATTCACTAACAAATCTTGTTTGTCAAAATTCAAAGGAGAATATTTATAGCTTTTCACTGTCGCAAAAGATGTTTTGCCAATTTTTCGTTGGATGGATTTATCAAACAAATTCAAATGCTTCTTGATGCGTTCTTTGTAAATGGAGACATAAAAACAAGAGGCAACAAGATAAGAACCTTGTAAACTTGGATGAGCACCATCACTATGATACAGTTTGCTTTTCTTTTCGGTCATTCGCACTTCTTTCCAAGCTAATCCAACCGGTACAATCGGAATATTGTAATTGTCACTGAGGAATTCATAACCACTTTTGACATTTTTAGTCATTTCGAAATAGCTTCTCTTTCCATAGCCTTTTTGGTAGGCCCACGTCATAAAAAATAGCATTTTCGTTTCCTTATTGTTTTCTTTTACAGCGCCAATTATCTTCTCCAACCCAGGAATCGTTTTTGTTTTAAACGTAACTGAGTCTTTAATCATATCGCGACTTGAACCTTGTAAAATGACGTAATCCCATTTTTTCCAAGCAATTGCTTTGTACAAATTCTGTCTTTTCGAATGTCTGTAAAAGGAAGTCATTCCTTTCGTGTTGGTGTATACGTGTAAGGATTTACCATTTAATTTAGCCAATTTTTCAAAGATTTTTGGCATATGATTACGGTATGTATAGCTGTTGCCTATGAATAGTATATTAATTTCTTTTTTCGCTGTTGCTTGAAAAAATAGCAATGCTGAAAATAAAAATAATACTATCCAATGCTTCATTTGTTACTTGATTTTAGGAAATGATTCCTCCATAGCTGGAAAATAAACGTGCCCTAAAATTAATGGATTAAATGTGAAATACTGACATTTAACTAATTCACCACTAGGCAACTGACACCAAAACTTGTTCATATCCATATTTTCTAAGTCGCCAAACTCATTGCGTTGTGGCTCTTCAGTTGGTATTTTGAACATACGTAATTTATGTACTTTTCCTCTTGTCTCCTTAACTGTTAAAACACAAAAAGGAGTAGTTTTTTTCATACTATCGACTTGATTTGCTTTCAATTCATAGTTGGGATTATCAAAATGTATTTTGCGATAGCTTTGTAAATATCTGAACACATTTGAAGTATCAATTGCAGATAGTTTCTTGTCGTTTTGAGTCACTTTGATGCGACTTCCATTCTGTTGAATTGAAAAGCTTCTATGTTTTTCCTTTGGGAATTTCACATCAACAGAGGCAATTTCGTCCATGTCAAGGCTGAAAATATTGGTGCAAATCCATTTTCGTGGGTCAGCAAAAAAGCGTGGTTCAATCACACCGTACATTCCTGATACACTCATCATTACTGGGAAATCACTTTTACCATCGGCAGCAGTTTCCAACAACATTATTTGACCTAAATGATCTTGTGCTGCTGGTCCGATGTACCACGTTTTTGTCCATTCGCCTTCTTCAAAAATCTCTACTTTGGTGAAACTCGTGGACATTAAATCAACAAATTTCTGCTGTGATTTTTCTGGCAAATATCCTTTTAAGGTGATTTTTGCAAAGGCATCTAAAATCAACGAAACACTTGATTGAGTGATACAACCATCTTTTGAATCAGTCCATTCTTTTCCTTTGCGCATAATTTCAAAGCGATTCGAAAAAGCGTCTGAAATAATGATTCGGTCAACTTTGTTGGTGTCTTTTACTGCAAACTCAATCAATTCAGAATCGGAATGACCATCGCCAGAAATTAGTTTTTTAGTGTACCAACCTAAAGCTGAGAGACCAACAATTGCAAGGATAAGAAAGATTATTTTTTTCATTTAAAGCTCTTTGTATTTAATGAGTTATGCGTATTTTCTTTTTCTTAAATAATTCAAAACGAACGCCATAAGTAAAACAATTCCTATTGGAAGTAATAGATTTACTATTTTATAAAAGCCTGCGAAAGTTTTGATTTTTTCTTTATCAATTTCTTTAATATCAATTTGGCGACTTCGAACATCCAAAACGGAATTATCTCCCATCATATAATCGACAATATTTTGAAAAAATTCTTGATTACCAAAGTAAAGTGGCACATTTCGCTCTGCTAATTCAGGTTCCATTTTCATATCGTTAATTTGATTTGGACGATACAAATAACCATTTCCTTTTGGATTAGGTATTGAATCATATCTATTCGCTATAAAACGACCATTTCCAACCACTAATACTTTTCCTTCATTCGTACTTTTGGCTTTGTATTTTGCATTTGGATTGTTAGCAAACTCACCAACTAAACGATTTTGAAAATGCGATTTAAAAAATCCTTCTGCCAAACCTGCGATACAAATTTTGTTGACATCATCTTTTGGATTCGCTACTAATTCAGGATTATTTCCATAAGAAAGCGGTAAAGACAAACTTACCAATGGCGCCAAACCCGTTTTATTAGCGTTTGTTGACGAAGTTAAAATTGGAGTTAAAGCCACTTTTTCTTGCTTGATAAATTGTATTTCATTGGTGAATTTCAACGAAACTGGCTCAATGTTTTTGGTCATTGGATGAATTGTAGGTGTCGCTAATACGTGGAAAAACCAAGGAATAAATGTTTGATCAGAATAAGGAATGACTTTCGGAGCACAATTGACATCCAACACATAATTCTCATTTACTTTAAGACCATAATCAAACAACATATTTTCTAATTTCAAATTTTTGCGCATTGTATGAGTCACGCCTCTAGCCATTAATGAATCCTCATTCAAATACAAGGTATTCATAAAACACATCAACTTTCCACCACGCATCACAAATTGATCGATGAGGTACAAATCTTTGCTAGAAAAAGGAGCTTGTGGGTCTGCAATGATTAATCCATCCACATCTGTTAAAGCTGAAATCGAATCGTTTAAACGCACATCTGTTAGCGCATAATAAGGTGCAAGTAACGAACGAGCTCGAAGTGTATGATTTGGATTCAATTCACCGTGACCTTGAAGAAAAGCGATGCGTTGTTTCTCTTTTTGAACCAGTTTACGCATGTTGGAAACGAGGTTATATTCCAAATTATTCAGTGCGTTTTCAATAATATCCGTCATTCCTTCCAATTGGTAAGGACGACCTGGCTTAGATCCTGGAAGAAATTGAACGACTTGTTCTTTAACAATTCCATTTACTGAGTAAGACATTTTAGCACCTGGCCAAAGCATCATTTGGCGTTGTTCTCCGTCTTTTTTGTAAATGATTTCAAGTGGCAAAATTCCACGTGCTTGGTCGTACAATTGTATAAAAAGTTCTTGTTGGTCTTCTTTGGAACCATTTTGCGGATTGATAAAATTAAATTCAATTCTATTTCCTGCGATGGATTTAAAATCGTTTAATTTATCTTTTAATGAATTTTGAAAATTCTGAATTTCAGCGGGTAAATTTCCTTCCAAATAAACTTGAATACTGATTCTACTTTCAAATTTAGATTTGTCGTTAAGGAATTTTTCAGTTCCTTCAGCCAACGAATATCGCTGATCTTTGGTCATATCCAATCTGAAATAAAGATACGAGCCAATGGTATTGATTAAAACAGCAGCTACGACAATGATAATCAGCACTGTCCAATTAAATAAACCTTTAAATAGTTTTGATTTTTTCAACATCGCTTATTTTTTTAAGGTTTTAACAACAGTCAGTGAAGCACTAATAAACACAACAATCACAGAAATAAAATAAAGAATATCACCTGAATTAATGACTCCTTTTTTAATCGAATCATAATGTTTGGCGATACCAAAGTTTTGAATAATCGTGTCGAGTGAACCAATTTGACTAAAATTACCAAGTAAGTTGAAACCATCATAAAAAAACCAGCACATAAACATCGCTAGTATAAACGCAACAATTTGGCTACTCGTGAGCGAGGAAGCAAAAATTCCGATTGCGACAAAAACAGCACCAAGTAAAATCAAGCCGATGTAAGAAGTGAAAGTTGCTCCGCTATCAATGATTCCAACGGGTTTTCCCAGATTATACATTGTAATGTAATAAACGATTGTTGGAATAATTGCAATAACAAGCAAAGTCACTCCTGCGAAATATTTTGCGAGAATCATTCCTAAATCTGAAATTGGACGAGTAAGTAAAAGTTCAATCGTTCCAGTTCGTCTTTCTTCAGCGATTGAACGCATCGTAATTGCTGGGATTAGCACCAAAAAAATGACTGGAGAAAGATTAAAAAACGGAATCATATCCGATTCGGCTCCCTCTAAAAGATTGGTGTTATAAGACAAAACCCAATGAAATAATCCCGAAGCAATCAGGTAAATGATAATAAAAACATAGCCGATGATTGAACTCAAAAAGCTATTTATTTCTTTAAAATAAAGTGCGCGCATGTTAAAATTTAAGCCTTCAAAATTATTGAATTCAATCGATATATCGTTTTTTAATTTTCAGTAACGAAATGTTGATTAAAAGTATCGTTAGGGATTACAAAAGGAACTGCGGAATTTTACATTAAATGTATTCGCTATTCGAGAAGGACAATTCTTCAAAAAAATGAGTTTGTTAGTTTCAATTAACATTTTAAGTACAGTAGGAATTTATGATCAACAAAAAAAACACGGATTAACTCCTTCTTCGCTTCGGTTTACCATATTTGTCCATCATCGCTTTTTTGTGGTCGTAGCGGACGTTAACTTTTTTGTTTTTGGCTTTTTTCTCGTGAAATGCTGGACCAACATCGTCAGGACGTGCTAGTTTGATAATTTTTCCAGTGCTAACAGGCTTAGGTTTTTCAAATTCCAATAAAACATCTGGAAACTCTACCGTTTCAGGAACAGTTGTGAATGGTAGTTGTTGGCGCATTAATTCCTCGATAGTTACTAAAGAATGTGCATCTTTTTCACTCACAAATGTGATGGCGATTCCGTTTTTATCAGCACGACCTGTTCGTCCAATGCGGTGAATGTAATTTTCTGGAATTTCTGGAATGTCGAAGTTGATAACGTGACTAACATCAGAAACATCAATTCCACGAGCAATTAAATCGGTAGCAATTAAAATTCGGTGAACGCCGGCTTGAAAATCTTGCACACTTTTGAAACGGAAATTCTGTGCTTTATTGGAGTGAATTATGCCAAGAGTATTTTCAAAAGCAGGTTCAAGTTGTTCAAAAAGCAAATCTGCTAAAGCACGGGAAGAAACGAAAACCAACACTTTTGAAGCGTCTCCCGTAGTTTCAAGTAGATAATTCAATAACTCAACTTTCGACAAGAAATTCGGAACACGGTAACCTATTTGATCAATTTGAGTTAAGGCTGTTCCAGAACGCGCTGCTTCAACACGAACTGGAGCAGTAAAATGTGCATCTAAAAATGTGCTAACTTCTTCTGAAAGCGTGGCAGAAAAAACCATATTTTGACGTTTCGCAGGTAAAAAATCAAAAATGCGCATTAGCTGATGACGAAAACCTAAACTCAAGGTTTCATCCACTTCATCTACCACCAATTTTGTTACTTTTTTTAGTTGTAAAGAGCCATTGATTGCCAAATCAAGAATTCTTCCAGGAGTTCCAACAACAATATCCAAACCTTGCAATACCATTGCGATTTGCGTGTTCATATTCGTTCCACCGTAAACTCCGCCAACAGCGACATTCATGTAAGTTGTCAATTTTTCAACCTCAGAAACGATTTGCGTAACCAATTCACGCGTTGGAACAATAATTAAAATTTGAGGATGAGGTTCTTTTGAAAATTTCCACATATTCAAGCAGGGTAGGAGGTAAGCGAGAGTTTTTCCAGTTCCCGTTTGAGCAATTCCTATTGTATCTTGCCCAGACATCATCACGTTGAAACTTGCCGATTGAATGGTTGTAGGCGTTTCATAGCCTAAATCATCTAAGGCGTTCCAAAGTTGTTTTTTTAAGTTTAAATCGCGAAATGTCATGGGAAAATTTATGCAAAGCTAAGGAAAGAAAGTAACTTATGTCGTTTTTTTCAAATTTAGGCTCGGTAAGTAAACTATTTAGATACTGTATTTTAAAGATTTAATTAATTTATTAGACTAATCTAACTTTTATTTGTTAGAGTAATCTAACTTTTTTATATTTGTACACGAAAATCACCAAATCATCATGAAAATAAGTTACTTAGCTTTTTTACTAAGTCTTTCCACGGCTCTCAATTTGATAGCTCAACAAGCAGAAATAAATGGGAAACTACTTTCAAACAATAAAAAACCAATTCAACTTGCTACGATTGGTTTGAAGCAAACTAATTTTTTCGCCACTTCAAAACCGGATGGTACTTTTCTCTTAACTGAAATTCCTTTTGGTGTTTATCAATTACGTATAAGTTGTGCTGGATTTGTTCCCAAAGAAATTCCAATTTTGGTGGATAAGGCTTCAATTAATCTAAATGAAATTGAATTAGAGGTTTACATGGTGAATTTACCGACAATAACCGTTAAAGTAATTTCAAAAAAGCTTTTGGATAAAGAAAATCCCGTGGCAATTTATGTAGTAAATGAAAAAACAATTGACCGCACTTCCGAAAGTAATATCATTGATGTCTTGTCGAAAAATACTCCTGGATTGACGAGTGTAAAATCTGGTCCAAATGTTTCAAAGCCTTTCATTAGAGGTTTGGGCTACAATCGCGTTTTGACTTTATACGATGGAATTCGACAAGAAGGTCAACAATGGGGAGACGAGCACGGAATTGAGGTCGATGCGTATGATATCCAAAATGCAGAAGTAATTAAAGGACCAGCAAGTTTGATGTATGGAACGGATGCACTTGCAGGTGTTGTGAGCCTTTTTCCTTATAAACCCAAGTTAAAGAATGGGGTAGAAGGACGCTATATTTCTGAATTTCAAAGTAATAATTTGTTGATTGGAAATGGATTGAGGTGGAGCATTGTGAAAAATAATTGGTCATTTGCGCTTCGAAGTTCTTGGCGTTTGGCAAGTAATTATCAAAATGCAATCGACGGAAAAGTATACAATACCAATTTCAATGAGAAAAATATTTCTTCTGTTCTTGGTTACACAACTGAAAAAACAATAGTAAGCTTAAATGCGAGTTTATACGATAACCTACAAGGAATTCCAGATGGAAGTAGAGATTCATTGACACGTCAGTTTACACAACAAATTTTCAATGGCGCTGTAGATATTTTAGAGTTACGACCAATTATTTCTGAGGAAGATTTGAATTCTTTTAAAATTGCACCAATTCACCAACATATTCAGCATTTTAGAATGTATTCACTTGGCGATTTTAAACTGAAAAAAGGAAGTTTGGATTATTCTTTGGGCTTTCAACAAAATCGAAGAAAGGAATTTAATCAACCTGAAACGCCTGATTTAGCAGGGCTTTCTTTACGATTGAACACAGCGAATTACCATTTAAAATATAGTTTTCCAGTTGTCAAAAATGTAGAAACTTTTCTCGGAATGAATGGCGTTTATCAATTCAATGAAAATCAAGCTGCAACTAGTTTTACAATACCAAACTATCAACATTTTGATGGTGGAGTTTTTGTCTATTCTAAATGGAAAAAGAACAAGTTTTCAGTTTGTGGCGGTATTCGCAATGACATTCGCACGATTAACTTTGACAATTTCTACATCCAAAGTGATTCGCTTACAGGTTTTGATTCACAAGTTTTTGGAGCTGATACAAGTGGCGCCAACCTGCAATTCCCTGGTTATTCAACACTTTTTCAAGGATTGTCTGCAAGTTTGGGAGTTTCCTATTTCATCAATCAAAAATGGAGTTTGAAAGCAAACATTGGCAGAGGTTTTCGTGCACCAAACATTACCGAAATTGCTTCCAATGGTTTGGATCCAGGCGCACGTTTAATTTATTTGGGTAACCGAAATTTTGATTCAGAGTTTTCTTTACAACAAGATTTGGCGCTTTTGTTTACCTCAAGAAATGTGACTGGAGAAATGAGTTTATTTAACAATAACATACAGAATTTCATTTATTTAGCCTTAGTTGCAGATTCAAATAACCAACCTTTAGTGGATGCACAAGGTAATCGAACGTATCAATACAAACAGGCAAAAGCAAATCTTTACGGTTTTGAAACGTGGGTCGCTTTTCATCCTGAAAAATTAAAAGCGCTGACAATAAATGGAAGTTTTAGTTGTGTTTACGGATTTAATCGCGAAGAAAAATACCGAGACCAAGGAATTCAAGGAGAATATCTGTCACTAATTCCTCCGTCGCGTTTACTTTTGAATGCCGCCTATTCATTTGAGCTAAAAAAATCAGTTGTTCAATCCATTCGTCCTGCTTTTGAATATGAATTTAACGCACGCCAAAATCGTTACTTAGCCGAAAATAATTCCGAAACAGCAACAACGGCTTATTCTTTGTTCAATTTACATTTGTCTATCGAATGGAAGTATTTAAAATCGAAAACAGGACAGATCCAATTTCAGGCAAATAATATCTTTGATACTGCTTTTCAGTCGCATTTGAGTCGCTTAAAGTACTTTGAAAATTATCAGCAAACACCCAATGGTCAGCGTGGTATTTTCAGTATGGGAAGAAATTTATGTGTGAAGTTGATTTTGAATTTTTAGACCAATTATTATTTCAATCACCCAAAAAATTCTACTTCCAAAATTTCTTGCCAAAAATTAGTGATTGTATTGTTATCTGCTTGAATCATTTGAGGAACAATGCTTGCTGGTGAAAAACCAGGTGTGGTATTGACTTCTATAACATGAGGAATGCCATTAACAACCATAAAATCAATGCGAGCAATCGATTTCAATTGAAGAAGCTGATATACATTTTTCGCTTGCTCTTGAACTAAGTTTTTTATTTTATCTGAGACACGAGCTGGTGTAATTTCTTGTGATTTTCCGTTGTATTTCGCTTCGTAATCAAAGAATTCATTTTCGGAACAAATTTCTGTTAAGGGCAAAGCATGTAAGCCATTTTTGGTTCTGTAAACACCACAAGTAACCTCAGTTCCATCTAAAAAAGACTCAATCACAACTGTTTGTCCTTCTTTGAAAGCCGTTACTAGCGCTGAAGTCAATTCAGTAATTTCTTTCACTTTTGAAATGCCATAACTAGAACCAGAATCTGAAGGTTTAACAAAAACAGGCAATCCTAATTCTTCAACGATTTGTTCGTTAGAAAACTGATTAATTGAACTTAAAAACAAGGATTTTGCAACGGGAATGTCAAATGATTTCAAGAATTGATTGCAATACCATTTGTCGAAAGAAAGTGACGATGCTAAAACTCCTGAATTCAAATAGGGAATTTTTTGAATATCTAAAAGAGCTTGAATTTTTCCATTTTCTCCGGGATTACCATGAATATAAACCAATCCCAAATCAATTTTAGTAACAGCATTATTTACCTTGAATGAAAAATTATTTAAATCAAAAGGAGTGTTCCCAGTTTCTGTTTCCACCTCCCAAATTGAATCACTCACAATAATTTTATAAACGACAAAGGAGCTTGGGAAATGTGCTTTAATTGTATTGGCACTTTTTATGGAAATATCAAATTCAGAAGATAGCCCACCACAAAATAAACCTAGATTTTTCATTATAACGTATTATTTGACGAATTTAAAGTTTCGAGTTTTATCTTATTTTAATTCTAAAAAAAGTTATTAGTCTTTCAATTGTTAAAACAGAGCTCTCGTTTTTTACTAATTTCGCACTCATGCGCATTTTGTACATCATATTTTATCCTTTCATAAGTTTAGCGGTTAGTCTTTTTTACAAGAAAGTTAAATCTGTAAATAAGCCCAAGTCCATTTTTAACCGTACGATTTATGCTGGAAATCATGCTGCATCATTCATGGATCCATTGGTTGTAGCAACATATAATAAAGCAGTACTTTATTTTATGACGCGCTCTGATGTTTTTACAACTATTTCAAAACCATTTCTTTGGGCTTTTCATATGTTGCCCATTTATCGTCAGCAAGACGGAGTTGATACAAAAGAAAAAAACGCTGAGGTTTTTCAAAAATGTACGAATGCATTAGCAGCAAAAAAGAACCTATTGATTTATCCAGAAGGTTTAACCGATGATGTGTTTATCAGAAGACTAAAGCCAATAAAAAAAGGCGCGGTTAGAATTGGTTTTATTGCATTAGAAGCTTCAAATTGGAAAGAGAAAGTTTATGTTTCTGCGATTGGTTGTAATTATACCTATCCAAATGCCATGCAAAGCGAAGTTCTGATTTCTAATTCCGACCCGATTTGTTTAAACGATTATCGAGCAGAATATGCTGCAAATTCTTACAAGGTTATCTCAGAATTAACCGCAAAAGTTGAAGAATTAATGAAAGCTCAAATCACGTACATTGAACGTGAAGATTGGAGTGAATTCCACGAGCAAATCATGATCATTTCAGCTAAAGGAATGAATTACTTAACTTATGACAAATCACTTACATTGGAACAAAGATGGAAGTATTCACAAAAACTTGCAAATTGGTTGAATACTTTTAGTGAAACAATTCCAGATGAAATTACAAACTTGAAAACTCAACTTTCTGTTTATTTTGAGAAATTAAAAAACAACCAAATTCTTGATTGCGATTTAAAAGCAAAAAAAGATAATTCTTACAATAGATTTTTGAATTTATTGTCAATTATTGCACTTTTACCTTTTGCAACTTTAGGAGCTATACATTGTTATTTGCCATATCGTTTCATTAAGAATTTCGTTGAAAAGAAATTTAAACGTGATGTTTTCTGGGGTTCAACCAAAATGATTTTGGGTTTATTTATTTTCAGTTTGTTCAACCTGATAATTGTTTCTTTTTTGGCAAATTACCTAAACCAACCATTTTTAATTGGATTGATATATTTTGTATCAATAAGTATGTTTTGGCTTAGTTTTGTGAAAATCAAACTAAAAATAAATCAACTTGTTAGGATGTCAAATATAAAGCGATTAAATACGGATGAATTGGTGAAAATGCGTCAAGAATTAGAAGAACGAATTCAACAAATAGTCCCTAAATTTTAATATTTTCATTGACTGAAAGAACTAAAAATGGAAAACGAAACGATTGCAACTAAAATTAAAAAACCGAAATGGCTACGTGTAAAATTGCCAACAGGTGAGAATTACAAAAAAGTTCGTAACCTAGTAGATGAGCACAAGTTACACACAATATGTGAAAGTGGAAGTTGTCCGAATATGGGAGAATGTTGGGGTGAAGGCACAGCAACTTTTATGATTTTAGGAAATATTTGTACACGTTCTTGTGGCTTTTGTGCGGTAAAAACAGGAAAACCCGAAGAAGTTGACATTTATGAACCAGGACGCGTAGCGAACAGTGTGAAAATCATGGGCGTAAAACATGCAGTTATTACTTCTGTTGACCGTGATGATTTAAAAGATGGTGGTTCCGAGATTTGGGCGCAAACAGTTCGTGCCATTCGCCAACAATCACCGCAAACTACTATGGAAACATTGATTCCTGATTTCGCAGGAAAATGGGAAAATTTACAAGTGATAATCGATGTGGCACCGGAAATAGTTTCTCATAATTTGGAAACAGTTAGAAGATTGACAAAGCAAGTGCGCATTCAAGCAAAATACGACAGAAGTTTGGAGGTTTTATTCCGTTTGAAAAAAGGAGGAATGCGAACTAAATCTGGTGTGATGCTTGGTTTGGGTGAAACACCAGCTGAGGTACTAGAAACAATGCAAGATTTGGTAGCGGTTGGTGTTGATATTTTAACCTTAGGTCAGTATTTGCAACCAACACTAAAACATCTTCCAGTTGCTGAATTCATCACTCCTGAACAATTTGATTTTTATAAAGAAGAAGGTTTGAAAATGGGTTTTCGCTATGTAGAAAGCGGACCACTTGTGCGTTCATCTTACCATGCGGAAAAACATTTGTTTTAGAGTTTAAGTAAGCTAATAGTCTGTTAAACTAAAATTAATAGTTGAAAAAAGGATTTTCATCTAAATAATCTTTATTTTCGGGCTTGTATATGCGAATTGGTTTACCACTATTCTTCTTTTTTTTCTCAATCGCTTCTTGTTCTTTAAATGCGGAGCAGGAACGCAATTTGAACAAATCAATAATCAAGTATTTATTCAGTGTAAATAGGGAATTAAAGTTATCAATCGCAGCTGCAACACATCCTTTGATTTTACGTGAATTAAAAGAAGAAAGCGTTGAAAAACTCAAAGCTTATCTAGAACCGAAGCATCACATCTGGACAGACGCAATAATCGGAAAATCAAAAATTAAAGGGGAGATTTTACATATTGAGTTAAAGGTAGCTTTGGTTAGTAAGGAAAACTATGAAAAAGCACCCAATCGAATTCGTTTGTACGCTGTTAGTGAGGACAATGGTAAAAATTGGTACTTTGTAGATAATAAAATTTACGAATCTGATTATTGTAAAAAATTCAAGCGATTAATTAAGAAATGAGAAAATTATATCTGTTCATTGTCAGTTTTGCTTTTACTTATTTAAGTGTGGCTCAAGGTTGGCAGCCAATGGGAAGTCGTTCGATGTCTTTGTCGAATGCTACGGTAGCTTTAGAAGATGTTTGGGCTTATCATCACAATCCTGCAGCGCTTTCCAACTTGAAAAAAATAGAATTCGGTGTTTCTTATGAGAATCGCTTTTTGTTGAAAGAATTACAGTCGCAAGGCTTAGTTGTCGCAATTCCATTAAAATCGGGGGTGATTTCAATTGGTTCACAGTCATTTGGTTATAATCAATTCAGAACGTATAGAAATGGTCTTGGTTATTCAATGAAATTGGCTGATTTTTTAGCAATAGGTGTTCAATTAAACCATCATTTTGTGCGAATAAATCCCGCTTATGGTAATCATCAAACGGTAACTGCTGAAATAGGAGCATTGGCGAAAATCAATGAAAAATGGTCGCTTGCGTTTAGTGTATTTAATATTACAAGGAATAGACTTTCAGAATTCGCAGAAGATAGATATTCAACCATCATGCGTCTTGGTACTAAGTTTTCTGTTTCTGAAAAAGTCCTTTTCCTTGCCGAGGCAGAAAAAAATGTCGATTACAGCATTCGTTTCAAAACAGGAATTGAATACTTGCCTTTGGATAATTTTTATGTCAGAGGAGGATTTGCAACAGCACCAATTGAATTTAGCTTTGGTTTAGGTTATGCCTTTTCAGGAAAGTATAAGTTGGATTTAGGTTCAGCTTACCATCAAGTTTTGGGTTGGTCGCCAAATTTTTCATTCACGATGCAGTTGAAATAATGAAAGTTGTAGTTGCCATAATTTTCTGTTTATCGTTAGGTTTTGTTTTTTCGCAAGACAAAGGGGAAATTATTCAGCAACGAATCGAATTTATTTCTGAACAATTGCAATCAGAGGAAATTGATTTAACCAATATTGTAGAGCAACTAGAGTACTTTTACGAGAGTAAAATCAATCTAAACACAACAAACGGTGAGGATTTAGAACAGCTTTATTTGTTAACTCAAGTACAAATAAATGATTTATTATTACATCGTAAAGCGTTTGGAAAGTATATTACTATTTACGAATTGCAAAGTTTAAAATATTGGGATTTAACAACTATTCAATTGGTTCTTCCGTTCGTTAGAGTGGATGATAAACTTGATAATCTTCACATAACTTTTAAAGAAGCAATGAAGGAAGGGAAATTCGAATTATTTCTTCGTTACCAACCAACATTTCAGCAGAAAAAAGGTTATGAGAAAGTTTCTGATTCCTTGTTACAAAACTCGAACAATTATTATTACGGAAATTCCGATCGATATTACACCCGATTTCGATACACCTATAAATCAAATATAAGTGTTGGATTTACAGGTGAAAAAGATCCAGGAGAACAATTTTTTAAAGGTTCACAAAAAAATGGATTTGATTTTTACTCAGCTCATGCATTTTTTAAAGGTGGAAAATATATAAGTGCAGCTGTGGTTGGGGATTATCAAGTTCAAGTTGGACAAGGTTTAAATATTTGGTCGAGTTATGCTTTTGGAAAAACAGCTGATATTGCAACAATGAAGCGAACAGCCAATCCACTAAAAGCTTATACATCTGTTGATGAGGCACGTTTTTTAAGAGGAGCAGCTGTTGACTTATCTTATGGTAATTTTGATTTGTTGTTATTTGCTTCTAGAAAAAAGGTAGATGCAGCTGTTATTGAAGATTCAACTTTAGAAGATTTAGAATTTATTTCAACAATAGATGTATCTGGTTTACATCGAACGAATCGAGAAATTGCTAAAATGAATGGACTCACAGAATCGATTGCTGGAGCGAATTTACGTTACGCTTTTGGAGGATTGAAACTTGGTGGAACATTTGTTTATCAAGGATATGATAAGGATTTTATAAAAACGGTTCAAAACTATAATCAATTTGATTTTAGAGGAAAGTCAATGGTTTCAGGAAGTTTTGATTACAGTTATGTTTTAAAGAACATAAATTTCTTTGGTGAAGTTTCAAGAAATTACAACAATTACCAAAATCAAAAGATGGGAGGTTTGGCTATGGTTCATGGTGCTTTAATTTCTTTAGATTCAAGAGCTAGTATAGGTATTCTTTACAGAAATTATGATCGAGCTTATAACACTTTTTACAATGCAGGATTTTCAGAAGGTGGAAATACTCAAAATGAAAAAGGACTTTATGCAGGTTTAAAACTAAAATTAAATTCGAAGTGGTCATTGAATGGTTATGCCGATATTTTTCAGTTTCCTTGGATGAAATATTTAGTGGATGCACCATCTTTTGGACATGAATTTTTGATTCAACCCGTATACAAACCCAATAAAATATTTGAAATTTATGGTAGATTTAGACAGCAAGTAAGACAACGAAATAGCCGAGATTCAGATGGAACAGTTACTGAAATTGAGGATGTGCTTCAAAGAAATTATCGTTTTAATCTTTCCTATACTGTGAATGAATTCTTCACAATAAAAAGTAGAATTGAGTATGTCACTTTGAATAGAAAAAGCAATAAACCCGAGGACGGAATTATGTTTACACAGGACTTTGTATTTCGTCCGAAAAGTTTCCCTTTAGATATTGCTTTGCGTTATGCTTTATTTGATACCGATTCTTATGACACGCGAATGTATTCATTTGAAAACAACGCATTGTATGTATTTGCGGTTCCTGCTTATTATTACCAAGGTTCAAGAGCATACATTTTAGTGCGATATTCCTTTGCTCGCCATTTTGATTTATGGATAAGATACGGTGAATTTTTATATAATAATCGATCTACCATAAGTTCTGGTGCTGAGGAGATTAAGGGCAGTCGAAAGTCTGATTTTGTCGTTCAATTAAGAATGAGTTTCTAAAATTTTTATTTTTTTTGTTACGTTTTTAAAAGTTTAGCGTTATTGATTTTAAGTAGGGACTGCAAGCCTTACGAATCTCCAAGTCAAACTAGATAAAACCAAAAACAATGGCAGTGAACTTATTGTATCACCAAAACGACTTTCGTCTAGAAGACGAATTACGTCAAATTGAAATCGCGAAAAAAGATTCTCGTCAATTCGCACCACTCTATAAGAAATACCATGAAGCGATCTTCAGGTATATTTATAAGAGAGTAGATGATGAAGAATCAGCTTATGACATCACATCTTGTGTTTTTGTGAAAGCCTTAGCTGGATTACACAAATATGAGTTCAGAGGTGTTCCTTTCTCATCATGGTTGTTTCGAATTGCTAAAAGTGAACTTTATCAATCTTTTAGAGATAAAAAAGCACAAAGAACTGTGAGTTTGGATTCGGTAACGATTGTTCAGTTCATTGATGAGATTAATGAAGATTTTAGTGAAGAACAAAGAGGTACTCTTTTAAACTCATTGAAACTTTTAAAAGAACATCAATTACAACTCATTGAAATGCGTTTTTTTGAAAAGAGATCTTTCAAAGAAATCGGTGAAATTGTTGGATTAACTGAAAATAATGCGAAGGTGAAAACATTTAGAGCACTCATTAAATTAAAAGAGATTTTTATAAAAACAAAACCATAAATTATGATTAAAATTCTAGTAGACAGATCAAAACCAACAGCTGAAGAAATCAAGAGTCGCCAAAATTTCGATTTTATTTTGAAGAAGGCCTCAATAAATGGAACAAAAAAAATGCTCCCTTGGTATTATGGAGCAGTTGGATTAGCAAGTTTTATTGTGGCAATTCTAACAATTTTATCTTAGCACTTCAATTTTTCGTAAAATTATTAACAAAGTAACATTTATTGTTGCCTCATTAAAAATAATTTAACTAATTTTGAGTATTATTTGAAAAATTATTTGAAATGAAAAACATTAAACGATTTATACTTTTATTTTTCATACCACTCGGAATTATTCACGCTCAGCATACTAATTTTAACACACAAAAAAATTGGTCTTTGCATAAAAAAGAAGTGATTTTTGGTCTTGGTGCTACACAATTTAATGGTGATCTAGGTGGGAGTTATGGAGTTGGAAGAAATTATTCCATGAAAGATATTGATTGGCCTTCAACAGGTTTGGCAGGCTTAATCGGATTTAGATATCGTTTCGCACCAATGTTTGCAACAACATCTAGTCTTTCTGTTTTTGGTCTAAGAGCTGATGATGAATATTCTGAAGAACCATTTAGAAACGCAAGAAGCCTGCAATTTAAAAGCTTGTGTTTCGAGGTTTCACAAAGATTAGAATTTATAGTTTATTCAAATGAAAAGTTTGGTTCAACATTTAATTTACCAGGAAATTATTCAAAGAAAAACAGAAGTCAACAACTCTATGGTTTTGGAGGGATTGGTTTACTATACTTTAATCCAAAAGCTCAAAATCAAGATGGAGAATGGGTCGCATTACGTCCTTTGAAAACTGAAGGTCAAGCCAAATCTTACAGTCCATTAACTTTCACAGTGCCAGTGGGAGTTGGTTTTAGATGGGGATTAGGTAACATTTGGAGAATGGGAGTTGAACTTTCTTACGTTAAAACATTCTCTGATTACATTGATGATGTTAGTACTACATACGTTGATCCATCAACTTTCACTTCCCCTGAGACAGCTTTTTTGTCAAACCCATCAGCAGGTAATCCATCTTTTGCTCCGGGTGAAAAAAGAGGTAACTCCGACCAAAAGGATGCATATTACCATGTAAATGTTTTTGTTTCTAAAAATATTACTTACAAAGACTACGGTAAACAAAGAAAAAAATATAACCTTAAGTCATCTGGTAAATTCAGAGTTTAAGTTAAATAAATATTGAATGGAAAGCGAGGCACTAGTCTCGCTTTTTTTTATCTTTGAAAATGTATTCAATTCTACGCTCTTTCTTGTTTTTATTCAATGCCGAAAAAGTGCACTATTTTACTACCTTTTCATTGAATATTATTCTAAAACTTCCATTTGCTAAGAAAATGTTCTCACGTTTATTTATCGTAAATGATAAAAAATTAGAGAGAAAAATTTTCGGATTAACTTTTAAAAACCCAGTTGGATTAGCCGCAGGATTTGATAAAAATGCGACGATGTTTAATGACCTTGCATATTGCGGTTTTGGATTTATCGAAATTGGGACGCTTACCCCTAAAGGTCAAGCCGGCAACGATAAACCAAGATTATTTCGTTTAAAATCTGATAAAGCTATTTTGAATAGAATGGGATTTAATAATGATGGGGTAGAAATCGCCATTGAACAACTTAAAAATAGAAAACATAAAGATTTAATTATTGGTGGAAATATCGGAAAGAATAAATTAACTCCAAACGAAGAAGCAAATAACGATTACCTTATTGCTTTTGAGAAATTGTTTCCTTATGTAGATTATTTTGTTGTAAATGTATCTTCACCAAATACGCCAAATCTGCGAGCACTGCAGGATAAAGAACCTCTTATGAATTTGCTCTCAGAATTGAAACAAGCAAATTGTTTAAAATCAAATCCTAAACCTATTTTATTAAAGATTGCACCTGACTTGACAAATGAACAATTAGATGATGTAATTGAAATTATTACTACGACAAAAACAGATGGGGTAATTGCAACCAATACTACGATTGAAAGAGAAAAACTTATTACTCCAAAAATGGAAGTTGAAAAATTGGGAGCAGGAGGAATTTCAGGTAAACCATTGACGAAACGTTCAACCGAGGTAATTCGCTACTTACATGAAAAGTCAAATGCCGCTTTTCCAATTATCGGGGTTGGTGGAATTCATTCAGCTGAAGACGCAATAGAAAAATTAAAAGCTGGTGCTTCTTTAATTCAAATCTATACAGGATTCATTTATGAAGGACCAATTTTAGTAAAAAAAATCAATCAGCAAATAATAAAAGAAAATCTTTAAGAATGCTTAAATTAATTGAATGTCCTAGAGATGCAATGCAAGGAATGAAAGATTTTGTTCCTACAGTATTGAAGACGGAATACATTAATAAATTACTAAAATGTGGTTTTGACACCATTGATTTCGGAAGTTTTGTTTCCCCAAAAGCAATTCCTCAAATGCGAGATACAGCTGAGGTTTTAAAAGGATTAGATTTAACAGGAAACTCTAAATTATTAGCTATTGTTCCAAATGAACGTGGTGCTGACGATGCGCTTCAATTTTCTGAAATTGAATATTTAGGTTATCCTTTTTCAGTATCTGAAGTTTTTCAAATGAGAAACACAAACGCTACGATTCAAGAGTCTTTAGCACGCGTGGAGCAAATTCAAAATCAAGTTTTAGCAAAGAATAAAAAGTTAGTTGTTTATTTATCAATGGGTTTTGGAAATCCGTATGATGAAATTTGGAATCCAGAAATCGTATTGAAATGGTCAAAGGTTTTAAATGAAGAATTAGGGATTGAAATTTTAGCACTTTCAGACACGATTGGGATTGCAAAAGAAAAAGATGTATCTGATTTATTTAAAGTTTTGCAAGCTGAATTAAAAGAAGTTGAGTTTGGTGCGCATTTTCATACACGTCCTGAAACAACTAACAAGTTAATAAAAGCAGCATACGAAGCAGGTTGTAGAAGATTTGATAGCGCTGTTAAAGGTTTTGGAGGGTGTCCAATGGCAAATGACGATTTGACAGGAAATCTTCCTACTGAGGTTTTACTTGATTGGTTTGATGAAAGATCAATTTTTACTCCGATTGATAAAAAAGCGTTTCAAGAATCGTATGATTTTTCTTCACGTATCTTTTCTTAAAATATTCATTATACAATAAACTTAAATATGAATTTAAAAAGAGTCGCTTGGATAACACTAGTTGTTTTTATCTGCAGCCTGCTAGTTTGGAAATTTTCTTCAAAAGAGACACCAAATGAAAGTAATGAAGTCGATAAGAAGAAAGTCTTAAAAGTAGAGCAAATCAGTACAGATTTTAATCTCAATAAATTTTCAAGTAATGAAGAAATTAAGTTACTAAAGGAAATTGGAATTTGTGATTCAACGCAAGCAGATGACAATAATTTAGACAACCCTTCTTGTTCGCCACGTTTCTTTCGTTTTTTTAAATTGAATAAATCCAAAGAATTGAAAGATGGTTTTATGCTTTTAGTAAGAGCTGGGGTAAATGCTTTTCCTGTTAGACGTCTTTTAATTTTTGAGCGTGAAAATGGACAGTTAGTAAAAACCAATGGCTTCGTTGGTTACATAATTGAAAGAAGAGTTGTTGCAGGAAATTACGATGATATTGTGGTTCGTTTTTTTGAACGTTACGAAAATCAAAAGTACTTTTATAATTGTCTTTACACATGGAAAAATGGACGCTATGTTTACGAGAATTGTGAAGCGATTAATGATGCTAAGTTAAAACCCGAAAAAGCAGATTCTGTATCCATTGAAGTAGAGAAAATATTGAATGAAAATAAACTTGTATTTTAATAAACTATTCTTTTTTGTCGGCTTACTTTTAAGTTCTTGTGCAACTGGTGTACCAACAGAAAAGATTGATTTCTCTTACGCTTTCTGTGATGGAAACAGTAAGGTTTGGATGCTTCAAACAGTAAGAAGTGGTGATATTGTAGTCGAAGAGAATATAAATCTAGGTGGTGAGTTTATGATATTCTATTTATCTGGAAAAGTATTAAAAGGAAATTTAAAAGACATAAGTGAACAAAAGGGTAAAATTGGCACCTATTCTATTGACAATGAAAACGGCTATTTAACAATTGAATTTCCATCAGAAAGCTGGGATTTTTCCTTTGAATTTTCTTACGAAGATAGATTGATACTTTATCCAACAACAAAGTCTGACATCGTTCAAACATTAGAATTAGTTCCTTTTCCAGAACTGTAAACCTTTATAACTAAAACTGAATAAATTAAAAATGAATATCAAAATTGTTTCTGGAAGCACTCGAATTGGAAGAAATAGTCATCGTGTTGCAATAGCTTTAAATTCTAAAATTACTGCTTTAGGTATTGAATCCTCCATAGTAGATTTGTGCGAAATCAATCTGCCTCCTTTCAAGGAGCGTTTGAATTTTTTACCTGAAAAACCAGAAAGATTGGTTGAAATTTCTAATGAATTATTAGATTCAACAGGATTTATTTTTGTAACACCCGAATATAATGGTGGAATTTCATCTTCATTGAAAAATTTCATTGATACTTTTGGTCGACCTGAATTTGCTGGAAAACCGATAGCCGTTGCTTCTGTTTCTTCAGGTGCATTAGGAGGAATTAGAGCTGCAATGAGTTTACAACAATTGATTTTAGCAATTCAAGCTTATCCTCAGCCACAAATGTTGACAGTAGGTGACCTGGAAGAACAATTAAATCCGTTAGGTGAAATAATTAATCCCAGATTTGAAAAACAAATGGACAGCTTTGTTAATGCTTTTATTGGTTTTGCAAAAAGATTTTAAAGTAGATGATAGTCAAATGAAGGTCTCATTTATTCTTTAATTAATTGCAACTTTTCTAATTCTACTTTTAAACGCGCATTGCCAAAAATAATAGAAATATTTTTTCCATTGATTGATTCAACAGTTCCTTTTTGTCGAGTCGAAATAAGTTGAACAGTTGAGCCAATTTTGATATTCACTTGTTGATATAAATCTTCCTTAACAATTTGTTTTTTATTTTTTTTCGGTGATGATAATTTGTGTTCTAATTCTTTTTGTTTTTCTTGTTGCTCCTTAAGTTCTGTTTTTGATTTTTCTAATCGCAGGAAAGTCTGCATTTCTTGAATTAAAGCATTATTCACATCTTTTTTTCTTGATTTAACATTAAATTTTTCAATGAAAGAAAGCATCTTTTTTCCAGCTATTAACTGTTTGTTATTCGATTCACTTACAAGTTGTTGCGATTTTAAACGTTCATCTAATTTTTCTTTGCGCTCAGTGAAAAATAATCTAGCTTCTTCTGCTGTTCGTTGAGCTTCTAAATGTTCTTTGTTTAAACGCTCTAAATAATTTTTTTCTTTTTGTAAGTCATTTAACAAACGATCGAGCTTCACTTTTTTATCGTCTAATAAACCTTTAGCTGTCTCAATCAATTCATTTGGAATACCATTCATTTTAGCTACTTCAAAAGTGAATGAACTACCGGGCTGACCAATAGCAAATTCATATTTCGGTTTTAGAGTATCTGAATCAAACAACATACAACCATTAACTGCGTTTTGAAGTACGTTTGCTTTTAGTTTGATATTTCCATAATGAGTTGTAATTACACCAAAAGCTGACTTATTGTAAATTTCCTCAAAGAAAACTTCCGCCAAAGCTCCACCTAATTCTGGATCTGAACCTGTCCCAAATTCATCTAATAAAAGTAAAGTTCTCGAGTTTGCAACTTGCAAAAAATGATGCATTCGTTGAAGGCGATAGGAATAAGTACTCAATTCATTTTCAATGGATTGATTGTCACCTATATCTGAAATTATTTGTTGAAAAAAACAAACTTTACTGTTTTCATTAACAGGAATTAAAAGACCTGATTGCAACATTATTTGTAATAAACCAATGGTTTTTAAGGTTATACTTTTTCCTCCAGCATTTGGACCAGAAATCACCAACATTCGGTTTTTTCCATTCATAGCAATGCGTTGGGGTTTGGTTATTTTACCATTTAAACTATTGTTTCTTCTTAATATTGGATGAAAAGATTCAACTAATTCGAAATCAACTTTACGATTTATTGCTGGTAAAACAGCTTTCATTTCAAGAGCTAGCTTGCATTTTGCATTTACAAAATCAAAATTAACAAGTGATTTTTGGTAAGCTGTAATTAGTGGGGCGTGAACTGAAATTAAACGAGTAAGTTGTTTTAATATGCGATGAATTTCTTTTCGCTCGTCGTCCAATAAAAATTCCATTTCGTTATTTAAAGGAACATTTACCATTGGTTCAACGTAAGTTAAACTACCCGTTTTACTTGAGCCGTGCACGTTTCCTGGAACTTTTCTCTTAAAAGATGAAACTACAGTTAACACGCGGCGTTCACTAATAAACCCCTCTGTTACATCACCTAATAGTTTGTCTTTAATCAACTTTCGCATTTCGCGTTCAAAATTTCGATTTATTTGATTGCGAAGCGCTTTAATACGTTGGCGTATTTCTGATAATTGAGGTGATGCATCATCTTTAACATTTCCTGCCCGATCAAAAATCTCATCAATTCGCTTGTTGATTTCATCGTTGTATTCGCAGTCTTGAAGAATTTTTACCAATAAGGGATATCGATTAAATCGATTTTCAAAAAACTTCAACAAACGATTAATTAGGTCGGAAGCTTGATAAATCCGACGGAATCCTTCAATTGAAATTACTGCATCTTCAATATGTAAAAGTTTGATTTCTTCCTCTAATTCTTCAAAATCAATGGCAGGAAAAGTATCATTGACAACTCGAATTTGTCTTAATTCATCTAATTGCTTAAGTTCAAATTCAAGTTTACTGAAATTACCCGTTGGAGTAAGTTTTCTGATTTTCGATAACGCTGTTTTTCCAATACAAAAGGTTTCTAACCATTCTGTGATGACATTGAATTCTAAATCTTGAAGTGTTTGTGAATCTGTTGCTAACATATTTTCAAAACTAAGAACATTTGATGGTTTGAAAGGTTCAAAAGCTAAGTTATTACTTAAATAAATATTGGGTTTTTATTTAAATTCCTTAAATCCAATAAATAAATGTTATATTTATAACAAGCCTTTTAAATGTTGGATAAAGAATTAAGCAATAAAAAGTTATTACTTAAGCCAAAAGTTGAAGTCAATTTTATTTTTCAACAAGGAACTATTTTGGCATTTAAAACTCGTAATTTTATAGTCCAATTCTGAAAAAGTATGTATTTAGTTTTTGACACCGAAACAACAGGTTTACCACGTAATTTTAACGCTCCAATTACTGACACAAGCAACTGGCCGCGTGTGGTTCAATTGGCTTGGCAATTACACGATGAATTGGGAAACATTGTTGAACACAAGGATTTCTTAATTAGACCTACTGACTTCACTATTCCTTTCGATGCTGAGCGCGTTCATGGTATTTCGACAGAATTGGCAAAACAAGGTGGCGATGAATTGGAAGACGTACTGTTTCTATTCAAGAAAGTCCTTCAAAAAGCAAAATTTATCGTTGGTCACAACTTAAAATTTGACGTCAATGTAATGGGCTGCGAGTTCGTTCGTTTAGGCGAAGATTCTCCACTTGAAACAATACCCGTTTTAGATACGTGTACCGAAGAATCGGCTAAATTACTTGCCTTGATTGAGTTTTTTAAAAACGGAGATAACGGAAGAAACAGAACTGACAAATACGATAAACCAATTCTAGTTAACGGTCAACCTGAAATTGAAAGTCAATTTTTCAAGACATATCCAGCACCAAAAGCAATTTTAGATTTACAAACAAATTATCAAGATTGGGGACAGGTTTCAATTGAAAATCGACTAGCGGTTTATCAAGAAATGCGCAAACAAAAATTCCCATCTTTAGGGGAATTACATAGTGTATTGTTCAACGAAACTTTTGCTGAAGCACATAACGCTACAGCCGACGTGGAAGCAACAACTCGTTGTTTTTTAGAACTTATTCGTAAAGAGCATTATACACTTGAAGAGCTACTTCAACAACCAGGTTATTTTGAAAATTTCAAAGAGAACAATCCATCTTTAATCAAGCCAATTGGGTTAATTCACACCAATCTAAAAAGAGAAAGTGCGAAACTTAAAGACGTCTTAGAACCCAAGGAAATACAAATTCAAGTTGTTACCGATGAACAATTAAAAGAACTTCGGGATTTACCTTTTGCGCACTTACACAATCATTCACAATATTCCATTTTACAGTCAACCTCCGAGATTAAATCCCTCATCAATGCTACTGCAAAAATGGGAATGGAGGCAGTGGCTCTCACCGATACTGGAAATATGATGGCGGCTTTTCATTTTGAAAAAGCGGCAAGTGCTTATAATTCAAACCTTAAAAAAGAACGTGCTGAAGCGGAAGAAAAAGGGGAGATTTTTACAAAAAAAGAGATTTTACCCATAATCGGTTGTGAATTCAATGTTTGTAGAAATCTAAACGATAAAACGCAAAAAGATAATGGCTATCAAATAGTTATACTTGCGAAAAATAAAGCTGGCTATCAAAACTTAATCAAGTTGGCATCTATTGCCTATACAAAAGGAATGTATTACGTTCCACGTATCGACAAAGAGGTAATTGAACAATACAAAAGTGACTTACTAGTATTGTCAGGAAACTTATATGGAGAAATCCCAAGTTTGTTACTCAACGTAGGTGAAACACAAGCGGAGGAAGCACTTTTATGGTGGAAAGCGCAATTTGGTGCCGATTTTTACATCGAGCTAAGTCGTCATAACCTTGAAGTGGAAGATCGTGTTAATGCCACTTTGGTAAGTCTTGCTAGAAAACACGAAGTGAAAATTGTAGCGTCAAACAATACATTTTATATCAACCGAGAAGATGCGGAAGCTCACGATGTTTTATTGTGTGTGAAAGATAACGAATTAGTGGAAACAGAAAAAGGGAGAGGTCGTGGATTTCGCTTTGGATTAGAAAATGATGAATATTATTTCAAGTCGAAAGATGAGATGATCGCTTTGTTCAGCGACTTACCTGAGGCGATTGAAAACGTGGCGGAAATCATTGGGAAATGTGAACATTACGCCTTGGCAAGAAACGTACTTTTACCAGCTTTCGATATTCCTGCTGAGTTTACCGACCAGCAAGATGCTGAAGACGGTGGTAAAAGAGGAGAAAATAATTACTTGCGTCACTTAACCTATGAAGGAGCAAAAAAACGCTATCCTGAAATTACGGATGAAATTCGCGATCGAATAGATTTTGAGTTGGCAACAGTAGAGAAAACAGGTTATCCTGGTTACTTTTTGATTGTTCAAGATTTTTGTCAAGCAGCAAGAGATATGGGCGTTTCTGTTGGACCAGGTCGTGGTTCGGCAGCAGGTTCCGTTGTTGCCTATTGCACTGGGATTACAAATGTTGACCCCATACAATACGACTTACTTTTTGAGCGTTTCTTGAATCCAGATCGTGTTTCGATGCCAGATATCGATATTGATTTCGACGATGAAGGTCGAGGTCGTGTGATTGATTATGTAATCAATAAATACGGAGCAAACCAAGTAGCACAAATCATCACGTATGGAACGATGGCGGCGAAATCATCAGTGAGAGATGCAGCACGCGTTATGAATTTACCTTTACCAGAAGCAGATCGTTTGGCGAAATTACTACCTGACATTTCACTTAAAAAGTTGTTTTCTTTTACTGAAGAAGAATTAGTTAACAAACTTCGAAATCAAGATGAAGTCAACAATGCGAATGAATTGCGTCGAATTGCACAAGGATTTGATTTACAGGGAAAAGTCCTTCAAAGAGCAATGGCAATCGAAGGCTCTGTTCGAAATACTGGAATTCACGCTTGTGGGGTGATTATTACGCCAGATGATTTAACGAATTTCGTACCAGTTGCAACGGCAAAAGATTCAGATATGGTTTGTACGCAATATGACAACTCTGTTGCAGAATCTGCCGGCTTGCTGAAAATGGACTTCTTGGGATTAAAAACCTTGACTTTAATTAAACATGCAGTTAAAAATGTCAAGCAAAGACATGGAATTGACCTTGATCCAGATACGTTTCCGATTGATGACGAGAAAACGTATGAGCTTTTCCAACGCGGCGAAACAGTTGGAATTTTCCAATACGAATCTCCAGGTATGCAAAAATACTTGAAGGATTTAAAGCCAACGAAATTTGCCGATTTAATTGCGATGAATGCCTTGTATCGTCCCGGTCCGATTGAATATATCCCATCGTTTATCAAAAGAAAACATGGCGAAGAAGAAATCGTTTATGATTTAGCCGATTGCGAAGACAATTTAAAAGAAACGTATGGAATTACGGTTTACCAAGAGCAAGTAATGTTGTTGTCGCAACGTTTGAGTGATTTTACCAAAGGTGATGCCGATACGTTGCGTAAAGCGATGGGTAAAAAAGACCGTCCGACCTTGGATAAAATGAAACCTATGTTTTTAGAAAGAGGAAAAGCAAAAGGTCACGATACAACTAAATTGGAGAAAATTTGGAAAGATTGGGAAGCATTTGCCTCTTACGCTTTCAACAAATCGCATTCTACGTGCTATGCCTGGGTTGCTTATCAAACAGCTTACCTCAAAGCGAATTATCCCGCTGAATATATGGCTTCTGTGTTGAGTAACAACATGAACGATATCAAGCAAGTTTCCTTTTTTATGGAGGAATGTAAGCGAATGGGCGTTGAGGTTTTGAGTCCAGATATCAATGAGTCAGATTACGCATTTACTGTAAATAAAGAAGGCGCAGTTCGATTTGGTTTAGGAGCAATTAAAGGTTTGGGGAGCGCACCCATTGAAGCAATTGTAGACGAACGAAAAAATGGAAATTTTAAGTCAATTTTTGATCTTACAAAACGTATAAACCTAAGAATTTGCAACAAACGTGCTTTTGAAAGTTTGGCATATGCTGGAGGTTTTGATTCCTTTCAAAATGTACATCGAGCACAGTATTTTGCTGCAGATGCTAATAACAGAACTTTCATAGAAAACGCTGTGAAATACGGAGCAAGTTTTCAAGAATCGCAATTATCGGCACAATCATCGATGTTTGGTGAATCAACAGGAACCACAATGCCTGAGCCGCAAATACCAAAATGTGATGAATGGGCCGCAATTTATAAACTCAACCGTGAAAAAGAAGTTGTTGGAATTTTCATCTCTGGTCATCCTTTAGATGAGTTTAAAGTAGAAATTAATTCTTTCTGCAGAGGTTCGGTTTCTGTGCTCAATGATTTGAAGTCAAATATCGGTAAAAACTTTACGATTGCAGCAGTTGTTGCAGTATGTGAACATCGTTTAACTAAAAAAGGAGATCCATTTTGTACGATTCAGGTTGAAGATTATACTGACTCATCACGCTTATTTTTATTTAGTGAAAATCATTTGCGCTTTAAACATTTTGCAGAACCAGGAACTTTTATTGTAATTCACGGACGTGTAGAAATACCACGATTTCGAACAGAGCCCGAATTTGTTATTGGAACAATTGAATTACTTCAAGAATTGCGTGATAAAAAAGCTAAAGGGATTGATATTCGAATTTCAAATAGTGAATTATCATTCATTTTAATTGACGCATTAAATGAGTTAATAAATGATAATATTGGCAATATAAATTTGAAGTTTATTGTATATGATAGAGATGGCCTAGAAATTGAAATGCCTTCGCGTTCTATCAAAGTGAAACCAAGTAATGATTTATTTAAAAAACTTGCGAAATTAGGAGTAGAATTTAGCTTGAATTAAACTATCTTTCCGTTTAATTTCCGTTTAAAAGTTGTTAAATGAACAAATTCTTAATTTTTGTTTTTCTATTAATTTCTTTCTTGAGTTTAGCGACTGAGGAACAGAAAAAAGCACTGCTGAAAAAAGCTAAATCTGCTATCACAGAGCAAGAAATAATTAATACTAGTATCGAACTCACCGCGTTTTATGAATCATATGATTATCTTAAATGGCAGGCCAGTGTTCTAGAATTAAAAGAGAAATATAAGAAAACAGAAAACAAAAAACAAAAATTTAGAATAACAATTTCACTTGCTAAAAATGCTATTGCGGCAGGAAAGCAAGTGGAATTTCAACAGTATTTTAAAACCTTAATTTCAGAAAAAAAGTATGTTGATAATATTACGTTAATTGATTTTAATCATTTACAAATCAAATCGCTTATACTAGCAGGAAATTATGAACAAGCCAAAAAGTTGGCTAATCAAAATTTGTTTATTGCTCAACAAACAAGAAAAAATAGATTTGTTTCTGAATCCTATGCGACTTTAGCTGAAATATATTCGCTTCAAAACAACATGGATTCAGCTTATGTTTGTGGAAGTTATAGCATAAGTTTTGCTAAACGTTCAGATAGTAAACAGCGACTTTTTCAATCACTTCATGAGCAAGCTGTAATTTTTGCTTATTTTGAAAACTACGAAGCAGCCGTTAATAAAGAATTACAAGTGCTTCAAATGGCTGAAAGTGATGATAATTTGTATTATCAAGTTGTCGCTTTTCAAAGTATTGCGCTTTACTCATTGGAGATAAAGAATTTAGAAGTAGCATTAATCTACTTGATGCGCGCAAAAGATTTGAACTTGAAATTAAAAGATCAACGAATAAGCGGAACGAACACCTTAATTGAAGCAGGAATCTACGTTAATAGAAAGCAGTTTGTGGAAGCTACAAATACGATTAATAAAGCTGAAAAAGTTTATAAAACGAACAAGGATTATAAAAATCTTGGAAATATTCAATTGACAAAAGGGATTATAGCTTTGAAATTGAATAGTTTTCAAAATAGTTTAACGGCTTTTGAATTGGCTTCTACCTATTTTACTCGCTCGGGAAACTTGTTGAATCAGAATCTAGTAAATCAGTTTCTTGGGGAAGTTTATTTGTTGAAAAACGAATTAATTTCTTCCGAAAAATATTTAAAAATTGCACTAGTAGAAAATGAAAAAAGAGGATTGAAGTCAGTTAAAATCCAAACAATCTATAAACTTTTAAGTCAACTGTATTTTAAGAAAAATGACCTACAAAAAGCTGTGAAATATCAGTTTTTATACATCGATTGTTTAGAAAAAAGTACGATTTTGAATTCAGCCGCAATAGTTGCAAGAATGACTGAGGGTAACCTTAGAGAAGAACGAGAGCGATTGATAGAATTTCAAAAAGAGTCTATTGAACGTAAGAAAAAAGAGGAAGAAATAAAAAGTTTGCAGCTAAGTCGTCAATTGTTTATTTCAGGAATAATCAGTGGGCTGATCATCGTTGCTTTTATATTTTATATTTTGCGTTTAAGGCAGGAGAAACTGAAACAAAAACAACGTGAAATGGAATTATCTCAATCATTGCTTAGAACTCAGATGAATCCACATTTTATATTCAACGCAATGTCAGTGATTCAAAGCTATATTTATGCAAATGATCCAGATAAATCTTCTCAATTTTTGGTAAATTTTTCCCGATTGATTCGTTTAATTTTAGAAAATTCGCCGAAAGAATTCATTCCAATTGAACTAGAAGTTGAAATATTGGAGAAGTATTTACAAGCTCAAAAAATGCGTTTTGATAATAGATTTAGTTATAGTATTGAAGTTGATGATAATTTATTGAATGCAAGCGCAATGGTTCCACCAATGATTACGCAACCTTTCGTTGAAAATGCAATTGAACACGGACAATTACATACCATCAAAGGAGGACATATAACCATTTCTATTAGTGAAAAAGATACGATGATTCAAATTCAAATTACGGATAATGGAGTGGGGAGGAAGGGAGCTCAAAAAACTAAAAAAATCAAGTCCCATAAAAGTATGGCCATAAATATTACCAAAGAACGAATAGAAATTATTAATTTTAAGTACAAAAAACAAGGAAGTATTTTAATCGAAGATTTTAATAAAGAAAAACAAACAGGTACGATAGTGGCTATATTACTTCCGTTATACATTGACAAATTATAAAATCCCAAGAAATGAAGAAAGTTCTAGTTATTGACGATGAAAAACCCACGAGAGATTTTATTAAACGGCTGATTGAATCTTATAATTTTGGAGTGGAAGTATATACGGACGGAGAAAATGTTGCAACAGGAGTTGAAGCTATTCACCGTTTGCAACCAGATTTAGTGATTCTCGATATTCAAATGCCTGATGGAAATGGTTTTGATCTGTTAAAATCGATACCAGTAAAAAACTTTGAAGTTATTTTCATAACTGCTTTCCAAGAATACGCTGTTCAAGCAATTAGGTTTAGTGCTTTAGATTATATTCTTAAACCAATCGATTCAGAGGAATTGAAGCAAGCAATTGATAATGCGTTAAATACAATTACACGTAAAACAGAAGATAGTCAATTAAGTGTTTTGCAACATAATATGCAACTAAACGCAAAACGAAAGCTAGTTTTAAAAACCCAAGAAAGTATCCATATCGTGGAAATTGACGATATTATTCGCTGTGAAGCAGATAAGAATTATACTTTGTTTTTTTTTACAAATATTAAAAAAATTTTAGTTTCAAAAACGTTAAAAGACTTTGATGTTTTATTGTCTGGTTTAACTTTTTTTAGGGCGCAACAATCCCATTTGATTAATTTAAATTATGTGGAAAGGTATGATCGTCACGATAATTCAATTATAATGAAGGATGGATCCGTAATTCCGCTTGCGCTTGCAAGAAAAGAACAGTTTTTTGACATTTTAGGTGCGATGTAGATTTAATGTTTGATGAATTAAAAAGTTGTTTTTTTTTCATGTTTTTAAACTATTCACTTGTTGATTCAAAAATGAACTATATATTTGCTTGTTTAAAACTATTCTAAATAAGATGAATGTCATTATTGCAGATGGAAACGATTTAATTCGTATTGGTCTCAGAACTATCCTAGCTGCTGAAAGGGATATTTCAATCGTTGGTGAAGCACTTAATAATGAAGGTTTAATTGCTCAAATTAAATCTTTTGGCGCTTCTTTAGTTTTAATAGATTACACCTCTTCAGGATTCGATATTGATGTAGTTCCTAAAATTTTAAACATCAACAAACACGTAAAATTCATTGCAATTACTCCAGAGCAAAGTGCACAGACTTTAGTTGATGCATTGCGTTCAGGTGTAACAAGCTACGTAAAAAAGGATTGTGAGTTGGCAGAAATTGTGAATGCAGTTACTGAAACAGGACACGGAAATAAATTCTTCTGTGGACAAATTTTAGAGACAATCCAGCGTGCGAATATAGATGTTAATGACTTAGATTTCGATTCATTTACTTGTGAACCTGTGGTACTCTCCGAACGTGAAAATGAGATTATCATTTTAATTTCGGAAGGCTTAACGAATGAGCAAATCGCTGAGCAATTGTTTTTAAGCAAGCACACTATTAACACGCATCGCAAAAATATTATGTCGAAATTAGGTGTTAAAAATACCGCTGGAATTGTAATGTATGCTGTAAAAATGAATTTGATTTCTCCAAATAAGTTTCTTTTTGCACCAACGGTTTAGACTTCTAAGAAATTTATCGGTCAATATTTTAAACAAATAGTATTATAAAGTACCATCTGGCCACGATTCTTCTAAATTGATAGTATTTTCTTTGAATAAATCTCTTTTAGATTCTTATACTATTTTTTTATTTTATGCTTATCCGTTACCTTCCCCAAATGAATGGATTGGTAATTGGTTGTAACCATCGTTTTTTCGAGATTTCCCATCGGAGCTTAGCTTACGGTATAGTTACTTGACGATAAACTTTAGAATGTGGAATAATAGTTACTATTTTTCAAAAGATTCCTCACTTAGCATGGAAAGACTTTTAGTTGTTATTTCAATCGAAGCAAGAAATTCAATTTAGTTCGCATTAAATTAGTTGTGGGAAACAAGCGAAAATACATTTTATAATTTAACCATTCTAACTAGCTTATTACTTTTATTATCAGTTATTTGAATTTGATATATTCCTGAATTAAGATTTTCACCATCTATTTTTAAATAATTCAAACCATTTAAAGTATGGTAATCTTTTGATTGTAAAAGCTTACCATCCTGAGAGAGCACTTTAACATTTATTCTACCTTGTTTTGGAGTGTTATACTGAACAGTAATCTCTTTTTCAAAAGGATTTGGGTATGCTCCAATCCAAACTAAAGAATTATTCAGATTAGTCACATTAATAATCGGATCAATCATTGGGGCTTGTATGCAATTTGAATGATTTCTTGAAGATTCAATACTAGAGTTTCTCAAAAAACGTTCACCAGTATTAACATGAAATTTATTTCCTAAAGAGACAGTAGTTGTTGGAGTAGTAATAGTATTACAAAACCAATAATCCCCTTGTACACGTTGCGCGTTAACATCCAAAACTAAATATCCTTTTTTTGTTAGATCAGACCATTTGATATGTGGATTTGAAGCTGATATTATAGATGAAGGGAACCCTACTGGAGAACTTGAACTCGTCACGCTTGTAATTACATATTCTACGCCTGCACTTCCAATTCCTGTTGAAGAATTATAACCAGTATGTGGTAAATCATTTGCCCAAGATGTGTGAATATCTCCTGTTAAAACCACTAAATTTTGAATGTTATTTTCTAAAATATGATTGTACAATTTAGTTCTTTCCGCAGGATATCCATCCCATTGATCTGTATTTAGTATCGCTCCAAATGCTTTTAATGGTGCCATCATTACTTGTTGTCCCAAAATGTTCCATTGTGCAGTGCTATTCTCAAGTTCGTTAGCCAGCCAATTATATTGATCAATACCTAAAATCGTTCTATCAGGATCGTTTGTTGCTGCATCTGTTGCGCCAAGTTGTTCTTCTCGACCCTCCAAACGAGTATCTAACATGTACAGGTTTAATAAATTGCCATACGTTATTTTTCTGTAAAGCCTAGTTGTGTCTGCACTTTGCTCTCGCACTGGCATCCACTCAAAATAAGCTTGTTTCCCACTCGATTTTCTTGCAGACCAAGTTCCTTCTGTTCCTTCTGTATGATTCTCTGCACCATCTTTCCATGAATTATTTGCAGTTTCATGATCATCCCAAACAGTTATAAATGCATATTGCTGATGAACATTTCTCAAATCTGTATCTAAACGGTAATGAGAATAACGTGTTCTATAATCAGATAATGTTACTGTTTCATTTTCAGGAACAACTATTCTGCCATCTACTCCCGCCGCGGCAACGTATTCATAGATGTAATCGCCTAAATGCAATACAGCATCAATATCATTTCTTTCAACAATTGAGGCGTAGGCGTTAAAATAACCATTCTCGTAATCAGAACAAGATACAACAGCAAAACGAACGCTATCTGCATTTGTTGCAGGTGCAGTTTTCATTCTTCCTATTAAAGAATTAACACCATCAAAACTGAAATTATAGTAGTAACACGTTTTTGGATTTAAGCCAGTTACATCAACTTTAACAGTGTAATCTCTTAAGGAGGAAGTTGTTGTTGAACCAGTTGAAACGATATTGTTCATGTCAACATCGCTTGCAACTTTCCAATTTACTGTTAGTACCTCGCCTGGTTGAGTAGGTGTATTTGGGGTAACTCTTGTCCAAATGATTACACGATCGGAAAGTGGGTCACCAGCAGCAACTCCATGATAAAAAGGCGCTAATTGTGGTATTAATCCACTTCGAACGTTATAATCATTTTGGCTAAAAAGGGACTGGAATCTAATAGTTATTATGGCTATAATTAGTAGATTATTTTTCATGTATTCGGTTTTATTTCTTGTACAAATTAAATGTATTAATTTTAGTTTAATTCAAAAAGTCAATGAACATTAAATTAATTATTTGTTTCTCAATTCTAAACAAATCAATTTTACCGAATCTAAATCGCCTGAATATTATTCAAACAGCTTGAAAAGAAAGAATAGTAATTCAATATCTAAAATTGACTTTGGTAGCAAATCGCTAGAGGTCTTATAATCTAATTGTTTTTATAAAACAAAGCTATAACCATTGCCAATTTATCTATTCGTGTTCTGTCCGAGGGAAAGTTGTGGTTAAGTATAATTCAGATATAAAATTTTGAAAATCAAATTCAATTCCTTTAGCTTAACCAATTATAAAACACTTATCTTTGGGCAAAATAATTCAAATGCGAGTTTACAACAATATCCTTGAAACTATTGGAAATACTCCTTTAGTTCGTATTAATAAATTAGCAACAGATGTTTCGGCTCAAGTTTTTGCTAAAGTGGAAACAACAAATCCAGGTAACTCTGTGAAAGACAGAATGGCACTTAAAATGATTGAAGATGCCGAAAAAGCTGGATTATTGAAACCAGGAGGAACCTTGATTGAAGGAACTTCTGGAAATACAGGGATGGGATTAGCTTTGGCTTGTATAATTAAAGGTTATAAACTGATTTGTGTTTTGAACGACAAACAATCCAAAGAGAAAATGGATATTTTGAGAGCAGTTGGTGCTGAAGTTGTTGTTTGTCCCACAGCCGTTGAACCAACAGATCCTCGTTCATATTATTCCGTTTCAAAAAGAATGGCGACTGAAATTCCAAATTCTTGGTACGTAAATCAATATGATAATTTATCCAATCGTCAGGCGCATTACGAATCTACAGGCCCTGAAATCTGGGAACAAACAGAAGGGAAAGTAACGCATTTTGTTGTTGGTGTTGGTACGGGAGGGACAATTTCTGGCGTTGGGAAATACTTAAAAGAAAAGAATCCAAATATAAAAATTTGGGGAATCGATACGTACGGCTCTGTTTTTAAGAAATATAAAGAAACAGGCATTTTTGATGAAAATGAAATTTATCCTTATATCACTGAAGGTATTGGAGAAGATATTCTTCCAGCTAACGTTGATTTTGATGTAATCGATTTATTTGAAAAAGTAACAGATAAAGATGCAGCTGTTTATACACGTCGTTTGGCGCGCGAAGAAGGAATTTTTGTAGGAAACTCTGCAGGTTCAGCAATCAAAGGATTACTTCAATTAAAAGATAAATTGACAGCTGATGATGTTGTGGTTGTACTATTTCACGATCATGGAAGTAGATATATTGGTAAAATCTTCAACGACGATTGGATGCGTGAAAGAGGTTTCTTAGATGAAAACATCATTACAGCAGGTGATTTAGTTTCAAAACACGTTGACAAACCACTTGTTTCTTTGTATGCTGAAGAATTGGTTTCACATGCGATTGCAAAAATGCGCAATTTCGGCATTTCTCAAATCCCAGTGATGAAAGATGGTAAATTTGTTGGTTCAGTGGATGATAGCCACGTTTATCAAGTATTAGTTGATTCACCAGAATTACGTGATGCACCGATTTCTTCCATTATGGGAGAACCTTTTCCAGTTGTTCAATCAAGTACACAAATTGAAGATGTTTGCAAATTAATTAATAAGCAAACACCAGCAGTATTGGTAGAATTAGCAAATGGAAAATATCACATCGTTTCTCGTTACGACGTTATTTCAGCAATGTCTTAATGGAAAAACGCACGTTCGTCGATCAAATGGGACGAAATGTTGTCGTTCCTTTTCCTCCAAAAAGAATTATTTCTTTAGTTCCTTCTCAAACGGAGCTTTTGCATTATTTTGGGTTAGAAGATGAAGTTATTGGAATCACCAAATTCTGTATTTATCCTGATGATTGGTTTCGGAACAAACAACGAATTGGTGGAACAAAACAGTTAAAGTTAGATGAAATCTTAGCTTTAAAACCTGACTTAATAATTGGAAACAAGGAAGAAAATACCAAAGAAGACATTGATTTTTTGGCTCAACAAGTTCCTGTTTGGATGAGTGATATTAATACCTTTGAAGAAGCAATTGAAATGATTGAAATGATTGGTCAATTGACGGATAAACAACAAATCGCACAAGAATTAAATACTGGAATTGTACAAGAATTTAAGTACCTTGGCGACATTGGAAAAGGTAGAAGTGTACTCTATTTTATTTGGGATGAACCTTCATTTGTGGTTGGAAAATCAACCTTTATTGATTCAGTTTTGATAAAAATTGGTTTTGTAAACAATTGTCAAAAAGAACGTTACCCTGCTTTAAGTGATTTAGAACTATTAAATCCAGACTTCATTTTTCTTAGTTCAGAACCTTTTCCATTTAAAGATGAACATTTTTTGAAATATCAAGAACTATTTCCAACTTCACAAATACGAGTTGTAGATGGCGAGTCCTTTTCGTGGTATGGATCCAGATTGTTAAAAGCTCCAAAGTATTTTAGCAATTTTTTATAACACTGATTTGTTCCAATATACTTATTAAATGACGCAATTGAAAATCTATCTGGTATAATGCCGAGTTAGTTTTTAACGACAATTGAAAACAAATTCGGTATTACATATTAAATGTCGTAATGAAAAATCTTATTTGGTATAAGCTCATTTTTTAATTGAATTTTAAGAATTTAAAATATCCCTAAAGTGATTAAATGAAACCACCTTTCCTCTGTCAATAGGTACAAACCTACTAAAACCCCTGAAACATATCTCGTCAAATAATGTCCGATTACGAAAAAAGCAGTATCTTTTTTGTAGAAAAACATAAAAATCGGGAACAATAAAAATGGACTTAATGCAAACTGTGCCCAATAAACTGTGAAATGAATAGGTATTTCAAAGTATTGATTTCCAGTATAAATCTTGGCTGTAATTGGGTTTTTAAAAATCTGGCTTGACTCCAAAATAAAAAACGGACTGTAGTTGAAATTACTATTGAAATAATCGTTCATCCATAGGTTTTTCCCTGATTTTGTCTTAACCAAACTTATATCGTGTGCACCAACACTTTGATAAATATTATTTGAATATTCCGATACAACTTCAGGAATTTCTTGGGTTGGAAGAAAATAATCAATTGTCATAGAAACTAAAATGATTGCGCAAACGATTGTAACTGTTTTAAATGCAAACCACGACCAACCTTGTTGCAAGGAATGATAAAAAGCTTGAAGCTCTTCTTCATCTCGAATTTTCTTTTCATGAGCATACCTCCACGCTTTTTCTTGATAAGCTTTATTAAGTTCTTCCTCGCGTTCTTTCTGTTGCTGTTCGGTCGATTTAACTTGAATTTTGTCTTTTGAAATCAAATAAATATACGCTTCATTGATTTCAATAAAACGCTTGTTTGCATCCGGACTGGGATTCCTATCAGGGTGGTATTTTTTCGCAAGTTCTTTGTAGCGTTTCTTAATCAACTGCTCGCTTGCTCCAAATGGTAATCCTAAAACATCATAATAACGGTTTCCAATCATCAATTAAAATTTTAGATGCAGTTGCCTTTCGGTTTATTTTTCCGCTGCTTGTTCGTTCAAAAGCAGGAATTGTTGCAAGCATTTTTGGCAGTTCATATTTCGTAAGTAAAGCTTCAAAATCTGATTTTTTAAATGAAGTAGAACGTTCACTTTCAAGTACTAAAGTTAGTTTATTTCCAAGTAAATCATCTGGAGTTGAAGAAATAAAAAAGGGAATATCAATTAAACTAGCTATTTTTTGTTCAATTGCTTCTGGATTCAATTTTACGCCCCCACTGTTAATTATAAAGTCTGTTCTTCCTATCCATTCGAAATGCGTTGAATCGATTAAACGAACGAAATCATTCGTTAATAAAGGTTCCGGTAATAATTCGGGATAATGAATTTCTAAATTCCCTTCTGGAGCAGTAAAAGTTACACCCTGAAGACCTTCATAACTTACACTTTCTTCAAAACCTATTTTCCGCAAGGCAATATGAGTAACGGTTTCAGTCATTCCAAAGGTTTGAAAAATACTTTTTTTGAGTGCTTTTAATTTTGCTGTTAACTGATTTGAGACAGCTGCACCACCAACAATTATGGTTTGAATTAAAGCTAATTTTTCAGGAGTTTCATTCAAAATAGTGGCTAATTGCAATGGAACGATTGCCATAAAATCAAATGATTCGTCACAGTTTTCAAGTGGATTTGAACTTGCTTGCTCAATTCTAATCTCGTAGTTACCGACAAAAGCACGCACTAACATCATTTTTCCAGCAATAGTATCCATGGAAAGACATAAAAAAGCTGATGTTTTAGCATTCAAATTGAAGTATTGATTGGTTTTATTGGCAGAAAGAATAAGTTGACTTTTTTGTAAACAAATCTGCTTAGGTTTTCCAGTTGAACCGGAAGTATTAACTTTAATTTCAGATTCTTTTGAATTCCATTGAATGAAAAAATCAAGCGCATTTTGCAATAAAATGGGATCAGATGAATAAATTTTTCCGGCTCGAAACATCTAAAATTCGATATCTAAATTGAATAAATTCTTTAGTTTAAGAAGATTGGTATTTTTTCTTGCCATTGCTGCAAATTTATCTTTCCCAGTCAAGTATTTAACGTCTTTCATAGGGTCATCCGTCAATCTCATTTCAACGGAAATCGAGTAATTTTTTAAATTTTTACGAAGAAAAGAAACAAAATCTGTCAAATGTGGATTGATATAATCTATTTGCACATTATTATCCACTTCAATGGCTATTTTTTCATCATCTAAAAAAACGGGTTCTCTTTTTATCAAAGCATTGTAAAAAGTTTCCATGCTGTTTTCCTTCATTTGAAACGCAAATCGGTTCCAAAACATTTTTAATTGATCGCGTGTGAAAGGTTCTCGTTCTTCGTTTTCTTTGCTTAAACTTGATTCGTTTTTGTTTTGCTCTTCCAAGATTTTCTTAATCGAAATATGAGGCGCATCGACTGAACCTGCGGGAGCCGATAAGACCACTGGTTTAACTTCTTGATTAACAATAGAAACAGGAACAGAAGCAACTGTTTTAGCTGGTGTTGGTTTCTTTCTTAAAGTTTGATTTGGAAATGGAAGAATGTCAACGCGTTCAGTTAGCCATTTTTTTTTTCTTGCTCTTGTTTTAAAGAACAAAGCTGCATTAAAGCAACTTCAATTAACAAGCGCTGATTTTTCGACGCTTTGTAATCCACATCTGTTTTACTAACTACATTGAGAGCACGCATAATTCGCGAAGCCTCAATTACTTTTGCTTGCTCGATAAATCGTTGCTGTGTAATTTCTGGAACTTCCAATAAAGAAGCAGTTCTAGCATCTTTACAAACTAATAAATTTCTGAAATGCTCTGCTAGTCCAGTAATAAAATTATGACCATCGAAACCTTTATCGTAGATGTCATTCAAAATCAAAAGCGCAGAAGGAATGTCTTCTTTTTCAGCTGCTTCAACAATTTTAAAGTAATATTCGTAATCGAGAATATTTAAATTTTCAAGAACGTTTTTATAAGTAATTGTGTTTCCTGCGAAAGTGACAATCTGATCAAAAATAGATAATGCATCACGCAAAGCACCATCAGCCTTCATTGCAATTAAGTGCAAAGCTTCGGGGTCAGCTGAAATTTCTTCTTTCGTTGCAATTTGTGCTAAATGGTCTGAAATATCCTTCACACGAATTCTACTAAAGTCAAAAATCTGACATCGCGAAAGAATCGTAGGTATAATCTTGTGCTTTTCAGTAGTGGCGAGGATAAAAATAGCGTGCTTTGGCGGTTCTTCTAATGTCTTCAAAAACGCATTAAACGCCTGATTTGAGAGCATGTGAACCTCATCGATGATATATACTTTATGAGTTCCTAGTTGCGGAGAAACACGTACTTGATCAATTAAACTTCTAATATCATCAACTGAATTATTTGATGCTGCATCTAATTCATAAACATTGAGTGAAGAACCAGTGTTGAAAGAAATACAAGAATCGCATTGGTCACACGCTTCGATGTTTTCTGTTCGATTGAAACAGTTAATTGTTTTAGCTAAAATGCGGGCAGTAGTTGTTTTTCCAACTCCACGTGAACCACAAAAAAGAAATGCTTGCGCCAAATGATCGCTCTTAATTCCATTTTTTAAGGTAACCGTAATCGACTTTTGACCAACGACTGTGTCAAAGGTTTGCGGACGATATTTTCTAGCAGAAACAATAAAATCACTCATTACTACAAAGTTAATTTATTTGGTCAAAGTTGTGTTTTGAAGTTTAAAAAAAGATACGAACAATTGCATTTTTTTGATGATATCTACCGAGGGAAGATTTCCACTAAAGTTCCATTAACCGGACCGTATAGTTCAATATTTTTAGGCATTTGGAAACGATTCTTTTCTGTAAGCGACTCAACATCAGCTTCGTTTTCGTATTTCACTGTTCTTAATTCAATTTTTTCTTTCGAAACAAAAATCCAATTAAACTGATTGATAGCTTCCGCATCGCGTGTCCACGATTTTTTGTCATCAGCAGCTCTTAGTGGTGCACCCCAAGTTCCTTCACCCGCATAAACGATTCCTCTCGCATCATCACGTTTGAAACCTTCGTCTGCATCTGCTTCTTTACTGCTTACGATTGGCCAAGTTACTTTCCACGTATGAGAATCATTTTCTAAGCACAAACGCACATTTTTATGTTTTTCAAAAAGTGGAACGAAATTTTTGTATTGCGTTTGCATTTCTTTTTTACTAGCAACATGTGCTCGAACTGGTCGGTGATATTGAATAATTTGCCATTGAAAAGAAGCATGTTCAGCCAAGGTATTTCTTAAAAATATTTTCTGTGGTCCAACCTTTTGAATTTCAGAGTTCAAAGAAACTAAATTCAGTAAATTTCCTCCGAAAACAGTGTTGTAGAAAACTTTTTTGTGAGGTACATCAAACAAGGAAACTAAGACTTTATTTGAATGTTCGTGATTTCCTCTTGTAACGATTAAAGGTGTAATCCTACCATCTATATCAATCGAATTTTCCCAGTCCAAAAACCATTCTTTCCATTGTTTCTCGATGTCAATTCCTGTGAAATCGCCATTAAATAAAACTGCATGTGCTTTTAATTTGGCTACCAATTTATCCGCTTTTTGACGTGTAACCCGATTGTCGCGCGAATCTCCTCCAGCAATAAAAGAAAAACGCTCATTTGGACTATCGGAAACTGTTGAAAAAAAGTACGTTCTTCCAAATCCTTCTGTGTCTTTGATGGTAAAATAATAGCGTGAGTTTGGTTTTAAATCTTTCAATCGAACGATGTGGTTTTTCATTCCGCGTGTAGAATTTTTCGCAGATAATTCTAACTTGGTTCGATAACGATTGACACTTGGATCAACGGTATCAAGGTATAAGCCTAAGAATTCTCCCCTATTTTGATCCCAAATAATGCTTGCTTCATTGGAAGGATTGAGTCCAAATGTTACACGAACGAAACGAGATTTTGCACTTACATTTTGAAAAATAAAAAAAGATAAATAACCAATAATCAAATACTTCATAGCTTTATTTTAATGTTGGATTTGGAATTTATTCACTGAAACTCCTTGTTGATTTAAAATTTTGAAAAAGTATTTCCCATTCTTATACTTTTTCGATTCAAAATTTTTCGATTTCATAATTTCTTTCTCAATTCCTTTTCCATTACTGCCAAAAAAATGAATTGATAAAAAGCACAAGATTGTTAGTGAAAAGTTTTTCATGTGTGTTTAATTGTTTTTCAAATGGTCTTGTGGACCGCATTAGCGACAACGAAATTAATAGTGCTAATTGAATAAATAAGTAACGACTGATTGATTTTAACGAATCTCGTTATAGGTTATTTCAAATTTATAGAATCTCGTTTACGTCTGTAAAAATACGAATTCAAAATTTATTTCTTGAATCCGTCACATTTATCTTTAAAACATTAACTATAAACAAAATTTAAATGTCTATTTAAACGTTAGATTTGTTTTTAAATAAAAATCATGAAAGAAATTAGCACACTTGAAGCATTTAAATTGTTAGAAAATCAAACATTACTTGTAGATGTAAGAGAAAAAGATGAACTGGTAATCGCTTCTTATGCTGTTGAAAATCAGTTAAATATACCTATGAGTGAATTTGAACAACGTTTTTCTGAAATTCCGAACGATAAAATAGTAATTGTTGCTTGTAAAGCGGGAGTTAGAAGTGCCAACGCAATTCAGTTTTTAATTCGTAACGGATACAGTGAAGAGTTACTGATTAATTTAGAAGGAGGAATTATGGCTTGGGAATATAATGGCTTACAAATAAAAAACAATTTATGAATTTAGAATCAAACTCATGGCACTCGGTTGAGAATCGCTTTAAAGGTGATATAGTAGAAGGGATTATTGAAATTCCAAAAGGGTCGCGAGCTAAATATGAATTAGATAAAGAAAGTGGCCTATTGCGCCTCGATCGTGTATTATATTCATCGGTTTATTACCCAGCGAATTATGGATTTATTCCAAAAACGTATTGCGACGACAAAGATCCATTAGATATTTTGGTGATTTCTCAAATAGATATTGTACCAATGTGTTTGGTTTCAGCTAAGATTATTGGAGTAATGCGCATGCTCGACCAAGGAGAGGCAGATGATAAAATTATAGCAGTTGCAAATGGCGATCCTAGTGTTAATCACATAAACGATATTTCAGAGCTTCCACAGCATTTTGTTTTTGAGCTGAGAAACTTCTTTGAAGACTACAAAAAACTAGAAAATAAAACAGTGGTGGTAGAAGATTTCTTGGATAAAAAATTAGCTATTGAAATTTTGCAATCTAGCATCGAACTGTATAATTCTACTTTTTTGAATGTGTAGTTTCAGAATAGTGTTAAAATGAAATTTTCTTTCGAGGTTGTAAGTTTAAAATCAAAATTTTACAATAATCAAAAAATAATTTGGTAGCTAGTTTATTAGGTCTATAACTTATTTTATTCTTTGATTTCCTCAATTTTCCGCTCTATTTCAGCCGCTTTTGCGACCAATTCATCAGATTTTGTGCGATTGACGGAGCTCATTTTGAAAGCTTCTTCAAGTAATTTTCGGTGTTCTTCTTGTAACACTTCTTTTTGGGACTTCTTTTTGAAAAATGAAAACATATATGGACTACAATTAAAAGCTTTAAAAGTTTAAGACCGTTGCAAAACCCATTTCTCATCGTTACTTCAAAAATTTAAGACCGGAGTTAACCCTTTAATGAGGACATTAAATTTTTGCAAAGCCTCGATTAATGACTTTTGAAACAGTCTTATGATATAAATTTCATCATTCTTGATTTTTTTTCACTGATAATTGCTTCAAGACATAATTATATTTAAATTCACAGATTTTTAACAAATTTTATAAATTATGAAGCAAAAGATATCCACTTTTTTTTCTTATCTGCTAAAAGATTCAACTTGGCGTATTTTTGCCATTTTGATGCTGATAGCTTTTGTGTACGGAGGCATTAGCTATATAGTGAATTCTTTTGAGCCATCCCGAACGGATTTTATTGTTACAAGTAAGGAATTTCGTAAAAATAAAATCAATTCTGATTTAAAGGAATTGGACGAGATTAACTCCCAGGTTTCTAAAGAGGAATACGAGAAAAGTTTCAAAGCTTTTAAATCAAAAATCCCATCTGCAGAATGGAATAAGATTGAGATTAAATTAACCGATTCTGAATTCGAACAAAAAAACAAAGAATATAGAAATCAGGTTGATTTTATGATGAGTAATGGAAACTATGATTTTCCAGCTGCCCCAGTTCAAATAGATAACCTTCCTTATTCAATGAAAAGGTTTTTTCGAGATCTAGAAGATAAATTGTTCATTGATTCTACCGATTTTGATGCGCGATTGAATCTATTGAAAAAGGTCGAGCATTTTTATAACTTATCCGATAAAAAAGGATCTGATACCTTGATGGTCGATAAATTTAAAGATATACTTTCGAAAAGTTCAAATCTATCTTTGGATGAAATTTTAGCTGTTGAAAAGTTGCATAAAAGCATTGCTAAAACACCTTTAATTTTTAGCTTAACAAAACTTAATTGCGATTCTGAGCGTCAATCAGAACTATTTGAAATGTTTGAGGCAGCAGCAAATTTTGACATTACCCCAGAAAGATTCGAACAATTAGATACCATTGTCAAGCGATTGAAAGTAAAAAAGGTTGTTGATACTGTTACGGTTCTAAATTTATTGACCAAAGTCATGAATGTTGATTTTTTAAAATACAAATCGTCTAACGAAGAAGGTTATAATCTAGAATCAATTTGTATTGATGAGTTTTTCAAAAGTGGAAGGTTTTCATATGATGAGGATAATGTTATTTCCAATTTTTCAAAGTACATTCAATTATATTCCGATAAACTTGAAGCTTCTAATTTAGAGAAAAAAGCACGTGAAATTCTTCGAACAGAAAATAGGGAGTCCGCTTTTAGTTGGCTGTTATTTGGATTATACTTCTTGTGCTTCTCGGTAATTATTGTTTTGTTGGTTAATAAATACAAAAGTCATGAATAACAAAATATCCATTATAACAGGTTCTTTTCTTGCAGTTTTGATGCTGCTATCCTGTGAGAACAAAAGCAGACTTAACGAAATAAAAAAAGATTTAGGTTCTGTGAAATCAGTTGGTGTAACGAATGATGAAGTTCGTGATAAGGTATCTTTGAGCGCGCCAAGCTTAAACAAACCTACTCCTCCTCCTACGGAAGATTATTCATACGATGGATATTACGGTGATGGTGGTTATTATGGTGATGATTATAACTACAACTACGAAACACCTGAATATGAGTATTATCCTGGTGAATAGGTAAGCTTCTCATTTTAATGATGAATTTTTTATGGAGTCTAGTTACCATTTACAAACAGGGCGTATCTGAAAAGCCAAATGAGTAGGGAAAATTAAAATTGTGTTTTTAAGAAGGTATTAAAAAAGGTCTGATTTGATTTCTATAGATTTTTGCGCATTTCTGCTAAGTTATTAACTCTCAAAGCTAACTTGGCACATTCTCTCAAATCAACAAGCTTTGTAAAACTCTATCATATTTCAATTGTAGATTCTTTTTACCACAGAGATCGCAGAGGACACAGAGATTCAGTTGTGATTAAAGTAAATAAGTTCGTCGCGGATAATCCTTTTTCATTGGTTCAGTTTTATTTCAAAAATAAGTTTTAAAGTTTGTAAAATTTCTTTGTAAGGACATAAATCTAAAGAGTTTTTCTTATAACTAGTCTACATTTTTAGACGATTTCATCAAAGTGAATGTATGCTTGATTAATAATGCTTATTTCTTAAGTATAACTTGTT
>JBILOX010000007.1:0-82992 GCA_044374225.1 Crocinitomicaceae bacterium | reverse complement strand
GCAACAAGTTCAGCTCAAAATCCAACAGTAACGTATGCAACAGCTGGAACTTACGATGCATCTTTAACTGTAACAAACACTACAGGAACTAATACTTCGAACCAAACGAACTACATCACTGTAAATGCTACACCAACTGCACCAACTACAACACCTAATAATAGATGTGGAACAGGAACGGTTGCTTTAAGTGCTTCGGCAAGTGCAGGAACGCTATCTTGGTTTGCAGCAGCAACAGGAGGAACAGCTTTGGGAACAGGAGCAACTTTCACAACACCTTCTATTTCTGCAACTACAACTTATTACGTTTCTTCAACAGCATCAGGTTGTACATCTACAAGAACGCCAGTGGTTGCAACCATTAATCCAACACCAACAGTTACTAATCCAGGGAATAAAACAGCTTGTTTAGGAAGTGCAGTTGCTGCGATTTCTTTTACAGGAAGCAGTACATCTTCAACTTATGCTTGGACAAACTCGAATACAGGATTAGGATTAGCAGCAAGTGGAAATGGAAACATTGCTTCATTTACGCCAACAACAACTGGAACAACAACTGTAACAGTAACTCCAACGTTGAATTCTTGTCCAGGAAATCCTGTAACTTTCACAATTACTGTAAATGCATTGCCTACAGTTGCTCTAGCTAACTTAAATACGGTTTGCGATACAGATGGAAGTTTTGCACTATCAGGAGGAACGCCAACAGGAGGGACGTATTCTGGAACTGGTGTTACAAATAATAACTTCAATCCTTCAACAGCTGGAGCAGGAACTTACACAATCACTTATACAGCCTCACAAAATGGATGTAGTAACACCGCTACAAACACGATTCAAGTTGACGCTTGTGCAGGAATTGATGAGGTACTATCGAATCTTGTTGTTATCTATCCTAACCCAACTGGTGGAATGTTAACAGTAAAAGATATTCCTTTAGATAAAGTAACAGAAATGGAGTTAATTGATGCAGCAGGAAGAAAAGTAGGGAAATGGAAATTAACTAATTCAGTATTCAACGTAGACTTAAGCGCTTATGCAAGTGGTTCTTATAATTTAATTTTTACTGGAAAAGATATTCAATTATTGAAACGATTGGAGATTAAAAAGTAAATTAAACTAATAGTTTCGAAAGCGTCATTGAGTAATCGGTGGCGCTTTTTTGTGTGGAAAATGTCTATAAACTTAGGATTGCAAATAGTCATCCTCCTCAGTCCTCCGTCAGGTGACGGAGGAAACCTCAATCTCACTTCGGATAAAATTCTTGATTTGAGTAAAAATTTATCTCTTTTCCAATAGTTAAAAGCTCTCCCAAGATCTGTTTCTCTCCATCATTAGACGGAAGATTAAGAGGGGTGACAAGTATAGATTAATAGGGGTAACATTTTCAAATTAATTCATTTTCAAATTAATTTTTTTTCTTATCCCTCCATCGTTTGTAACGCAACCAAATCAGCGTACAATCCTTTTTTCTCAATTAATTCTTGATGCGTTCCTGATTCAAGGATATCACCGTGTTGTAAAACGATAATATTATCCGCATTTCTGATTGTTGACAAACGGTGCGCAATCACAACAGATGTTCTTCCTTTCATTAATTTATCCAAGGCATCTTGCACCAAACGTTCTGATTCTGAGTCCAAAGCTGAGGTTGCTTCATCTAAAATCAATATTTGTGGATTTTTCAAAATAGCGCGCGCAATCGCAATACGTTGTTTTTGTCCACCAGATAACTGAATGCCACGGTCACCAACTTCTGTTGCTAACTTTTCTGGAAATGAATCAATAAATTCCCAAGCATTTGCTTTTTTTGCTGCTTCGATAACTTCTTGCTCAGTTGCATCGGTGTTTCCAAAGCGAATGTTTTCTAAAATCGAACCTGAAAATAGTAATACATCTTGCGGTACAATTGCCATGTGTTGACGCAAATAATTCAAATCGTAATCAGTAATTAATTGATTATCAATTTTAATTTCACCTGAATTGGCATGGTAAAAATTCAAAATCAAGTTGGAAATAGTCGATTTTCCAGAACCACTTGGACCAACTAAAGCCAAGGTTTTATTTCTTTCTACTCCAAAACTTACATTCTTCAGAATAGTCATGTCTTTTCGCTGAGGATACGAAAAACTCACGTTTTTAAATTCAATATCACCTTGAATTGGAGATTTACTTGTCCCTGTGTTTTCGGCTTTTTCAGTCTTTTCGTTGATGATGTTCATTAAGTTTTCAGTCGCACCAATCGACTTTTGAATGCTGGCATACAAATCAGGTAACGAACCAACCGAAGCGCCCATCATAATCGTAAACAACACAAATTGGTAGAAACCTTCACTTGATAATTCTGGGTTTTTACCTTGTGTCATCAACATTCCTTGCCAAATAATAAAGACAATCGCACCGAAAAGGCAAAAGATGATGAAGGAAACGAAAAGTCCACGCCAAACACCACTTTTCACATTCAAATCGCGTGTTTTTTGCGTTGAATTTTTAAATCTTGAAAGGGCAAAATACTCATTTGTAAAAGCCTTCACGTTTGTAATTCCAGTTAAAGCTTCTTCTACAATTGAATTTGATTCTGCCGTAAAATCTTGTGCTTCTTTGCTCAAACGACGAATGTAGCGACCAAAAAATACCGCGATAATTGCCATCACAGGAACGGTTGCTAGCATGATTAAAGACAATTTCCAAGAAATAAAAAGCAAGAAGAAAATCCCACCTACAACGATAATTATTTGTCGGAAAAATTCAGCAATTGTTGTGCGAAGTGTTTCTTGAATTTGCGTAACATCAGCAGACAAACGACTCGTTAATTCTCCCACTTTATTGCGATTAAAGAAGTCCATTGGCATAAAAACCAATTTATCGAAGGCATCATTTCTTAAATCTCGCAATGCATTTTCGGTAACATTATTAAAAATTACAACGCGAACGAAGGAAAAAAGCGCTTGAAAACCAAATAAAACAAAAAGTGTAAAAGCGACATTGTTAATGCTTGTTGTGCTGATTAATTCAACAGAATCTTGCATATTAGTTGCAGAACTTGTTCCCAATAATTTACCTAATAAGTAAGGAAAAACAAGTCCTGCAGAGGTGGAGAGTACAAGGAAAATCCAACCGATGAAATAAATAAATCCATAAGGTTTTAAGTAACGAAAAATTCCAGAAGCTTTCGAATAGCTTTCTTTCGTTAGTTTAATTTTTTCCTCTTTCTTATTTTTAGGTTTAAGCATTGTGCAATTTATTTTAGTGCAAAAATAGTGGGTTTATCCTCGATAATGATTTTTTAAATAATTTTGTTGAAAGAATTTGATATATAGAAAAATGTATTATCTTTGCACTCCTAATTTTTGATAACATTTACAAGAAATAATCATGAAAAGAACGTTTCAACCATCGGTAAGAAAGAGAAGAAACAAGCACGGCTTCCGCAGTAGAATGGCTACAAAGAATGGTCGTCGCGTTTTAGCTGCGCGTCGTAGCAAAGGAAGAAAGAAATTGACTGTTTCTGACGAGCCGATGCACAAGCGTTAAGATTCTCTGAAAAAATCAAGCTCCTGAATGGGGCTTTTTTTTTGTGCATAGTTTCTTATGATACGAATTATTAATCAGTGATGTTTATTTTACAATATAATTTTCAATTATGGCTGGTTCATGTTTTGGAACAATTTTCAAATTAAGCACTTTTGGTGAATCACACGGTGAAGCAATTGGAGGTATAATTGATGGTGTTCCTGCTAATTTTGAATTGGATTTAGAAGCCATTCAATCGGAACTTGATAAAAGAAAACCGGGACAGTCGGCGATTGTTACGCAGCGAAAAGAAAGCGATACTGTTCAATTTCTTTCTGGAATTTTTGATGGAAAGACAACCGGCGCTCCAATTGGATTTATCATTCCAAATGAGAATCAAAAATCAACGGATTACAAGCATTTAGAACATACTTTTCGACCTTCTCACGCCGATTTTACTTATCAGAAGAAATTTGGCATTCGCGATTTTAACGGAGGAGGAAGAAGTAGTGCGCGCGAAACAGCAAGTAGAGTAGTGGCTGGTGCTATTGCAAAACAAATGCTACAATCCTTTGGAGTTCGTTTTTCTACCTATGTTGATCAAATTGGTTCTATACAATTGAATTCTGCTGATTTTTACGAATCAAATCTAATTGAGTCAAACGTTATTCGTTGTCCTGATGCACAATTTGCAGCTGAAATGGAAGAATTAATTCGTGTTATTCGCAAAGAAGGAGATACAATTGGAGGAGCAATTCGATGTGTTGTCGAAGGAGTTCCTATTGGTTTAGGTGAACCTGTTTTCGATAAATTACATGCCGAATTAGGAAAGGCAATGTTGTCGATAAACGCTGTAAAAGGTTTCGAAATTGGTAGTGGTTTTGATTCTATTGAGATGAAAGGATCTGAACATAATGACCTATTTAATTCAGATGGTTCCACCAAAACAAATCATTCTGGTGGAATTCAAGGTGGAATTTCAAACGGAATGCCGATTAATTTTCGAGTAGCATTTAAACCGGTTGCAACCTTAATGCAAGATCAATTATCAATCAATGCTGATAGAGAAGAAGTTATAGTTGCGGGTAAAGGTCGCCATGATGCGTGTGTTGTGCCAAGAGCAGTACCAATTGTAGAAGCGATGGCAGCAATTACAATTTTAGATTTTCATCTTAGAAATAAGTCAATACATTTGTAAAAAAATATATTAAAATGATACAACGCGTTCAGACTTTATACTATGCAATCACAATGATTTTGCTTGCTATTTTACTAAGCGGAATGGAGTTTTTTAGATTTGTTGGTGAGAAAACGGTTTACGTTTTCAGTGTTTATGGTATTCAAATGGGGAAAGTTGGAGAAGAAAATGGTTCGTTGGAATCTGCGAGTTCTATGCCTTTTTTCTTGACAGTAATTAGTTTTATCTTGTTCATTTTCATTACTTTGATGGGCTATAAAAATCTAAATCGTCAGTTTAAATTAGCAAGAGGAATCTTCTTTATTTATTTAATTCTCTTGATTACAGTTATCGTTTTCGCGGTTATCGGTGGTGGAGTTTTAACGAATGAACCAACGAAAAGGGAGCTTGGTTTAGGGTTTTTATTCTTCGTTTTAGGTTTTCCGTTTAGCTTCTTAGCACAATTAGGTATCAAACGCGACAAAAAATTGTTGGATTCATTGAATAGACTTCGTTAGAATTGCGAACAAATAGTTGCGAATTGCTAACGTAACACAATACTTATTAGTTAATAATAAAATTGAAGAATTATGTAAGAGGCCTGAAGTTCTCGAATTCCAAATTTTATTTTATACCAATTTACTTGTTAAATGACGCAATTGAAAATCTATCTGGTATAATGCCGAGTTAGTTTTCAACGAGTATTTTATACGACAATTGAAAACAACTTCGGTATTAGTTGCAATTCTTCTGTTCGCAATTAATCCGTTCGCAATTCGCAACTATTGAGCAGTATGTTTGATAATTAATATTTCACCCCAATTTTCTTGTAAATAAAGTGCATCAACCACGCTGGACCGATAAGTAAGAATTGAAGATCTTTCAAAAATGATGGTTTTTTACCTTCAATATTATGACCTACAAATTGAAAAATCCAAGCAATTACAAAAAGAATTAGTGCAACTCCCCAAAGCGGAAAATGAATTGCTTCAAGATTATTTTCCAATCGATCTGTAGTTGCAATACAAGCAAAAGCAAATAATAACATACCGATAGTCAAACGAATCGAAAGTTTAATGTAGTAGAAAATTACTGCAACCAAAGCAACTAAAGCAAGATTTAAGTGATAGGTTGTACTTGGAATTTCAACTCCTAATTTAACACTCCATAAAAGCGCAACAATTGTCCAAAAAATGACTGGAACACAAATCCAATGAATTAATTTATTCGTAGCATTTTGATGACTTTCTCCGTATTCGTTCAGTAATTTATCAATAGCTCGCATGGTTTGAGTTTTTTAAATTCAAAATTAAATGTAGTGAATATTCTTTAGAATAGAATTTCAAAACTAGTTTTCTATAACCTTAAACTAGTATAATACCAATTTACTGTTAAATGCCGCAATTGAAAATCTGTCTGGTATAATGCCGAGTTAGTTTTCAACGAGTATTCTATACGACAATTGAAAACAACTTCGGTATAATATAGGTTAATAAAATTGGATTTCAGAGGCGTATTTTTTTTTCAAGACTAAAAAGAATCGTCTAAAAAAGTCACTTTACAAAATTAAAAAAGGTTTTAACCTAGCACCAATTTCACTGCATTTTTCACAGCTTGAATTACCGTTTGAACTTGTAAATCTGTCAAATTATAATAAACAGGTAACGAAATTTCTGCGGCATATTTCAAGTAAGCTTCAGGGTAATCATCGATGGAATAACCCAGATTTTTATAAGCTGTTAAAAGTGGAAGTGGCTGAAAGTGAACGTTTACAGCCACATCTTGCTCAAATATTTCTTGAATGATGGCGTCACGCTGAGTTTCTGAAATTGATGCAATTCGCAATAAATATAAATGATAGCAAGTTTCACGCATTTCATCTTTATACTTCGGAAGAACTGCCCATTTTTCATTTCCAAAAGCAGTGTCATAAGCCTCAAATATTGTTTTTCTTCTGTCTAAATTTTCACCATATCGTTCCAATTCAATCAAACCAATCGCCGCTTGAATATCTGTCATATTACATTTGTAACCTGGTTCTAGAACGTCATATTTCCAAGCACCTTTAACGGTTTTTGCTAAAGCATCTTTTGATTGACCGTGAAGAATTTTAATACAAAAATCTTTGTAAATAGTTTCGTGATCAAAATCATTCGGTAAATTAAAACAAAGGGCACCACCTTCGGCTGTTGTTAGGTTTTTAACTGCGTGGAACGAGAAGCAAGTGACATCAGCCAAGTTTCCTGATTTTTTTCCTTTGTAAGTCGCACCAAAACTATGTGCTGCATCAGCTGCGATTAATATTCTACCCAACTTTTTTTGCATTTCGGTTTTAGGTAAAAATTGATTTTTACAAGTATTAACTAATTGATAAATAGCATCATAATCACATGGAAAACCAGAAATGTCAACGGGCATTATTACTTTTGTACGAGGAGTAATTGCGGCTTTAATTTTTTCAAGTGAAATATTGAAATCATCTTTACTTATGTCCACCATCACTGGTTTTGCTCCTGTATGTAGCACCACATTTGCGCTTGCACAATAAGTGTAAACAGGAATAATTACTTCATCTCCTTCACCAATTCCCCACCAGCGCAAGAAAACTTCCATACCAGAAGTCCAAGAATTAACAGCAACCGTAGTTTGACAGCCACAATACTCTGAGATTTTTTTTTCAAATAATTTGGTGCGAGGACCTGTTGTAATCCAACCACTTAACAAGGCTGCATTTACTTCATCAAGCACACGTTGATCAATACGAGGGGGAGAAAATGGAATCATGGGACAAAGATAATCTTTTATGGAAAGTTGTAGGTTGGAAAATTAAGGATTGGAAAATTGAAAATTGCAGATTGAATTATGATAATCTGCAATCTGCAATCTGCAATTTTCAATTTTCAATTTGCAATCTGTTAATATGCAATCCGAAAATTAACTAACCACATTCGTTTCTTTTCCAAACTGCTTGTAAGAAACAAAAACCGAAGCAAGCGCAAGAATCACCATCACACAAAAGCTTAAAGCTAAATAGCCAAATTCTAAAGTCCCTGAAATCAATTCTTTTGTTGCCAAAACAACATTTACAACAGGAATAAAAGCGGTAACAAAATTCAACTCAATTCCTGGGAAAAAACCAACCATTGCAGGCAAAACCATCACAATATTTAACGGTGTTATAATGCTTTGCGCTTCTTTAAATGTTTTCGCGTAAATCGCAATTGGAATCATCACACCAGCAAAGAAAATCGTAAGAGGAAACAATAAACTAAACATTGAAACAATAAACAGCGGACTCAAAACCTCGTGAACTATTTTCATTATTTCCTGATTGTCAACGATGTCTAAGAATTCAATCGAGATAAACAAACCGAGAAGAGCAGCGCTTGAAGCTAACAATCCTGAAAGTACAACCACCATCATTTTTCCAAATAGAATTTGCCAACGAGCAACAGGAGTAGTCAAAAGCGTTTCGATTGTACCACGTTCTTTTTCTCCAGTAAATAAATCAATTGCAGGATACATACAGCCAATAAAACCAAAGGCTATGAAAATATAAGGTAAAAATCCACCAGCAATTTGTCCAACCATTTTTTTGTCGCTTGCAATGTTTTGATAAGCGGTTTGAAAAGGTGTTACTTTTCTAAAATCAACATCCAATTCATCGTAGCGTTTTTGTTGCGCTTTCACTTCAATGATTTTCATATATTGTTCGGCGCGTTCATTGATTCCGATTTCTGTTGCATCAAAGTACCAAGTCACCCGAGCAGGTAATTGCGCCTCCAACGTTTGATTGAATTGTTTCTCGGTAATAATTCCAAGTTGAATACTATCTTTCTTTAACTCCGTCATTAAGGAAGCTGAATCTTTAAAAAACACCAACTTTTTCGCTCCCATTTCAGCTGGAATATCATTTAATTGCTGTGCGAAATAGCTGTTTTTATCCCCAACAATTCCAACTTTCAAGGTTTTGACAGCTGCTTCTTCTTGGAAAGAGGCAGAAATACTCACAAACACGTTTAGTGTAATTGGGAAAATTAATATCGGAATAACGAGCATCATCATCAAGGTACGACGATCGCGTAAAGTGTCAATTAGTTCTTTTCGGAATATATTGAAAATCATTTTTGTAAGTTTAGTATTGAACAATTCGGATAAATTCTGCGGTCAAATTCGACTCTTGCATATTGGTTCTGAAATCGAGCATTGAACCTTCGTGTTTGATTTTTCCTTTGTGGATAATCGCTAAATCGTCGCACAATAAATCGACCTCGCTCATAATGTGACTGGAGAAAATAACCGTTTTATTTTGATCCTTGCAATCTCGAATCAATTTGATAATGTTTTCCGCTGTGATAACATCCAAACCACTTGTTGGCTCGTCAAAAACAACAACTTCAGGGTCGTGAATCATCGTGCGACAAATCGACACTTTTTGTTTCATTCCCGTACTCAATTTCCCGATGCGTTTCCCTAAGAAATCGTGCATATTCAATAAATCAAACAAGTATTTTTTACGCGATTCCAATTCATTTTTTGGAACACCGTAAAGCGAAGCAAAATAATCAATCAATTCAAAAGGTGTCAATCGTGCATACAAACCAGTTGAACCTGTAAGGAAACCAATTTTCTTGCGTGCTTCTTGCGGGTATTTTACAGCGTCGATTCCTGCAATTTCAATGGTTCCAGAAGTAGGAGTGAAGATTGTAGAAAGCATACGCAAAGTGGTTGTTTTTCCAGCGCCATTTGGCCCTAGAAGAGAAAAAACTTTTCCTGGTTGGCATTCAAAACTGATGTTGTCAACAGCACGTGCAATTTTATCTTCGGTATTCAATTCTTTTCTTTGTTGTCTCGACAAAGGAAAGTCTTTCGTTAAGGCATTAACTTTAATCATTGGATGACTTTTTGAATTTGAAGATGAAAGTAATTACTTTTTCTGAAAGCCTTAAACTAAATGGATAAACGGATTGATTTTGGTTTAAGGAGTTAGTTTAAATAGTTGTTTTATTTATTAATTGTAGCCCTGAAAAAGCGAAATAACCTAGAATAACAATTCGCCCATTGCGTGAATTAAATGGTTACGGTTTTCATTAGCCCTGAAGGGCGACATACATTTGGCATTGGGCAACGACCGATGCTGAAAGGGCGACATATCAAACAATCATTATTTTTTCAATTTTAAATTACATTCTCTGATTTATCAAACCAATTTGATTTTATTTGCATTCTATTTCTCACCGCTATGTCCTTTCTAAAATCACTACTTACTTGGAGGTTTTTCTTGCGCTCCTTTTTTGCACTTATCCTTTCTTGTGTATTACTTATTTTCCTTGCTGATTGGCGCGTTGAAAGTAAGACGGACGAGCTAGTTTACACCGACGTTCAAAAAATCCCACATCGAAAAGTTGGTTTGCTTTTGGGAACTTCAAAATTGCTCATTAACGGTTGGGTAAATTTCTATTTCAAGTACAGAATTGATGCAGCAACGGCATTATTCAAAGCTGGAAAAATTGACTATATTTTGATCAGTGGCGACAATGGTACAAAAGAATACAACGAACCAGAGGATATGAAACAAGCCTTGATTGAAAACGGAATTCCAGCAGATAAAATCGTATTAGATTACGCCGGATTTCGAACTTTTGATTCCATTTTTAGAGCTGATAAAATCTTTGGACAGAAAAAGTTCACCATCATTTCACAAGATTTTCACACTCGAAGAGCAATTTATATTGCTCAACATTTGGGCTTAGACGCAATTGGCTACAACGCACAAGACGTCACAGCATATTACGGATTAAGAACTCAACTCCGCGAAAAACTAGCACGCACGAATATGTTCCTTGATTTCTTCATTTCAACACAACCAAAATTTTTGGGCGAGAAGATTGTGATAGAGTAGGAGGGGTACAATACTTAATTTTCATTGAAATTTAAAATTTTGAACTCAACCCTATTTTTTGAAAATCAAATGACAAAAAACAAAAGTTCAAATAGGTCCAATTTTGTTTAATTTATTTTAGATTCTTACAGAAAAATGAGTTTCAAAAAAAAAATTAACATTTATTTTTATTTCTTATTTTCCATATTTCGCAAAGGATTGAGGGGTAAAAAAAAATTATTTTTATTTTGTTTAATCTTTTTATGAATTTGTTAAACAGTTTTTGTTTAATTTTACATCACAAACGTTAAACAAAAAAACAATAGTTATGTCAACAATTGAATTCAACGAAGCATTAATTGGGATTGAGAACAACCTTCAATCATTTGCGATGAGTTTTACACGCAACCGTGAGGATGCAAAAGATTTGACGCAAGAAACAATGTTAAAAGCAATAACTTATAAAAGTTATTACACACCACAAACAAATTTCAAGGCATGGGTTTTTACAATCATGCGTAATATCTTTATCAATCAATACCGTCGTAATGTGAAAGCGCGAACAATATTTGATGGATCTAAAGACTTATTTTTGATTTCCAATTCTGCAGGTCATGAAGAAACGCCACTTGAAATAATCTCAGCTAAGGATATTAACAGTAAAATTAGTACCTTAGGTGCCGATTATAAAGAACCTTTCGAAATGCATTTTAAAGGGTTTAAATACAAAGAAATAGCTGATAAGTTAAACATTCCGATTGGAACAGTGAAAAGTAGAATTTTCATTGCTCGCAAAAAATTAATGGAATTGTTACCTGATTATGCTTTTTCAGCAAATTAAAATATGAATAAAAAAGTAACCATTTTAGGTGCTGGAGTTTCTAGTTTATCGGCCGCTGCTTTTTTAGCCAATGCAGGATATGACGTTACTATTTTAGAAAAAAATCCAACCATCGGCGGAAGAGCAAGACAGTTTTCAACTAATGGTTTCCTCTTCGATATGGGTCCAAGCTGGTATTGGATGCCTGATGTTTTTGAGCGATTTTATCAACAATTTGGTCACACAACTTCCGATTTCTATGAACTAAAAAGATTAGATCCTTCTTACAGGGTTTATTGGCAAGACCACTCATACACAGATGTTCCTGCAAATATGACAGAAATGGAGGCGTGGTTTGAGTCATTAGAGCCAGGAAGTTCTAAAAAATTACAACAATTTTTAAAAGAAGCAAAGTATAAGTATGAGGTTGGAATGAATGATTTGGTTCATAAACCAAGTTTAAGTGTTCTTGAATTTGCTGACACACGTATTTTGAAAGGATTATTTAGTATGCATTTGCTATCTTCTTTTTCTAAATACATTCGTAAATACTTTAAGCATCCGAAAATCATTTCATTGCTCGAATTTCCTGTTTTGTTTCTAGGTGCTATGCCCGATGAAACTCCTGCGTTATATTCCTTGATGAATTATGCTGACATTTCACTTGGAACGTGGTATCCAATGGGGGGTATGCATAAATTCATTGAAGCGTTTGAAAAAATTGCAGTAGAACAAGGTGTTAAAATTAAAACAAACCACGAAGTAACAGCTTTTAAAAAAGATGGAAATAGTGTTTTAGCTGCAATAGCTAATAATCAAGAATTTGCCTCCGATATTTTTATCTCAGGAGCAGATTATCAACATACAGACTCAAAATTATTAAACGGAAGTGCTAATTACTCAGATAAATACTGGGATAGTCGTACAATGGCACCGTCGTGTCTGCTGTTTTATGTCGGAATTAACAAGCGAGTTAAAAACCTACAGCACCACAATTTATTCTTTGACGAATCTTTAACAATTCACGGTAAGGAAATATATAAGGATCCTAAATGGCCAACAGCGCCTTTGTTTTATCTAAGTGCTCCCTCCTTAACCGACCCAAGTGTTGCGCCTGAAGGAAGTGAGAATTTATTCTTCTTAATACCAATTGCACCAAATTTAAAAGACGACGAAGAGACACGAGAAAAATACTTTGAAATGTTACTTGAACGTTTGAAAAAAATCACAGGTAATGATATCAAAGAAAATATCGTTTACAAGAAAAGCTATTGCATAACGGATTTCAAAAACGATTATCACGCTTTCAAAGGAAACGCTTATGGTTTGGCAAATACGTTGAAGCAAACGGCTATTTTAAAGCCACAACTTAAAAATAAAAAGTTAAGTAATTTCTATTATACAGGTCAGTTAACTGTGCCGGGTCCAGGGGTTCCACCTTCTATCATTTCAGGTGAAGTTGTTGCCAAGGAAATAATGAAGATGAACAAAATATAATTAGTAGCTATGAAACAATTATTCGACGACATCAGTCAAGAAATGAGTGCGTTGACAACAAAACGATACAGTACCTCTTTTTCATTGGGTATTAGTTTTTTGAATAAAGATTTACATAAACCAATCTATTCAATTTACGGCTTTGTGCGCTTTGCAGACGAAATAGTTGATTCATTTCATGGCTTTGACAAAGAAGCTTTGCTTGCTGAATTCAAAACTGAAACATACAAATCCATTGCCCAAGGTATTTCATTAAATCCAATTTTAAATAGCTTCCAATGGGCAGTTAATAAATACGGTATACCTTTAGAATTAATAGAAACGTTTTTAAATTCAATGGAAATGGATTTAGATAATCACGTTTATGACGAAGCTACCTATGAGCAATATATTCTTGGTTCAGCCGAGGTTGTTGGTTTGATGTGCTTGAAAGTTTTTGTTAATGGAGACGAACCTGAGTATGAAAGATTAAAACCTGCAGCGATGAAATTGGGTTCAGCTTTTCAGAAAATTAATTTCTTACGCGATCTTAAAGCAGATTATCAAGAATTAGGAAGAACTTATTTTCCTGGGATTGATATGAAAGAATTCAATGAAACCGTGAAAAAAGAAATAGAAGAAGATATTGAAAAAGATTTTAAGGCAGGTTATGAAGGAATTTTGAAGTTGCCAAAAGAAGCACGTTTTGGTGTGTATATGGCCTATAAATATTACTTTAAACTTTTTAAAAAGATAAAAGCTAAATCAGCGAATTCCATTTTAAACGAACGCATCAGAATCCCGAATTACAGAAAAGTTAGGATTTTATTCACCTCTTATCTACGCCATAATCTAAATTTACTTTAAGAATGCAGGAGTTTGTCGTTCTAGTGGATGAAAATGACCAAGTAATCGGTCGGATGGGAAAGCTGGAAGCGCACGAAAAAGGTTTACTGCATCGTGCCTTCTCAGTGTTGATTTTTAACTCTAACAACGAATTGTTATTACAAAAACGTGCTTATTCCAAATATCACTCTGGTGGTTTGTGGACTAATACAACTTGTAGTCATCCGCGTGTAGGCGAAACCGTTTTGTTAGCTGGCGCTCGTCGATTGAACGAAGAAATGGGCATCACTTGCGAATTGAAACAAGCTTTTAGTTTTATTTATAAAGCTGAGCTAGATCAAGGATTGACGGAATATGAGTTAGACCATGTGATGATAGGTTTTTCGGATAAAGCGCCTTGCATGAACCTAGAAGAAGTAAACGCATTTAAATGGATGTCACTGAATGATTTGAAAAATGACATGACACATCATCCACAATTATATACTGTTTGGTTTAAAATTTTAATTAACCAACATCTTGAAACCATCCAACAACATTTGAATTATGAAAGTTTGTAGAAGAGTAACATTTAATTCAGCGCACCGCCTTTATCGTAAAGACTGGAGCGATGAGCAAAATAATGCAATTTTTGGAAAATGTAATAACCCAAATTTTCATGGTCACAATTATGTTCTAGAAATTTGGATTGATGGAAATATTGATCCTGAAACGGGTTACGTAATTGATTTAAAAATAGTAAAAGATTTAGCAAAATCTGAAATCGAACACCGATTTGATCATCGTAATCTAAATCTTGATTGTCCTGAATTTAAGGATCTTATTCCAACTGCAGAAAACATTGCTGTTGTTTGTTGGAATTTGCTGCGGGCAAAACTTGATTCTAAATACAGTCTATCTATTCGCCTTTGGGAAACCGAAAATAATTTGGTAGAGTACGCGGGTGTATAACTATTGGCTTGGAAAAGTTAGTAAATCACTTGTAAAAAATTTATCGCATAATACCGAAGTTGTTTTCAATTGTCGTTTAAAATACTCGTTAAAAACTAACTCGGCATTATACCAGATAGATTTTCAATTACGTCATTTAACAAGTAAATTGGTATAATTTCTTGCCGTTGTGTGTGAGTATCTAACATCTTTTTTTCAGTTGACTTTTACCGTTTCACATCCGAAATCAAAAAGAAACTTCCAATAACCAAAAGTATATCTTGTTTCTTGAGCTTAGGAAGAAGTTCTTCAATCGCTTGATTTACCTCTTTATGAACAAATTCAATTTTCGAATTATTCATTTTAATTTCTTGAAGTCTTTCAAATGACTGGCTTCGTTCATTCTTGAAAGTGCAAAGGTGAATTTCGGTATTCTTCGGAAAAAGAGATAGCATTTCTTCAATTGCTTTGTCTTGTGATGCACCAAGTAGAATGGTAAGTTTTGCGTTTTCTGTTAGATTTAACGATTTCAAGGTCGCCTCAATTCCTTCTTTATTGTGTGAAACATCTAGTATCAAAGTTGGATTTTGTTGCACAATTTCCATTCTACCAAAAAGACCGCTGTTTCGACGGAGGTTTTCAAGTGCTTTTTCAACTAAATTTTCATCAATCGAGTAGGAGAGGAGCGAAAGAGTTACTAAAGCTGTTTTTAAATTTTTTGATTGATAACCTCCTAAACTCAGCTCAAATGGAAGATGAAATTCTTGTGCGAAAATGATAGAAGCCTTTTGTTCTTGAGCTTTCTTTTCAAAAACGGTAGTCGTTTCAATTTGTCTTTCACCAATAACAACTTGAATTTCTTTTTTAATTATTCCTGCCTTTTCAAAAGCGATTGCCGCTAAGGTTTCGCCTAAAAATTGAGTGTGGTCTATGCCAATATTCGTAATGACTGAAATTAATGGCTCTACAACATTTGTTGCATCTAAACGTCCACCCATCCCTGTTTCAAGCACAACGATACTGCATTTTTCTTGCTGAAAATAGCATAATGCCATTGCTAATGTAATCTCAAAGAAGGAGGGAGAAAAATCAAGTTTCACTATTTTAATTTTCTCACAGAAAGCAATTACAAATGCTCGGTCTATTTCAATCCCATTGATACGAATTCGTTCGCTAAAATCATATATATGAGGTGAAGTAAATAATCCAACTTTTTCTCCTTTTTCAACCAATAAACTAGTTAAAAATGAACAAGTCGAACCTTTCCCATTTGTTCCAGCAACATGAATGAATTTTAGCTTTTCTTGCGGATTATCAAAAGCTTTCAATAAAAAAAGTGTATTTTCTAATCCAGGTTTATAAGCTGAAGCACCTTTAAATTGATAAGAAGGAAATTGTTCAAAAAGCCAATGGATACTTTCTTGGTACTTATTTAGCATCAATTTGGACGGTGTAGAATGCATAAACTGTACCTGAACCTGGGTCTTTTTTATATTTCACTTGGCGCATTACTTCTGCAATTACTTGATTGATAATACGTTGATCAGTGCAAGTTGATTTTGATTTAATACAAGTGGCTGAAAAAACATCGCCGTTTGAGTTGATACTTAATTTCAAGTGTATTTTAGAATCAAAATCAGTATCATAGGATGGAAGGTTAGCATCATTTAAACGTGTTCTTGCTTTACCATCTCCAGTTCCAGAAGGTCCCTCTCCAAATTCTCCGTTACTTGGTCCTCCAAAAGGTCCATTTCCAGCCCCATTTCCATTTCCTGATCCACCAGATCCAAATGGGTTGTTTCCTTGTACAGAGGTAGAAGCTTGGTTATTTGGGTTGTTACCGTTGGTTTTATTTGAACTTCCTGTTTTCACAGTTGTTTGACCCGTTTTGCCTGTTAAAACTTGCTGCACTTGTTCTTTGGGTTGGTCAATTGGGTCATTTGTAGGAGTTCCTCCACCAGCGCCACCAGTTTCAACTTTCAATTCCTTTAATTCTAATTCTTCCAACGTTGTTTCAGTGTTTACCAAAACATCTTGTGGCGGTGGATCAGCAATTTGATAGGTAACGAGTAAGAAAATAAGTAGAACTAAAATCACAGTAACTACCGCGCTAATCCATCCGATTTTAACATCTCTTGGATCAGCAACTTGTGAGTTTAATATGTTTATTTTCTCTGACATAAGTTATTTTTCATAAGCTAAAACTGGATCCCAACCATTTGCTTGAGAAAGGGCGAGTACATTAAATACTGCTTCATAGCTTGCTTTACGATGACCTGCAACTTTCAATTTCAATTTACCAGATTTTTCGACTGCTGCAGCTGTCATTTGTTTTATTTCATCAAAATCCATCGGGTTTGCCAAATCTCCACCGGGCATTACAACATAGCGATTATCTTCTGTAATAATTACCATTGCTTCAACAGGGTCTTTCACAGGTTTTAAATCTGCATCTGGTTTGGGTAAGTCAATTGGCGTTTGATTATTTGCCATTAAACTCATGATGATAAAGAAAATCAGTAACAAGAAAACAAGGTCGGTCATAGAAGCCATTCCACCTTCTACTTTAACGTTATTTCTGGGACGAAAATCCATTTCTTATTTATTTGGTTGGTTTAATAAATCCATAAATTCTAACGCTGCGTTTTCCATTTGGTACACTACTTTACCAATTTGTCCAACAAGGAAGTTATAACCCATAAAAGCAATAATACCAACAATTAGACCTGCAACAGTCGTTACCATTGCTGTCATGATACCTGGCGCGATTGTTTTTAATTCAAGTGTCGAAGCATTTTGTAAGTCGATGAAAACTACAACCATACCGATTGTTGTACCTAAGAAACCAATCATTGGTGCAGCACCAGCGGCAGTTGCTAAGAAATTCAAACGTTGTTCTAAGCGTAGGATTTCAAATTTCCCTGTGTTTTCAATCGTTGCAGCAATACTCTCATTTTTAGCAGAACCAATTCTAGAAATACCTTTTCCAAGCATTTTAGCAATCGGGCTATCAGATGAATTACAAATATCTTTAGCACCTTGTAGGTTTCCGTTGCTAATTTGACTTTTTACATTATTTAAAAATCCTTGTTCTTCTTTAGTCGCTTTTCTTAATGCTAAGAATCGTTCAACAAACACAAAAATTGTATAGCCAAACATTACTAACAATATTAAATTGATAATCCATCCAATTCCTTGATTTGATTGATCGATAATATCCCAAATAGGAACATCTTTAACTCCTGTAGCTGGTTCAGCAGCACCTGTGTTAATTCCTGGATTCGCTTGAAGAAAGAAAAATAAACTCATAATGTGTAAACTTTATAATTGTTATTTGTTACGATAATAAAAGAAAAACGCCAATTCCTGCAAAGTATCCAACAGCTGCTAAGGCTGAAATCCGTGTTAAATACCAAAAGAAAGATATTTTTTCCATTCCCATTGCAACAACTCCTGCCGCTGAGCCAATGATTAATATTGAACCTCCCGTACCAGCTGCATACGCAATGAAATGCCAAATGTTAGCATCTTGTTCTTGTGTGAACATTCCGATGCTCGCCGCAACTAACGGAACGTTATCTATAATTGCTGAAGCGACACCTAACAAGGTAATAAATACACTTTCATCAATTTTTGCACTTACTGATTGACCAAAATTTAAAATCATACCTAAAGATTCCATCGATGCAACAGTCATTAAAATACCTAGGAAAAATAAAATCGAAGGCATTTCAATTTTACCAAGTGCTTTTAATGTTGGACCGTGGTGCGTTTCTCCCTCTAAGTTTTCTCTTTCATTATGAGATATATTAATTTTTCGATTACTCAGAATTTCAGCTGTAATTGCTATTATACTTAAAGACAGCATCATACCAATGTACGGAGGTAAATGCGTAACAGTTTTAAACACAGGAACCATTATTATCATGAACAAACCAAAAATCAACATAAACGAACCGTGACTACTTTTTTGTTCTTCTGCTTCTTCCGGGTCAATTTCTCCCTTGAAGACGGGCATAAAGGATGCAATAATTAAAGGAAGAACAGTACAAACAAGAGCAGGTAAAAACAATAGTTTCATTACTTCACCAGTAGTTATTTTATTAGCCATCCAAAGCATTGTGGTGGTAACATCGCCAATTGGTGTCCAAGCTCCACCAGCATTTGCAGCGATAATGATAAAACCAGCATACCACATTCGTGTGTCAGCATCTTTGATTATTTTTCTAAGAATTGTGATTAAAACAATCGTCGCAGTTAAATTGTCAATAATTGCAGATAACACAAATCCTAAAATCGCAACAATCCAAAGAATATTAATTTTCTTTTTTGTTTTAATGACGTTTTTAATAGAAGCGAAACCCTCAAAATGATCAATCATTTCAACGATTGCCATTGCTCCCATTAAGAAAATGAGTATTTCAGCAGTTTTACCGAAGTGATGTAAAAGAGTTGTTTCTAATAATTCTGATTTAATTTCATGATTTGCTGTACCTATTGAAACTAACGTACCAGTATGCGGATCTATCCAATTTTGAATACCATCAATATTTAGCGCAATTGTAGTCCAACAAATGACCATCATCAAAAGCGCTGGAATTAACTTGTCGATTTTAAGTGAATGCTCCAAGGTTATCGCTGTGTAACCTAGAATAAATGTTGCAATAATAAATAACTCCATCTTTTTTTTTATTAAATTAATTGTTTTAAGGCAATTTCGAAGGCTGCCTTTGCTATACCTGTGCTGTTAGAATTTATCTCTTTCGTATTTTGAAGTGCTTTTTTTATTATTTCGCTTGTATCTTCAAAAATTAAACAATCTTCAATACTTTTTAAATCATTACTCATTAAATAAGCAAAAACGCGAGCCATACCACAGTTGGCAATGAAATCTGGAATTAAAGCCAATGAAGCATCTGCTTTTTCTGCAATTTTGCCGAAGAAAATTTCAGGGTCAGCAAAAGGAACGTTAGCACCAGAAGAAATAACTTTTACTCCAGAAGTAATCATTCTATTCAATTGGTCTTCGGAAATCATACGGCTTCCTGCACAAGGAATGAAAACATCTGCTTTCAAATCCCAAATTTTAGAGTTTATATCGTCGTAACTCATTAAATTTGAGTGAACTAATTCATTCCCATTCTTATTTAAGAATAAATCTTTCACTTCTTCAAATGTGAATCCATTTTCATTAATCAATCCACCTACACGATCAATTATCCCAACGATTAATGCGCCATTTTGAGCTAAATAATAAGCTGCAGCTGAACCTACATTTCCCCAACCTTGAACGATAACTTTTTTACCTTTTAATTCACCACCCCAGATGTTAAAATAATGACGAATAGATTCTGCAACACCATAACCAGTTATCATATCAGCAATAACGTATTTTCTGTTGGTGTCAGGCGTATATGATTCGTCTTCAATAACTTTTAAAACTCCTTGACGTAATTGACCAATCCTATTGATTTTTTGTGCTTCTTTTGGTTGAAAATGCCCATTAAAAACACCCTCTTGCGGATGCCAAACGCCACAATCTTCTGTGATTGGAATAACTTCGTGGATTTCATCAACATTTAAGTCGCCACCAGTTCCATAGTAACTTTTTAACAAAGGAGAAACTGCTGCATACCAACGACGTAAAACACCTTCTTTACGTGGATCTTTTGGGTCGAAGTTGATGCCCGATTTTGCTCCTCCTATTGGCGGACCAGCAACCGTAAATTTCACTTCCATTGTTTTCGCAAGCGATTCTACTTCTCGCTTATCCAAACCTTTTCGCATTCTCGTCCCACCGCCAGCAGCACCACCTCTTAGCGAGTTTATTACAACCCATCCTTCTGCTTCAGTTTCAGCATCTTTCCATTCAAAGACAATCTCTGGACGTTTATTTTCAAATTTTTGGAGTAAATCTTTCATTCAATTAATTATACATAATTCAGACAAAATTAAAAAAATCAATGATAGAAGTCGCTTTTTAGTCGATACTTACCAACAAGTAGAGTGTGAATAAGTGTTATTTGTTGCATTTATGTAGAACACCTGAGCAAACATCTTTTATAGAACCCGTAACACTTTTCACAGTTGTGGTTTCATTTCGAAGGTAACGCGCTCCTAAAAATGCAAAAATAATCGCTTCTTTGAAATCAATGATTTCCGCTCCTGGAATTATCAATTTTCCTTTAAAATGGAAACGAATGCGTTCAATCAGAAATTCATTTTTTGCACCGCCGCCTGTTACGTAAACGGAAGAAATGTTTTCTTGGTTTACTACCCTGCAGATTTCTAGTGCCGTATGTTCAACGAGCGTTCGTAGTTTATTCTCAAGTGAATCAATTTTGTTTACGATTGGATAAAAGTCACTTTCTAACCATTCTGTTCCTAATGATTTCGGAGCTGATTTATGGAAATGCCCCAATTTTTGGAGTTCTTCTAAAATTCTAACATTAATTTCTCCTTTTCGAGCAAGATCTCCATTTTTATCGTAGGTCAGACCAATTGATTTCACAGCTTCGTTCATCGGTAAGTTTCCTGAACAAATATCAAAAGCAATGATTTCATCATTTTTCTTAAAACTGATATTCGTGAAACCACCAATGTTTAGAAAAGCGTTTGCTTTCGTACTAAATAAATTAAAATCGCCAATTGGAACGAGTGGCGCTCCTTGTCCTCCTGCAACAATGTCTAAGGTTCTAAAATCGTTGATGACATCGATTCCAGTTTTAAAAGCCAATGTCGTTCCGCAACCAATTTGATACGTAAAGCCATTTTGTGGTTGATGAAAAATCGTTTGTCCATGAGAAGCAATTGCGTCGATATTACTTTTATCAATATTGAATTTCTTTACAAACTCATCCACTTTTTCCGCATAAAAACTCCCGATTTGTTTGTCCAACATTAACATTTCAGGAACAGAAAGTGCTAAATAGTTTTGTAGTTGGTTCAAAATAGAGTTTGTATAGGGAACCGTTTCGTAATTTCTTAGTTCAAAGTCAACCTGCTCGTTTTCAAAATTGAAACTAACGTGCGCTATGTCTAATCCGTCCAAAGAAGTTCCGGACATTAATCCAATAATTTCGATTTTATTCTTGTTTAATTGCTTATTCAAAAGAGAAATTCGTTTATTTTTGTCAAAATTAATTTAATTCGTCAAACTATGAATTTTGAATTGTCTGAAGAGCAATTGGCAGTTAAAGAAGCTGCTAGAGATTTTGCACAAAACGTATTGAAACCAGGTGTTATTGAAAGAGATAACTTACAAAAATTTCCAACTGAGCAAATTAAGCAATTGGCAGAGCTAGGTTTTATGGGAATGATGGTGGATCCAAAATATGGAGGAAGTGGAATGGATACCTTGTCTTATGTTTTGGCGATGGAAGAAATTTCGAAAGTAGATGCATCTACATCTGTGTGCATGTCAGTTAACAACTCATTGGTTTGTTGGGGGTTAGAAAAATTTGGAAACGAAGAACAAAAACAAAAATATTTAGTTCCACTTGCGAAAGGCGAAAAAATCGGAGCATTTTGTTTGTCAGAGCCAGAGGCCGGTTCGGATGCAACATCTCAACGCACAACAGCTGTAGACATGGGAGATCATTACATTTTGAATGGAACGAAAAACTGGATAACTAATGGTTCTTCAGCATCAGTTTACTTAGTTATTGCACAAACAAATGTGGAAGCAGGTCACAAAGGAATCAATGCATTAATTATTGAAAGAGGAATGGACGGTTTCATCGTTGGAGCGAAAGAAGACAAATTGGGAATTCGTGGAAGTGATACACATACTTTGTTGTTCAATGACGTAAAAGTTCCAAAGGAAAATAGAATTGGTGAAGATGGATTTGGTTTTAAATTCGCAATGAAAGTATTAAGTGGTGGACGTATTGGTATCGCTGCACAAGCATTAGGAATTGCGGGTGGCGGTTATGAATTGGCTTTGGATTATTCAAAACAACGTAAAGCTTTTGGTAAAGAAATTTACAAGCACCAGGCGATTGCATTCAAATTAGCGGATATGGCTACGGAAATCGAAGCAGCGAAATTATTGGTTTACAAATCAGCTTGGGATAAAGATAACGGTAGAAATTACGATCAATCTTCAGCTATGGCGAAATTGTATGCTTCTAAGGTTGCCATGGAACAAACAGTGGAAGCTGTTCAGATTCACGGTGGATATGGCTTCGTGAAAGAATACCACGTGGAGCGTTTGATGCGTGATGCGAAAATCACACAGATTTACGAAGGAACTTCTGAAGTTCAAAAAATCGTTATTTCAAGAGGTATTTTGAACGCTTAGATCAGTTTAATACAAACAAATTATTTAGGAAATCCCGGAGCGAAAGTTTCGGGATTTTTTTATTAACAGTCAAAGAATTAATCAACAAAAAGAACAAGTTTGAGGCCTATGTGTTAATTTTGCAACAAGTTATAATAATCTTTTTTTTAAATAAAAAAAAGATGTAATTATGCAGTAAAAATTTTGTATTAATATATTTCAAAGATTACGTTAAATGAAAAAGTGCAATCATCAATTTTTATCTAGTAAATCAACAAACGTAGTTGTAAATAATAATCTTGTAAATAAAACTATTCCTTTAAAAAATATAAATTGTTCTATGAAAAATTTGAAAAGTTTGCTATTGATGCCATTGATGGTGTTGGTGGTTTTGTTGGGGAGTGGTGGAGTTTGGGGGCAGAATTTTTCAGATAATGCTTCAAATTACAGTAGTTGGACAAACGGGTCTAATCAAGGAACTGGATTTGGTGCATGGGCTTTTACAACAGGTACAAATTCAGGGAGTTTTCTTGGGAATCCAGCAAACAATGGTATGGGAACAACAGGTATTGGAACAAATGCTTTTGGAATGTATGCAACTGGTTCAGGTTATATGAACGCTTTAAGACCATTTTCATCAGCAATGGAAGTTGGGGATAAGTTTAGCTTTTACTGGGCAATAAATTGGGACGCTAATGGCGGCGGAAAAGGGTTTGATTTAAAAAGCGGAGGAACAACAATTTTTAATGTAAATAATTTTAATAGCTCAACCATTACAACAACTAATGGTAATGCTTTCACAAATTATGGAACAAGTCCGATGTTGGTTACATTGATAAGAACAAGTTCAACTCAATATAGTTTTAGAATGACAGCAAGAGATGGTGGCTCTGATTACACGACCACTATAAATAGTAGTTCTCAAATTGATCGCATTAATTTTTACATCGGAAACCAAAACAATAGTGATGGAAATAGAAATATGTTTTTCAATCATCTTACTATTGAGAAAGGAAGATATAGATCAAAAGTCTCAGGAGCATGGAATAATGCAAGCACATGGCAGGTAAGTACAGATGGAGGGAGCACTTGGGCAGATGCAAATTCAGCGCCTTCAAATTCCAATGGTCCAATTACAATTTTAAATACCCATGAAGTTACTGTTAGTACTACAATTACAATTGATCAAACTACAATTGATGCAGGAGGTAAAGTGATTTTAGCTACAAGTGGTGCCATAACTGTAGCAAATGGCGCAGATGCAAATGATTTCACAATTAATGGTGTATATGAAAGACAGGCATCTGCAACAACAATGACCCCTACAGGTGCTGTTTATTGTGGTAGTGGTAGTACTTATATACATAATGTAAATGTAGGTACATTACCCACAATCACATGGCATTCCAATTCGACCCTCCAAATTGACCAATCCGTTTCAAATAATGAGTTTACAGAAACATTTGGAAATGTGACAATTAATGGTTCATCTTCCTTTTCCATGTATAATGGAGGTAGTGTCACTACAATGAATATTGCAGGAAATCTCACTTTTAATTCGAGCGGAACAGTTTACATTGCTGGTCCTGAATGTAATGCTACTCAAACTCTCAATGTTTCGGGAAATTATTCACATACTGGTGCAGGTTCTTTTATTTGCAGAAAGTACATGTCTAATTTGACTTTTAATGTTTCTGGAAATTTCACACAATCCGCAGGTATATTTACATTAGGTGCGCCTTCAGGAACTTTTAATTACAATGGAACCATTACGGTTACAGGTGATTTATCAATTTCTGGAGGGCAATTTAATATCCACAAGAATAATGGATCTTCAAGTTCAATAAATAATACGGTTAATGTTAATGGCAATTTTTCTATGTCTGGAGGAGGATTACTATTTTCAGATGAAACTGGTTCAGGTGGAGCTGGTATTGTAGCACTTTTAAATGTTAAGGGTAATTTCACACACACATCTGGTACCATAACAGAAAGTGCGACTGATGCGGCTGCAATTACAAGAATTGTTTTAAACGGAACTACAGGCACTCAAACTTTAGAAAGTACAGGTCAAACAGGAATAATTGATTTTAATGTTGCAGCATCTGGTGCTCAATGTGTAATTGCAGCATCTAAAACTTTTACATTAAGTTCAGCGTCGAAAATGACAATAGGGGCTGGCACTTCAAATCCTGATTTATCAGTGAGTGGAACTTTTTTAAACCAGGCTGCAACTGCTCTAACTGCTACATCTGCTCAATGGGCTATCAATAATGGCGGGAATTATATTCACAATACAGCTAGTGGTATTTCAACGCCGATTGCTAACGCAACTTTCAATTCTGGAAGTACGATTACATATAGAGGAAGTAGCACTCTTCAACCATCTATTTCATTTAGCGGAAGAACCTATCATCACCTTGTCATTGAATCCACTTCAGGGGCGTTATCTTTAGCTGGTACTGGTGGAAGTAGTTTTATAGTAAATGGTGATTTAACAATCGGAGCAAATTGTACTTTTGGGCCTAACGTAACTGCTACTCCTGGTCATTCTATCAAAGGGAATATTAACATTGGATCGGGTGGAACATTTAATTACAATCCCGCTGCTGCAGGAACAATAAACATAAACGGCACAGGAACTCAAACTATAAGTGGTGCTGGTACTTTCACCACTGGCGCGAATGCCACGCTCGCAGTTGGAGCCTCATCTACAATAGATTTTGGCGCTACGATTGCCATAGCTGGTTCTGGAACGTTTACTACTGCATCAGGTTCTACATTAATCACTGCAAATACTTCAGGAATTAATGGTTCATTAACATTGACGAACAAATCACTTAACGCTGGAACTAATTATACGTTTAACGGATCATCGGCTCAAGTTACTGGAAACCTAATAACTGCAGCTGGAAATCTCACGCTAAATAACAGTAATGGACTTACACTAAGCGCGGGCACCTCTGTAACAGGAATCTTGACATTAACAAATGGAAAACTAACGCTAGGAGCTTCAGATTTTACCTTGGGTGCGGGAGCTTCAGTTAGTGGGGTATCATCAACGAAATATATTGTTACCAACAGTACTGGTCAACTAAAAAAAGCATCTTTAACCTCTGCATTCTTATTCCCAGTCGGGAATTCAGCCTATAATCCAATTTCTTTAACCAATTCTGGAACTTCTGACACGTATGGAATTCTTGTTACAGATGGAGCAGTTGCTGATGCTACCGTTTCAGGTGAGTGCGTAAACCGACGTTGGTACATAACTGAAGGAACTAGCGGAGGAGGAAACTTGACTGTGGCACCGCAATATAACACAGGCGAAACGGGCGCTTCTTACACAACGGGTTCTCAGGTATATCTTGGTTTGTATGTTCCAACAACTTGGACAAAAACAGCAGCTACAGTAACGGGTACCAACCCATTCACGGCCTCTGTAGCTGGTTTCAACCAATCATTGTCGAGTACTTCTTACATTGCTATTGGTAACGAAGGAATATACATGGCAGCGCCAACAGTCACTACAACAGTGGCAGCATCTTCAATCACAAATACAACGACATCTTCGGGAGGACAAACACTGTCAGGTACAAACATCACTTCTAAAGGTGTTGTTTGGAATACTGCTACTGCACCAACGGTATCACTTTCAACAAAAACAAACGACGGTACGGGGACAGCGAATTTCACATCGTCTTTAACTTCATTAAGTCCACAAACGTTGTATTACATCCGCGCTTATGTTACGAACGCCGCAGGAACAGGGTATGGAGATGAGAAAACATTTAGAACGCTTTCAAACCCAGCAACTGTTCAAGCATCTGGTTTTTCTGCGACAACCACTTCTGCAAGTAATATTGATTTGAGTTGGACTGGAGCAACTTTTCCTGTATCAGGAGCAACGAATAAAAATTATGTACTTCTAAGAGCGGCATCCCCTAATTCACCTTTATTAGGGAATTCGAATGGAGCAGCCCCTACAGCTGGAGCAAATACTACAATAGTATCAAGTGTTATTGCTGAAAATGCAACTTCGATTTCGAGTTCAGGTCTTGCTGCTTCAACACAATACAACTATTTACTCGTTCCTTACACGTGGGATGGTACAAATGCAACCACTTATAATTATTTGACAACATCCGCTCCAACAGCAAGTGCCACCACTCAGTCTGGATCAACACCTCCAGTTTTAACGACTAATACAGCAAGTTCTGTATTATCAACGACCGCAACGTTGAATGGAGAAATCACTGCTGACGGTGGAGCAAGCGTTACTGCAAGAGGATTTGTTTACAGTACTTCAGATAACACACCAACCATAGGCGAAGGTGGTGTAACAGATCAAGCTTCAGGTTCGGGCACAGGGACATTTAATTCTGGTGTTACTTCCTTATCACCGAACACAACCTACTATTACCAAGCTTACGCAACAAATACTTCAGGTACTAGCTACGGAGGAGTTATTTCATTTACAACGTTAAAAGCAGAACCAAGCGCTCAAGCTACTTCTTTGGTATTTAGCTCTATTACAACATCTGCATTCAGTACTGCATTCAGCGCAGCAACGGGCAGTCCAGATGGATATCTTGTTATCAGAAGTACATCCGCCAGTTTATCTGCTAATCCAGTGGATGGAACAACTTATACAGCTGGAAATAGCCTTGGCGGTGGAACAATTGTAAGTGTGGGAAGTACAATCTCGGGAATTTCCAATACTAGTTTATCTGCGGGAACAGCCTATTATACTTTTGTCTTTGCATACAACAACAGTGGTTCAAACATCGATTACAGAACAACTTCTCCATTAAGTGCAAGCACTATTACCTTGACGGATGCGCCTGCTACTCCAACTTTTAGTAGCATTACAACTTCAGGATTCACAGTTGATTGGACAGCAACATCGGGTGCAAGTACTTACCGTTTGGATGTTTCCACAGTTTCAAATTTTGCGAGTTACGTGATTGGTTATCAAGATTTAACTGTAAATACCAATTCGCAAGCTGTAACAGGATTAACAGCTAATACTTTATATTATGTTAGAGTTAGAGCCGTAAATGCCTCGGGAACATCCGCAAATTCAACTTCCTCAAATTCAGCAACTTTACCGAACGTACCTACAGTTGGAACAGCAAGTTCGATAACAACATCCGGTTTAACGGCAAACTGGTCAGCCCCAAGTTCGCAAGGAGCGGTAACTTTCACTTATACAGTAGAATTATCTACCAGTTCAAGTGATTTCTCAAGTCCAGTTTCAACGGTTTCAAGTATCGCATCAGGAACAACGTCAAACGCTTTTACAAGTTTATCTGAAGGTACAACTTATTACTACCGAATCAAAGCCGTTAATAGCGCCGGAAGCAGCGCGTGGAGTTCGGTTAGTGCAGGAGCTACCACGTTGACAAGTTCAATTTCACTCACAGCATTGGGGACATCATCAACACAGAACTTTAATACACTTGCCACTTCTGGTACTTCTTCAACATTACCTTCTGGATGGTATTTATCAGAAAGTGGAACAAATGCCAATAGTACCTTAACTGCTGGTTCTGGATCTGGAAGCGGTGGAGATACATACAGCTTTGGAACAGGAACTAATTCTGATAGAGCTTTTGGAGGACTTAGATCAGGAAGTCTTGTACCGGTAATTGGGGCAAAATTTGTTAATAATACTGGATCAACAATAAGTAATCTTGAAGTATCATTCACCGGGGAACAATGGAGACTCGGAGCTACGGGAAGAGTTGATAGACTTGATTTTCAATATAGTTTTGATGCAACTTCCCTTACAACAGGTACTTGGACTGATTTCAACTCGCTTGACTTTACTGCGCCAATTACATCTGGGGCAACAGGTGCAATTGATGGTAATGCATCGGCTAATAGATCCGCATTAACAGCAATTATTTCCAGTTTAAGCATTACGAATGGAGCTGTTTTCCTCATTCGATGGACTGATTTTTCGGCTTCTGGAGCAAATGATGGCTTGGCAATTGACGATTTTTCGATCAAACCGTGCGGAACCGTTTCAGAACCAACAGCAAGTAATCAAGCATTTTGTTCAGCTACATCACCTACTGTCGCTAGTTTAACAGCAACCGGAACTGCTCCTCAATGGTATAGCGCTTCAACAGGAGGAACAGCATTGAGCACTTCAACGGCTCTAACAAATAGTACAACCTATTATGCTACACAAACAATTGACGGATGTGAAAGTGTTTCTCGAACACCGGTTGTTGTAACAATAAATACCAATCCATCCGCACCAACTGGAAATGCTACGCAAACGCTCTGCTCGGGAGCTACTGTAGCTGAGTTAAGTGCAACTGGAACAGCCATTCAATGGTATGTTGCATCATCTGGAGGTTCTGCTTTGGCAACAAATACCGCATTGGTAAATAGTTCAACTTATTATGCCTCACAGACTACAAATAGTTGTGAAAGCTCAACCCGTTTTGCTGCAACCGCAGCTATTGTATCATCTGGTTCTTGGATTGGCGGCACTTCAACAGATTGGTCCAACGCTGCAAACTGGTGTGGAGGCGTTCCGAGTGCATCAACAAGCGTTACTGTTGTATCAGGTACCACATATAGTCCGGTGGTTTCAACATCCATTTCAGTTAATTCACTTACTATAAATTCCGGTGCGACCTTGTCAACTTCTGGAACACCAACTATTACAATTGCTAATAATGGCTCATTCACCAATAATGGAACGTTTACATCTGGAAGTTCAAAAGTGAGCTTTGCTGGTAATGGAACCGTTTCAGGAACTGTTGCTTTCAATGATGTGGACATAGCTGGCGGAGTAAATTTTGGAACGGCTTCAACTGTTAATGGAACATTAAGTATGAATGCTGGAAGTTTTATCAATACAAACGCACCGATTTACGGTTCTGGATCAACACTTAAATACAATACAGGTGGAACTTACGGAAGATCAACTGAGTGGTCTACAACCTCAGGAGCAGGGGCTCCTTATTCAGTTCAATTATCAAATAACACCACATTGAATTATCCGAATTCTGCAAATGGTGGTGCTAATGCCTTTTCAACCAACCTTAGTTTAGCTGGAAATTTGACGGTTGATAATGGCTCTGCCTTGTACATGGATTATGGTGGATCTTCGAATAAATCAGGAAGACTGGATATTTCTGGAAATGTATTATTAAATGGAAATCTATCCCTCGGAAATGCGAGTGGAGGAGACATCAAAGTTGGTGGTAATTGGACACGTAATTCCGGAAGCACATTGAATACAAACAACAGAGCGGTTTTCTTTACTGGAAATGGAACTTCAACAATCACTGGAAACGGTGGTGAAACATTTACCTACATGGTCAACGAGAAAACGGGTGGAAGCATTTCTCTTGGAAATAATCTTACGTTGACCGCTCCAAATGGAGGAAATGCATTAACGCACAAATCAACCGCAAGTATTGATTTGAATAACTACAGTCTTACTTTCTCTGGACCTGATAATTCAACTATTTTGGCTGATGGGGCGTGTTTAATCACTGGAACAGGAAATGTATTGATTACAAGTAACACTAAAAATTTAACTGGACAAAATAGTGGATCTTGGACATTTGGTTCAAATGTGAATTTAAAACTTCAAAGCGGCTTAAATTTCGGAACAAACCTAAGTACCGTAAATGGAACACTAGAAATTAGTAGTGGTGGATTTGTGTCTGGGGACGGCCGTCCGAGTTATGGGGTCGGATCAACTTTAAAATACAATTCTACAGGCACCTATGGTAGAAATACAGAGTGGTTAAGTGGTTTTTCATCAGGTGCAGGCGTTCCTTACAATGTTTTGATTTCGGCAGGAACCATCTTAGATCCAGGAGCAAACTCCAATTCTACTAGTGAAAGCTGGGTGCGAAATGAACTTTCTGTTGATGGGACATTCGACATGTCTTTAACAGACCAAGTTGAGCCTATTAATGTACTCGGAAATGTTATTTTCAATAATGGCGGATTGACCTTGAGTACTTCTGCAGGTGGAGACATTAAAGTGGGTGGAAATTGGTCTGGGACAGGAACATTTACTCCAAATTCTCGTGCTGTGTTTTTCAATGGTACAGGAAATCAAACAATTTCTAGAAATGATAATTTTCCTTACCTTTTTATAAATAAAGCATCGGGAACATTAACGTTTGCTGGATCAATTACCTTGAATAATAAGTTGACATATACTGATGGTTCTATTACTTTATCAGCAGGAAGTATAGATGCATCTGGAGAATCAGCTGAAGTTGAGTTTGCAAATAGCGGTGCCTATACTTTGCCAACGGGATTATTTTCAGGAAACGTGAATAAGTTGATTTTAAATGGTTCAGGAGGTATTACACTAAATGATGATTTAACGCTGACTGGAAATTTAACTCTTACAAATGGTGACATATCAATTGGAGCGAATAATTTAATTTTAGGTTCCTCAGCTACAGTAAGTTCAGCTTCCGCGAGTAGCCACATAAATGCTACCTCTACTGGAGAAGCTCGAAAAATATATAGTGGCTCAGGTTCTTTTACCTTCCCTGTTGGTGATGGAACAAATTATACCCCTGCTACTGTTAATTTTACGAACGCTGGTTCTTTCAACGGAGAAACAAACGATTACCTGGGTGTTCGATTGAAAACGACAAAAGTTACGAACATGAATTCAAATAATACGAGTTATATAAATCGCTCTTGGTTCATTGAGCCACATAATTCAGCAAGTGGTTTTACTTATACGGTTAACTTATCCTACACTGATAATGATGTAGTAGGTACGGAAAGTGAAATTCGTCCTGTTAAATTAAGTTCAGGTGTTTGGCAGTATCCAGGTGACGCATCATTTGATGATGGAACGCAATTAACTGGTACATCTGGTTCCATTAATACCAGCACCGATGTTCTAACATGGTCTGGCTTAACATCTTTCAGTGAATTTGGTGGTGGTGGTCAAGGTGGTCCTCTCCCTGTCGAACTCACTTCTTTCTCTGCTTCTTGTGAGGAAGATATCGTAACGCTTTCTTGGTCAACTGCCTCCGAGCAAAACAGTTCTCATTTTGATGTAGAAAAATCGAACGATGGTTCTGCTTGGAGAGTGATTGGATCTATTTCAGCAGCTGGAAATTCAACACAAGATATCAATTATTCATTTGTTGATTCTGAGAAGTCAAATGATCAAAGTTATTACCGTTTAAACCAAGTGGATATTGATGGCAAGAATAAAATATACGACCCAATTTTCGTAGATTGTGAAGGAAATGCTAGCCAATTGATTACTTATCCTAACCCAAGTAAAGATGGTTTTAATATTGTAATTAGCGATTCAAAATTAGTTGGTGAATCAATATTAATCATTCGTGATGCAATGGGTAAAGTAGTTTTAAGAAAATCAATATCAATTGAGGAAGGAACAAATTTATTCCCAATTGCCGCAAATGAAATTGAAAATGGAGTTTATTTCATAACAATTGAAAATGCAAATAATGATTCGGAAACTATCAAACACGTTAAAAACTAATCATAAATGCAAGTTTAGAAAATTAAATCCCAGCTGAAAGGTTGGGATTTTTTTATGGAGCTGTTTTTTAGAATTGTTATTAATGTAACTTCGCAACAGAAATCTCAAAATGAAAACCTTAATACATTTTTTTGAAGGATTAGACCCTATTTTTGCTGCTTTTATTGCAACTACATTTACATGGTTGGTTACTGCCTTTGGAGCATCATTGGTATTTTTTTTCAAAACAATTCATCGGGGTGTTCTCGATGGAATGCTTGGTTTCACTGGTGGTGTTATGGTCGCAGCAAGCTTTTGGTCTTTGTTAATGCCATCAATTGAGCTTTCAGAACGCTTTTACCCTTCTATGCCTTGGATGCCAGCAGCAGTTGGTTTTCTTACTGGAGCACTTTTTCTTTTTTTCCTTGATAAAAGTATGCCTCATTTACATATTAATTTTAGTGAGAACGAAACGGAGGGTGTCAAAACACAATTGCACAAAACTACCTTATTAGTACTTGCCATAACTCTTCACAATATTCCAGAAGGTTTGGCAATCGGTGTTTTATTTGGTGCAGCTGCTAATGGAATGGAAGGCGCTACAATTGCTGGGGCAATTACCTTAGCAATTGGAATTGGAATTCAAAATTTCCCTGAAGGTTTCGCCGTTGCAATGCCGTTAAGAAGAGCGGGAGCAAGTCGGTTTAAAAGCTTTTGGTATGGTCAACTTTCTGCAATAGTCGAACCTATAGCAGGTGTAATTGGTGCCGCTGCTGTAATTTATATGGAACAATTGCTTCCTTTTGCTTTAGCTTTTGCGGCAGGTGCTATGATTTTTGTAGTTGTAGAGGAGGTAATACCTGAAACCCAACGTGATAAATATACGGACGTTGCTGTACTTGGGTTTATCGGAGGATTTGTTGTAATGATGGTTCTCGATGTTGCTTTAGGTTGATTTCAAAAATCTTTAAATGTGTATTCGAAATCGGAACCAGTAAAATACTTTATAATTGAAAATCAAGAATATGATTGAAATGAAAACTATTTAATGAATATTTGCGAACAATGATTGGCCTTGAATTTCATGGTTTTAGCTACTGAACTGAAACTGTTAATTTTTAAAATTTCTGTTCCGTCAGCTGACGGATTAAAAAAATTCAGTTTCAGAAAGGAGTTAAAATTGTTCGCAACGAGTTGTAAGTATTTGTTAAATAATGATTTGCGAACAAAATAGAAATTCAGAGCCTTGATTTTTTGTTTCTTTTGCATCAAGGAAAAAGAAAGGCAAAATTAATAATTGCTCAAATTGGGATTATTTTTAGAATAATGAATTTCAGTTGAATTTTTATTTCTGGTACGAAAGTTATACTCAATATCTTTAATATTAAAATAAAAGGTATCCTCATTCATTTTATGTTTAATTTTGCAACGTCTCTAAGGGGTGTCCGCCAGCTGGCGGACTGAGATTATACCCATTGAACCTGTAAGGTAATGCTTGCGCAGGGAAGATGACTGAGCTAATTTTATATTGTAAACCATCGAGAATTAGCCCCTTGTTCTTGTTTAATTTTTTTTAAAAATGAAAACAAGAGTCTTTTTAATAGCTGTATTTTATGCTTTGAGTTTTAATTATTTCACTCAGAATAACCTGTTCGGAACAGTGAGTGATCAAAATGGTAATCCTCTGCCAGGAACAAGTGTTACTATTGAAGGAGGTAATTTTGGTACTTACACAGATCTGAATGGGAGCTTCAGATTAAACAATCTCCCGACACAAGTAATCGTTTTACTTTTTGAAATTCCGGGTTTGGCAAGCACGAAAAGAGAAATAAAACCCTCTGATTTCAATAACCCAATTGAGGTTAAACTTTACACCAACTCCAAAAACTTAGAAGAAGTACAAGTTGTTTCAACTAGAGCAATTGAATCTTCAACTTCTGTATCGACACTAAAACGAACCAATCCAATTGAAAAGAAAAATTTTGGTCAAGATATCCCTACCTTATTGGAGGCCTTACCTTCAGTCGTAACCACATCAGATGCTGGAACAGGAATTGGCTATACTGGTTTGAGAATTCGTGGTGTAGATGCTTCACGAATCAATGTCACCATTAATGGAATTCCTGTAAACGATCCAGAATCACACGATGTTTATTGGGTGAATATGCCCGATTTAGCTTCTTCAATAGAAAACCTACAATTACAACGTGGAGTAGGTACTTCTACAAATGGCGCTGCTTCTTTTGGTGCAAGTTTGAATATAAAATCACAAGATATATCTTCCAATGCTTATGGTGTTTTGGACAATACTTATGGTTCATTTAATACCTTAAAAACAACCATTAAAGCGGGGACAGGGTTAATTAACAATAAGTTTTCCTTAGAAACTCGATTGTCTAAAATCACTTCCGATGGTTATATCGATAGAGCTTCTGCAGATCTTCAATCTTATTATTTAGCAGGTTCTTATGTTGGAAAAAAGTCTGTTGTGAAAGCAATTGTTTTTAGTGGAAAAGAAGTCACTTATCAATCGTGGTATGGAACTCCTGAAAGTCGAGTAAATGGTGATGTTGCTGAAATGAACGCTTATGCAGACCGCAATGGATTAAGTGATGCAGACCGTGCAAATTTGTTAAATTCAGGAAAAACCTACAATTTTTACACCTACGAAAATGAAGTTGATAACTATCAGCAAGATAATTATCAATTGCATTTTACACATTCTTTTAAACCAAATTTAATAATGAATATAGCAGGTCATTACACTTATGGACGTGGATATTTTGAGCAATATCGTAAAGATGATGACTTAGCTGATTATGGTTATAATCCAGTTATTATAGGGAGTGATACAATTACAAGCACAGATTTAATTAGAAGAAGATGGTTAGATAATGATTTCATTGGAGGTGTTTATTCGTTACAATATAAGTTATCAAAATTGCAATTGGTGTTTGGAGGAGCAGCTAATACTTACATTGGAAGACATTTTGGCGAAGTAATTTGGGCACGGTTTGCAGCTAATGGTGAAATTAGAGATCGATATTACGACAATGATGCACAAAAAACAGAGTTCAGTAATTATTTAAAAGCTAACTACAGACCTGTTAATAGAATTACAATTACTGGTGACTTACAATATCGTTATGTAGATTATACCTTTCTTGGGATTGATGACGTGAGTGGTGAATTATTGGATTTAGAACAATCTGTAAAGTTTAATTTTTTCAATCCGAAAGTGGCAATAAATTATGGTATAAATGAGCGGCAAAACATATTCGCATCTTATGGAATTGCAAATAGAGAACCTGTAAGAAAAGATTTTAGAGAAAGTACTCCCACAAATAGACCGAAAGCTGAAAATATGAGAGATTTAGAAGTCGGGTATATGTATGCTTCTTCAAAACTAAGTTTCACTGGGAATTTATACTGGATGGATTACACCAATCAATTGATTTTGACAGGTCAAATTAATGATGTGGGTGGATACACAAGAACCAATACTAAAGATAGTTACCGAGCTGGAATTGAATTAAGTGCGACTTATAAAATAGTTTCTTCCTTTCGTTTAAATACAGCACTTTCGTTAAGTCAGAATAAAATCAAAAAATTCAATGAATATGTTGACGAATATTTAGATAACGAGCCTTTTTATACCCAACAGTTGATTAATCATAGAAATACTGATTTAGCTTTTTCTCCAAACATTGTTGCAAACGCTGGATTTTCTTTTATGCCTCTAAAAAACTTTACAATTGATTGGATGTCAAAATATGTCGGAAGACAATTTTTAGATAATACATCAAATGTGAATCGAAGTCTTGATCCTTTTACCTTTTCAAATTTGACTTTGTCTTACACGATTGAAAATAAATTCTTTAAAGAAATAACATTTGGCTTTTTGGTAAATAATATTTTCAATTCGATGTATTCAAATAATGGATATACTTTTTCATATATCTATGCAGGTGAAACAACAACAGAGAATTTTTACTATCCGCAAGCTGGAAGAAATTTCTTAGCTCGTATTTTATTGAAATTGTAGTTCTTTAGCTGGATAAAAGAATTCAAGGATGAAATCAAAGTAATTTTTATTTAACTTTAAAAAATTAAAATTTTAATTATGAAATCAAATTTAGCTTTCTGTCTGTTTTTTTCTCCTTTCGTTCTTTTTTCTCAAACAAAAGAACTTGAAAGTAGTGTTGCTATTGTTGATGTTGTGTCCATAAATACAGATGAACTTCCTGATGTTGAAGCTGAATTCCCAGGTGGTATGGTTGCAATGACGAATTACATGAAAGAAAATGTGAGGTATCCACAGTATTCAATTGAAATCAACGAACAAGGTAGGGTATTTCTTTCTTTCATCGTTGACAAATATGGCTCGATTTCGGATGTTAAGGTTGAAAAAGGAGTTAGCGATAGTCTAAATGTTGAGGCAATTCGAGTTGTTCGTTCAATGCCAAAATGGAAGCCAGCTTTGTTAGCAGACCAACCAGTTAAGTCAACAGTTAGATTACCAATAAATTTTACACTTACAGACGGTGAAGAACTGGACGATGTTGAAGAAGATGACGTTGAAGAGCGAAAATCATACGATGGTCACTGGGCAGGTTTTGATTTTGGTACATTAATTTTAATGAGTGACCTTTTCAAAACAGATTTTGCAACTAACGATTATTGGAAAAATAATGTAGTTCGTTCTTCTGTATTTAACTTCAACTTTTTTGATTATAAAATCCCGATTTTTAAGCAAAATTTGGGTTTGACAACCGGTCTAGGTTGGACTATTTCAACGATTGGCTTGAATCAAAATTACGATATTTCATACACTGCTGATACTATTTTTGCAGTAGCCAATGTGTCTCAAAATTACCGTGCTAATACTCTAAATGTTCAATACATAACGATTCCTTTACTATTAGAATTTGCTACAAAAAAGGAACAAAAGAAAAGTTTCTATTTTGCTGCGGGAGTTATTGGTGGAGTTCGCGTATTTTCAAACACAAGAAAAACAGGTCGATATACTAACGGTGATCGTTTTGATTTGAATGTAAGATCGAAGTACAATTTAGCTCCTTTTTCTTTGGAAGCAACAATTAGAACTGGTTACGGACCAATTGGATTATTTGCCACTTATAATTTGAATACACTTTTCAAAGAAGGCAAAACGGTTGCTATATATCCATTTAGAACTGGAATTACTATAAATATAGATTACGGTAAATAAAATTGAACGTTAGAAATGGGTTTTGCAACGGCCTCAGTATTTTTTTGAATTAAATTACGTTATAATACCAATTTACTTGTTAAATGACGCAATTGAAAATTTGTTTGGTATAATGCCGAGTTAGTTTTCAACGAGTATTCTACACGACAATTGAAAACAACTTCGGTATAACATAAAAAATCCCAATTCTATTTTTAGAATTGGGATTTAAATTATTGTAAGAATTGATTACAAGTTAAATGCAGCTTTCACTTTATCAACGAAATCTAATTTTTCCCAAGTAAATAATTCAACTTCCATAGATTTAATAGTTCCATCTGGAGATTTGAATGTTTTTGTTACCACTTCATTTTTACGACCCATGTGACCATAAGCAGCAGTTTCAGAATACATTGGATTACGTAACTTCAAACGTTGTTCAATAGCGTATGGACGCATATCGAAAATTGCTTCAACTTTACGAGCAATTTCACCATCAGTCATATCCACTTTCGCAGTTCCAGAAGTATTGATGAACAAACCACATGGTTTAGCAACACCAATTGCGTAAGAAACTTGAACTAAAATTTCATCACACAATCCAGCAGCAACCAAATTTTTAGCAATATGACGTGTTGCATAAGCAGCTGAACGGTCAACCTTACTTGGATCTTTTCCAGAAAATGCGCCACCACCGTGAGCACCTTTTCCACCGTATGTATCAACGATAATTTTTCTGCCTGTTAATCCTGTGTCTCCATGAGGACCACCTATCACAAATTTTCCAGTTGGGTTAATATGATATGTAATTTGATCGTTAAACAAACCTTGTAATTCTGGTTTCAAACTCGCTTTCACACGTGGAATAACGATAGAAATAATATCTGCTTTAATTTTAGCTAACATTTCAGCTTCTGCAGCAAAATCATCATGCTGTGTAGAAACTACTATAGTATCAATTCGTTGAGGAACGTTGTCATCAGAATATTCTATTGTTACTTGTGATTTTGCATCTGGACGTAAATAAGGAATTAAATTTCCTTCATTATTACGAATTGCAGAAAGTTCTTGTAAGATTTTATGCGCTAAATCTAATGCCAATGGCATATAATTTTCGGTTTCAATCGTTGCATAACCAAACATCATTCCTTGGTCCCCAGCACCTTGTGCATTCGCTTTTGATTCAAAATCGTTGTTAGCAACTACGCGGTCAACACCTTGATTAATATCTTCAGACTGGTCATGTAACGCAGAAATAATACCACAAGAATTTGAATCAAACATGTATTCAGATTTCGTGTAACCAATTTTCTTAATTGTTTCACGAGCAATTAATTGAACATCCAAATAAGTGCTTGTCTTGATTTCTCCGGCCAAAACAACTAATCCAGTTGTAACCAACGTTTCACAAGCAACTTTTGATTCTGGATCAAAGGCCATGAAATTGTCAATTAAAGCATCTGAAATTTGGTCGGAAACTTTATCCGGATGTCCTTCAGAAACGGACTCAGAAGTAAACAAATATGCCATTTTATTATATTTTAGATGCAAATTTAATAATTTAATGAGAGTCTTGAAACATCTTACCTAAAAATCAAAATTTAGTTTGACTGGTAAAAACTACTTTAAAATAAAAAAGCTCATTTTAAGTATAAAAATGAGCTTTTGATTTTGTGTATTTTGAATTCTAATCGCAATAAATAGATTTATATTCTTTTTGATATTTATCCAAAATTTTCTTGCGTTTAAGTTTTAAAGTTGGTGTTAATTCACCACCATCAATTGAAAATTCTTTAGGTAAAAGCACAAACTTTTTAATTTGTTCCCAATTGCCATACTCTTTATTTAAATTACTAACCTCTTTGTTAATACGTTCGTGAAGTATTTGCTGACCGGCGATTTCTTCATTTGAAAGATTTTCAAAATCTAATTCTTTTCTTGTTGCCCATTCTTTAATGTATGCAAAATTTGGAACAATTAGCGCACTCGGGAACTTTTCACCTTCACCAATCACCATTATTTGTTCAATAAAACGAGATTCTTTGAATTTATTTTCCATTCCTTGTGGTGCGATGTATTTTCCACCGGAAGTTTTAAAGATTTCTTTTTTACGATCTGTAATTTTTAGGAATTTACCCTCTTGGAAAATACCAATATCACCTGTGTGAAACCAACCTTCACTGTCAATCACCTCCGCCGTTGCTTCAGGATTTTTGTAATAACCCATCATTACATTTGGACCCTTCACAAGAATTTCACCGTCCTCAGCAATTTTCACTTCAACATCATCAATCAACGCTCCAACTGATCCAATTCTAATTCCTTTTTCGAAGGAATTAACCGATACAACTGGTGAAGTTTCCGTTAATCCGTAACCTTCTAAAATTGGAATATCAGCAGCCAAAAATATTCGTGCCAAACGCGGTTGTAGGGCAGCACTTCCCGATGCAATTGCTCTAACATTTCCACCAAGTGCTTCTTGCCATTTGGAGAAGATTAATTTACGTGCAATCTTAAGTTTGAAATGATACCAACCTGATTTACCAACAACATCATATTCTTCCGCTAAATCAACTGCCCAGAAGAATAACTTGCGTTTGATTCCTGTCAAGTCATCACCCTTTGCCATTATTTTATCAAAAACTTTTTCAATCAATCTTGGAACAGCAGAAAATACATCAGGTTTAATTTCGCGAATATTGTCACCAATTGTATCCATTGACTCTGCAAAATAAATAGAACAGCCAATATACATGTACAAATAATGCAACATGCGTTCATAAATATGACAAACTGGTAAGAAAGTCAATACCCTAGAAGAATTATCTGCAGGAATTGGATTTAAACAAGCTGCAACATTTGAGAGAATATTGCTATGGGAAAGCATCACCCCTTTTGGTTGACCTGTTGTCCCAGAAGTGTAAATAATTGTCACTAAATCTTCATGTTTAACAGCAGCCATTCGTTCTTTTACAACAGATTCATCGGTGCTTTCAGCTGCTTTTTCAATTGCAGACCAATTCGTAAAACCGTTGACTTCGTCAAACGTCATTAGATGTTGTAAACTTGGAACATCACCTTGAACATTTTTCATTTTGTTCGCTAATTCTTCATTTCCAACCACACAAATTTTTACTGCTGCATCATTTAAAATAAAGCGATAATCGTTTTCGGAAATATTAGGATACAAAGGAACTAATACTGCTCCTGCTTGTTGAACGGCGATATCAAAAAGATTCCATTCTACACGATTATTACTCGAGACTGCCACTCGATCTCCAGCATTGACTCCAATAGAAATTAGACCTCTCGATAGAACGTTCGCCTTTTCTACAAAATCTGCAGTTTTCATCCCAATCCAATTTCCGTTCGTTTTTGTCACAAACATATTGGCATTAGGGTAGTTTTTTAATTGATGATAAGGGATATCGAATAAACGTTGTGCTTGAATCATAATTTAAAAATTTAGAATACCGAATATAATAATTAAAATTTAAAAAATTAATTATTGAATCAAAATGATTAGTTTAAATTTATAAAGTTATCGATTTGTATCGCTCGTTTAACTGAAAAGCATGCTGATTTTTAGATGAAAAAATAGCTAAAAAGTACAACTAGAAGTGTAGAAACAACATTTAGAATAAATCCAATTTTTGCCATTTGATGAATTTTAATCAATCCTGAAGAAAAAACGATGGCGTTTGGTGGTGTACCAACAGGCAACATAAAAGCACAACTTGCTGCTAATGTGAGTGGTAAACATAATTGTAAAATTGGAAACCCCGACTCTTGAGCAAAAGCAGCTACAATAGGTACAAAAATCGTCACTAAAGCAAGATTTGACATAATTTCAGTTGCAAAAATTGCTATTGTTACAACTATAAAAAGAATAGTTAGAAAAGATACATCTTTGTAATTACTGAAAACTTTAGTCATTTCAATAACAACTCCATTTTTTTCTAATATGGCTGCTAAAGCCAATCCTCCTCCAAATAATAAAAGAATACCCCACGGAAGTTTTTCCGTGTCTTTCCAATCCAACAATGGTTTATTTTCTGATTTACCTGGCACAATAAATAATAGAATTGAACCCAAGATTGCAGCACTTTCATCGCGATAGGAAAACCCAGTCCAATTGACGATCAAGTCTTTGAAAGACCACAAAATCACCACCACTCCAAAAATTGCCAACGCACGGTATTGTTCATTTGTCCATGGTTGTTTTTCAAGTTTAATATCATGAATGTCATTTCTTTCTTTCCCAAGCATAATGTAAAAGATAACAAAAACAACTAATAATAAAACAATACTTAGTGGAATTCCAACTTTCATCCAATCCCAAAATGAGATATGAATATCAAAGTTTTGTTCTAAAATACTCGCCATTTGTGTATTTGGTGGTGAACCAACTAAAGTTGCCATTCCACCAATGCTTGCGGCGTAAGCTATTGATAATAAAAGAAATAAAGAGAATTTTGATTTTTGATTAGCAATAGGCATAGCATTTATGATTGCAATCGCCATGGGTAACATCATTAAAGCAGTTGCTGTATTGGAAATCCACATACTTAACAGTCCAGTACTCATTAAGAAACCAAGTAAGATTCTCGGTTTACTGTTCCCAACAATAGTGACAATCCTTCTTGCAATTTGCTCGTGCACTTTCCATTTTTCTAATCCAAGTGCTAAAACAAATCCACCAAAAAATAAATATACATTTCCATTTCCGTAAGCGGCAGCCAAATCACTTGTTTCTAGAAGTCCAAGAGGTACAGCTAGAATTAAGGGAAATAGTGCGGTTACGTAAATGGAAATGACTTCAAAAATCCAAAAGAAAATCATCAATCCTCCAAGCGCAATAGCATTCCAAAATAATGATTTACCTCCAGTAAGAAATAAGATCATTAAAAAAAGGAATACACCCAATGCAGCAAGCATTTTTTTCCAATCGAACTTTAACATGATGTTGAATTAGCCGTTTAAACCATTCAAAGCATCAACGAAATGATCCGCTTTTTCTTCAACATCAGTAACGATTGCACGAAACTCAGCTTTTCCTCTTGCTGTTTTTATTCTTCTGATTGTTGTGTCTTGAAATGTTGCCGCTTCATTGATTAAATTTTCTGTTGCATCAATTTTAGTTGCATCTGTCGCTTGAATGAAATAACATTCGTCAACTACGTCATAAACTAATTCGTTTAGACTCTTTTTTAAAATTCGCTTGTTAGCCATAGTACTATTTTTTTTCAAAAATAAGGAGTTAATGCCACAACAGCACCATTTGCAACTTTTTAGTTGTAAAAGTTATTTAAATTCAATTGAAAAAATTGTTTATAAAACAAGATATGTTAACTGATTAACTCAAAAATAAAATTTCTGGTTATGTTTAAATCTTTTTGAACAACCCATTATTTTTTCTTGATTGAGTACTTTTCATCACTACGCTTCAAAGATTATTTTAAAAAGTGTAAAAAAATAGTTTCTTTTTCTCGAAAAGATGCGCTTACTTTGAACTTGTAAATAGAATGAAAATAAATAGAATAAATAGTTTTACAAGTTCTCCAATTTTTATTTTGGCAATCCTTCTTGGGTTACTTTTAAATGCCAGTTCAAAACCTGTAAAGGACGAAATCCTCATACAGATTTCGTGGTTTACAAGTTTGAAAGGCAATTTTTCATTTGCTTCAAAATGGTCTTATGCTCGAAATGTTGGATTAAATGATGCGCAACAAATTACTTGTCTCCAAAATTGTTCTGATCGCGCTAAAAACATGATGGATGATGCTGGTTTGATTTTAAGTGATTCAACCGATATTTACTATCAAATAGTTGATTCAACAAGAAAATACCATACGCTAGAATCACGAAGTACTCTTTACGATAGGAAACCATCTAATTTTATCAAGGTAAGAAGGTATGGGAATTTTGTCCTTGAAGGAAGTGTTATTCAAGATTCATCTTCAAATTGTAGCTTGTTTTTTAGAATAAAAGATAGTAATTTAACAGCTTGGGCATATCACAAACCTGCCAAAGGTGAACCCAAAATTTTTCTTTTGAAAGGAGGTAAATTTTTCTTGGATACAGAAAAATTTGATAAAGGAATTTTCAAAGCAATATTTAGTTTTACGTTTGAAAATGAATTAAACAGTCTTAAACCGTTGTATTGGAGTGGTAAAATATACACAAAAATTGAAGGTTTTTAACAAATTGACCATTTTGTGTAATATTTTTTCGGATACTTAAATTTTCAAACTTCATTTTATTACATTTGTAAAAACTATTTCTAAAATGAATATACCAGCTGAATTAAAGTATACTAAAGACCACGAGTGGGTTAGAATTGAGGGTGATATCGCAACTGTAGGGATTACAGAATTTGCTCAAAGTGAATTAGGTGATATCGTTTATGTCGAAATTGAAACAGTTGGAGAAACAATTGCACAAGAAGAAATTTTTGGATCTATCGAAGCTGTAAAAACAGTTTCAGATTTATTTATGCCAATAAGTGGTGAAGTTTTAGAATTTAATGACGAGTTAAATGGAAATCCTGAATTAGTTAATTCTGACCCTTATGGTGCAGGATGGATGGTGAAAGTTAGAATTTCCAACACTTCTGAAATTGAAAAATTATTAGATAGTTCCTCTTATCAAGATTTAGTTCACTAATTTGGTACAATAGTTGTTATTTTTAAATAAATATAAAGACAATGGAAATTAAAAAAAGTATTGAGGCTGATGCGGAAGGAATGCGCTCTAGTCTTTTCATGGTTGGTTTAAATTATATTGCAGGTTTAACACTTGCAGCATTTACATTCCAAAGTATTAATACAGATGATGATTTATCGAAATTAAATGATAAATCAGCCAACAATGTCTATCAGCAAGAAGTAAAAAAGGAGGAAACTCCACCACCACCTGTACAAACGCCACAAGTGAATGTTCCCCCACCGGTAACAGACCAAGAAATTATCGTTGAAGAAAATAACGATAAAGAGCCAGTAACTGTTGTTGAAGTACCGCCAGTTGTTGAAATTGCTGAAGAAGAGGTGATTGCTGTAGTAGAAGAGATAATTGAGTTTCCAGACGTTGAAGCATCCTTCCAAGGTGGACCAGCCGCAATGATGAAATGGATCAACTCAAACATACAATATCCTCAAACTTCAATCGAAATGAATGAGCAAGGAAGGGTTTTCTTGTCGTTTGTTGTTGAAGCGGACGGTTCTGTATCAAATGTTGCAGTTGAAAAAGGAGTTAGCGAAGAGTTGGATAAAGAAGCTAAACGTGTGGTAAGAAGTATGCCTTCATGGACACCAGGCGAGGCAAAAGGTAAAAAAGCGCGAACACGTTGTCGTCTTCCGATTAATTTCCAGTTAAATTAAAAATAGATTAATTCGCATAATATTAAACCGCTGAAAGGCGGTTTTTTTTTACGACTCAATTTTTACCACTCCCAACATTCAATACAAACTTTCTCTTCAAGTTGCTTCTCAAATGCATCATTCAATTGGAAAAAGAAATCTAAACCTGTAATTTGTTCAACAGAATCAACAGACACAGCAAAATTTCGTAAATCGTCTTTCGAAGCACTATTTGGTAAAATAAAGCCAATCGCTTTTGAAGATGCATTTTTGAAATCCAAAACAACTTTGTAATAATGAGTTGGCACACATACTTCATTTGGACCAATTTTTTTCAAGTTTGAATTCAAAACTGGACCAGTTACGATGAGAATGGAATCATAAATAATTGCCCAATCACGCATTTTTTCTTCTAATCTTTTCCAAACACCACGATTGAAAGCTGGTAATTGTGGACTCATATTACTAAAGTAAAACGATTCATCCATCGCTTGCTCCGACCATTTCATATCTGCTGCTGGAGCTAAATGTCCTCTATCAAAACCACTCTTAATATAATCCGCTTTATTTGCCGAACCAGTTTTAACCTTTGGATCAACAGTAAAATTATCGCCACGTTCAATTATACCACTTGTTTCTTGTTTCGTTAAACTATAAGCGATCCAAGTTGCATGCTCACACGCTTCATTGTATTCCAAAGTGTAGCCTAAATGCATAATCATTTGAGAGGAATCATGTAGCCTTGGTAATTCTAAAAGTGAGCCTTTGCTCAAATGGAAAAAGCTCGTATCCTCTGGGTTATTAAAATTATTTTTCAAATAAGAATTCGATTGCTTTCTATTTTCAAATTGAAAAGATAAAAAGGCAAAACCAAGAACAATTAATAAAAGTGAATAGTTTTTCATTTTACGAAAATATTGATTTGTACATTAGGAAAACAAAAATCCCACTTGAAAAATTTCGAGTGGGATTTTTTTATTTTTAGTTGATTTAAAAATCAAACGTCAACTTTCGCATATTTTGCGTTTTTCTCAATGAACTCTCTGCGAGGTGGAACATCATCTCCCATTAACATAGAGAAAATTTGATCGCATTCAGCAGCGTTTTCAATCGTTACTTGACGCAACGTTCTCATTTCAGGATTCATTGTTGTTTCCCATAATTGTTCTGCGTTCATCTCACCTAAACCTTTGTATCGTTGAACATTAACTGAAGTTTCACTGCCACCACCTTTTAATTCTTGAATCAAACGATCGCGCATATCTTCGTTCCACGCATATTCCGATTTTGTACCTTTTTTCACTTGATACAATGGTGGTGTTGCAATATAGATATATCCGTTCTCGATTAGTACTTTCATGTAACGGAATAAGAATGTCAAAATTAAAGTCTCGATATGAGAACCATCCACATCGGCATCACACATGATAATGATTTTGTGGTATCTTAATTTTTCTAAGTTAAGAGCTTTAGAGTCTTCTTCAGTCCCGATTCTCACACCTAATGCTGTATAGATATTTTTAATCTCTTCGTTTTCAAAGATTTTGTGTTGCATTGCTTTTTCAACATTCAAGATTTTACCTCTCAAAGGCATAATTGCTTGAAAATGTCTATCACGTCCTTGTTTCGCTGTTCCACCCGCTGAATCTCCCTCGACGAAGTAAATCTCACATAAAGCTGGATCTTTTTCCGAACAATCTGCTAGTTTTCCTGGCAAACCAGAACCTGTTAAAACATTTTTACGTTGAACCATTTCACGAGCTTTTCTTGCTGCGTGACGTGCTCTTGCTGCAAGAATAACTTTTTCAACGATTAATTTTGCTTCTGCAGGATGTTCTTCTAAATAAGCAGATAACATTTCAGAAACAGCTTGACTTACTGGAGCTGTAACTTCTCTATTTCCTAATTTAGTCTTTGTTTGACCTTCAAATTGTGGTTCTTGAACTTTTACAGAAAGAACAGCTGTCAATCCTTCACGGAAATCATCACCATCAATTTCGATTTTTTCTCTCGCAAGAATTCCAGAATCCATTGCGTATTTCTTCAAGGTATTTGTCAAACCTCTTCTGAAACCAGATAAATGCGTTCCGCCTTCGTGCGTATTGATATTATTAACATACGCTTGAATGTTTTCTGTGTATGATGTGTTGTATGTTAGAGCAACTTCAACAGGAATATTTTCACGTTCCCCCTCAAAGTAAATAACATCAGTAATTAATGCTTCACGGTTTCTGTCCAAGTATTGAGCAAATTCACGCAAACCACCTTCTGAATGATAGGTTGTCATTGGTGCTTTACCGTTTTCGTCTTCTGTTCTACGATCTGTAAGTGTGATTGTGATTCCTTTATTTAAGAAAGCCAATTCTCGCATACGAGCAGCTAATGTATCGAAGTTATATTCTGTAAATTCGAAAATTGTTCCGTCTGGCTTGAAAGTTACTTCTGTACCGTTTTCTGTTGATTCACCAACGACTTTTACATCGTATAAAGGTTTACCAATGCTATATTCTTGTTGGAATATTTTTCCTTCACGGTAAACAGTTGCTTTTAGTGCAATTGATAATGCATTCACACAAGAAACCCCAACACCGTGTAATCCACCAGAAACTTTATACGTGTCCTTGTCGAATTTACCACCAGCGTGTAGGACTGTCATTACTACTTCGAGTGCTGACTTTTTCTCTTTGGTGTGCATCGCAGTTGGAATTCCACGACCATTATCGCGAACTGTTACTGAATTATCTTCGTTTATGTAAACATGAATAGTGTTACAATATCCTGCAAGTGCCTCATCAATGGAGTTGTCAACAACCTCGTAAACAAGATGATGTAAACCTTTGATTCCCGTATCTCCGATGTACATCGCTGGACGCTTACGTACCGCCTCAAGACCTTCTAATACTTGTATATTATCCGCAGAATAATTGTCTCTTCTTTCTTCTTCAGCCATATTATTTTTATTATAGTTCAATTCATTTTGAACAAACAAAAATACAAAATTAAAGAAGATTTAGAGGGAGTTTAAAAGGGTTGAACAGTTTAACTTATCAACAATATTTCAACGAAAAAGACTCGGTTTATTGAAAACTAAACTAATTATTTTTTCTCAATCCATTCAGTGATTGAAGCGTCATCAGGTTGCACACGTGGAGAAATAACTTTTATCAAATAACCGTTTTCATCAATTAAGTATTTTTGGAAATTCCACTCTACTTTGTTGTCCTCTAATCCATTCAAACTTTTTTCAGTCAAAAACTTATAGACTGGATGCATGTCTCCACCTTTCACCGATATTTTAGACATCATAGGGAAAGTTACACCATAATTTTTTTGACAAAAAGTTGCAATTTCTTGATCTGAACCAGGTTCTTGAGACATAAAATCGTTTGCTGGAAAACCAATAATTACAAAGTTTTTGCTTTTATACTTTTTATAAATTGCCTCTAGTTTTTCGTATTGTGGCGTTAACCCACATTTGGAGGCAGTATTTACAATCATTATTTTTTTCCCTTTCAATGAACTAAAATCAAAGGATTTCCCTTCGATATCTTCCACTTTGAATTGGTGAATGGATTCTTTTCCGGTAGTTGAAGAACTCAAAACCATTGCTAAACTTAAAATTCCGATGCTCATTGCTGCTATTATTTTCATTTGTTACTTTTTTATTTAAACAATAATCAACGAATATAGTTCATCTTTACTTTTTATTGGAACATTTTTTGATAAAAATCGAATACGAAACTAATGAAACTATTAACACTGTTATTTTTAATTATAAACTTCGCATCGTTTGCTCAACTTAAATTAAGTGGTGAATGGCAAGGAATATTGGTTGAAAACAATCTAAGTTGGAAAGATGGCAAACCAATTTACTTGACAATTTCTGTGATTAATGGTTTAATTGACGGGAAAATTCGTGAGGAAATTTATAACTCAAATAGCTTTTCGGTATTAAAAGTTTCAGGTAAAACAACTACAGCTAATTCAATTGAGCTTTCAGAAGATCGCGTTTTGAAACAAACAGAAAAGGTGACAAATCCTTGTTTACGACAACTAAAATTAGTCTACAAGGAAGATAGTGGTTATTTTGAAGGCGTTTTTGAAAGTATAAAATGTTCCAATTCAACAGGTAAAATCATACTTTACAAATCGAAGTTTGAATTTCATGATAAGAATGAAACGTTGATGAATCATTCTTGGTTTTTGCGCTTCAATGCCGATTTAGAAAATGGATTGTCATCACCAACTAAACGTTTGGATGAATTAAAAGCTTTCAAGTTTGAATCCGTTTATTTTGATTATGGAAAGGATATTTTGAAAGAAGAATACAAATCTTATCTTTTGAAAATGATAAAAATGGTCAAAAGTCATTCGGATTTGAGAATAAAAATTACTGGTCATACCGATGCGGATGGTTCAGAAACTTACAATGATAAATTGTCTAAAAAACGGACGGAAACAATCATTCGGTTTTTTGAAGAAAATGGTTTAAAACGTGACCGAATTGTCACAGATTATAAAGGCGAAAAAAAACCTGTTGATAGCAACAAAACTGAAGATGGAAAACGCAAAAATCGCAGGGTTGATTTTGAATTTATTTAGCTCGACTAATTAAAATCTGTTTGTAAATTTTCGTTGATTATTCGTAATTTTATCTATTCAGATTTTAAAAAGTAAGACACTATCCAATTAATTGCATACTAGTTTTTAACTAATTTTTTTTGTAATCACTTCAATGAATTTTGTGTTGTGATAAACGTCAACTAATGTTTTTAAATGAACTTCCCAATCTTTTAGATATTGAATTTCATCGAAAAATAGATACCATCCATTTGAATCAGCAAATAAAGCACGAATCTTTCCAGTAATCCTTTAAATAAAGAAATGTCTAATCCTAAAAATTTAACAGATAATTCTTCCCCTGAATTTTGATTGACTTTAAAATACTTTTTCAAGTAGTTAAAAAAGGTGATGTTTATTATTATTTCGCCAATTACGAAAATTAGAACAAAATAAAAGTAACTATAACTCATGATTTGGGTTTAAAATGAATAGAATTATTTTTTTTATGTTGTTGTATTCTAGAATGTTAAGACTTTTTTTTCTCCTCCATGCATTTGATTAATCGATATTTACTTTTTGTGCTACTATTTTATAATCTTCATTTAAGAAAAATTCCTTGACAATTTCCAAATCTTTCACTTTCCATAAGTCTATGAAATTTTGATAAATAAAAAAAGCTTTATTCAAATAAAGTTCTTTTGCATCTTCACTGTTGTTGAGGTGAATCTGAAATCTAGTGTCTTTGTTTTTTAAAGAATTCAATGCTTTTTGACATATTGAACACCAAAGAGGAAATTTACCAAGCTTTCGACGATTACCAAAAAAATCACAAATTCGCACATTGCCTTGGCCGAAATAAGATTAAATGCACGCTGCAGAATAATTTTCAGTTACAGAAATGAGGTAAGTGCATTCATCTTGAAAATGTTTAAGATATTCTTTCGGTTCCTTAGACATATTCAACTTCATTTAAAATTTTTGGACCAATGTATGGGCTTAAGCCATTTTTAGTAACAACTTCGATCTTTTCATTTTTGAATATTTTTTCAAATAAACCATAAGCTGCCATAAAATTATCGAAGTTTTCTTTTGCTGGTTCAAAGTCAATCAACAAATCAATATCACTTTCACTGGATTGTTCATTTCGCAAATATGAGCCAAACAAACCAACATTTCGAATACCAAATTTCGAAAGCTTGAGCTTATTGGCTTTCAATGTTTTTAGTATTATACCAATTTACTTGTTAAATGACGCAATTGAAAATCTATCTGGTATAATGCCGAGTTAGTTTTCAACGAGTATTTTATACGACAATTGAAAACAACTTCGGTATTATATCTCGTGTTGTCATTTTAATCTTTCCTCAAATTTACAAAAGTTTGCTATTTTGTTAGGTTCTATAGCTTGACTTTGTATAACGTTTTCATACTTGGCTTCCTTTTTACTATGAAGTGCTTGCGGTAGAAAAAAAGCTAAACGTTCGTGATGGTATTACTATTCATCTAAGTTAGTTGAATATACTGTTTTTCAAGCGTTACATTGAAATGAATTTCTGCTTTAAGTGCTCTAAAAACTTTCAATATCGTGTCGATTGTTGCACTATTTGCGTGACTTTCTAGTTTAGAAATTTGCGATTTTTGAACACCAACAAGATCACCTAGTTGTTCTTGTGTTAAATTACGTTCTTGTCGCGCTTTTTTTATCATTTTACCCAATACATCCATGCGGAGTTCATACTCGTATGTATCTCGTTCTTGAGTTCCAACTTTACCAAGGTATTTGTCCTTCATTTCTTCAAGTGAAAATGATTTTATTTCCTTTGTTGCCATGATTAAATTTTTAATTTATTTTCAAAATATTTTGTCCTAATTTTTACAGCCCTTTCAATTTCGTTTTTCGGAACTTTGTCTACTTTTTTAATAAAACCATGTGTTGCAAAAACTAAGGTTTCATGACTATTGTCTTTGTCCCAAAACGCAAGAAGTCTTATTTGTTTACCTAAATAGTTGATCCTAAATTCCCATATTTCATTTTGTAATTTCTCAAATAATTTGGGGTCATTTGTTTGTTCAGCAAGGTCGATATTGTAAAATATTTTCTTAATTGTTTTTTGATCAAGTTTAGAAATAAATTTGTCGGCTTCTTCTAAAAATCTTGTTTGAAAATACTGCACATTTTATATTTTACTCAAAAGTATAAAAGTTTCTATATTTGGCAACTTTTGTGGGTGTTTTTTTTGAGAGAAGTTTTTATGGTGTACCATAATTTTTTGACGGATGGTTATGTAAAAAAATACGATTACGTACATTCTCTAGAATTAGGAAGATTTGCTCGACATTAGTATCTAGAACCTAAGTTATAGAATTATTGCTGTAACATTAATTACTTAATAACCCCAAAAGGGAAATTGAGATCCATACTATACCTCCTATTATATTGAGTACTAATAATTGCATTTCAATATTCCTCCTTAAATAGAACATAACTAAACCCAAACCAATACCAACTATACTTAAATAAATAAACTCTTTATCGAAAAACAAAGGTAGAATTACAGGAAGAATGACTTGAAAAAATATTCCAATTTTAATACCTGTCTTTATTTTGTTTAATTGTTGTTCTCTATTTAAAACACCTATAAATGCTGTTATACTAAAAGTAAGGAGTATTATTGCTGACAAAAAAGCTATTAAAGGTGCCATGCCTCCCATATCAAAAGCAACCTTAGTAATAACAATTTGTGTTAGTATTATCCCAGTTAAGAAAGTTAAACTTAAATAAATATTGAACTTAACTAAACTTTTCATCATTCCCCAAATATAAAAATACCCACACAAACACACAACCTTAAACCTATGTTTCGGAAAAAATGTCACCCAACCCTATTAATTCCCGACAAAAAGTCTGATTTTGAGCACTTTTGGGGTATTGGTTTAGCATTTGACGTTGTTAAGGAAACACACAAATTATGGACTTAAACAAATTCACAACCAAAGCACAGGAAGCAATTCAGCAAGCACAAAATTTGGCTGAAGCAAATGGAAATCAAAGCATAGAAACAGGTCATTTACTGAAGGGAATCTTTTTGGTAGATCAAGAAGTTACCCCGTATTTATTGGGAAAATTAAACGTTAATCCGAAGATTGTCGAGGCAACTGTCGATCGAATTATTGAATCGTATCCGAAAGTTTCAGGTGGACAAATCTACCTATCGCAAGCTTGTAACCGCGTGTTGCAATATGCCTTGAGCGAACTAAAAAACTTCGGCGATGAATTCGTTTCATTAGAATTGTTGCTGTATTCTTTATTAGACGCAACGGACAGTACAGGGAAATTACTGAAAGACAACAAAATAACAAAATCAACTTTAAAAGATGCCATTATGGACTTGCGAAAAGGACAAAAAGTAACATCAGCAGGGCAGGAGGGAACCTATAAATCGCTCGAGAAATACGCGAAAAACCTTAACGAATTGGCTTCCGCTGGAAAATTAGACCCAGTGATTGGGCGCGACGATGAAATCAGAAGAGTTCTACAAATTCTAACGCGAAGAACGAAAAACAACCCGATATTAATTGGTGAACCTGGCGTTGGTAAAACAGCAATCGCAGAAGGTCTCGCACACCGAATCGTGGATGGCGACGTTCCTGAAAACTTAAAAACGAAAATCGTTTATTCCTTGGACATGGGAGCTTTAATTGCCGGAGCTAAATACAAAGGAGAATTTGAAGAGCGTTTGAAATCAGTGGTGAAAGAAGTCATTGCTGCGGAAGGCGAAATCATTTTGTTCATCGATGAAATTCACACCTTGGTTGGTGCTGGAGGTGGGGGCGAAGGAGCAATGGATGCTGCGAATATTTTGAAACCAGCTTTGGCTCGTGGCGAATTGCGTGCTGTAGGTGCAACGACTTTGAACGAATACCAAAAATATTTCGAGAAAGATAAAGCCTTAGTGCGTCGTTTTCAAACTGTTTTAGTGGACGAACCGACCACAGAAGATGCGATTTCGATTCTACGTGGAATTAAAGATAAATACGAGAATCACCACAAAGTAATCATCAAAGATGCAGCGATTATTGCCGCGGTGGAATTGTCACAACGTTACATCACCGACCGTCATTTGCCAGATAAAGCGATTGACTTAATCGATGAAGCAGCTTCAAAATTGCGTATGGAAATCAATTCTAAACCTGAAGAATTGGACGAAATTGAACGTAAAATCATGCAGTTAGAAATCGAACGTGCTGCCTTGAAACGCGAAAACGACGACAAAAAATTGGTGAACGTAGAGCGTGATTTAGCAAATTTAACCGAGCAACGCAACGCTTTTCAATCGAAATGGCAAGCTGAAAGAGATGTTGTAGATGGCATTCAACGTGCAAAAGAAGAAATCGAAAACCTGAAATTTGAAGCAGAACAAGCGGAGAAATTAGGCGATTACGCTAAAGTGGCTGAAATTCGCTACGGAAAAACGAAAGAAGTCGAACAAAACTTAGAGAACTTGAAGGAAAAACTCGCTGCGATGCAAGTGAATTCCAAAATGATCAAAGAAGAAGTGGACGCGGAAGAAATTGCGGATGTTGTTTCTAAATGGACAGGAATTCCGGTAAACAAAATGATTGAAAGTGAAGTTTCCAAATTGCTGAAATTAGAAGACGAATTGGGTAAACGAGTTGTTGGGCAAGAAGAAGCGATTATGGCTTTATCGGATGCGGTGAGAAGAAGTCGCGCAGGATTGCAAGACGCACGTAAACCAATTGGTTCCTTCATTTTCTTAGGAACAACAGGAGTTGGTAAAACAGAATTAGCGAAAGCACTTGCGGAATATTTGTTCAACGATGAAAACGCTATGACGCGCATCGATATGAGCGAATACCAAGAAAAACATTCCGTAAGTCGTTTAGTGGGAGCGCCTCCGGGATACGTTGGTTACGATGAAGGCGGTCAATTGACTGAAGCCGTTCGCAGAAAACCCTATTCAATTGTGTTGTTGGACGAAATCGAAAAAGCGCATCCAGATGTATTCAATATCTTGCTTCAAGTTTTAGATGACGGACGTTTGACAGACAACAAAGGACGTGTGGTGAATTTCAAAAACACGATTATCATTATGACTTCCAACATGGGTTCAAGCATCATTCACGAGCGTTTTGAAAATGCCTTGCCTGCGGAAATGGAGAAAGTAACTGAGAAAGCGAAGTTTGAAGTGATGGAATTATTGCGCCAAACGATTCGCCCTGAGTTCTTGAACCGTATTGATGAAACGATAATGTTTATGCCGTTGACAAAAGAGAATGTACGCGAAATCGTTCAAATTCAACTCGAAGGTTTGAAACGCTTGTTAGCAGAAAAAGAAATGTCGTTGTATGTTTCCAAAGATGCTTTCGATCACATAGCAGAAGTGGGTTACGATCCGTTCTTCGGTGCACGACCTGTGAAACGTGTTATTCAAAAACAAGTTTTAAACGAACTTTCAAAAGCACTGTTAAGTGGCACAATTGATAAAGCTTCTCGCATTGTAATGGATGTGTTTGATGGTAAGATTGTATTTAGAAAACCAGTATTGGCGGAAGAGGAAGTATAAGTTTTTTCATAAGTTAGGTTGAAAGGCGAGGTTCGAAAGGGCTTCGTTTTTTGTTACATTCAAAAAAATATACCTATAACTATTGCAAATTTTTATTAAAGTTATAATTATATCTATAACTTTTGTATTTTTGTAATCGAATTATAATTACAATGAAAACAATTAATAACTTTCCGACGAATTTAGTTTTTCGAGATACCTATATTAATCGAGTTAAACCATTTATCGGAAAACAACTAATTAAAGTATTTACTGGTCAACGAAGAGTTGGTAAAAGTTATTTGTTGTTTCAGTTGATGGATTACATTCAAAAAACAGTTGAAGACGCTTCGATTCTTTACATAAATCTTGAAGATTTGGCTTTTTCAAACATCCGAACAGCAACAGAATTGAATGATTATGTGCTTCAAAATCAAGCTGAAACTAGAAAAACATTTCTTTTTATTGATGAAATTCAAGAAATCAAAGATTTTGAGAAAGCCTTGCGATCCTTAGTTTTGAACGACAACTTAGATGTTTACTGTACCGGAAGTAATGCCGATTTATTATCTGGTGAATTGGCTTCTGTTTTAAGTGGAAGATTTATTGAAGTAACTGTTTACAGTCTTTCATTCAGTGAATTTTTAGTGTTTCATGAATTAAATAATAGTTCAAAATCACTTGAAATGTATTTAAAATGGGGAGGTTTACCTTATTTAATCCATTTACCAAAGAAAGATGACGTGATTTTTGAATATCTAAAAAATATTTACACCACCATCATATACAAGGATATTGTGATGCGTTATTCGTTGAGAAATATTCGTTTCTTGGAACAATTAGTTCAGTTTTTAGCTGATAACACAAGTAGTTTATTTTCAGCTAAAAAAATCAGCGACTTTTTAAAATCTCAACAAATCAATATTGCGCCCAATCAAGTTCAAGTTTATATTCATCACTTGGTGAATGCATTTATAGTTCATCAAGTTGCACGTTATGACATTGTAGGAAAGCGCGTTTTCGAAATTGGTGAGAAATATTATTTTGAAAACTTGGGGATTCGAAATGCAATTTGGGGTTATAGAATTGAAGATAGAGCGAAAATAATTGAAAATGTCGTTTATAATCAGTTGATTTTTAAAGGCTATAATGTAACAATTGGGGTTTTGCCTTTCGGAGAAATTGATTTTGTATGTGAAAAAGAGGGAGAGAAATTATATGTACAAGTAGCCTTAACCCTTAACGAACCCCAAACGATAGAGCGTGAATTTGGAAACCTACTTAAAATAAAGGATAATTACCCAAAAATGGTTGTAACTTTAGATGAGTTTACAGGAAATACATACGAAGGAATTCAACCCAAAACCCTTAAAGAATTTTTACTTGATTAACTAATGGTTCAATTCAACTCTTTCAAGAAATCTTCTGCTATCTTATTTCTATCAAAATGTTCAGAAACATAAATTCGAGCATTTTTACCCATTTCGAGTCTCTTTTCTAGATTTTCAGCTAGAAATAAAGCTTGTTTTACTAAGTCTTCCGCATCTTCAGGTTGGAAAAACAATCCAGCTTTTCCATTTTCAATAAAGTGTTTTCTGGCTTCTCCGTCAACTCCCAATAATAAAGGAACTTCCATAGCCAAAGCTTCAAAAACTTTCGATGGAATTGCACCTTGAAATAAAGGTAAATTTTTCAAAGGAACCAAGGCCACATCAATGGATTTCAGAATGGCTGGCATTTCTTTTTTACTTACAGGTTCTAGAAAGTGAACATTAGTCAAATTCAAGGTCTTTTTTAGTTCCAAAAGCATCTCCTTTTCAGGTCCAGAACCTTGCAGAATGAATTGAATCTTGCTATTTTCTCGCAGTAAATTCGCCGCATTTAAAATCACTTCCAAACCTTGTGCATGTCCAATAATTCCACCGTAGAAAAAAAGAACGTCTTCTCGTTTAAAACCGTTTTTCTCCCTGAAATTTCCAGCTTGAATTTGAGCTGGATTGTAAAACGAAACATCGACTCCATTCGGCAACCAATACACTCTTTTTTCAGGAAAACGGGAGCGAATATCATCGACAATTCCTTGCGTTTGACCAGTGATTAAATGTGATTTGGTGTAACATTTCGCTTCAAGATTGTAAGCTAAATTCAGCAGGCGTTTATTGGTGACAATTCCCAATTTTTCAGCACTTTCTGGCCACAAATCGGAAACGTTGAAAATCAATTTTGCATTTAATTTTTTCGCTAAAGCCATCGCTGAATAACCTAAAAATAGGGGAGGACTTTCGACCAATAAATAATCGAAGTGTTTCATTTTTCGACCTTTCCAATAGCTCGACCAAACGAAGCTGAAATAATTCAACAAGCGCGAAACAATTCCTTTGGATTTTGAAACGTGAATCCAAGCACGGTGAACAGGAATCCCATCAATTTCTTCGAAGCGATTTTCACCCTTTTCATAGCCTTTCATAATTTCTGAAACGGGATAATTTGGCAAGGCAGTCAATACTTCTACATCAATTCCTTTTGCTTTCAATCGCACAGCCAATTCGTGCAAGCGATTTTGAGGCGCCCCAATTTCAGGTGGGTAATATTGGGTTAGAATGAGTAGTTTCATTGTTTTTCGTCAAAAAATAACCAGGTGGAAAAAAAAGCAAAAACTGGTGCAGACGATCCGACGTCCAATAAATCGTATCCCAATCCACAAAAAATGAGTGTTAGCAAAAATGGAATTTGACCAAAACGACGATTGGATTTACTGAATTGAAACAACTTGAAGATGTAAAATAAATAAATGATAAAGCCAATAATTCCATATTTCAAAAGCGTTCGCAAGTATTGATTGTGTGGTGCCGTTTGTTCGTGTGCATTGCAAGGCATATCAGCTGCGAGGTATTCTTTTACCAATTCGTCGCGCCAATCACCCGTTCCAACTCCGATTATTGGGTTTTTAAGAAAGATATTCCAACTCGATTTCAGTGAATTGAAACGCAATTCTGTCGATGACATACACGCTAAACTTTCTATTGGAACAGCATCCGCAACGATGGTGGTATCGGCAGTCGTTAGTTTTTCACTTTCTGCAGCAACCACTTGAAAACGACCTTGAAAAACAGGAATGAGCATTAGTAAACTACAAAAAACGCCAGTTAAAAAAACGCTCCATTTACGCTTGTTTTTCCAATTAAGAAGAAATAATATCCCCAATGCTGCAAAGAAAAACAAAATCACTATTCGGCTTTGAAGTAATAAAATGCAAAAACTTAAAAACAGAATCGCTGATTGAACGAGTACGTTTTTTTTGGTAGAAAGTGATTGTTTGACTTGCAAATAATCCAACAAATACAAAACTGCAAAAAGCGTTAAAATTGATAAAATATTGGTGTCCGAATCTAAGTAAGAGTATAAGAAAATTTGAATATTATGATCGTAAGAATAACCAATTACAGACTCGTAAAAATCGAATCCAAAACGGATAAACAGTCCGAAAACGAAACCAAAAAGCACACTTGAAAAGAGATTGTTTTTTCGCTCTTTTGGTAAACTTAATAACAAAAGTGGGAAAGCAAGAAATGGTAAAAGTCGTCCTAAATCTTCAAATCCTTTTGAGAAATTGGAGGTGTGAATCAATCCTAAAAAGGCTAATGAAAAAGGAATAGTTAGCACCAAAAATGATTTTTTGAAAGCGCTACTTTTGAAATCAAGCTGGATAGTTTTTACAATAAAAGCTTCATACAACCAGGCTAAAGTCAAGACAATCAAACCAAAAGGAACAAATTTCATAAAATTCAACCCGATGGCATTGATTAGAATAGCGAAATCTAAAGCGCGAAAGGAAGAAATTTTAGTTTTGAGGTTGGACATTGGTTTTTAAAGTAAAATTTCGAACGAAGGTAAGAATTGTGTATGACTTTATGTCTATTCGCGTTTAACCTCATTTTAGTATACTGAAATTGTTGAATTTATTAATTGGATTTAAGTCACTTTTTGTTTTGGTTTTTCAAATTCAGCTTTTATCTAAATTTACAAACTGTATATTACGCTTCAAACCTTCAAACTTTGTTCGTTTTACTGCGCTATTTTTGAATAAAGAGTCAAATGTTTCTTTTTGTAAAGTCTGCCAATCATTTTTAGTCAAATCCAATAACGAAAGGGTGGTATTGAAGCGCTCTTCTTCGTGGGCTTTTGAGAAACGATTCCAAGGGCAAACATCCTGACAAACATCGCAACCAAACATCCAATTATCCATTTTGCCTTTAAATTCAGAAGGTAACAATTCATCTTTGAGTTCGATTGTTAAATACGAAATGCACTTTGAACCATCAACAACATAGGGCTTTACAATCGCTTCTGTTGGGCAAGCGTCGATGCATTTTGTGCACGTTCCGCAATAATCTTTTATTGGTCCGTCGGGTTCTAGTTCTAAATCAATTATTAATTCAGCAATGAAGAAAAAACTTCCGTGCTTAGGATGAATCAAATTACTGTTTTTGCCCAACCATCCTAAACCTGCTTTTTTCGCCCAAACTTTGTCCATTACGGGTGCAGAATCGACAAAAACGCGACCACCAACTTCGCCAATTTCAGCTTGAATAAATGCAAATAATTCTTTGAGTTTATCTTTGATTACAAAATGGTAATCTTCTCCGTAAGCGTATTTAGAAATTTTGGGTGCGTCTTTAACTTGCTGTGTTTCTTCTGGAAAATAATTAAGTAACAAAGAAACAACTGTTTTTGCATCATCAACTAACAATCTTGGATCGAGGCGTTTATCGAAATGATTCGCCATGTAGCTCATTTTTCCGTGGTAGTTAAGATTCAACCAAGCTTCTAATCTTGGTGCTTCCTCTTCTAAAAAATCTGCTTTTGAAAATCCACAAAAGAAAAAACCGAGGTCTTTCGCTTTTTGTTGAATCAGTGATTTGTAAGCTGATTTATTCATTTTTTAGAATAAACCACCTTGCACCCAGCCGAAATCTTTCCCTAAATGTCTGAATGCTTTTTCGGTTGCTTTTCGACCTCTAGGCGTACGCATTAAAAATCCTTCTTGAATTAAAAATGGCTCGTAAACTTCTTCTAAAGTTCCTGCATTTTCACCAATTGCTGTTGCGATTGTCGTTAATCCAACTGGACCGCCTGCGAATTTATCAATGATAACTTTCAAAATACGAATGTCCATTTCATCCAAACCATTGGCATCTACGTTCAAGGCATTCAGGGCAATTTCTGTAATAGCATCATCGATTCTTCCAGTTCCTTTAATTTGAGCAAAGTCACGTACGCGACGTAAAAGTGCATTGGCAATTCTTGGTGTCCCTCGACTACGACTTGCTATTTTAAAAGCGGCATCTTCATCAATTCCAATATTTAACAAGCTTGCTGAACGTTCGATGATTAAGGTCAAGGTTTTAACGTCGTAGTATTCTAGACGTGAATTAATTCCAAAACGAGCACGCAAGGGGGCCGTAAGTAAACCTGAGCGAGTGGTTGCACCAATTAAAGTAAATGGATTCAAATTGATTTGAATACTGCGTGCATTCGGACCAGAGTCAATCAAAATATCAATCACATAATCCTCCATTGCTGAGTATAGATATTCCTCGACAACAGGACTAAGGCGATGAATTTCATCAATGAAAAGTACGTCACCTTCGCCAAGATTTGTTAATAATCCAGCTAGATCGCCGGGTTTATCTAAAACAGGACCACTTGTAACTTTAAAACCAACACCTAATTCGTTAGCAATAATGTTTGCAAGCGTTGTTTTTCCTAATCCTGGTGGGCCGTGTAAAAGCACGTGATCGAGTGGTTCATTTCGCAATTTTGCTGCTTGCACGAAAATTTGAAGATTTTGAACAATAGGATCTTGACCAGAGAAGTCTGTTAAGTATTTGGGTCGTAGGACTTTATCGTAGTCTTGTTCTCCTTCGTTTTTTGCTTCTTCTTTATAATCGAATGACTCTTCCACAGATGGGTTTTGGACAAAAATAACAAGAATTGCTGATTAAAAGTTTGCAGGTATTGAAATGATTTCAATGGAGAATTTAGTTTTTTAACAGATTGTGATTTTAAAAATAAAAACAAAGTAAGACAATGAGAAAAATATATTCGCTATTTGATGGGATAACTTTACCAATTGATCCATTTTTGTGGCGACTGTACTTAATGAAATTTCTAGCGTAGTAAAAAGTGTTAAATTAAATCATACCGATTACACAAATAGCTCTTGTCAATTAGAATATCCTATAATTATTCTACTTTGCGAAATAAGAATTTATAACATAGTTGCATTTATCGCAAATAATATTTCTGAACTTGTTTAATTCAGTTTTTTAGATAAAGTAGAAATATTTACCTTTGATAAAAATTAAAAAAAATATCATGAAAGTACTATCACTTGTTTGCTTTATGTTTTTAACCATTTTTATAGCTAATGCGCAGGACATTATGACCTTAAAAAATGGTACTAATATGACTATCTTCGTTACTGAAGTTGGTTCGACTGTAATTAAGTTTAAAAAATCCGTTGATGGCCCAATTTATTCAATGAATTTGGCGGAAGTTAAAAAGATTGTTTACAGCAATGGAACAACAGATACTTTTGGTACTGCTCCAAAAGTACAAACTAAAAAAGAGGACCCTATCGATGATGATTTGTTGGCTCCATCAAAACGATACGGTGGTCCAAGAGTAGGTTTGACTTTTTTAAGTGAGGGTACTTCAAGGGAAAGAATAGCTGATGCGTTCAATAGAGGTGATATTTCACCTTACATTTCCCAATTTGGTTGGCAGTTTGAAACGCGTATTTTTACCTTAGACGATGGGGCATGTGGCCTTGTTGAGTTCATTCCTATGATAGGAGGGCTTGAACAAGGATTGTTTTTACCTAGTGCTTCTGGAATCCTTGGTTTTCGAACCAGAACAGGTATTGAACTTGGTGTGGGACCTAATTTATCCCTCTCGGGTGTTGGTTTAGTTTTAGCTGCTGGTGCGTCTTTTAAAATAGGAAAAGTTACGTTTCCAATTAATTTTGTTTTCTCACCTAACATAACCAAAACTACTATGCCATCGCAGGAATATGACCCCGTTACTGGACAATATATTACACTTCCTGGAGTTACCACGAAGTCTGGCTTTCGAATGAGTTTGGTTATCGGCTTTAATTCAAGAAAAAGCTAAAAAAATCCGATTTATGAAATCTTTAATTTTTTTCTTCTTTTCCGTCCTGTTTTCAATCCTAACTGCCTTCACCTGTTTTTCTCAAGACACCATTGTAGATAATAAAGGCCTTATTTTCACGGCAAAAATTACGGAAATGGACAGTGCTTTTATTACTTATGCATCCGTTGATACGTCGATAAAGGATCAAATTATTATCCCGAGAACTAATATCATTTTCATTAAGTACCAGGATGGAAGAACGGAGCAGCTCTATTTGAATGATACGCTCGTTACCAAAGATGGCATTTTCATCAGTTGTAAAGTGTTGGAAATAGAGCAATCTACGCTAACCTATTTTTCCTTTGGTAATAAATTTACAAACTCTGTGATTTTAAGAAGCAATTTACTGCTCGTCAAATTACACGATGGCACAAAAATGGCAGGAAGCCAATTAAGTATGTCTAACACTGAATACTTTGATTTAGGACTTAGTGATGCCAAAGCTTACTACAAAGTAAAACCAGCGGTGATTGTATCAGAGGTTATAATGGGAGTGGGTACCATTTTTGTTGTTCCAATAATTGCGGCAACGATAATTGCCTATGTTCCACCAATAGATTATGAAAGTGTAGAAAATCCCAATAATGGTTTACTTAAATCAAATAAAGACTACAAAAAAGGATATGAAAAAGCGGCCTACAAAAAGAAAATTTCTGAAGCAACACTCTCTTATTTTGTTGGATTGGCAGGTTTTTTAGGAACTATTTTAACGATATCCAGTTTTATTTTTTAATTGTTTAATTTAAGCTGTCAAAGACGGTTTAGTCTTTAGTTCGAATAATAACTAAGCTAGCGAGCTAATTTTAAATTAACTATATCTCACTTATTAAAAAAGTATTTCTATTTTTGAATCGTTTCCTACTAATATCTTGGGATTAAACAAGCATAGAAATAAATTAAATAAACTTTTCAAAAATTATCTTACGAAATAAGCCATAACGAGATTCGTCACAAACAAAGATGAATTTAATCGGCGATTATATATGACAATTAAAAAAGAACCAAGGAATTATCATCCTAATTTTAAGATTAAAATTCAATCAAAAAATAATTCAAAATTTTAATCAGTTTTCTTGTGCGAAATCAACTATTTCACTAACTTAATGTAAATAAATAATAAAAAACGTAAGTGAAATGTTAGTTAAAACCTATTCCAGTACTGTGTTTGGTATCAATGCAACCACGATTACTGTCGAAGTCAATTTAGGAATTGGCGTTAATTTTTATCTAGTTGGTCTTCCTGATAGTGCAGTCAAAGAAAGTCAACAAAGAATCAAGGCCGCTTTTAAGAACAATGATTTGAAATTTCCAGGAAAGGAAATAACGGTAAACATGGCTCCTGCCGATATTCGTAAAGAAGGTTCTGTCTTTGATTTACCGATTGCAATTGGAATCTTGGCGGTAAGTGACCAAGTACAAATTGATTTATTGGACAAATACTTGCTGATTGGTGAATTATCGTTAGATGGTTCTATTCAAGCGACTAAGGGTATTTTGCCCATAGCCCTACAAGCAAAACAAGAAGGTTTTAAAGGGATTATCGTTCCAAAAGCAAATGCACAAGAAGCTGCTGTTGTTAACGGTTTGGAAGTTTATGGTGCTGAAAAACTAACCGAAGTAATTGCATTTTTTAACCAAGAAGATAGCACCTTGCAAAAAACAGAGATCGATGTTGTCAAAAAGTTTGAGTATTTGATCGATAATTGCGATGTTGATTTTCGAGATGTAAAAGGACAAATGAACATTAAACGTGCTTTTGAAATCGCTGCTGCTGGCGGGCACAACGTGATTTTAATTGGACCTCCCGGTGCTGGAAAATCAATGTTAGCCAAACGACTTTCAACCATTCTACCGCCAATGAGTATGGACGAGGCATTGGAAACAACAAAAATTCACAGCGTTGCTGGAAAAGTGAAGGGGCAAGTTGGATTGATAACACAACGTCCTTTTAGAAAACCCCACCATACGATTTCCGATATTGGTTTAATTGGTGGCGGAAGTTATCCTTTGCCAGGTGAGATTTCATTGGCTCATAATGGTGTTTTATTTCTAGATGAACTTCCTGAATACAAACGACAAGTATTAGAAGTAATGCGTCAACCTTTAGAAGATCGAGTTGTGAATATTTCTCGTGCAAAATTCTCGATTGATTATCCTGCAGGTTTTATGTTGGTTGCTGCAATGAATCCGTGTCCGTGTGGATACTACAATCATCCAGACCGAGAATGTGTTTGTGGGCCAGGTGTGGTACAGAAATATTTGAACAAAATTTCTGGTCCTTTGCTCGATCGAATAGACATTCATGTGGAAGTTACACCGGTTTCTTTTGATGAGTTATCGAATGATGTTCCAGCAGAAGGTAGTAAAGAAATTAGAGTGAGAGTTGAGAAAGCACGAAATCTTCAAAAAAGTCGCTACCAGTTGCACGAAGGAATTCACTGCAACGCTCAAATGTCTAAAAATGAGTTTGACATTCATTGTAAAGTCGATGAATCCAGTCAAAAGATTCTGAAAAATGCGATGGAAAAAATGGGCTTATCGGCGCGCGCTTACGATAGAATTTTGAAAGTTGCTAGAACAATTGCCGATTTAGAAGCTTCGGAATGGATTAAAGCTCAACACGTTGCAGAAGCCATTCAGTATCGAAGTTTAGACCGAAGCAATTGGGCGATGAGCTAAATAGGAGTATGTCACCCAAAATTATTAACTTTAGAAAGTCAAAAATAAACTATGAAACACTTTTTTTTACTAATCGCAACAAGCTTTTCGTTGTCTTTGTTTGCACAATACCAAGTTGGACACACAACAATTACTTTTAACGATCCAGCTAGAACAGGTGGATTCGGTTCTGGTGGTGGTTCAGGAAGACAAATCCAAACAGAGATTTATTACCCTGCAACAACAGCTGGTGATAATGTTGCACTTGTAGCGGGTCAATTTCCTGTAATAACCTTTGGTCATGGTTTTGCAATGTCGTGGGATGCTTATTCAAATATTTGGCAACGATATGCAGCGAAAGGATATATTTTGGCTTTTCCAAGAACAGAAGGTGGATTAATTCCTAGTCCTAGTCATGGTGATTTTGGAACAGATTTACGTCAAGTTGCAGAGAAAATGTTAGCATTGAATACGAATGCTAGTTCTATTTTCAATGGTAAAGTAGCACAAAAAGCACTAATCATGGGCCACTCAATGGGTGGGGGAGCAACTATGTTAGCCGCAGCAAATAATTCAAATATCGTTGGGATTGTTGGTTTAGCACCTGCAGAAACAAATCCTGAGGCAACTTTAGCTGCACCAAATGTCACAGTTCCCGCATTGATTTTTTCAGGTACGGCAGACGGTGTAACGCCAGCCGCAGAACATCATACTCCCATTTATAATGGTTTAGCAAGCTCTTGTAAAAACTTTGTAAATATTACAGGTGGAGGTCATTGTTTTTATGCACAAACAAATTTTAATTGTGATTTTGGTGAAGGAACATCTTCTCCCAATATTTCAATTGATAGAGCACAACAGCAATTATTGACGTACACAATTTTGGACCCATGGTTAGATTATATTTTAAACGATAATTGCGAAGCTTATACTTTATTTCAAACAGCATTGAGCTCAACATCAGGAACCACAGGTATTACCACCTGTCCGAGTGTCGCTGCAGTTTCTATAACAGCTAATGGTACTGTTTTAACGTCTTCCACCTCTGGTGTAAGTTACCAATGGTATTACAATAATTCTCCAATAAATAATGCTACAAGTCAATCATTTACAGCAACCCAAGATGGAAATTACACGGTAAAAGTAACTTATCAATATGGATGTGTAACTAGTGCAGTTTACGCTTACGGTAATGTATATATTGATGAAAACACTATTGCTTTTAAATTATTTCCTAACCCTGTATCTTCAATGTTGAATATTGTAAATACAAATGGTCAAATGGCGAGTTATTTTTTACAAGACATAAGTGGAAGAGTTATTTTGACTTTTGAATCTTTAGATAGTAATTTGACATTTGATTTGTCTAAGTTTTCAAAAGGAAATTACTTCGTAAATATTGAAGGTTTCGCAGGGAAAAATACCTATAGAATTGTTAAAGATTAAAATCAAAAACAAATATTGTCAACCATCTAATTTCATTTACTTAATTTCGGGGTCTCTTAATCAAACTGATGTATAAAATTTATTTACTAATTACACTTGTATTTATAACATTTACAAGCTTTTCTCAAGATTACACGATTCGTGGATTCATATACGATAAATCAAATGGTGAGCCAATGAGCTTTGAGAAAATTAAAGTTCTTAAATTAGATAGTACGATTATTGCTGGTGCTGTAACTGATTTAAATGGATTTTTCTCAATTCCGAAGCTTGAAAAAGGAAACTTCTTATTAAAAGTTGAGAACTTCAAGTATGAGATTGCTATTCAAAAAGTTGAAATTAAGGAAGGAAAGAAAATTTACGATATTAAGTTCGAATTATTAAAGAAGGACAATATTAAGGAGTTCGATGAAGTAAAGGTTTCTGCTGATAATAAAACAAAAAGAACAGAAATTGAAATCTCAAAATTGAAATTAGATAAAGCAAGTTTAGAGCGAATCCCAAGTTACGGTGCTGAAAATGATATTGTTGGTGCTTTTAGTGTGACACCAGGAGTTGTTACAACTGGAGACCAAGGTGGACAATTATATGTTCGTGGTGGAACACCAATCCAAAATAAAGTTTTATTGGATGGTATGACTATTTACAATCCTTTTCACTCCATTGGTTTCTTCTCCATTTTTGAAACGGAGCTTGTTAAAAACGTTGACATTTACACAGGTGGTTTTGAGTCCAAATATGGTGGTAGAATTTCTTCGGTTATGGATATTACTTATCGTGACGGAAATAGACAGGAATTTGGAGGCAAAGTTTCTGCTTCACCATTTTTAGCAAAATTAGTGTTAGAAGGACCAATTGGTAAGAAAAATGTTGATGGCTCACCAAGAGCTGGTTCTTATATTTTTTCAGCAAAACACAGCTTATTAGATTATACATCTAAATCGCTATATCCAAGAATTAATGATGGAAATGGTTTGCCTTTTAATTTTACAGATTTATATGGTAAAGTGACTTTTACCTCGGATGGTGGTTCAAAATTCAGTGCTTTTGGTTTCCATAATCAAGATAGTGTAAACTACTCAGTTGCCGATTTAAACTGGGATGCATCAGGTGGAGGAATCAACTTTTTAATGGTTCCAAGTGGTTCACCAATCTTTATTCGTGGACACGTTAACGGGAGTAATTTTCAAACAACATTCGCCGAAACGGCTTTAGAACCTCGTTATTCTAAAATTGGTGGATTTGACCTAGGTTTTGATTTTAGTGTGTTTTTGAAAAACGAAAGTGAAATGAATTATGGTTTCAATTTGAGCGGATTCAACACCCAATTTGTTACTTATAATGAAGCGAAACGAAAAATTGAAGCGAATAACTTTACAACAGAAATTGGAACTTATTTTAATTATCGGAAAGTAACCAACCGTTGGGTGATTCAAGCAGGAATGCGTGTACAACTTTATGCGTCTTTAAATACAATTTCTCCTGAACCACGTCTTGGATTGAAATACAATGCAAATGAAAACTTAAGATTCAAATTCTCAGGTGGACGTTTCTCTCAAAACTTTACTTCCGCTTCTTCAGATAAAGATGTTGTGAATTTATTCAATGGTTTATTATCAGCACCAACAAACGTTCAAGAACAGTTTATCAATGAATTTCAACAAATGAAAGACACTAAAAATGGTTTGCAATATGCTTGGCATGCAATCCTTGGTTTTGAATATGATTTAGGAAAAAACATTTCTGTTAACGTTGAAGGTTACTACAAATACTTCTCACAATTGAGTAATATCAATCAAAATAAATTATACGAAGATGTTGCTCAATTTGAGCAGATTGATGCTGTTTTCAAAAAGGACTTTATACTTGAGTCAGGACAATCTTACGGTGTTGACTTTTTAGTTAAATACAATAAAGATCGTTGGTTTTTGTGGGGAGTTTACTCGTTAGGGAAAAATACTCGTTGGGATGGATTTATTGAGTATTTTCCTGTTTTTGACAGAAGGCATAACATTAACTTAGTTGGTTCATATTTATTTGGAAAGAAAAAAGATTACGAAGTGAATGTTAGATGGAATCTTGGTTCTGGTTTACCATTTACTCCAAATGCAGGTTTCTATCAAGGTGAATCATTCCAAGGAGGAGTTACAACTGACTATGTAACAAACAATCCTACAAGTACGTCAACGTTACTCGGTTCGTTTAATAGCCAACGTTTACCTGCATATCACCGTTTAGATGTTACGTTTAAAAAACAAGTGAAGTTCAAAAACAAAACGTCAATGGAATTAATTGCAAGTGTAACGAATGTGTATGGTAGAAATAATATTTTCTATGTGAATCGTGTAACTGGTGAGGAAATCTATCAATTCCCAATCCTTCCAAGTTTTGGTTTGAGTTATAAATTCTAGTCTATGGCTGAAATAGCTCCATTTAAAGCGTTACGTCCAGTTAGAGATAAAGTGCATTTGGTTGCAACAAGACCTTATTATTCCTACAAAAAAAACGTTCTGAAAGCAAAATTGGAGGATAACCCATTTACATTTTTGCACATCATCAATCCTGAATTTGGTGCCGACGTAAAAACAAAACCAAATTCAACGGAACGCTTCCAACAAGTTAGAAAACGCTTTGACGAATTTGTAGAAAATGGTATACTTATTCAAGATGAAACTCCACGAATTTATATTTATCGTCAAACAAAAAATGGACATCCTTTCACTGGAATAATTGCTGGTGCAAGTATTGATGAATACAAAAGCGATAAAATTAAGAAACACGAGGCAACTATAACCTCGAGGGAAACTATGTTCACAAATTATTTGGAGGTTGTTGGATTTAATGCTGAACCAGTTTTACTTTCCTATAAAGGAAATGAACAGCTAGAGCAATTACTGTTTCAATTCACAGAAGTTCGTCCTGAATATGAGTTCACAACAACTGACTGTGTCAAACATGAATTATGGGTATTGACAGAAAATGACACAATACTTATTAAAAATGCTTTCGATTCAATTGAAGCATCCTATATTGCAGACGGTCATCACCGGTCGGCTTCGTCAGTTCGCTTATATAATGAGCTCGAGAAGAGAAATGGTAAGGTAAATGAAAGCGCTAAGTACTTTCTTTCTTTTTTCGTAGAAGAGAATAAATTAAAAATCCTTGAATTCAATCGCTTAGTAAAAACATTAAATGGTTTCGAAGAAGCAAGTTTTTTGCATGCATTGAAAGCACTTGGAACATTGACTCAAATAGACGGAGCATGCCATCCAGCTGAAAATCATCAGATACATATTTATTTAAAAAATAGATGGTTTCAGTTTATTCCTTTTGACTACTTAATCGAAAATGAACATCCAGTGAAATCATTAGACTCTGATTTGTTGACAGAATTGATTCTTACCCCAATTTTAGGAATTGAAGATTTGAAAGCGAGTGATCAAATAGAATTTGTACCCGGAAATGAGACGCTGGAAACCATGGAACAGAAAATTAATTCTGGAAAATTTCAAGTTGGTTTCGTTTTATTTCCAGCTACGATTGAACAAATTAAACGTGTTGCTGACCAAGGAATGAACATGCCACCAAAATCAACTTGGGTTGAACCGAAATTAAGAAGTGGTTTAACAATCTATTCCATAAACGAATGATCTCTGAAAAATTAGCTGAAATTCAAAAATCGATTCCTGCAAATGTATGTTTAGTTGCTGTTTCAAAAACAAAACCTGTTGCTGATTTATTAGAAGCTTATCAAGCTGGGCAGCGCCATTTTGGAGAGAATAAAGTCCAAGAAATGACCGATAAATGGGAAGCACTTCCTAAAGATATTCAATGGCATTTAATTGGACATTTGCAAACGAATAAAGTTAAATACATCGCTCCTTACGTTCATTTGATTCATTCTGTTGATAGTTTAAAATTACTAGCAGAAATCAATAAGCAAGGTGCAAAATGTCAACGTGTTATTTCGGTTTTACTTCAATTTTATATCGCAAAGGAAGAAACAAAATTTGGGTTAGATTTCGAAGACACAAGTCAACTTTTAAATTCGGAAGAGTATAAATCCTTTAAGAATATTCAAGTTGTTGGCGTAATGGGAATGGCTTCCTTTACTGATGACGAATTAATTGTTAAAGAAGAGTTTTCTCAGTTGAAAGAACTTTTTTCTAAATTGAAAAGTACATTTTTTCAACACGATGATTCATTCAAAGAGATTTCAATGGGAATGAGTGGCGATTATCAACTTGCGATAGAGCAGGGGAGTACGATGGTGCGAGTAGGTAGTTCTATTTTTGGTGGGCGTTGAGTTTTCTTAAACAAGTACAAAGTTTTCCATGTAATTTTTAGAATTGATCAACTCAAATTCATTTTCTGGATACAATTCAGCGAATAATTTGGGGAGTTTAGCTTTCTTCTTTTCACTCCATTTAAATTCATAAGCAAAAAGTTTTCCTTCACGTTCTTCGATGTAGTCAATTTCTTGTTGCGTATGTGTCCTCCAGAAATAAGTATTGGCGAAAATCTGGTTGTAGTGTAAGGTTTTTCGTCGTTCTGAAATCATAAAATTTTCCCACAAATCGCCCACATCTGCACGCAGACTTAAGGGATTGAAATTATTGATGACGGCATTTCTTACACCATTATCATAAAAGTATATTTTACGACTTTTTTTAAGCTCATTTCTCCCGTTTCTACTTAAAGATGTTAGTCGGAAAACAACAAATGATTTTTCTAATAGATCGATATAGCGTTCAACTGTTTCTTTATCCAAACCAATTAAGTTGCCGATTTCGTTGTATGAAACTTCACTTCCTACTTGAAGCGACAAAGCAGTTAAAAGTTTTCGCAAGGCATCAGGTTGACGGATATCTTTGTATGATAAAATATCTTTAAACAAATAGCTGTCGCTCAATTCTTTTAGAAGTTTTTTTGCGTCGGTTGGATTGTTGATGATTTCGGGATACATGCCGTAAATCATGCGCTGTTCAAGCATTCTTTTTTCTTCTAAATAAGAGGTGTGCTTCACCATTTCTTGCGTTGAAATCGGGAATAATTCAATAACAATTTTTCGACCAGTTAGCGGTTCTTCCAATTCGTTTCGAAGATCAAAAGCGGAGGATCCAGTAGCAATTACTTGTACCTCTTTTAAAGTGTCAGCAATTAGCTTTAAGGTCAAACCAATACCCTTAATACGCTGAGCTTCATCAATAATAAACAATTTTTTAGAGCCAATAAAAGCTTTAAGTGCTGTGGAAGAACTATTCTCTAGAACAGCTCTAACGTCAGATTCATCACAGTTGACAAACAATACATCTTCCTGAGCAAAATTTTTGCTGATTTCCGAGATTAAAGTTGTTTTTCCAACTTGACGAGAACCAATTAAAATTAGGACTTTTCCTCGAAACATCCATTGTTTAAATTGAAAGTTATTTGCTCTATTTATCATCTTGAATTTTAATCAAAGTTAGTTCTTTTTTTAACATAACCGAAAATTTAAGTTAAAATACTCGTATATAACCGAAAATTTAAGTTAAATTACTCGTATATAACCGAAAATTTAAGTTGAAATTTTCGGTTAGTGTTTTGATAAATACATTTTACAGGATGATTTTTAAAAAGATTTTTTTCTATTTTACCTAGAAAATAAATTATGCTTCTCCTTCTTTTTTCTTTGGGAAATAAACTTTCTGACGAAGAATAATAGTAAAAATGCCAAGAGTAATACAAGCATCTGCAACATTCCAAATTGCTGGAAAAATTTGACTGCCACCCACATAAGGAACCCATTTTGGCCAATTGACATCGAATTGAAACATGTCCACAACATTACCGAAAAGAAAGCCTTGGTGCCGAACTTCAACGGGGTATGAGAAGCCATAGTCCGTGCAATTCATTTTAACACCGGAGCCCTGAAGTTGGTTAAATCCTTCGCATGGATTGAAGGGAAAAAAGTAATCGTAAAACATCGAGTCTAGCAGGTTGCCTGTTGCTCCTGCGAAAACAAAACTAACAGCCACTAAAAACTCCATCTTAGCACCTTTTTTTGCTTCCGTAAAAATATAATAAGCCAGAGCGAATATGGCAACCACTCGAAATAAACTAAGTGCGAGTTTATGCCACATTTCGGATCCAAAAGTGGTTCCAAAAGCCATTCCTTGATTTTCGATATAATGTAGGGCAAACCAATTGCCAAAAACATATTTTACTTCGTCGGAGTTAAAAGATGTTTTAATATAAATTTTAACCAATTGATCTAAAATCAAAAGAGTTAAAATAATAAGCCCAACGGTAGTTAGCTTTTTTTTCACTAATTATTTTTGAGCATTTTTGGCAGCGATACTCATGGTTGCATGTGGAACTAAACGCAATCTTTCTTTTGGTATCAATAGGCCATTTACTCGACAAATACCGTAAGTTTTGTTTTCAATACGTACTAAGGCTGCCTGTAAACTTTGGATAAATTTCTCTTGACGAGCAGCTAATTGAGCTACTTCTTCTCTAGATAATGTTTCTGAACCGTCTTCCATCATGTTGAAAGTTCTACCAGTGTCATCCGTTCCATGGTCGTCGTTGTGAGAAAGTGAACCAATTAATAAGGTGTAATCTTCGTGAGCTTCTTTCAATTTATTATTAATTAATGTTTTGAATTCCTCAAGATCTGTATCAGAATATCTATTTTTTTCCTTTGACATAGTCGAATTTTTATTTTACTTTTCCTAAAAATTAGGAGAGCAAAGTTAAATTTTTTAGTGAAATAGCCAAAACTGAATTGATAATTTTAAGGAAAAATAACTTCAAGTTTAAACAATTCATTGGAGTTATTCACAATTTCCACTTCAGCTACCGAATAATGAATAATTTCGCAACATGATTCGCCTATTTTTAGAGAATAGAATTGGAGTTCTACTTCTTCTACCATTAATTATTACATTTTACTTTTTTCTAAATTATCAAACGGGGTATTATTTATCATCTGTGGAAGCGAATTTAGGTCTTTGGAACAACAAAACGTTTGACGCATTAATTTTTAGTTTAATAAGTGCGTTTTTAATTTTATTAAATGCAGTTGGGTTAAACATCTTATTTAATATCAATGAATTTTTTGAGAAAAATGCTTACATCGTTTCCTTGCTGTATGTTGTAACAATGAGTTTTTATCATTCGTTTTATAGTTTAAACGGTTCATTGATTGCGCACAGTTTTCTTATTCTCATGCTTCATCAATTTTTTAAGCTAAAACAAAACACGGATGGACGTGCTCAAGTTTTTAACGGCTCTTTATTTGTTGGAATTGCAGCAACTTTTTTCCCACCTCTTTTAATATCATTACCTTTCATATTAGTAATGATTTTGATTATTCGTCCATTTATCCTTCGTGAAATACTTCTGAGTATTTTTGGATTTGCAACGCCAATAATTTTTGCATTAGTTTACATGTGGAGTGGTAACACGTTTATTGATTGGATGATTTTAGACGACAAAACAAATTTCCAATTGCAAACTGATTTTATAGTATCGATGGTTGTTTTTGCAATCTTATTAACATTAAGTATTTTTAGTTTAAGCGCTCGTTTACAAAAATCATCTATTCGCCTCAAAAAACAAATACAAATTATTTGGGTTTTGATTATTTTTTCTGTCTTTTTAGGAGTTGTTGATTTTATATTCTACAAGCAAATAGAACGTTTTAGCCTATTGATGATTCCACTTTCAATGTTGTTGAGTTATTCATTTTACCATAAAAATTACGGAATTGTTTCTACAATAGTATTCTACCTTACTATGCTTTACTCAGTGTTGAAATTTTTTATTTTCTCCCCCCACTACAGCTTGTAATTTGATTAATTTTGAACAATATTTAAAAAACGAAGATGAAATTTGGAATTGTTACTTTTCCTGGCTCTAATTGTGACCAAGACATGATTTATGTACTACAAGATTTATTAGGTAAAGAAGTAGTTAGTCTATGGCATAAAGACACTGATTTACAAGGTGTGGATATGGTCGTTTTACCTGGTGGTTTTTCTTTCGGAGACTATTTAAGATCGGGTGCAATTGCAAAATTCTCACCTATAATGACAGAAGTTATTAATCACGCTAATAAAGGCGGTTATGTTATGGGGATTTGTAATGGTTTTCAGATTTTAACAGAATCTGGACTTTTAGAAGGTGCACTTTTACACAATAACAATCAACGTTTTATTTGTAAAAACATTCATCTTAAAGCCGTTTCTTCGAGCGCACCAATCACTAAAGATTTAGATTCAAATACCGTATTTAAAATTCCAATTGCGCACGGCGAAGGAAGATTTCATGCTTCTGAAGCTACATTAAAGTCCTTAAGAGATAATGATCAAATTTTGTTCAGCTATTGCGATGTTGCAGGAAATGTAAACGAAACAAGTAATCCAAATGGTTCACTTTTGAATATCGCAGGTATCACCAACAAAACTAAAAACGTATTCGGAATGATGCCACATCCGGAAAGAGCAGCAGATCCAGTTTTAGCAAATACGGATGGTTTGGCAATTTTTAATTCTATTTTAAGTCACTGTTCATGAAAATATTATTGTTAGGTTCGGGTGGGAGAGAACATGCACTAGCTTGGAAAATTGCACAAAGTTCTATTTTAGACGAATTGTTTATTGCTCCTGGAAATGCAGGTACACGTCAGTATGGAAAAAATGTAGCGCTTTCGCCAATAGATTTTCAATCAATTAAAGAATTTGTACTTGCAAATGCTATTGAAATGGTTGTGGTAGGGCCAGAAGAACCACTTGTTAATGGAATCTACGACTTTTTTAAAGCAGATGAAAAATTGCGAAAAGTTGCTTTAATTGGTCCAAGTAAACAAGGAGCTCAACTAGAGGGAAGTAAAGATTTTGCAAAAGCATTTATGAATCGCCACAGTATTCCAACTGCGAAATATGGAACTTTTACCGCTGAAACGATTGAGGACGGAATTAAGTTTTTGCGCAATATGAAAGCTCCTTACGTTTTAAAGGCAGATGGTTTGGCAGCAGGAAAAGGTGTTTTGATTTTGAAAAACTTAGACGACGCTGAAATTGAACTAAGAAGTATGTTGGAGCACCAAAAATTTGGGAAAGCAAGTTCAAAAGTAGTTATCGAACAATTTTTGGCAGGAATTGAACTTTCGGTTTTTGTAATTACGGATGGCGATTCTTTCAAATTATTACCAGAAGCAAAAGATTACAAAAGAATAGGGGAAGGCGACACAGGTTTGAATACAGGAGGTATGGGTGCTGTTTCTCCTGTAAAATTTGCTGATGCGGCTTTTATGGATAAAGTTCATAATCGCATTATCGTTCCAACTGTTAAAGGATTAAAATCAGAAGGTATCGACTACAAAGGATTTATTTTCTTCGGATTAATAAGTGTTAAAGGCGATCCGTATGTAATTGAATATAATTGCCGAATGGGCGACCCCGAAACAGAGGTTGTTATTCCGCGTTTGAAATCAGATATTATTGACTTATTTGAAGGCGTTGCAACAAATACCTTATCCGAAAGAGATATTCAATTTATAGATAAAAGTGTTGCAACTGTAATGATGGTTTCAGGAGGTTATCCTGAGGCTTACGAGAAAGGAAAACAAATTTATGGATTGAATGGAATTGTGGATAGTCTTGTCTTTCATGCTGGAACTGTATCTGATGGGCCTTCTGTACTTACCGCCGGGGGACGTGTTTTAGCGGTAAGTTCTTACGGAAAAAACATCGAAATTGCGATTGAAAAAAGTTATGAGTCCATTTCAAAAATTCAGTTTGAGAATGCTTTTTATAGAAAGGACATTGGTCATGACGTTATATAAGTTTAAGCCGACGAAAGTATGAGTATTGATTATCTATTAGTTTTTATTGCACTGCTTTTATCTGCATTTTTTTCAGGAATGGAATTAGCTTATTTAGCTTCCAATCGCTTGAAAATTGAAGTTCAGATTAAACAAAAATCCTTTCAAGGTAAAATCCTTTCTTTTCTTTATAAAAAGGATTCGACGATGATTGCCATGTTATTACTTGGGAATAATATCGCCTTGGTTGTTTATGGAATATCTGCTGCAAACATTCTTAATCCTGTGATTTCTGAATGGGGAATTACTAGTAATGCTTCTATTCTAATTCTTCAAACATTCCTTTCAACATTGTTGGTACTTGTGACAGCGGAATTTCTACCAAAAGCAATTGTTCAAATCAACCCCAATAATTTTTTAAATATCGGGAGTTTAATGCTCTTAATTATTTTTTGGATTTTGTTCCTTCCAACTCAAGTGATTTTATTATTAAGTAACTTGATTTTAAAATTGTTCGGAATTCAAAACCAAAATTCAGATAAGGTTTTTTCAAAAGTTGATTTGGAACATTATGTGGATGATTTATCTTCACGTATCAGGGCAGAACAAGAATTCAGTAATGAAATGCTAATTTTGAGAAATGCACTCGATTTTTCTAATGTTAAAGCACGCGACTGTATGGTTCCAAGAACCGAAATAATTGCAGTTCAAGTAGATGAAGAATTAGAAGTGGTTCAAAAACACTTTATTACTAAAGGACTTTCTAAGGTTATCGTCTACCGCGATTCAATAGATAACATAATCGGTTACGTGCATTCGTACGATTTATTCACGCGTCCACAATCAATCAAGCAAGTTTTGAAACCGATAAGTTTTGTTCCAAGCGTGATATCTGGCAAAGAATTGTTGGAAAAATTCACCAAACAAGCAGGAAGTTTAGCTGTTGTTACTGATGAATATGGTGGAACAGCTGGAATTATTACACTGGAGGACGTAATCGAAGAAATTTTTGGAGAAATTGAAGACGAGCACGATAGCGAAGATTGGATGGAAGAGCGCATCAATGATAAAGAGTTTCTTTTTTCAGCCCGTGTAGATATTGATTACTTAATTGAAACATACAACTTAAATATCCAAGAATCAAATGATTATGAAACTTTAGCAGGTTTAATTATTTTTCACTTAGAAAAAATACCAGAGCAAAACACAATGCTCCGATTAGGAAATTATAAATTTATTATTGAAGAAGTGAGTGATCGAAAAATAGAAAAAGTCCGTTTACTAATTGATTAACTTAACTGACGTATGAAAAATGGATTCGTTTTCTTGTTTAGTTTCTTCACTTTCTTTGTTTATTCCCAAAAATCAATTCTTCTTTCAGATGAGCTAAAAGAAATTTCCGGTATTCAATTTATTAATGATTCTTTACTTGTTGCACATAACGATGGAGGTAATGGACCAATGCTTTATTTTTTAAATCCTAATTCTGGAAAAATTCTAAAGCGAGTGGTGGTGAAAGGAGTTAAGAATATTGATTGGGAAGACATCGCTTTAGATAGTGAATATCTATACATTGGTGATTTCGGGAACAATGCAAATAAGCGAAAAAACCTTTCAATAATTCGTGTTTTATGGAAAGAGGCACTTATAAATGATAGTATAAATTCAGAATCAATGACTTTTGAATACAGCGAACAAAAAGCATTTCCACCAGAAAATAAAGCGTTGAATTTTGATGCAGAATGTCTAGCTTTTGCAGATGGTTACTTATGGCTTTTTACGAAGAATAGAACAGAACCGTTCGATGGTATTTCTAATGTGTATCGTATAAAATTTCAGGAGAATACACACACTATTCTTAAAAAAGAGTATTCCATAAAAATTGGCTCAAAAGGTTGGATGTTTGACAGCGTCACAGGTGGAGATTTTGCTTTCGGATATTTTTATTTAACAACTTATAACCGTGTTTTGAAATACCTTTTTAGTGAAGGGAAATTCACTTTAATTAAGCAATATAAGTATAACGAGTACAATCAAAAAGAGGCGATAACTGTAATAAAAGACGATCAAATTTTTGTCGCTAATGAATTTCAAAAAATACTTGGTAAACAAAAATTGCATCGAATTTCTCTTAAAAAATGAGTTTAAAAATAAGTGATTTTGAAGCAGTAATTTTTGACATGGATGGTGTCTTAATTGATTCTGAACCCTTGTGGAAAATTGCAATGGATGCTGTTTTTTCTGAACTAGGTTCAACGCTACAAAAATCAGATTTTCAAAAGACGGTTGGTCTTAGAATAGATGAGGTTATCCATTTTTGGAACCTGCATGAATCTTGGGGGATTGAAGATGAAGAAGTTGTACAGGAAAAAATAATTTCAAAAATGGAAGAATTAATTGCCTCAAACGCACAACCTCTTCCTGGCGTTATTGAAACTTTAACTTTTTTAAAATCTAAAGGTCTGAAAATTGGTTTGGCCACTTCTTCTTCTTCACGTTTGATTAGGATTGTTCTTAGGGAATTAGCAATTATAGATTTCTTTGGTTTTACCCATTCAGCTGAAACAGAAGACTATGGAAAACCTCATCCAGCAGTGTATTTAACCGTCGCTCAAAAATTAGCTGTTCATCCAACAAAATGTCTGGTAATTGAAGATTCATTCAACGGTGTGATTGCTGGGCTTGCTGCAAAAATGAAAGTCGTTTGTATTCCTGAAAAAACACATTTTTCAAACCCAAAACTTGCATTGGCAGATTTCCAGTTTGAAACGATGAATAAAATGTTAGAAGATTTTTTAATCTTTGATTCTTCACTGATTAAGACATAATAGGTTAATATTTTTTTGTTAAAATTGTGGTAATAGTTGCCAAGGTATTAATAACAATACATGGATTGTTACAACAATTGGAAATACAATAGAATACTCAAATGCAGTATCTCCTATAACGGTTTCAAGTGCAAGTGTTTGTGCAGAAGGGGCAATAACGGCAAGTGCTCTTGGACAATTTGGAGTTGCTCCTTATAGTTATAATTTGCACGTCCTTTACATTCATACTCATTGATGAGAACATCTAAATTAACCTGATTGATAATATCGTTCACAACTCGGACCGTGTGATTTTTTGGTACCAATTCCACCAAGCTTGGGGAAAATGCAATTAATTGGTCTTGATGGTAAGATTTAAAAGTTGGATTACACATTGAAAATCAATAAAAATTACAATGTTAATATTTTAATTATCAGGTAAATAAGCAATAAATTTAAGGAAGAAATGGCAATTTTTATAAAAAAAAGATACTACCTTTTTGAGACAGCCTCTTTTTTGTTTGTTTGGATATTTAATTCAATTATTGAATTTTGTTGGGTAATTTCAACTTTATTAGGCAACTATTTAAATAAAAACACGTAAATTAGTGCGGTATTACCAAATAAAAACCATGAAATTTATATTAATTGTCTCACTTGTTTTGATTTGCACTTTTGGTAATTCTCAAGAGAGAATTAGTCATGTCTATAAATTTAGCATTCAGTCAATTACATCCTATTCGCAGGCAAAACCCTACTATGATCAAATTCGGTTAATATTTAGTGAGTCTAAATCAGTAAACCATTTGTTATTATTTGACTCCAATGAATCAGCATTCAAAGTCGAGTCCACTTTTGATTTTGATCGAGTATCTTTACAATTACAATTAGAAAAAATAGGACTTGTTTTAACCAATTTGATTATTGATGTAAAATTAGAAGAATGAAGCGGCTAATTAAGTTAATTTTTCTTTGTAATATAATTCTGATTAGTCAATTTGGATTGGGTCAATGTTTTACTTCGCCTAATGGTTTGTGGCCTACTGCGACCTTTACTCCAGCCTGCACAGGGGCTTATCAAGATATTACGACTTGTGGTTATCGAGGTGAATACTCCAACGTTAACGTTATTGCCGGTACATCTTACACGTTTCAAAGTTCGGTTGCAACAGACATAATAACAATAGATGATAATGGAGCAGCCCCAGCTTTAACTTTTGGAACAGGTACTGTAACTTGGCTGGCCACCTATACCGGTGTTATTAGGTTTTACACCCATGGCCCGAATTGCTCTACTGGCATGAGTTGTAGGACCAAAAGAGTATTGTGTGGGGCTGCTGTACCACCTCCTGTGAATAATTTAGTTTGTGGTGCTACATCTATTTCGTGTAATCAAACTATTACAGGAACCACGGTTAATGCTACAAATTCAGGAACTGGCGAAAATCAAACCTGTGGAACAATTCAAGCAACAGGAGGCGTTTGGTATGTAGTAGCTGGAACCGGTGCACCAATGACTGCATCTCTATGTGGTACAGTCTGGGATAGTAAAATATCCGTTTTTTCTGGACCAAATTGTAGCACCTTAACGTGTGTTGGAGGAAATGACGATAATGGTCCTACTTGTGGTGGTACCTCAGCATCTTACTCATGGAATTCTACGGTTGGGGTAAATTATTACATTTTGGTTCACGGTTTTAGTACAACATCGGCATTTAATTTAGCATTAACTTGCGCTACACCATGTGCCTCAAATACGGTTATTCTAAACATGAATGATACCTATGGTGATGGGTGGAATGGTGCAACTTATACTTTGACAAATTCAGTTGGTGCAGTTGTATCAACAGGTACTTTGGCTGCAGGATCTTCTGGAAATGTTACCTTGTGTTTACCAAATGGATGTTACAATATGAACGTATCGGCAGGGACATTTCCAGTTGAAGTATCATGGAGTTTTAATTACAATGGAAACGTTGTCGCAAGTGGTGGTGCTCCTACTGGAAGCAGTCAAGTGCCCATCAATATTGCATGCCCTCCGCCACCTCCAACTCCTCAAGATTGTTCAGGTTCACAGTTGGTTTGTGCTGATCAAGCCGTTAATGGTGTGAGTTCTGGCCTAGGAAATACAAGCGATTTGAATGCTACAAATCAAGGTTGTATGACTGTTGAACATCAAAGTATTTGGTTAAACGCTACAGTAGCAAATTCAGGTGTTTTTTCATTTAATATTGTTCCAACAGCGGCGGATGATTACGACTTTGCTGTATGGGTATTTCCAGCAGGTTCTGTTATTCCTTGTCCACCAAATGTTCCGCCAATTAGATGTTCATGGGCAGCAGGTACTGGTACAACTGGGTTGGGAAATGGTGCTGCTGATGTTTCAGAAGGTGCTACAGGTGATTCATGGGTTTCGCCATTAAACGTGACTGCCGGTCAACAGTTATTAATTCTAATTGATAACTTTTCTGCAACCACGAGTCCATTTACGTTAGATTTTACAGGCTCGGCTAGTTTAGCATCAGGTGGCGTAATTACAGGAACCACAACACTTTGTGTGGGTGCTACTTCGCAATTGGCAGGACCGGGAGCTCCTGCTGCTGTTAATCCATGGGTAAGTTCAAATACAGCTGTGGCTACTATTTCAAATACGGGCTTAGTAACGGCTGTTTCTGCAGGAACGACTACAATAACGTACAATAATTCGAGTGGTTGCCCTACAACAACGACAGTAACAGTAACCGCACTTCCTTCTGCTCCAACAATTTCAATTGATCCTGCAACTTGTACAAATCCCTCTTCTGCTTCAATTTCAAATTTTACTGCGGGTCAAACTTATACTTTTAATCCTATTGGTCCAACTATTTCTGGTACAGGTGTGATTTCTAATATGATAATTGGGACAAATTACACCGTAACTGTTAATAATGGTACTTGTACATCTAATGCAAGTGCCTCATTTAGTATATCTGGACCTTTATCCGCTCCCACCATTGGTGGAACACTTACGACATGTATCAATGAATCAACTCAATTAACAGGTTCTGGTACTCCTGCAGCGTCAAATCCTTGGACTTCTAGTAATACGGGTGTAGCCACGGTTTCTTCAACTGGATTAGTAACTGGAATTGCTTCAGGGACTGCCACAATTACCTATACAAATTCAGCGGGATGTTCTGTCACTGCAACTATTACAGTTAGTGATATAATCGATTGGGCTAACCTTCAGTTTCCAGGTAGTGGAAATATTTGTCAAGGTGGATCGTATACGATATATGGTCAACTTTACAACAATACAGGAGCTGTAAATACTATAGGTGCAGGTGTTGCAGCGACAGGCGTTACAGCTGAATTTGGATATAGTACATCTAACTCTAATCCATCAACTTGGAATAATTGGTCAACAGCAACATTTAATCCTTCAGGTGGTGGAACACAGAACGATGAGTATATGGGAACCTTGACTGGACTTGCTCCAGGGACTTATTATTACGTTTTTCGATATCAAATTAATGGCTGTGGCTGGCAATACGGTGGTTACAGTCCACCTCCTGGAGGAGGAATTTGGAATGGAACTTCTTATATTAGTGGGCAGTTAACAGTTACCCCTGCACCAACAGTTAGCATCGCCCCAGTTACCATTTGTTCAGGAGGATCAGCCACTCTAACTGCTGTTCCAACACAAACAGGAGGCACCTATCTGTGGTCAACTACAGAAACTACTGCCTCTATTACAATCAATCCAACTACAACGACCTCCTACACCGTTACTTATACGTTAGCTGGATGTTCAAATGCTACTCAAACAGGCACAGTTACAGTTACCCCCGCACCAACAGTTAGCATCGCCCCAGTTACCATTTGTTCAGGAGGATCAGCCACTCTAACTGCTGTTCCAACACAAACAGGAGGCACCTATCTGTGGTCAACTACAGAAA
>JBILOX010000068.1:0-7624 GCA_044374225.1 Crocinitomicaceae bacterium | reverse complement strand
GTACGTCGATTTTTTTGATGCGCTTGTTCTTTTTCACTATCAGAACTTAATTTCGAAATTGATTCATCGGTGTAAATTGGCTGAGTTGAACCAAAACCTTTATAAGAAAGTCGGTTTGCTAAGACACCATTGGCAATTAAATAGTCATAAACAGTTTTCGAACGATCAGTTGAAAGTTTTAAGTTTTCGTCTTTATTACCACGTGAATCGGTATGACCTCCTAATTCAATTCTGATTTTTGGATTTTTCTTCAAATAAGCGACAAAATCATTCAACTCAATTTTAGATTCTGGACGAAGTGTTGATTTTCCCAAATCAAAGAATACGTTTGCCAACACATTTTCTAGCCGGCTTGTTTCTTGATTCAAAGGAGTTGTTTCTGGATTTAAAGGAATATCAAGGTGATAGCTGTCTTTCCCATCTGGAATCAGCAAGTTAAAATGCAAGCTATAAAGGCAATAACCGGGGTAAGTCACACTAATAGCATACTCGCGATTGATAGGTAACGCAACCATAAATGTTCCATCGGTTTTATCAGCGTCAGAAATAATCATCACTTTTCCTGTTTTTAAATCCGTTAATTGGAAATGTCCAGGAATTGAATTTTTAGTAACCGCATCAAACACACGCCCATCAAAATACAATGTTTTCACAGGTCGTAATTCCTCTGGAAGTTCAAAATAATAGATATCTAAATCGCCATAACCTCCCGCACGATTGGAAGCGAAAAAAGCAATATCTCCAGTTGGAGCAACTATAAGTGAGTTCTCGTCATTTACTGTATTAATAGGGTAACCTAAATTTTCTGGTTTTGACCAGTTTCCGTTATCATCTAAGCGAGTTACGAATAAATCAGAACCGCCCATTCCAACGTGACCACGAGAGGCAAAATAAAGTGTTCTTCCATCTGGGTGAATGTGAACAGACTCTTCAGCATAAGGAGTATTTACGGTATTAGGTAAACGTTGAGCTGTTCCCCAAGTTCCATCTTGTTGCAAGTAAGAAACATAAATATCAGCATCTCTTTTTCCTTCTCTATTTCTCAAGCCTCGAATGAAATACAAGGTTTTTCCATCAGCTGAAAGGGAAGGTTGCGTTTCCCAATGCATTGTATTTGCATTTCCAGGAAGATTGATTGGATTAGTCCATTTGTTGCCAATTTTTTGAGTGAAAAACAAATCACAACTTCCTTTTCCTTCGCGATTTTCACCGTAATAAATTCCTGATTCATCTGAACAGCCTACGAAAATTAAGCTTTTCCCGTCAGGTGCAATTGTTGGTGCTCCTTCGTTGTTTATTGTATTTACGTTTGGAGGCATTGCAAAAGAGGCTCCCCATGTTTTATTATCACCAAAGTTGGAAATGTAAAAATCTTCTTGTGCAAAATAATGTTCAACACGCGCGTCACTAATTTGTCGCGTAAAGAAAATCGTTTTTCCATCCACAGTCATTGTTGGGAAATATTCTGGAAATCTAGTATTAATTCCTGGCCCTACATTTATTGGATTAAACGGCTTTGGATTTTGAATGGCATTTTTAGCAAATTTTGCATTCGCTTGAATTTGTCGAGCTAACCCAATTAATTGATCACTCGCATTTGGATTGCGTAAAAATCGTTCTATGTTTGCATTGGCATCATCGTATTGACCAACAGCTAATTGAACAGCTGATAAATAATACAAAGTTGCTCCACTGATACTGTGGTTTGGGTCGATTTCTAAAGCGCGTTTATAATGTACAATTGCATTTTTGTAGTCATTGCTACGTTCGTATAATTCAGCAATTAACAAATGTGCTTCCCAAAAATCAGGGTCTTTTTCTAGTGCTTGATTGGCAATTTCAATTCCTTTTGGGTAGTTCGGACCTTTTTGTTGATCGTAGTACACTTCAGGTGCTTTTTGTGCTTCTTCAAATAGTTTAATTGCTTTTTTGCTTGAAGTAGAGTAGGGGAATTGCGCTGTAGAACACCCTATCAGAAGGAAGCTAAAAAATAAAAACGAAACAATTTTAAGCATGAATTGAATTTAAGGTATTTGCATGAATTTATGTGTCTGTAACGAAATGCGCCACTTTTGGTTACTTTTCACATAGTCTATTATAAAAGGCAACAATTTATCTTGCTTGCTCCACTCAGGCTGTAAAAAAAGCACACAATCAGCGTTTACTTTTTCAGCATGCGTTTCTGCCCAAGCAAAATCTGAAGGATGAAAAATCACCACTTTAAGTTCACTTGCTTTCGCATAAGCTTCTTCGCACGGCGCTTTGAATTTCTTAGGAGAAAAGCAATACCAATCAACGTTTCCAACAAGTTCATAGCAACCTGATGTTTCAATTGCAACTTCAATTTCGTGTTTTTTTAATTCGTTTACTAACGTTGTAAGATCATACATTGCTGGTTCACCTCCAGTTATTACAACGAATTTTGCTTGAAACTTATTAACTTCTGAAGTTAAATCCGAGATTTTTACCAACGGATGAACTTGCGAATCCCAACTTTCTTTTACGTCACACCAAACACAGCCAACGTCGCATCCTGCAATTCGAATAAAGTAAGCTGCTCTTCCAGAATGATGTCCTTCGCCTTGAATGGTATAGAATTGCTCCATGATAGGAAGCTCAACAGAGGTATCAATTTGATTGAAATGCATAAGCAAAAGTAATCATTTCAAACGTTGCGATGTTAATAATTTAAGATTAAGGTTTCGTAAGTTTTTCTTTACATTTGTTTTATAAAAATCAAAATTATGAAAAAATTTACTTTAAATATTCTTGTATTTGCAAGCTTTGGAACTTTTGCTCAGCAACAAATTGGTAACTCAAATATGGAGTCTTGGGATAATGTTGGACAATCAACGGAAGAACCAACAAACTGGAATTCTTTCAAAACAGGAACGGGTGGTTTGGCTTCTTTTGGTTCACAACAAGTTGCTAGATCAACTTCAATTCGTTCGGGTGCAACTGGTTCATACTGTGCTCGAATTTATGCCAAGAGTACGCTAGGAGTTGTTGCAAACGGTCTTTTAACTGTAGGTCAAGTAAATATGGGAAGTTCAACAGCAAGCAGTCCTGAAAATTATAACTTCACGAAAACTTCAGATGCAAATTTTTCAGAAGCATTAATTGGTCAACCTGATTCTATTGTTTTTTGGGTGAAATATACACCAATAAATAATTCAAACAATGCGCGTGTTCATGCGATTCTACATGATAGCTATGATTTTAGAGATCCAATTGATGCAAATTCTGCACCACATACAGCAGCTCGAGCAGAGTTAAATTATGGCGCAACTGGAGGAAATTGGGTTCGAAAATCAGTTCCATTTGTTTACGAAGCGCAAGTACCTGCTATTAGTGTTGAATATATTTTAGTGACGTTTGCAACAAGCTCAACTCCGGGTGGTGGTTCAGCAAATGACGAGGTTCTACTAGATGATATTGAGTTGATTTATAATTCAGTTGGTGTCAATGAAATTCAAAACACAACTTTTAAAGCTTATTATTCTGTTGAGAATGGTTTGATAATTAAAGGTGCCGATGCAACTTATGAATTAATCAATTTGGCTGGTGCTAGCGAAAAAGTTGGCAACCTAACCACGCTAAATGGAATGAGTCTGAACACAGGGATTTATTTTCTTAAATCAGGTGATTCAGTAGTCAAAATTTTAGTTCCATAATTTGAAAATCAATTATTTCTTTCGTTTACTTTTTCTTGTTTTAAGCTTAAATTCTTTTGCTCAAAATGGAAAAATAATGGGTGTGGTACGCGATGAGAACGGTCTTGCGTTACCTGGTGCTGCTGTAATTTATCGAAAAGATGTTACAATTGGTGCTTTAACGGATGACAAAGGCAAGTATTTATTAGAAGTACCTGCTGGAAATTGTCGTTTGGTTTGTCGCTTTACAAGCATGAATCCAGATACTTTAAACATACAAGTATTTGAAAATCAAACGATAAATTTAGATATTGTTCTAACTTCATTTATTAAAGAACTCCAACAAGTAGATGTAAAAGTCGGTAAATTTGATAAGCCGATTGAAGAGCAAACAGTTACAATGATTGTGCTCAAACCAGAATTAATTGAGAATAAAAACACGAGAAGTATAGAAACGGCTTTAGATCAAACTCCAGGATTAAACATTTTGGACGGCGAACCTCAAATTCGTGGTGGAAGTGGTTTTACTTTTGGAGTCGGTTCAAAGGTTTCTGTAATTGTTGATGATATGCCAATGCTTTCTGGCGATGCAGGTAGACCGGAATGGGGTTTTATTCCTGTTGAAAACATTAGTCAAATTGAAGTAATTAAGGGTGCCGCCTCTGTGTTATCGGGAAGTTCCGCTTTATCAGGGTCAATTCATATTCGGACAGCTTATCCTAAAGCTAAACCACTGACAAAAATCAACGTTTACTCGGGTGCCTATTCTGCGCCAGATCATCCAAATGCAAAATGGTGGACACAATATCCAGGAATCCATGGAATGAATTTCTTGCATTCACAAATGTTTGGAAATTTAGACGTGGTGGTCGGTGGAAACGTAAATTTTGATCATGGGTACATCGGCCCGCCCATTACGGATTCAATTGTTGCAACCGTTTTCCCCGATACGATTACCAACTTCACAGAGAGTGAAATGATTTCAAAACGCGGTAGATTAAATTTTAATTTGCGTTACCGTTCCAAGAAAATTAAAGGACTCAATTATGGGATGAATGGAAATTTCATGTTGATGCATACCGTTATGCCGCTTGCTTGGCTAAACGATTCTTCAGGATTGTTTAGAGCTTATCCAGGAGCCATCTTTATGCAAGATCAGTTCATTTTTAACGTTGATCCTTATTTTAATTTCTTCACACAAACAGACGGAAAACACTCTTTACGAACGCGCATTTTATACGTTGACAATGAAATGAGTGCCAATCAATCTACCCGTGCTACCACTTATTATGGTGATTACATGTTTCAAAAAAGTTACCCGGATTTAAAAAACCTTGATTTTATTGGTGGAGTGACCAGTACTTACACGAATTCTTTTGCGAATATTTATGCAGGTTCAGGTTCACCAAATAATCAATTATTGAATATATCTGCTTACACTCAAGTTGAAAGTAAGTACAATAAATCATTGAATTTGTCTGCTGGAGGGCGATTTGAATATTTCAGGTTAAACGATTCAATTACAGCAATGAAACCTATTTTTCGTGCTGGTGCAAGTTTGAAATTATACCAAGAAACTTATTTGAGAGCTTCTTATGGTCAAGGTTATCGTTTTCCTACAATTACCGAACGCTTTATAAGAACTGGAGTTGGAAATTTTGGAGTTTTTCCCAATCCAAATTTGAAACCCGAAAGCAGCTGGAATGCAGAGGTTGGAATTAAGCAAGGGTTAAAATTGGGTGGATTGATGGGGTATTTGGATGTTGCAGTTTTCTGGCAAGAGTACCAAAATACCATCGAATACATGTTTGGTGTTTGGCGTGAAATTACTGATATTCAAACTTTAGGAAAAAGCGCTGGCTTTATGTTTTTGAATACGGGAGAATCTCGTGTAACAGGAATTGACGCTTCTTTTGTAGGTGGTGCAAAAGTGACTAAGAAATCAGAAATGACGTTTTTGTTAGGTTATAATTACATTGTGCCAAAAACACTTTCTCCTGATTTTGTTTATGCAACAGATTCTTTAAATCGTGTGTTTACTTATAATTCTACCTCTTTAGATCCATCCAAAGGAATTTTAAAGTATCGCTTTTTACACAATGTAAAACTTGATGCTGAGTATATTTACGATAAAAAACTGTCGATTGGAATGAGTGCTAAATATTTTTCAAAAATGATAAATATGGATGCCATCATCAAAGATTTTGAGGAAATAACTATTAACAATGAACTTATTCAAGATTTGAGATATATGGATTTCTTTAATTCACATCGTTTTGGAAATTGGATTTTTGATATGCGTGTTTCATACAATGTCAATGAAACCCACAAATTAGCTTTGATTGGCAGTAATATTTTAAACCGAACCTATTCGCTTCGTCCACTTAAAATTGAAGCACCAAGAACGGTAATGGTGCAATACACTTACCGTTTGGAAGGAAAGAAAACGAAAGTATAAAGCATAAAAAAACCTCCCAAAAGGAGGTTTTTTTATGAACTGATCCTACTTAATTATCTAACAAATCATTACTAGAAAAGCCATTCGTACCTTTGGGGTCTGAACCATACTGATTTTCTCCTGAGGTTCCTTCAGTTGCAAGCCAAACAATTAGAAGAATTGCTAACCCTAAAACGGCTAAACCGCCAATTATGATTAGAATACTTCCAAAACCTCTAAGAATTAGCCCTAAAATGACTAAAATATATGGTGCTATCGGCAGTAATAAGAACCAACCACTTCTATTTGTATCATGTAATCTTCTTACTGCAATTGATAATCCAGGAACAAATGTTGCTAATGAATAAATCACACCTAAAACCCCTGTGTTGTTAATTCCTTCAGAAGTTAACTTTAACCCAAGTAATTGATCTAATAGTGCTAAAACTACACTAATAATAATATTAAAAAGAAAGAACATCCAATATTCTTGTCTTCTAGATCGTCCAGAAAATGTTGCATATTTTTTAAAAGCGAGTAGGTACCAATTCATAGTGATGAATATTAATTATCCAATAAATCGCTTGAAGATGAGCCGTTAAAGTCTGCTTCATTTCCTTTCAAAGAGAATGGAGGGTAAACATCAGTCATATAACCCATATAGATTGAAATTCTATACTGCCAACGAAGTATACCAACCATGTAATCGTGCATTCCTTTTGGATATTTTCCTGTTATCAAAACAGCCCAAAAAGCAATTAAACGAACAAAAGAAGCTCCAATTAGTAAAAATATTAAACAAAATGCATGAGGAATCAAAACATATAAAAATCCGAACATTGCTCTTAAAAGAACCGTTCCTCTGTTTGATTTCTCTGGCCTTTCGATTTCAATTATAATGTTTGAGTCGGTTGAAGATAAACCAAATGCAGGATAACCGTCGCTTAAGTTTTGTAATCTTGCACTAACTCTTAATCCCCAACGTTGAAGATTTAATTGATAGTTAAACATGCTTTCAGGAAATTTTCCAGTAATTAAAACAGCCCAAAAAGTAATTAAATTCAAAATGCTAGACCAAAGCATAAGAAATAATAAAATTAAGCCATGTGGCAATGCAATGTACAAACCTCCGAAAAAGGTTCTTAGTAATAATTCTCCACGAGAATACGTTTCTTGGTGTCTTACGCCATACTTCATAATATAAATAATTTAGGGTTAAGGGGCTAAATTAAGAAAAAAACTCAAACCTAAAAACCTGAAATTAAATATTTTGCTTAATTGAAGTAGGGAGATGGACTTTTAACACTAAGTTAATTTACCATTTTTCTATATTAAACTTAGCGTTTACTTAATTTTAGAGTTTGTGAATTGTTTTAATCTTAAACCGAATATAGATGAACTAAGGTTTGCAATTCCTAAGTAGTATGCACATCCGTTCGCAATTCCCAATTAATCCGTTCGCAATTCCTAAGCAGTGTGTAAATCCGTTTGCAATTTGCAATTAATCCGTTCGCAATTCCTAAGCAGTATGCAC